>NZ_JAJATX010000007.1 GCF_020866965.1 Microvirga roseola
ATATAGCTCAGCTTAGGACAGCAATCAAGAACAAAAGCAGAACATTCTTGCCTGCCCCGTCTCCATCCTCATCCTGGGAGTTCGGCTCCTATGGCGCGACAGCCCTCCTCCCCCAAAGGCCCGGGCCTGCCCGGGACCTGCTTGCTCTTGCGCAAGTCGGGAACACCCGACTTGCGGTGGGGAGGAGTGGGAGGTGGGGGAGTGAGCGATAGCCTATGAGGGTCAGGCGCCGGCCCCCCCACCCCCACCCTTGATCCCTCTCCACAAGGGGGAGGGAGAAGACGTGTGCGCCTCAGAATGAACCATCAAAGTCCGCCCTGCCCCACCTCATCCTGAGGAGCCGCGAAAGCGGCGTCTCGAAGGAGGCTCCAGTGCGCGCTGGAGACGCCCTCGTCCTTCGAGACGCTTCGCTCCTCAGGATGAGGGCTAGGGGGGTCAGAGAGGACTGCGGGGAACAAAACAAGCCCGGATGTGGTGGGTGTCATTCCCGGCCGGAGATGGCGCAGCCATCGCAGGGGAAGGGACTCCATAGCGCCGCGCCTGTGCGTGGATCCCCTTCCCGGCTGCTTCGCCGCCGCCGGGGATGACACGTGCATTCCCCTCCCCCTTGGGGAGGGGCCGGGGGTGCCAGTGCCTCACCTAGGCTACGGCCCCCTCACCTCTTCACGGCGGCGATGGCGTAGCGGTGCTGGATGGCCCGCTCGAGGCCTTTGAGCAGGGGCATGTGCCTGGCCTGCTCGCGGTGGATCCGCTTGAGATCGCGGTCCACAGCAATTTCGGAGAAGCCGGCCTCGCGGAGCAGCTTCTTGAGCTCGGCCGCCTGCGCTCCCTTCGAGAAATAGACCTGCCGGAGGATCCGTTCGTGGGTCTCGCGCATGGCGTCCGGCATGTGCGGAGCCGATGCGCCATTGCCGGAGAAGCGCTGGAGGACGCGGATCATGCGCTTGATGAACGTGTCCGAGACGAAG
This sequence comes from Microvirga roseola, assembly GCF_020866965.1. Taxonomy (GTDB): domain Bacteria; phylum Pseudomonadota; class Alphaproteobacteria; order Rhizobiales; family Beijerinckiaceae; genus Microvirga; species Microvirga roseola. The sequence goes on from NZ_JAJATX010000007.1 coordinate 969, forward strand.
TCGCCGTCAACGATGAGGACCTTGCCGCCCGGCTTCAGGAGGGAATGCCACTCCCGGAACGCCGCCGGAGGATCGACCAGCGTCCAGACCAGGTGGCGCGTGACGATCACGTCGTAGCTCTCCGGGGTCTCGAGGGTGCGCTCCGCATCGCCCATGACGAAGCGAATGTCGGCTCCGCGGGTTTCGGCCTTGGCGCGGGCCCGCGACAGCATCGCCTCCGACCAGTCGAGCCCGGTCACCTGGAAGCCGAGCCCGTGGAGCAGGTGCGAGATCACCCCCGTCCCGCTCGCAAGGTCCAGCGCCCGGCGGCCCTCGCCGGGACCGAGATGGCGCAGGAATAGCTCGCGCCAGGCCTCTCGCTCTGCCTCCGAGAAGATTTCGTGCCCGACCTGTTCATCGAAGGTCGCCGCACGGGCCGACCAATAATCGCGGATTTCATCACGAAGAGAATAGTTCGATGTCGTCAAAGGGAGCCCCTCATCCATCAGGCGCCGCGTGCACTACCGTTCGAACAAAGAATAGTCAAACTATATTCATTCTAAACTACGGAATATAAATGTTCTAAACAACGCCTGTTCTGGCGCTCATTGAAGTATTTCTAAAAGATAATTCTTGATGTACTTCAAACGCCATCATAGGAGGAGCCACTTCCCTCACGACATGAGGCACATCATGCAACTTCCAAAACTCGCCCTCTGCGCGGCCCTGGCGCTCGTCGCCCTTCTGCCCGTTCCCTCCAAGGCGGCCGACACGATCAAGGTCACCGATGTCACCGGCCGCCAGGTCGAGGTGAAAGCCTCGGTCAACAAAGTGATCCTGGGCGAAGGACGGCAGATCTATTTCGTCGCCGCCCTCGACAGTGAGGATCCGTTCAAGCGCGTCGTCGGCTGGCGCGACGATTTCGAGAAGGCCGATCTCGACGGCTACAGGGATTACCTTGCCAAGTACCCGCATATCGCCAAGCTGCCGAAGTTCGGCGGATCGAAGGAAGGCACCTTCGACATCGAGCAGGCCGTCGCGCTCGCTCCCGACGTCATGATCATGAACGTCGAGTCAAAGACGGCGACCGACGATTCGAAGCTGATCGAGAAGCTCGCCAAGGTCGGCATCCCGGTGGTCTTCGTGGACTTCCGCGACAAGCCCTTCGAGAACACCGAGCCGAGCATGCGCCTGATCGGCAAGCTCTTCGGCAAAGAAGCCAAGGCCGAGGAGTTCATCGCCTTCCGCAAGGAGCAGATCGCGCGCGTCACCGAGCGCCTCGCCAAGGCGAACCCCGCCAAGCCCGTGGTGATGATGGAGCGCGCCGCGGGCTACAGCGACGATTGCTGCATGTCCTTCGGCAACGAGAATTTCGGCAAGATGGTCGAGATCGCGGGCGGCACCAACATGGCCTCCAAGATCATTCCCGGCACCTTCGGCGTCGTGAACCCGGAGCAGATCATCGCCTCGAACCCGGACCATGTCATCGCCACGGGCTCGAACTGGGAACTCTACGTGCCCGGCGGCAAGTGGGTCGGCGTGGGCTCGGGCGCCGACAAGGCCGTCGCCCGCAAGAAGCTCGCGGACCTGATGACTCGTCCCGCCTATACCGGCGTGAAGGCGGTGCAGGACAAGCAGGTCCACGCCATCTGGCACCAGTTCTACAACAGCCCCTACCAGTTCGTGGCCGTCCAGCAGATCGCCAAGTGGCTGCATCCGGAGCTGTTCAAGGACCTCGATCCGGACCAGACCATGCGCACCCTCTACGAGCGCTTCCTGCCGGTGGCCTACAAGCCGGGCTACTGGGTGTCCCTGTCGGACAAGGAATAACCCCTTGGCCCATTCGGCATCCATTGCAGCAAGACCGGGGCGCGGTGCCTACCGCGCCCTCGTCCAGCGCAAGAAGCTCGTGCTTCTTGCGCTGTCCGCCGTCCTGATCCTCTCCGTCATTGCAGACCTGGCCCTGGGGCCGGCCCGCTACAGCATGCGCGAGGTCGTGCTCGCGCTCGCAGGATCGCCTGAAATATCCCACCAGGTCTCCGTCGTGATCTGGGACATCCGGATGCCGGTCGCCCTCATGGCGGTGGTCGTGGGCGCGGCGCTCTCGGCGGCGGGCGCGCAGATGCAGACCATCCTCAACAATCCGCTCGCCAGCCCGTTCACGCTCGGCATCTCGGCGGCTGCGAGCTTCGGCGCGTCCATCGCCCTGGTCTTCGGGGTCGGCCTCCTTCCCTTCGCCATCGAATACGTGGTGTCGATCAACGCCCTGCTCATGGCGATGGGGGCTGCCCTGTTCATCCACCTGATGAGCCAGAGGCGCGGCGTGACGGTCGAGACCATCGTGCTTCTTGGCATCACCCTCGTCTTCACCTTCAATGCCCTGCTCGCCCTCGTGCAGTTCCTCGCCTCCGAGCAGGCGCTGGCGGCCGTCGTGTTCTGGACCATGGGCAGCCTCACCCGCGCGACCTGGCCGAAGCTTGCGATCACGACCCTTGTGGTTGTCGTCGCCCTCCCGCTCTTCTTCCGCCGCGCCTGGGGCCTGACAGCGCTTCGCCTGGGCGAGGACAAGGCGGCGAGCTTCGGGGTGAATGTCCGCTGGCTTCGCCTAGAGACGATGCTGATCGTCAGCGTGCTCGCGGCCGTGCCCGTCGCCTTCGTGGGCACCATCGGCTTCGTCGGGCTCGTCGGCCCGCACATCGCCCGCATGATGATCGGCGAGGACCAGCGCTTCTTCCTGCCGGCCTCCGCCTTGTCCGGAGCCGCGATGCTGTCGCTGACCTCGGTGATCAGCAAGTCCCTCATTCCGGGCAGCATCATCCCCATCGGCATCATCACCGCGCTCGTCGGCGTGCCGTTCCTGTTCAGCCTGATCATGACCAACCGGAGACGGGCATGGTAGCCACATTGCAGCTCAACGACGTGGGCGTCCGCTACGGGAAACTGGATGTCCTCTCGGGGATCACCACCCCCGTGCTGAAGGGCGGCGAGGTGACGGCGGTGATCGGCCCGAACGCCGCCGGCAAGTCGAGCCTGTTCCGCCGCATCGCGGGGCTGCTCGGCGGACCGGGAGACATTGCGGTCGGCGGCCTCTCGGGCGGGTTTTCGTCCGGCATCTGCTACATGCCCCAGGACACCTCCGTGAACACGGTCCTGACAGTCTACGAGTCCGTTCTGCTGGCGCGCAAGCAGGGCGCGGACCTCCGGGTCGGCGACGAGGACCTCGAAGCCGTGGACGCGATTCTGGCCTCGCTCAACATCGAGCGCATCGCCTTCAAGAGCCTGTGCGAGCTCAGCGGCGGACAGCGGCAGCTGGTGTCGCTCGCCCAGACCCTGGTGCGGGAGCCGGAGATCCTGCTCTTGGACGAGCCGACGAGCGCCCTCGACCTCCACCGGCAGGTCGAGGTCTTGGCTCTCATCAGGAGCCTGTCGCAGCAGCGGCAGATCTGCGTGGTGTTGGCGATCCATGACCTCAACCAGGTCCTGCGGGTGGCGGATCGGGTCATGGTGATCGATGCGGGAACGATGGTGAAATGCGGTCCCGCCGAGGCCGTGATCACGCCGGATCTCCTGCGAAATGTCTACAGGGTCGACGGCCGGATCGAGCGATGCTCCCGCCTCTGCGCACAGGTCATCATCGACGGCCCGGTCGAACCCCACGACTAGGGTCGGAAACAGGCCACGACCCTTGAAATTCAAGGGTTTTCAGCACTCAAAGGCCTTGCAGAACAAAGCAGGAATCCCCATATCCTGCCTATGGTCACCACCTTTGCGACATCCCTGCTGAAGCCCGCCCGGAACGCGCCCGTCGAGGAGCGGATCGAGGGCAATTGGCGCGTCTATCCCCTGGAGGGCGCGCTGGAGCTCGACTATGTGGACCAGGCCGGAAACCAGAGCCGGCGCTGGGTGATCGCGCGCGAGCTGAAGGTCGGCCCCGGCAAGATGCTGCTCGGCGGCATCGACATCCTGTCCGACGACGGCTATCGCGGCTTCCGGGTCGACCGGATCCAGCGCCTGGAGGATGCGGAGACCGGTCTCGCGGTCGAGCACAACATCCTGGACTGGCTGATGAAGCGGGCCGAGCGGCAGACTCGCGACCGGCGCAGATACGCCCGCCAGATGGCCTGATCCTGAGCCGCGGTTTTCTCTGACGCAGCCCCGAAGCCTTTTCGAACAACCACCTTTCTGCGACATAGTATCACATCATGTTGCGTTGAGGGGTTCGGGTGTCGCGTCAGTCCTTGTTCCGGCCGCAGGCCGTCGCGGCGGCGACGGGTGAGCACTCGGCCGTATCGCTGCCGGTCGCGCCGCTCTTGTGGCTGCTGCTCGGCGGCTTTCTCGTCGCCTGCGCCCTGATCGTCGTCCTCTTTCTCGGCACCGCCGAATATGCCCGCAAGGAAACCGCGAAAGGCGAGCGGATCGCGGCGGGTGCGCCGCCCTTCACGATCGGCTCGCAGCAGGGGCTAGAGGCCGGCGGCACCCTGGACGGGGCGGTTCTCGCCTCCCTCGAAACCCAGGTTCAGGTACTCAAGGATCAGATCGCCGCCGATCCGGCCCGCACGGAGAACGAGATCCGCCGCCTCGATGCGACGATCGCCGCAGCAACCGCCGAGCGGGATGCGCTTTCCGCTCAGCGCAGCCTGATGGCTGAGCGCATCCGCATGACGGAGGAGCGGCGGGACACCGTCGCCGCCCTCGCCCGGCAGGGCCACACCACCCGCGCCGCCCTGCAGGAGCAGGACGAGGCGCTGCTCTCCCGGAAGCAGTCCCTCGCCGAGATCGACAGGGCGCTGGCGGCAGCCGAAAAGGAACTGGGTCAGACGAAGCTCCAGCGCGAGCAACTGCCCGTGCAGCAGGCCGAGCGCCTGTCGCAGCTGCGGCTCAACCTCGCCGACCGGGAGCGCCAGCGGGCGGAGGTGCTGTCGCAGCGGGGCGCAGGTCATCGCCGCCCCATCGCAGGCCGCATCACGGCGCTGCAGGCCGCCCCCGGCCAGATCGTCGATGCGAACCGTCCCCTCCTCACCATCCTGCCGGAGGATGCGGGGCTTCTTGCGGAGCTCTTCGTGCCGAGCCGGGCCATCGGCTTCGTTGAGCCGGGCCAGCGGGTGCGGCTGATGGTGGACGCCTTCCCCTATCAGCGCTTCGGCACGCAGCACGGCACGGTCGAAACGGTCTCGCAGGCGGTGCTCTCGCCCGACGAGGTCATCGGCAAGGTCTCGCTCAGCGAACCCGCCTACCGGGTCACCGTGCGCCTCGACCGGCAGGACGTGGACGCCTTCGGGCGTCGGGTCGCCCTCCAGCCGGACATGACCCTCAAGGCCGATATCGTGCTGGAGGACCGCTCCCTGCTGGCTTGGCTGTTCGAGCCCCTCATCAGCGTCAGGGGACGGATGTGAAGCTCTCCGCCTCCCTCGATTATTTCGGCGCTCCGCGCCTGCCCGCCATCATCCAGTCCGAGGCGGCGGAATGCGGGCTGGCCTGCCTCGCCATGGTCGCGACCTATCACGGGCGCGAGGTGGACCTCGCCGCCCTGCGGCGCCTGTTCTCGATCTCGCTAAAGGGCGTCACGCTCAAGGACGTGCTCGTCATGGGCCAGCGCCTCGGCATGACCGGGCGCGGCCTGAGGCTGGAGCCGGAACAGCTCAAGGCCATCAAGCTCCCCTGCATCCTGCACTGGGACATGAACCATTTCGTGGTGCTCAAAGAGGTCGGCGCCCGGAAGGTGACGATCCACGATCCTGCGCTGGGCATCCGCACCCTCTCCCTCGACGAGGTGGGGCATCACTTCACCGGCATCGCGCTCGAGCTGACCCCGACCGAAGGTTTCGAGCGCAAGAAGGAGCGCTCCCGTTTGAGCCTTACCGCCCTCTGGGGGCGGATGCGGGGCGTGAGGCGCGCGCTCGCCCAGGCGCTGGCGCTCTCGGCCGTGCTGCAGCTCGTCGTGCTCGCCGCCCCCTTCTACATGCAGCTTGCCGTAGACGAGGCGGTGATGAAGGGCGACCAGGGGCTGCTCGCGGCGCTTGCCCTCGGCTTCGGCCTTCTCATGCTCATCCATATCGGTGCGGATTGGCTGCGCTCTCATGTGCTGCTGTTCCTGGGCGGCGCGCTCAATTTCCAGATGGGGGCGAACCTCTTCCACCATCTCGTGCGCCTTCCCTTGAGCTGGTTCGAGAAGCGGCACATCGGCGATCTCGTCTCGCGCTTCCGCTCGGCCGAGCCGATCCAGAACCTGATTTCCGAGGGGCTCGTGGCGGCTTTGGTCGACGGGGTCATGGCGACGCTCACCCTCGTCATGATCCTGATCTACAGCCCGAGCCTGTCGGGCATCGTCTTTGCGGCGCTCGCGCTCTATGCGCTTCGCGCTCTACCGGGCGCTGCGCCAGCGGCAGGAGGAGATGGTCGAGGCGGCCGCCAAGGAGCAGACCACCTTCATCGAGACCGCCCGCGCCATCCAGAGCATCAAGATCTTCGGGCGCGAGCCGGACCGGGAAGCCGTGTGGCAGAACCGCTATGCAGAATCCATCAGCCGCGGCATCCGGCAGGGCCGCTTCACCATCGGCTTCAAGACGGCCAACGACCTGATCTACGGCATCGAGAACGTGCTCGTGGTCTGGCTCGGCGCCAAGGCCATCATGGCGAACGACATGACCATCGGCATGCTCTACGCCTTCATGGCCTACAAGGAGCAGTTCCTCTCCAAGGCCACGAACCTGATCGAGACCGGCATCCAGTACCGGATGCTCGACCTCCATCTCGACCGCCTCTCCGACATCGCGCTTGCCGAGCGCGAGCAGGACCGGCAAGGCGACAGCCTCGTGGCGCGGCCCGTCCAGGGCTCCGTGGAGCTGAAAGGCGTGAGCTTCCGCTACGCCGACACCGAGCCGGAGGTTCTCACCGGCGTGGGCCTGAAGGTCGAGGCGGGCGAGTTCGTCGCCATCACCAGTCCCTCGGGCGGGGGCAAGACGACCCTGCTCAAGGTCATGCTGGGCCTGTTCCGGCCGCTGGAGGGAACGGTGCTCGTGGACGGCACGCCCCTCGACCATCTCGGTCGCCAGGCCTTCCGTTCGCAGGTCGGCGTGGTGATGCAGGACGACCAGCTGCTCTCAGGGTCCATCGCCGAGAACATCTGCTTCTTCGAGATGCGCATCGATCTCGACTGGATGCGCGCCTGCGCCGGCATCGCCGGGATCGACGACGAGATCATGGCCATGCCCATGAACTACAACACGCTCATCGGCGACATGGGCACGACGCTGTCCGGCGGGCAGCGCCAGCGGGTGCTGCTGGCCCGCGCCCTCTACCGCAGGCCCCGCATCCTCTTCATGGACGAGGGCACCTCGAACCTCGATCTCGACAAGGAGCGGGAGGTGAACCGGGCGCTGGCGGAGCTGAAGATCACACGGATCGTCATCGCCCACCGCCCGGAGACGATCCGCGCGGCGGACCGGATCGTGGTCCTGCGCGACGGCCGCGTCTCCCCGCCCCTGGATGCCGACGCCCTCGCCTTCGCGGAAGCGGCCCGGCAGGGATTGGGGCGCGCCTGAAAGCGACAGGGGCGCAACCTGCGATAGGCTACGCCCCTGCCGTAATCCGAACGAGCTCGGATCAGTAGAGAATGACCCGACGGCCACCGCCGACCTCAGCGAGTTCCTTCTCGCTCAGCTCGACGGGCGTCTCGTCCTTCATCACTTCGGTCATGATGACCTCCTCACCCTGTGGGTGCAGTGGTTATTCCCTGGCCGACGGTCTGAGTTACAACATAACAATATCCGGCTACGAGGAGTCAATTCCTCTTATTTTACCTTACCTTAGAGCAATTGGCGGGAAGCCTTCACTCGGACTCGCAGGCTGTTTCCGGATCGGCTATGAACGAGCCATGGACCTGATCACCTCCACCGACGCGCTTTCCGCCGCCTGCAGCCGCCTCGCAGCCCATCCGTTCGTCACGGTCGATACGGAGTTCCTGCGCGAGACCACCTATTATCCGAAGCTCTGCCTGATCCAGATGGCGGGGCCGGAGCCCGCGGACGCCTACCTCATCGATCCCCTCGCCGAGGGCATGAGCCTCGAGCCCTTCATGGCGCTGATGGCGGACCCGAACGTGGTGAAGGTCTTCCACTCCGCCCGCCAGGACCTGGAGATCATCTGGAACTTAGGGGGCATCGTGCCCACCCCCCTCTTCGACACGCAGGTCGCCGCCATGGTCTGCGGCTACGGCGATTCCGTCTCCTACGAGCAGCTCGTCAACGACCTTGCCAAGGCGAAGGTCGACAAGTCCTCCCGCTTCACCGACTGGTCGCGCCGCCCCCTCACCGACGCCCAGCTCACCTACGCCCTGTCGGACGTCACCCACCTGGTGCAGGTCTACGAGGCGCTGATGGCGCAGCTGGAGGAGAACGGCCGCCTGTCGTGGCTGGCCGAGGAGATGGCGATCCTCTCCGCGCCCGAGACCTATCAGGCCGATCCGACGAATGCCTGGAAGCGGCTCGCCGGACGCCTGCGCAAGGCCCGCGAGGTTGCGGTTCTCATGGAGGTCGCAGCCTGGCGCGAGCGCGAGGCGCAGAACCGGGACGTGCCCCGCGGGCGCATCCTCAAGGACGACGCGGTCATCGACCTCGCCATTTCGGCTCCGCGCAGCATCGAGGCGCTGGGCCGCCTGCGCTCGATCCCCAACGGCTTCGAGCGCTCCCGCACGGGAGCCGACATCCTGGAGGCGGTGGAGCGCGGCCTCGCCCGCGATCCGGCGACCGTTCCCATGCCCGAGCGCAACCGCGGCCACGGCAATACCGGCTCGACGGTCGATCTCCTGAAGGTCCTCCTCAAGGCGGTGGCCGAGAAGGAGGGCGTCGCACCGAAGATCATCGCCACGGTCGAGGAGCTGGAAGCCATCGCGGAGAGCGACGCCGCCGACGTCCCCTCCATGCATGGCTGGCGGCGGGAGATCTTCGGAGAGAAGGCTCTGGCGCTCAAGAACGGAACGCTCGGCCTAGTGCTCGAGCGCGGACGGGTGAAGTTGCGGGCGGTTTCAGCGGCCTGACATCGGCAAAAGCCGATGCCCTTGCCGATGCGAGCGTTCGAGAACGTAATCCTCAATTGTGCAAAGACCCCGCGGCGTCCCGCGGGGTCTTTGTTGTAGCGTCCGGGATCAGATGAACAGCAGGTCGCTGTACTTCAGCGTGGTCTTGTTGCTGAACTTGGCGATCTCGGTCATGCCGGCAGAGCCGGACCCGTCCTTGTCGTAGTAGAGGATGCCTGTCTTCTTATTGTACACGAGGAAGTCATCCTTATCCTTGGCCTTGTCCCCGACCTTGAAGAAGGACTTGCTGAGCTTGGCCGGCTTCTTCTCGGTGCCCTTCTTGATCTTCGCGTAGAGGGACTTGCTGGACTTGAACAGGGAGTTCTCGAGCCACAGGTCGTCATGGGCGCTCTTGAAGTCCTTGATCGTGTCCATGCTCGACTTGCTGAACTTGGAATCGAACACGAACTTGTCCTTGCCGGATCCGCCGATCACCAGGTCCTTGCCGCCCTTGCCGTAGAGCTTGTCGTTTCCGCTGCCGCCGTTGAGGGTGTTCTTCCCGCCGGTGCCCAGCAGGATGTTGTCACGCGCATTGCCGATGAGGGATGCGGCGCTCCCGGTCACGTAGACGAAATCGATGCCGGAATCGGCGCTCAGGGCGAAGCTGGAGCTCGCATAGACGACATCGTAGCCGCTGCTGTCGACGATCCTGTCGCCGGCATTGTCGACATGATAGACGTCGTTTCCACCGCCGCCCTGCATGAAATTGGCGCCGCCCTTGCCGGTTGCTTCCCTCGTTGCCGACGAGCACCCGCGTGTACTCGTTGCCGGTCAGGTTGATCGGAGCGGTGCCGGCGGCAGCCTGCAGGACTTCGACCGCAGCGACGCCTACCGAATAGCTCACGCTCGCAATCACCGTATCCGTTCCGGCAGCATAGGAATTCTCGCGGATGTAGTCCGCGGCGTTGTCGACATAGATGAGGTCGCTGCCTTCGCCGCCCTGGAACTCATCGGCGCCGACGCCGCCGTCCATCGTATCGTCGCCAGCGCCCCCGATGATCAGATCCTTGCCGTTGCCGCCGAAGATGAAGTTGGCACCGGCACTTCCAGTCAAACTATCGTCATAACCGGAGCCGATCACGTTCTCGAAATTGGTCCAGGTGTCGCTCCGGGAATCGTTGTCGCCGCCGCCGCCAGCGGCAAGGCTCACGGTGACGCGGCTGTTCGACAATTCATAGGACACGGTGTCGATGCCGTCGCCGGTATTCTTGGATGCGTCCTTCAGGTTGATCACAATGCCCGTCGTGGCGTCCGCGTACGAGGCATGGTCCCTGTAGGTGCTGCCTGTCCCACCATCCAGGATGTCCGCGCCCTCGCCGCCGATCAGCGTGTCGTCGCCATTGTCGCCGCCGACGAGAGAGTCCTTGCCGGCCCCACCATCGAGGACATCCCGATCTGTGCCGCCCGAGAGCGTGTCGTCGCCGTCATAGCCATTGATCGTGTCATTTCCAGTTTGCCCATCAATGGTATCCGGATCGGCCGTCCCGTTGATCAGGTCGGGATCTATCGTCGCTGGGGGCGATGCGGCGAGAGCGCCTGCTGCCATCGGGTCGGACAGCTCATCGGAGCTCGCAGTAGCGGGTGTCATGGTGATCCTCATTTGTCATAAAATAACAGTTACTGTTTGCATTCTTGAAAATGCAGATCGGCCTTAATGCACACGGGATTTGTCCGCACAAGTAGTCGGAATCCGCCTCAAACATCATTTCCCGGACGTCAAAACTGTAAGCTTAGCTTTTTCAGAGGCTTATTTTTCGCGACGAATTTGACCTGCCGCGCGCCATGTGCGCCTACACACCCAACGGCACTATAACTTTGTTTCCAAATACCTCGACTTTTATTCCTCTAGGGAATCATCGGCCATCTCAACGACGACGCAGCGCCGGTCCCGAGGCCGAATCTATTCGCGGGAGGAGGTCATCCGGGGCGCGGCGAAGCAGTTGAGGTAGCCGCGATAGCCGGCTCGGAAATCCGGCTGATCTCGAAGACCATGTCCGCACGCTGGCTCTGCGCGCCGTCGCGCTCTTGCGCCTCCTCGCCTTCGACAGGCGCGACCGCCACACGGACGGGGTCGGCGAGGAGGAGAAAGCGGGCTGGCGGCGCGCCGCCGCCCGCCAGCGCCAGCTCCGACGCGAGCGCAACGAGAGACCCGTTCAGCTTGACGACGCCGCCGGTCGCCGTCCCGTCCGGCTGCATCCCGACAGCCAGGACCGGCCGGCCCGCCCTCGTATAGTGGAAATCGCAGCGAGGCCCCGCCCCGACGACCTTCTGGATCTCCGCATCGACCATCGGCGCGGGATCGAGGGTTGGGATGTGGGCGCCGGACAGAACTTCGGATGCCGGCAGGACCCTGGCGACGCCGTGCACCTGCGGAGGATTGACGATGTCGTCCGGCGCTTCGCTTTCGCCGCACGCCGCCAGGGCTCCGAGCGCAAGAGCGAGGGGCAGCGGCCTCCATCCGTGTCGTGACAGGAATGCCCTCATCAGGCCCGCGCCTCCAGATCGGCGGCGAGATACTTCATTTCCGCGATCTTGCGCTCCTGCGCCTCGATGATCTCGTCCGCGAGCTTGCGAACGCGGGGATCGGAGATCTGCGCCCGCTCGCTCGTCATGATCGCGATCGAGTGATGCGGGATCATCGCTTTCATGTATTCGACATCGTCCACCGTGGCCTGGCTGCGCACGAGCCAGAGGGACAGGGCGAAGACGGCGATGGAGCCTCCGAAGATCGCGAGGTTGAACGCCATCTTCTTGTACATGTCGATCTGGTCGAGCCCATGACGAGCGCCATCCAGGCGCGGGTCTCGCTCCAGAACACGTGCTCGGCGGCATAGGTGTTCAGATACATCAGACCGTACATCACGACCGTGGAAGTCGCGATCATCGCGGCGAAGCGCCAGTAGGACATGCCCATGAGATGCCTGCTCCGAAATCAGTGTGGATGCTCGCCATGCGAACCGGCATCTGCGGGCGCCGGACTTTGCATCCCGCCGCCATGAGCCCCGGTGGTCTGCGGTTCGCCGCCATGGTGCCCCCACCGCCATGCCCTCCGGCGCTGCCGAGAGCCGCATAGCGCTCGGGCGCCATGGCGGGCAGTTGCTTCACGAAGGCCACGATGTTCCAGATGGCCTGATCGTCGTGGCTCGGTCCGAAGGCCGGCATGCCGGACATCTTTACCCCGTGCCTCACGATCCAGAACACCTCCTCGGGCTCCCAGCGGGCCGCGGCCTCGCTCAGATGCGGCGGTCTCGGCCGCGTGCCGCTCGCCCACTCGGCCCGCTCGACGCCGGGACCCGCATGGCAGTGCTGGCACATGGCCTTGTAAGGCCCCGCTCCGGCTGCGACCATGGCGGGGGTGAACTCCGCCGGCGCGGCGATGTCGTCGGCGCGGCTCTCGACGGAGTTGTGGAAGGTCGTGTCGAACGCCCAGCGCGTGAAGGACGCATGCTCCTCCGTCGCGGCGACGTTGTAGGCGCCCGAGTAGACGACGACGAGGCCGATGATCCCGGCGATCGCCAGGACACTCAGGGCCCCCGTCCCGATGCCGAGTCCCGTGAGCTTCCTGCCGCGGCCCTTTTCCCTATTCCTGTCGTCAGCCATGCCCTGTCGCACCCTGTCCACGTGGTGTTTACGGTATGGTTGAAATCAGTCACGGGACGTTGTTCCACGATGAGGGGAAAACCCCTACACCGGCTGTTCCGGCACTCTGGGAAGGATGCGGATGAGGTCGGCTCCGACTACCCCACGATCTCGATGACCGGCTCCATGGTGAGGAGCTTGGCGATGCCCTTCATGCGGCCGGTGAGGCGCTCGTTGGCCAGGGGCTCGAGGCGCGCCGGAAGCTGCAGGATCACGTGGCCGTCCCGCGCCCTCAATGGGGCCTGGGGCAGGATGCCGTCCATGGCGACCGAGACCGGGTACGCGACGCGCATCATGGCGGCGAGCAGGCGCGCCCGCTCCATGAGCCGGGGCCCGGCCAGGGACTTGATGCGGGAACTCACCTTGTCCGGCGAGAGGCCCTCGTGGCGGAAGAAGATCGAGAGCGCGAGATAGGCGCGGCCGGGATGATCGAGGCCTGCGAAGGCTCCATAGGCGATGAGATTCAGGCTCTGCTCGCCCCGGTAATCGGGATGGGCGCGCCAGCCGATATCGGCCAGCAGGCAGCCCGCATGGCGCAGGCGGCGCTCCGTCTCCGTTTCCGGCAGGCCGAGGCTCTGCACGAAGGCGTCCGTCCATTCCCGCAATTCCTCGCCGTGGCGGGGCGAGCGGGAGCGCAGGAGGTTGAAGTCGCTCGCCGCCGACAGAAGCGGATCGAGCGCCCGGGTCTGCGGATCGAGCCGGTCGAACAGAAGCCCCTCGCGCACGCCATAGGCGGAGATCGCGATCTCCTTCGGCTGGCCGAGCCGGATGATCTCCTCCAGCAGCACCGCGCCGTAGCACAGAAGCGGGCGGCGGGCCTCGGAGACGCTCTCGATGTCCTTGAGGGTCTTGGTGTCGACCTCCTCGACGAGCCGGAGAAAGTCGAGCCCATCCTGCGGGTTCAGAGTGTAGCTATGCATCACGTGGAGCGGATAATCCCACGTCGCCTGATGCAGGCGGGCCAGCGCGCGCCAGGTGCCGCCGACCGCATAGAACGTGCGCCCGTGAAGGCTCTCGAGGTATTCCGGCGCCTTTTCGAGCGCGGCGCGCACGATCTTCTGCGCCTTCTTCGGGGAGCCGCCGCTGAGATCCTGCAGGGCAAGCCCGCCGAGGCGCAGGGTGACTCCCTCCCCCACCCGCGAGCCCTTCACGTCCACGAGTTCGAGGCTGCCGCCTCCCATGTCGCCGACAATGCCGTCGGGATTGTGGAACCCCGCCACGACGCCGAGCGCCGAGAAGCGTGCCTCCTCGGCTCCCGAGAGGAGATTGATGGGGCGGCCGCAGGCCTCGGCGGCCGCCTGCAGGAAATCGGGGCCGTTGGAGGCATCCCGCGCAGCCGCAGTGGCGAGCACGAAGACCTGGGAGACGTGCATCGTCTCGCACAGGACCTTGAACCGGGCGAGCGCCCGCAGGGCCCGGTCGACAGCGTCGTCGTCGAGGCGGCCGGTGGTCGCCACGTGACGGCCCAGGCCGCAGAGGACCTTCTCGTTGTAGATGGGGGTGACCGCCCGGGCGAGACCCTCATAGGCGACGAGGCGGACCGAGTTCGAGCCGATGTCGATGATGGCGACCGGTTGGCCGATCTTCAGGCGCCCCTGGGCCTCGCGACGCTCCACGATCTGCATGTCATCCCTGTCCGCGCTTCGCGAGCGCCTTTGGGCTGGAGGTCTTGAGGGACTTGCCACGGCCCGACAAGCTCGGATTGGTCATGAAATACTTGTGCGCGTTGAACGGCTCCTCGCCCTTCGGAGTGATCCGTCGGCTGGTTCCGTCCGGCAGGACGGTCCAGCTCTGCTCGTTGTCGAGGAGATTCGCCAGCATGATCTGGTCCAGAACCTGCTGATGGACGGTCGGGTTGAGGATCGGCAGCAGCGCCTCCACGCGGCGGTCCAGGTTGCGCGACATGAGGTCGGCCGAGGCGATGTAGACATGCGCCTTCGGGCTCGGCAGTCCCTGGCCGTTGCCGAAGGCATAGATGCGCGTGTGCTCCAGGAAGCGCCCGACGATGGACTTGACCCGGATGTTCTCGGACAGCCCCTTGATGCCGGGCCTGAGGCCGCAGATGCCGCGCACGATCAGGTCGATCTGCACCCCCGCCGCCGAGGCGTCGTAGAGCGCGTCGATGATGCCGCCATCCACCAGCGAATTGCACTTGCCCCAGATCGCCGCCGGCCGCCCCGCCTTGGCATGGGCGATCTCCTCCCCGATGTGCTGGAGAAGGCGCTGTCTCAGGGTCAGCGGCGAAACCGCCATGCGCTCGAGCTCCGCCGGCTCCGCATAGCCCGTCACGTAGTTGAAGATGCGCGACACGTCCCGCCCGATCACCGGATCGGCGGTGAAATAGGACAGGTCCGTATAGATGCGCGCGGTGATCGGGTGGTAGTTGCCCGTTCCCACATGGCAGTAGGTGATCAGCTGATTGCCCTCGCGCCGGACCACCATGGAAAGCTTGGCGTGGGTCTTGAGCTCGATGAAGCCGAACACCACCTGCGCGCCCGCGCGCTCCAGATCCCGCGCCCAGCGGATGTTGGCTTCCTCGTCGAAGCGGGCCTTCAGCTCCACGAGAGCCGTGACGGACTTGCCCGCCTCCGCGGCCTCCGCCAGCGCCGCGACGATGGGCGACTCGGAGGAGGTGCGGTAGAGGGTCTGCTTGATCGCCACCACGTTCGGATCCCGCGCCGCCTGGCGCAGGAACTGCACCACCGCGTCGAAGGACTCGTAGGGATGGTGGACGATGATGTCCTTCTGACGGATCGCGGCGAAGCAATCGCCGCTATGCTCGCGGATGCGCTCGGGAAAGCGCGGGTTGTAGGGCTTGAACTTGAGGTCCGGGCGTTCGAGCGCGACGAGCTGCGACAGGTCCCGCAGGCCCATCATGCCCTCGACGACGAAGACCTCGTCGGCGGCGACCTCCATCTCCTCGGCCACGAAGAGGCGAAGATCCTCGGGCATGGCGGCCTCGACCTCCAGGCGGATCACGATGCCCCGGCGGCGCTGCTTGAGAGCCGTCTCGAACAGGCGCACCAGATCCTCGGCCTCCTCCTCCACCTCGATGTCGCTGTCGCGGATCACCCGGAAAGCGCCCTGCCCCTCCACGGCGTAGCCGGGGAAGAGACGGTTCGTGTAGAGCACGATCATCTGCTCCAGAGCGATGAAGCGGCTCGCGCCCGTCTCGGCGAAGTCCGGCAGGCGGATGAAGCGCTCGCCCCTGGACGGCAGGCGGATCAGGGCGTTCAGCACCTTGCCGTCGCTCTGGCGCACCAGCTTGAGGGCAATCGACGAGCCCAGGTTGGGAATGAACGGGAAGGGATGCGCCGGATCGATGGCGAGCGGCGTGAGCACGGGGAAGATGTGGTTGAGGAAGTAGTCCTCGAGCCAGGAGGCCTCCGCCTTCGTCAGGCCCGCCCCATCGACGAGAACGATGCCCTCCTCGAGCAGCGCATCGCGCAATTCGCGCCAGCGCCTCTGCTGGTCGGTGGCGAGGTGCGAGACCTCGACGGCGATCTTGCTGAGTTGCTCCTGGGGGGTGAGCCCGTCCTGCGAGGTGGTCGCCACGCCCGAGCGCACCTGGCCGCGAAGCCCCGCGACGCGGACCATGAAGAACTCGTCAAGATTGTCGGCGGAGATCGACAGGAAGCGCAGCTGCTCCAGGAGCGGATGGTTCCGGTTCGAGGCCTCTTCGAAGACCCGCCGGTTGAACTGGAGCCAGGACAATTCGCGATTGATGTAGCGCTGCGGGAACTGACGCAGCACGGCCCCGTCGAACTCCACCTCCGGCGGCGCCTTCGGCAGGGGCGCCTCGCTGACCGTCTCGACTTCCTTCAACGCCATGGTGCTGAGCACTTCGGCCTCCGCCATCTTCTTACGGGAGGTCCGTTTTGCTTTGGACTTCATGACAGTTTCACGACGGTCCGATGACAGGTCGTCAGGGTCAAGTTTCACTCGGTCTCATCCGTTTCTTGTGCGGCCCCAAGGATCTCCGCGGCCATGGCCCGCGATATGCGCCGCCCGCGGCTCAGCGCCTCCTTGTCGAGGAGAGCGACGACCTCGGACGCCTTGGCGAGGGAGCGTTCGATCCGAAGAGCTATATAGTCCACAACGGAGGTGTCGACCACGAGTTGCCTGTCGACGAAAAGCTTCACGAGCACCGCCTTGAGAAGCGCGTCGTCCGGCGCCTCCACCGCGACGCCGGGCGCAAGCCGCAGGCGCGACAGAAGGTCCGGCGTCCTCAATCCCCAGCGGTCGGGCGGCGTCTCGCAGGTGATCAGGACATAGGCCTTCTTCTCGCGGGCAAGGTTGAGCAGGTGGAACAGGGCCGCCTCGTCCCTCTCTGCCCGGTCCATGTCCTCGATGGCGAGCGCGCCGTTGGAGACGAGGTGCGGCACCTGGTCCCGCGCGATCTCGACGGCGTCGATGGTCCAGGCATGGGCGTTCGTCGCCCAGATCGCCGCCAAGTGGCTCTTGCCGCAGCCGCGCGGTCCCGTGAGCAGCAGGATGTTGTCCGGCCAGTCGGGCCAGCTCTCGATCAGTCCATAGGCCCGCTCGTTGGAGGGGCTGACGAGAAAATCCTCCGGGCCGAAGCGCGGCTCGAGCGCCAGGTCGAAGGCGAGCTGCTTGGGAGCCTCACGCATCGGCGTCGGCCTTCGGTTTCTCGGCCTCGATCTCGATGCGTGGGGTCAGGATGACCGGCTCGGTTCCGCGAAAGAGCGGGCTTGCCAGATACTGCCGGAGCGCGAAACGGGCGATGACGCCGATGGCGGCGGCCAGCGGCACGGCCAGAAGCAACCCGACGAAGCCGAAGAGCGCGCCGAAGGCCACCAGCGCGAACATGAGCCAGACGGGATGGAGGCCGACGGAATCCCCCACCAGTTTCGGCGAGAGGATGTTGCCCTCCACGAACTGGCCGAAGACGAAGATGCCGAGCGTGGCCAGGATCATGGCGTAGTCGGGCCAGAACTGCACGATGGCGACGCCCACCGACAGGATGAGGCCCGTGAGCGAGCCGACATAGGGAATGAAGCTCAAGAAACCGGCGGTCATGCCGATCAGCGCGCCGAAGTTGAGCCCGATCAGCGCGAGGCTCACGGCATAGAAGGTGCCGAGAATAATGCAGACCAGGGCCTGCCCACGGACGAAGCCCGCGATCGCTCGATCGATGTCGCGGGCGATATGCCGGATCGTGTCGCGATGGCGCATGGGCAGCCAGGAATCCACCGTGCGCACCATGCGGTCCCAGTCGACCAGCATGTAGAAGGCCACCACCGGCGTCACCACCAGCAGGGAGAAGATGCCCAGCAGGGCCTGGCCGCCGGACCATAATCCCTGCATGAAGGCGGCGAACCAGGCAACGCCCTGGCTGATGAGGTTGGCGACGGAAGGCGGCGCGGCGGGAAGCGCCTCCTCGATGCCGAGACGCTCGATGAGCGGGCCGATCTGCTCGGCTCCGAGCTCCTGGAGCCTCGCCACATAGCCGGGCAGACGCTCCACGAAAGCGCCTACCTGCTGCGCCGCGAATGGCACCAGGACCACCAGGGTGAGGATGAAGACGAGGACGAAGAGAACGAGGATGAGGAGACTGGCGCCGAGCCGCCCGATGCCGATCCTCTGCAGACGGTCGGCCAGGGGATCGAGCAGGTAGGCCAGCGCGAAGCCCGCCACGAAGGGCAGGAGGATGCCCCGCAGGACGAACAACAGCAGCACCGTGACCGCGAGGGCCGCAATCCAGAAGCCGATCTGCCGTTGGACCGTCACGTGGGTCTCCATGCGTAACCCTGGCCGTCAGCTCCCCATGTGCCGCAGCCAGCCCCCGAGATAGGCACCGGCGGAGGCGACGGTCAAGGCTGCGACCACAAGCATCGCCACATCTTCAAGCCCCGCCAGCTCCGCCCCGAACGCGTTGGCCGCAAGAACAAAGGCCGCGAAGGCGATCTGCGCCGCCGTGTTGAGCTTGCTGACGAGGAGAGGCTTGATTTCCACGGGACGGCTCATGACCCAGGAGAGAAGCACCGCGGCCACTATCATCACGTCTCTCGACACGACGATGATGGACAGCCAGCTCGGGATCGCCCCGACCACGGCCAGGGTGACATAGATCGAAACCAGGAGAGCCTTGTCGGCGATAGGATCGATATAGGCTCCGAACTCGCTCCTCATATCGAAATGCCGGGCGATGAACCCGTCGATCCCGTCCGAAATGCCCGCCACCACGAACAGCACGAAGGCCGCTGCCCATTGCTGCTGCATGATCATGACGATCACGATGGGCACGATGATGAGGCGGCCGATGGTAATGATGTTGGGGATGGTCATCGGACCACGATGATGGCGGTTCCGGAGATGGAGTTCAATGACCATGGCACCAGGGCCGGAGAAGATGGTTATCGTCTCTCCAGCGTCGCCGCCAAGGCTGTTCCAGCCATTCGTGGACAAGATATGGATCCCCGGACCAAGTCCGGGCACGAGGAGGGAAATGCGATGCCAGACCTACAGGCCGTCACACCATGAATGTCTGGATCAGATTTCCATGGTGCATGTGGTTGAAGTCGGGATCAGCCAGCTTGATGAACTCCGCGAAGGAGGGTGATTTCGGGAAGTCCTCTAGCGCCTGAAGCGCCTGCTCCATCGTTTCCCACTCGACCACGTCAATCCAGACATCCTTCTCGTCGTCGTAATAGGTTTTGCGAATCTTGAAACCCGGCGCGGTGCGCAGGAACTCGTTCAAGCTGAGGGCTGCGCGTTTCGCATCCTCGAAGCCCACGTCCTTGCGGAAGCGATAGAGGGGGATCTCGAAAGCCATTCTCGGTTTCTCCTGTCAGCCGGACGATCTTGTCCGGGCAGGCATGGACATGACGCTCCTCTCCTGACAGTTTTCGTCAGGAGCAACGAGATATCCACCCTCATGCGCGTCGTCCGCCTGTTCCAGATCCTCGACCGGCTGAGAGGCCTCCGCCTGCCGAAGAATGCGGAGGTCATGGCCGCTGAGCTCGGGGTCTCCGTGCGGACGATCTATCGCGATGTCGCCACGCTCCAGAGCCTGGGAGCCCCCATCGAGGGGCAGGCAGGCGTCGGGTACGTGCTCCGCAAGGGATTCTTTCTGCCGCCCCTGATGTTCGACGAGGACGAGATGGAGGCGCTCGTCCTCGGCACGCGCATGGTGGCGGCGCGTGCAGATCCGGATCTGGCGCAGGCGGGCCAACGGGCCGCAGCCAAGATCACGCAGGTCCTGCGGGGCGACACGAGACGCATGCCGGACGAATTGCCGTTCAAGGCGGTCAAGCGCCGGACGGAGACCGCGGAGGACGAGGCCGGCTTCCTGCGTCTTCTGCGCCATGCCATCCGGTACAGGCGGGTGGTGAAGGCGGTCTATTGGGATCTTCAGAACCGGATCAGCGAGCGGCGCCTTCGCCCCCTTGGTCTGACGGCGTTCGATCTCGTATGGATGCTGACGGCCTGGTGCGAGGAGCGGCAGGATTTCAGGAATTTCCGGCTCGAACGCTTTCGAAGCGTGACGGAGACGGGAGATCGCTTCGCGCCGGAACCGGGGAAGCGTTTCGAGGACTTCCTCAAGCTCATTCCCTCGTAGTTGCTTCCCTGGGGCGGGGCAGAGGAAACCCCTTGCGTCCGCCCGCCTCTCGCCTTACTGCCCCCACAACACGGGGTGCGCCATGACGACCGAGAAGCCCGAGAAGCAGACGAACGGCCTGACCTATGCCCAAGCGGGCGTCGATATCGACGCGGGCAACGCCATGGTCGACCAGATCAAGCCCCTGGTGCGGTCCACGCGCCGCCCCGGAGCGGATGCGGAGATCGGCGGGTTCGGCGGGCTCTTCGACCTGAAGGCCGCGGGCTTCAAGGATCCGATCCTGGTCGCGGCCAATGACGGCGTCGGCACCAAGGTGAAGATCGCCATCGATACGGGCATCCACGACACCATCGGCATCGACCTGGTCGCCATGTGCGTGAACGACATCATCGTGCAGGGCGCGGAGCCGCTGTTCTTCCTCGATTATTTCGCCACCGGAAAGCTCTCGCCGGAGGTCGGCGTCCATATCGTGAAAGGCATCGCCGAGGGCTGCCTCCAGGCGGGCTGCGCGCTCATCGGCGGCGAGACGGCCGAGATGCCGGGGCTCTACGCCAAGGGCGACTACGATCTGGCGGGCTTCTCGGTCGGTGCGGCCGAGCGCGGCACCCTGCTGCCGAAGGACGTGGGCGTGGGCGACGTTCTCATCGGCCTGCCCTCCTCCGGGGTTCACTCCAACGGCTTCTCGCTCGTGCGCCGCATCGTCGAGCATTCGGGTCTCGCCTGGGATGCGCCCGCCCCGTTTGCGGAGGGCCGGACCCTCGCCCAGGCCCTGCTCGAGCCGACCCGGATCTATGTGAAGCCTGTGCTGGAGGTTCTCAGAGGCGGCGACGGCGTCAACGCGCTCTGCCACATCACCGGCGGCGGCTTCCCGGACAACATCCCGCGCGTGCTCCCCGATGGCGTCGGCGTGCGGCTCGACCTCGACGCCATAGCGGCTCCGCCCGTCTTCGACTGGCTCAGCCGGACCGGCGGCGTCGCGGAGACGGAGATGCTGCGCACCTTCAACTGCGGCATCGGCATGATCGTCGTCGCCTCCGCCGACAAGGCCGAGGATGTCATGGCGCGCCTGCGCGAGGCGGGCGAAGCGCCCGTGCGCATCGGCGAGACGGTCGCGCATGAGGGCGGCGAGCGGGTGAGGACGGCAGGCTCCCTGAAGCTCTAAAAGATGTCCCGCCGCCGCATCGCCATCCTGATCTCGGGCCGGGGCTCGAACATGGTCTCGCTGATCGAGGCCGCCCGCGCCCCGGATTTTCCCGGCGAGATCTTCCTCGTCCTCTCCAACCGTCCCGATGCGGGCGGGCTGGATCTGGCGCGGGAGGCAGGCCTTCCGGCACTCGCCATCGATCACAAGGCCTATTCCACCCGCGAGAGCTTCGAGCAGGCGCTGGATGCGACATTGACCGAGCACGGCATCGAATTCATCTGCCTTGCAGGCTTCATGCGGGTGCTGACTAACTGGTTCGTGGAGCGCTGGGCGGGCCGGATGCTCAACATCCACCCTTCCCTCCTGCCCTTATTTCGGGGCACGCAGACCCACCGGCGGGCGCTCGACGAAGGCGTGCTGGTGCACGGCTGCACCGTCCATTTCGTGGTGCCGGAGCTCGATGCCGGCCCCATCGTGGCCCAGGCCGTTGTGCCGGTCGTGCCCGGCGATACGGAGGAGAGCCTCGCCGCGCGCATCCTCGTCCAGGAGCACAAGCTCTATCCCCAGGCGCTGCGCATGGTCTGCGACGGCAGCGCGAGGCTGGAGAATGGGCGGGTGGCGTTCTCGCAAAGCTGGGATGCCGGCGGCGCGCTGCATTCACCGGGCTGAGGAATCCGTCCGGGACCCTCGAGCGTTTATTCCACGACGGGAAACTCGACGGTGGCCAGCGTTCCCGGCCTTCCGCTGTCAGGCTGGATGTCGAAGGTGCCGCCCAGTTGAGCGGTCATGGAGCGGACGAGACGCTGCCCCAATCCGGAGGGCTTGTTGGGCTCCTGCGGGGACATCCCGACTCCGTCGTCCACCACCACGAGCCTGAACCGGTCTCCCTCGCGCGAGAAACGGACGGATATCGTGCCGCTCCGTTCCTCCGGGAAGGCATATTTGAGACTGTTGGTCACGAGCTCGTTGATGATCAGCCCGATGGCCACGCTCCGCTCCTGCGTGAGCCAGCACCGTTCCGTCTCGATCCTCATCACGATCGGCCGCAGCCCGATGACCGCGGCTTTCAGGTCATCGCAGAGTTCGGTGATGAAGTCGCTCACGTTGATCACCGCATTGACGCCCTCCCCGAGCCTCAGGCGCTCGTGCACCCGGCTCAGAACGTGGATGCGGTCGGCGGTGGAGGCCAGCACCGACCGGGCGGTCTGATCCTGCACCGCCCGCTCCTGGAGCCGCACCAGGGCGGTCAGTGTCGCCAGATCGTTCTTCATCCGGTGCCCGGCCTCCCGGAGCAGCAGGTCCCTCTCCTGTTCGGCCGCCGCAAGGCGCTTGTTGGCCAGGGTGAGGCTGTGAGCCGTCGTGTGCAGGGCCTCGATGATGCCGGCCGTTGTCAGGCCGATCACCAGGAAGAAGATCATTCCGGTGATCTGGCGCGGGTCCTCCACCTCGAACCGGCCAACCGGCTCGATGAAGAAGACGGTTGCAAGGACAGCGCTCAGGACGACCGAATAGAAGCCCGTTCCGCGGTTGAAGAGCGAGGCGTTGATGATGATGGATGCGAAGAAAAGCAGGAACGGATAGGCCGGGAGGTAGTCGTCGAGGGCCAGACGAGCCATAAGCGCGAGCGCAACGACAAGGGTTGCGCCGAGATACCGCGCCCAGACCGGCCAATTCCTCGTCTGGAATGTATAGGTGAACAGGTTCTGCATCATGATGGACGCAGCGTTAAGCTTTAAGAGAGCTTCCTGTTCCCGCGGCCGAGGCCCCGATTCCGCCTGGGCAGCGTTAAAGACCGCCCGCAGCGGAAAAGCGCCGCCTTAGAGCGGGTTGCGTTCCGGTGGAATTGCAACCCGCTCTAGAGATCTTTGGTTTATCGCCATTTCGGACGGAAAACCGGTTCCCACTTTTTCTGAAATGGCTCTAGATCTGCGGGCGCACGAGCTTGCAGGAATCGATGGCCTTCAGGGCCTTCTCGCGGGCGCTGTCGTTGAACACGCCCGTGTCGCGATAGGCCTGGACCTCCTCGGCGCTCATCGCCCGCAGGGTCCGGCCTGCATAACAGTCGCACTTCTTGGCGAGCGAGAACTCGCTGACCTGCTGGATCCGCGCCTGACCAATGGCGCAGATCTGGCGCACCTTCTCCTGCAATTCGGGGATGCTCGCCGTCTTGAGCGCCGGGTCCGGCTGGTACAGGGTCGGGGTGTTCGACGCGGCGGCATAGGCGGCCGTTGCGCCGGCCAGCGTGAAGGCGGCGGCGACCAGCGTGCGGAGAATGGACGGCATGGGGTGTTTCCCGGAAGGGATGGAATTACGGTTCTAAAGACAGGCTTGGCCGTTCAGGATCAAGAGGGCCTGCGCAACAGCCTCAGGTTTCGGCTAACGAGGCGTTAAGTCCGGCCGCCGCTTCCGGGAAGGGAGCGACCTTGTCGAGTGCGACCCGGTTGTCGTGGAAGGCTGCGCCGCCGTAAGGCGCCACCTGATCGCCGCCCGTGAGCGTATTGATGCCGCGCCCGTAAGGATGCGCCGCATTCGGCCAGATCCCTTCCGCGATCAGCACCCCGCGCCTCACCCCGTCGAAGAGACGGGCGCGCAGGAAGACCTCGCCGCGCCCGTTCCTCAGCCGGACCCAGTCCCCGTCCGCGATGCCCTGCCTCTCCGCGTCGAGCGGATGGATCATCACCTCGGGCCTACCCTCCTTCGCCTGGGAGGTCGGTGTCTCGGTGAAGGTGGAGTTCAGGAAGTTGCGCGCCGGGCTCGTGGCGAGGCGGAACGGGTGCTCCTCCGTCGCGTCCTCGATGACGGCCCAGTGATCGGGCAGCGCGGGCAGTTGCTCCCACGGCCCCATCGGCCCGTTGTTGTTGGAGGGGATCGCCGTCCAGTCCGGCCTGAACCGGAACTTCCCGTCCTGGTAGGCGAAACCGTTGAGGTAATGCGCCTCCTCGAACGGAGGCTGCGCGTCCACATGGACCTGCGCCTCCAGTTCCTCGATCCCGCCCCAGCCGGAATGTTTCAGCGTCCAGTCGATGATCGCGCGCGGCTCCATCTCGAAGCCACGATGCTCCGCGCCGACGCGGCGGGCGATCTCGCGGATGACCTCGTGGTTGGAGCGGCATTCGCCCGGCGGGTCGATGAGCTTCGGCCCTATCTGGTAGTACTGGTGCCCGCCGCCGGAGTAGAGGTCGTCATGCTCCATGAACATGGTCGCGGGCAGCACGATGTCGGCCATAAGCGCCGTCTCGGTCATGAACTGCTCGTGGACGCAGACGAACAGGTCCTCGCGGGAAAATCCCCGCTTCACCAGCTCCTGTTCCGGCGCGACGGAGACCGGGTTGGTGTTCTGGACCAGCATGGCCTTCACCGGAGGACCGTCGTAGAGCGCCGTCGCATCGCCGGTGAGCACGCGACCGATCTGCGACTGGTCGAGCTTGCGCACCGTGGGATCGATGGCGTCGTGGCCCTCGATCAGCGCCTTGTTCCAGCGATAGATCGCGCCGTTGTTGTGGAAGGCCCCGCCGCCCTCGTGCCGCCATGCGCCCGTGACCGCTGCGATGCAGGACGCCGCGTGCATGTTGACGGAACCGTTGCGCTGGCGCCCGAAGCCGTAGCCGAGGCGGAAATATGTGCGCCTGCGCTCGCCGACGAGCTTCGCGAAGGCCTCGATCTCCTCCACCGACAGTCCCGTGATCGCCGAGGCCCAGGCGGGATCGCGGGCGCGCAGATGCGCCTCCAGCTCACGCGGGCAATCGGTGTAGCGCTCCAGGTACTCCCAGTCCGCATGGCCGTCGCGGAAGAGCACGTGCATGACCGCGCAGGCGAGCGCCCCGTCGGTGCCGGGACGGACCAGCAGCGCCATGTCGGCCTGCTTCATGGTGGCGTTCATGTAGATGTCGATGGCGACGATCTTGGCCCCGCGCTCCTTCCGGGCGCGCATGGCATGGGTCATCACGTTGACCTGGGTATGGACCGGGTTGGTGCCCCAGATCACGATGCAGTCCGACACGCCCATCTCGCGCGGATCGGGTCCTGCGAGCCTGCCCGTGCCCGCGACGAAGCCCGTATAGGCGGTGGCCGTGCAGATGGTGGAGTACTGGCCGGAATAGCGCTTCACGTGGCGCAGGCGGTTGATGCCGTCGCGCATCACGTAGCCCATGGTGCCGGCATAGTAATAAGGCCAGACCGATTGCAGGCCGAACTCGGCTTCCGCCCTCAGGAACTCCCGCGCGACATGGTCGAGAGCCTCGTCCCAGGAGATGCGCTCGAACTGCCCCGATCCCTTCGGGCCGGTGCGCCTGAGCGGATGGAGGAGCCTTTCGGGATGATGGATGCGCTCCGCATAGCGCGCGACCTTGGCGCAGATCACGCCCGCCGTGTAGCGGTTCGTCTTCGCCCCATGCACCCGCCCGATGGACTGGCCGTCAATCACCTCGACATCGAGGGAGCAGGCCGAGGGGCAGTCATGCGGGCAGATGGAGGACCGGCGTTCGATGCGGGGAGCGTGAGTCATGGCGGGCGCATGATGAGCGAGCGGCAGGCCAAAGAAAAGGCCGCCCGGAGGCGGCCACGAGAGGTGTCCTCATCCTGAGGAGCGAGCTTGCTCGCGTCTCGAAGGATCAGGACACCGCTTCCAGTGCAGGCTGGAAACGCCCTCGTCCTTCGAGACAGCGCTCCGCGCCTCCTCAGGATGAGCGCTTTGTGGTATCAGCCGACGATCTCGTTGCCCGAGAAGAACTGGGCGATCTCGATCTTGGCGTTGTCCTGGCTGTCGGAGCCGTGGACCGAGTTCTCGCCGATGGACTTGGCGTAGAGCTTGCGGATGGTGCCCTCGGCGGCGCTCTCCGGGTTCGTGGCGCCCATGATCTCGCGGTAGCGGAGCACGGCGTTCTCGCCTTCGAGCACCTGAACGACCACGGGGGCGGAGATCATGAAGTCCACGAGCTCGCCGAAGAAGGGACGCTCCTTGTGGACCGCGTAGAAGGTCTCGGCCTCGCGGCGGGACATGAGGATGCGCTTCTGCGCCACGATGCGCAGGCCGGCCTTCTCGATGACGGCGTTGATGGCGCCGGTCAGGTTCCGCTCGGTCGCGTCGGGCTTGATGATGGAGAAAGTGCGCTCGATGGCCATGATGAACTCGCTCTTGGCAGGAAAATTGAAGTGCGGCGCTTATAACGGCGCCTCCCCCGCCCCTCAAGCGCCTTTTCGCGCCTGCGAAGGCCCGAGGCCGCCTTATCCCGCTTGGGAAGCGTAACCTTCTCTCCTAAAGCATCGGACCCAAAGGTAGATTTGCACCTTTGGGTCCGATGCTTTCTCTTTGGATGAGAGCATCGTTGGAGCGGAAAACCGGATCCACTTTTCCGCACGATGCTCTACTCTCCTCCCCGGATCGACCCGGCGAAGGCCGACATGGAGGAAATATGAAGACATCTCTGACCCTTGCCGTCCTCGGCCTCGCTCTCCTGGCAGGCTCGGCCCAGGCTCAGCCTGCGGACCCCACCGGCACATACTTGAGCGAAAGCGGCGAGACCCGGGTGAAGATCGCCCGGTGCGGCCAGGCCTATTGCGGCACCATCGTCGCGGTCCAGGGCGAGGCCAAGGACGTGAACAACCCGGATGCCGGCCTCAAGAACCGCAGTCTTGTCGGCGTCCAGATGATCTCGAACATCCAGCCGACGGGCGAAGGCTTCTCCGGCCAGCTCTACAACTACAAGGACGGCAAGACCTATACGGGCAAGATGACCTTCGAGGGCAAGGCCATGAAGCTCTCCGGCTGCATCCTCGGCGGCCTGATCTGCCGCTCCCAGACCTGGACGGAGATGAACTAGGCACCGCCGCCCTGCCCGGCCTTGCGCCGGGCATGTGCAGCCCTCATAAGGCAGCTCTCTCGAACCGGAGGGGCACGATGAGCCGCCTGACCTTCCCGATTTCCGCCCTTTCGGCCCTGCTGATCCTGCCCGCCTTGAGCGGGGTTTCTCCTGTCACGGCGCAGGAGAAGCAGCCGCAGAGCTGGGTCGAGGTGAAATGCGCCCGCTACACGAAAGCCTGGGGCGAGGCCCTCGCGCATCGCGGTAGGAAGGGCCTGAGCGCGGATTTCCTCGACCGGCACGAAGCCTTCATCGCCTCCGGCTGCACGGCCAGGGCCGATGTCTGCCCCCGCTCCCTGGAGGAGCTGGATCTCGCCAACATGATGGTCGTCGCGGCGATGAATGCGGGCACGGCGAGCACCTTCCCGCCCTTCGCCTGCCGCAAGTGAGGGTCCATGGCCGGGTCCTCCCCGGCCATGCGACGTCAGCGCGCCTTCTGCCCGAACAGAACGGCCTGGACCTTCGGGTCCGTCAGGTCTGTCTTCTCCCGGTCCTCCGCGCCGACGGCGAGACCGCGCTTGGCGGCCGGGCGTTCCAGCACGGCGTTGAGCCAGCGCTTGGCGTGCGGGAAATCCTCGATGTTCTGCCCCTGGCGCTCCCAGAGCTTCGCCCAGGGGGCGATGGCCATGTCGGCGATGGAGTATTCGCCCGCCACGAATTCCCGGTCCTCGAGGCGCTTGTTCAGCACGCCGTAGAGCCGGTTGGTCTCGTTGGTGTAGCGGTCGATGGCGTAGGGCACCTTCTCCGGCGCGTAGATGCGGAAATGGTGCGTCTGGCCGAGCATGGGGCCGAAGCCGCCCATCTGCCAGAATAGCCATTGCTCGACCTCGACGCGCTTGCGCTCGTCCTGCGGATAGAACCGGCCCGTCTTGCGGCCGAGATATTGCAGGATCGCGCCGGACTCGAAGACGGAGATGGGCTGGCCGTCCGGCCCGTCGTGGTCGACGATGGCGGGCATTTTGTTGTTGGGCGAAATCGCGAGGAAGTCCGGCTGGAACTGGTCGCCCTTGCCGATATTCACCGGGTGGATCGCATAGGGCAGCCCGCATTCCTCGAGCATGATGGTGATCTTCCATCCGTTCGGGGTCGGCCAGTAATAGAGATCGATCGGTCGTTGGGCGGAAGCCGCCATGGCATACCTCTCTTCCATGGAATGACGCAGGTCGGTGGCGGTGAAATTAATCCATAAGACGGGCCCGGACACCACCGCCCGGGGTGAAATTTCGTGGAAAGGCCGCATGGCAGGCGCGACGGCCTTGTATGTTTCAATGTTTCAGATGAGATATCTCCCGCGCTGGTTGAAGGCGCGATGGGGGATCCGATCATGAACCGCATGACGAGCGCGGCGCTCGCCGCCCGCGAGCGCATGGCCAAATGCAGCCTCGAGTGGAAAGCCGCCAAGGGAGGCGGTAAGCTCAACACCGGCATGACCTGGCCGAAGTTCTGGAGCGCGTGCAACAAGCGGCTGAAGGGCGATCCGAAGGCCTGAAGCGCTGACGCCGTGATCACCGGCCCTGTGCCGGTGATCACGACCTTCCAAAGCGCCGCACCGTTCCGCATCGGGATGGCCGAGACTGCGAATAAACTAAAACTTCTTCTTGAAGCCCTCGTGCGAGCGCTCGAACCCTAAGCGCTCGTAAAAGCGATGGGCGTTCTTGCGGGTCTTGTTGGAGGTCAGTTCCAGCATGGCGGCCCCGTTCGCGCGGGCATGCTCCTCGGCGAAGGCCATTATCCTGGCGCCGATGCCGCCCGAGCGCCGCGCGGCCTTCACCTTCACGCTCTCGACCTTCACCCGCAACGCCCCGCGCCCGGTGAGATTGGGGATGAAGGTAAGCTGGAAGGTGCCGACGATCTCGCCTCCGTCGAGGGCGACGAAGAGCCGGTTCTCGGGGCTGCGCTCGATGGCGGCGAAGGCGGCCTCATAGGCCGGCCGGGTCTCCGGGCTCCACACGTCGCCGTGCGAACCGAGCGCGTCCTCCTCGTGGAGGCGGATGATCGCTTCGAGATCCTCCGCCCTCGCCTCGCGGATGACGAGGCCGCTCATGCGGCGGCCCGGCTTTCCATCGGCAGGAGGTTCGGCGGAGCCGCGAAGCCCGGCAGGGCCTCGAAGCGCTCCATCCATGCTGTGACATGGGCGTAGGGAGCAAGATCCACCGCAGCATCGCCAGCGAAGACGAGGACGCCGAAGATATCGATATCGGCGATGGTGGCGTTCTCGTACACAACCCAGTTCCGCCCGGCGAGATGCTGGTCCAGGACCTTCAGCGCGGAAGCGGCCTCGGCGGCGCACATGTCGAGGATTTCCTGGCCGCCCTTGCGGAAGCCGAGCCTGATGCTCCGCGAACGGAAGATCGCAGGCGCCAGGCGGTCGAAATCCCAGTAAAGCCATTCACGCGCCTGCAGGCGCTCGTCGAGGCTCGCTCCGCCGAACTTGCCCGTCGTATCGGCGAGATATTCCAGAATCGCGGCCGACTGGCAGAGCTGGCGCCCGTTGTTCCGGTCGAGCAGCATCGGCACCTGCCCGTAGCGCTGCCTAGCGAGATAGGCCGACTGCTTGTGCTCGCCCTGCATCATGTTCACGTGAACATAGTCGAACGGCTCGCCGGCCAGCGTCAGCATGAGCCCGACCTTGTAGGTCGGTCCCGAAAAGGCGATCCCGTGGAGTTCGAAGCGTGCGGGCATAATCAGAATTCCCTTTCAAGCGATTCCGCTGCCGCGAACCTTAGCCGATGGACCTGCGCTCCGAAAGGACTGGAATCTCAGCCGGAAAGGGGAAGCTCGCTCCGCACCCGTCCCGACGCCGCACAGGCGCAGTTTTGCCCGACGAGGCCCTTAAAATCTCCGGCTTCCCTGTCCACAACGCGCCGACCGGTGGTATACTGGCCAGCCGGTTGCTTTCGTTCTCAAGGCCTGTCCGCACCTCGAAGGAGGTCGCCCATGAGCGAAGACCAGACACTCTTCACGATCCTGCGCCAGTCTGCCGATGGGGCCGTCGCCGACGCCATCGAGCGGCTGATCCATGAGGCTCCCGACCGCGAACTCAACCGCGTGAATGCGCTCGCCTTCGCCGCCAAGAACGGGCTCGACGAGGAGCGTACCATCGCCGCCTTCCTCCATGCGGCGCGGCTCGGGATCTTCGAGATGTCCTGGAACGTGCTGTGCCCCGGATGCGGCGGCGTGCTCGATGAAGGCACCTCCCTCAAGTCGCTGGACAAGAACGAGTACAGCTGCGCCCTCTGCGCCGCGGGCTACGAGCCCACCCTCGACGAAATGGTCGAGGTGACGTTCACGGTCAGCCCGCGGGTGCGGAAGATCGAGGCCCATGAGCCGGATATGCTCCCCATGCTGGAATATATGCGGCAGATCTTCTGGAGTTCGGGCGCCGACATTCCCGATAATTTCGCCGAAATCGCCGAGGAGATCGTCCTCGATGCGGTGGATCTTCCGCCCGGAGAGCGGGCGCTCCTGTCGCTGCAATTACCGCCGGAATTCGTGATCGTCTTCGATCCGGTCACGCATGCCGCACAATTCATCCACGTGAAGGGCGAGCCCACCCGCGAGCGCCAGAACCTGGCGCTGGTGCTCAACGACACGCATACGCAGAACGAGGAGCTGGAGCTGCGTCCCGGGCCCTTGCGCCTCTCCATCGAGAACCGCACTCAGCGACGCGCCCTGCCGGCCGTCTGGGTGGCGGGCGACACGCTGCCTGAGCTTGTTGGCAAGCGCCGGCCCTTCCTCACCGCCAAGCGCCTGCTGACGAACCAGACTTTCAGGGATCTCTACAGGACCGACACTCTCGATGTCGACCAGCGCCTGAAGATCACGAGCCTGACCTTCCTGTTCACCGACCTCAAAGGATCGACGGAGCTCTACGAGCGCGTCGGGGATCTCGTGGCCTATGATCTGGTGCGGGCGCATTTCCATGTCCTGAACGAGATCGTCGCCTCCGAGGCCGGAGCGGTGGTCAAGACCATCGGCGACGCGGTGATGGCGACCTTCCCGACACCGGACCATGCGATCTCCGCAGCGCTGCGGATGCGGGAGGCCATGCGGAGCCTCAACGAGGAGCGCGGTCGGGAGGAGCTGCTGCTCAAGATCGGCCTCCATGAGGGGCCGTGCCTCGCGGTCATGCTCAACGACCGGCAGGATTACTTCGGTCAGACGGTGAACATCGCCTCCCGTGTCCAGGGGCTTGCCATGTCGCGCTCGATCTTCGCGACAGGCAGGGTGGTCGAGAATCCGGATGCCTTCAAGGTGATCGAAACGCATGGCCTGAGCCCGATGCTCCAGAAGACGGCCCTTCGGGGCATCAACGACGAGCTCTCGATCTACGAGATTCCGTGAACCGAGGCCTCACAACGCCTTCTCGAAGCGGTATTCCGCCGAGTGCGAGATATCGTCGAGCATGCGCTGGCAGTCGGCCTGCACATAGCCGAGCCGCCTGTAGAGACGATGGGCCGTGGTGAAGCGGGCGTCGGACCAGAAGAAGAGGCGGGCGGCTCCCTTCCCGCGGGCATGATCCTCCACATGGCGCACCAGGAAGGAGCCCAGCCCCCTGCCCCGCCGGTCGGGACGCACATAGAGCCGGTGCAGTTCGGCCGTGCCGGTCTCCGGGAAATCCACTGCGACGCAGGCGCAGACATGCCCGCGCTCATCCTCCACCACCCAGAACACTCCGCCCTTTTTCGCGAAGGACGAGCCGGGCGAGATCAGATCCGGCAGATCGCCGTGGGGGTCGACGAAGCATCCCGGATACTCCGCGAAGCAGAGGGAGATCAGCCCGAAAAGATCCTGCGCATCCGCATCGCGGGCGGGGCGCAGCGCAGGCGCATCCTCCTTTGCGGCAGCGGCGATGTCCTGAAGCGCCATGGCGCGATCCTGTCCTTATCCGGCAGCACTCGGAAATGCCGTGACAACAGCGCGTCGCCGGCCGAAGAGCGCCTTTCGCACGCTGTCCGTATGACGCTCCGTGGCCTGTGCGAAAATAAAGGCTGTGACCATGGCGGCAGCCACCAGACCGGCAAAGACGGCAAAAGCCGGCAAGCCGGGCTGCGCCAGAACCGCCGGCCAGCCGAACCGCTCGATCAGCGCGCCGGCGAAAACCGTCACCGGCACATGGATGAGATAGAGCGAATAGGAGAAATCCGCGCCCACCTTGATCGGGGCGCGGAGCGGACACCAGGCGAGCAGACGCGCATTCGCGACGGAGAGCGCTGCGCCGAGGCCCACGAGGAGATCGGTTCCAACCGGGGGCAGCACCTGCAGGCGTGAGGTCACCAGACCCGCCCCGATCAGGCCAAGCCCGGCGAGCCCCGCGACCAGGGGCAGTTCGCGCCTGCGGACCACATGCGCCGCGAGCGCTCCAGCCATCCAGACTGCAAGCCACGGCAGCCCGTGATGAGACTGCCCGCAAAGTAGGACACGCCCGCCAAGAGCAAGGCGGCCGCGGCCACCCTCGCAATGATCGGCAGCCGCGCAAGCGCGATGCCGAACAGGAGTGGCGCAAGCATGTAGAACCCCCACACGTAACCGAGCGACCAGAGGGGCGGGTTCGCGCCCAGAGGCTTGCAGAAGATGCCCTGCACGGCTGCAAGATTGCAGGCCATCTGGCCCCAGGTCCAATCGGAGGTGACGCCGATGGGCATGAGGGGGCGCTCGCCATAGAACCGGGTGTCGAGCAGATGGGCTCGTCCCGCCCAATCGAGCAGCAGGGTCAAAGCCAGCGCCGGCAGGAGCACCAGGTAGATACGCACGAAACGGCTGGCGAGATAGCCCTTCGGCTCGAACCGCCCTTCACGGATCGCGCGCCATGCACCGCCGCCAACCAGAAAGCCGCTGACGGCGAAGAAGATCGCGACTCCCTCCCGGTGGATGCCGGTGAGAAAGTAGAACGCTTTCGTCGTCAGGCTCGCCTGGGCGACGTCCTGAAAGCTCACGAAGAGAAGCCCGCGCGTGTGCCCGAAAAGATCCGGCAGCGCGGCGGCAAAGCGCAGCAGGTCGAGAAAGGGCCAGTGCGCCGCCCCCGGAGAGGCGGCAGCGGGGCTACCGCCGGACTACTGGGCTGCGCTCATGGGCCGTCCCGTCTGTCGCCTGCGCTCGGAACGAGCCCCGGATCACTCGATCCCGAGCTTGGACTTCAGGATTTCGTTGACCGCCTGCGGGTTGGCCTTGCCGCCGGTCTGCTTCATGACCTGGCCGACGAACCAGCCGAGGAGGGTCGGCTTCGCCTTGGCCTGCTCCACCTTGTCCGGGTTGGCGGCGATGACCTCGTCGATGGCCTTCTCGATGGCCCCGGCATCGGTCACCTGCTTCATGCCGCGCTTTTCCACGATGTCGCGCGGGTCGCCGCCCTCGGTGAAGACGATCTCGAACAGGTCCTTGGCGATCTTCCCGGAGATCACCTGCTCGCCGATCAGGTCGATGATGCCGCCGAGTTGGGCGGCCGAGACCGGCGATTCCGTGATGTCCTTGCCTTCCTTGTTCAGGCGGCCGAAGAGCTCGTTGATGATCCAGTTCGCGGCGGCCTTGCCGTCGCGGCCCTTCGCCACCTCCTCGAAGTAGTCGGCGGAGGAGCGCTCGGCCACCAGCACGCTGGCGTCGTAGGGCGAGAGGCCGTAATCCGCCATGAAGCGGGCCTTCTTCTGGTCCGGCAACTCCGGCAGGCCTTTCGCCAGATCGTCCACATAGGCCTGGTCGAACTCGAGTGGCAGCAGGTCCGGATCGGGGAAGTAGCGGTAGTCGTGCGCCTCTTCCTTGGAGCGCATGGAGCGCGTCTCGCCCTTGTTGGGATCGAAGAGGCGGGTCTCCTGGTCGATCTTGCCGCCATCCTCCAGGATCGCGATCTGGCGGCGCGCCTCGACTTCGATGGCCTGGCCGATGAAGCGGATGGAGTTGACGTTCTTGATCTCGCAGCGCGTCCCGAATTCATCGCCGGGGCGGCGGACCGATACGTTCACGTCGGCGCGGAGATTGCCCTTGTCCATGTCGCCGTCGCAGGTGCCGAGATAGCGCAGGATCGTGCGCAGCTTGGTCACGTAGGCGCGCGCCTCGTCCGCCGAGCGCAGGTCGGGCTTGGACACGATCTCCATGAGCGCCACGCCCGAGCGGTTGAGGTCGACGAAGCTCAGGGTCGGGTGCAGGTCGTGAATCGACTTGCCCGCATCCTGCTCGAGATGCAGGCGTTCGATGCGCACCGTGATCGTCTCGCCGGTCTCCGGCACGTCCACGATCACCTCGCCCTCGCCCACGATGGGGCTCTTGTACTGGCTGATCTGGTAGCCCTGGGGCAGGTCGGGATAGAAATAGTTCTTCCGGTCGAAGGTGCTCTTCAGGTTGATCTCGGCCTTGAGGCCGAGCCCCGTGCGGATCGCCTGGCGCACGCATTCCTCGTTGATCACGGGCAGCATGCCGGGCATGGCCGCGTCCACGAGGGAGACATGGCTGTTGGGATCGCCGCCGAAAGCCGTCGCAGCGCCGGAAAACAGCTTCGCCTGGCTCGTCACCTGGGCATGGATTTCCATGCCGATGACGATTTCCCAATCGCCTGTCGCGCCTTTGATGAGCTTTTTGGGGTTCACCGGAGCGTTCATGAGCCTCGCGCCTTTATTTCTCGCCGTTCCTGCCCGGAGTAAGAGCCAGATAGGGGCGGGTCAACCCCCCTCAACATGAACGTCCGTTCAGACTAGCGTGAATTATTGTTAGGATCTTTTATGATTTGTGCACGACGATTCAAGTTCAAAGCCAAGCTCCGATGAAACCGCATCCCTCATTCGGCGTTGAACGGGTGTAAAACGGTCAAGGAGTGAAAAAATGGCTATGGATCCCATGGATCGCGAACCGAACGTCTACAATCGCGACACGAACGTCAACGATCGCAAAGATCGTGGCTCCAATACACTTGCTTGGGTGATCGGCGGTCTTGTCATCGCCCTCGGCCTGCTCGCCTTCCTGTTCTATGACGGCGGCCGCGACGAGGTGACGACGACCGGCACGGTCCAGACCGAAACAGTTCCGGTTGCCCCTGTTACTCCCGCTCCTCCGGCTGCAGACGCCCCTGTGGCTCCGGCCCCGGCTCCGGTCGCCCCGGCTGCCCCCGTGGCTCCGGCCAACCCGCAGTAACGAAGCGTCTCGCGTTACACTGCACGAAATGGGCCTGGCAGGAGCCAGGCCCATTTTGCTGTCCGCTCACGCGAGGGCGGCGGCCGGCCGCTTTCTCTGCGGGAGCGTCATGAGGGCCACGCCCAACAGGATGCAGACCAGCCCGATCCAGGCCGTCGGGTCGAGGCTCTCTCCGAGGAAATACGCGCCGATGGCCACGCCGATGGGAGCGCGCAGGTAGGCCTGCGCGGTCGTGCCGACGGATCCGAGCGTGTGGATCAGGCGGAAATAGATCACGAAGGCCATGGCGGTGGAGAAGACCGCAAGCGCCACCAGCGCCATGACGGATTCGCCCGAAGGGGCCAGGGTCCAGGGCCGGTCGACAAGAAGGCTGACGGGGATCAGGATCGCGGCCCCCGAGAGAAGTGATCCCGCGGCGGGAGCCATGGGGTCGAGATTCTTGAAATTGCGCCCGAAGATCGCCGCACCCGCATAGCACACGGTCGCCAGCACGACCGCCAACTGAGCCAACAGCGCCTCGCCCACATGGGTCAGCGCCTGATTGCCGATGATCACGCAGGTGCCCGCAAGCCCCACGGCCACGCCGGCGAACTTGCGAAAGCCCGTTGCCTCGTGGCGCGACCAGAACAGCGTGATCAGGAAGGTGAAGACCGGCGTTATGGAATTGAGGATCACCGCCAGCCCGGCATCGATGGAGGTCTCGGCCCAGGCGATGAGGGTGAAGGGAATGGCGCTGTTCAGACAGGCCTGGACCGTGAAGTTGCGCCAGCTCGTCCGGGCCCAGGGCAGGCTCACCCCTCGCCCGCGCATGACGAGCACCAGGAGGCTCCCGGCAATCAGCGTGCGCGCCGCGATCAGGGTGACGGGCGGGATCGTCTCGATGCCGATCTTGATGAAGGTATAGGCCGCAGCCCACAGGGTCGCGAGGGCCGCGAGCAGCGCAAGCTCGAGGGCATAGTTGGTCTTCACCGGGTGGGCTATTGGCATGGAATCGCATCCCTTCTTGCAGTCTGAAGCGGTGCGAAACTGGCACGGGATATCGCCCCTGTCGCCACGGAACGCTTCGGCCGGGGCCGAAGCGTTCCGTGCTGACCGGATGCCTCGCCTGGTCTAGGATCGGTCATGACTCCCATGGTCTCAGGCATCGCCCTTGCGGAGATCGCGGCCCTGATAGGGGACGTGGCCCGCGCTAACATCCTCTCCGCCCTCATGGACGGACGCGCCCTGACCGCCAGCGAACTGGCCTGGCACGGCGGCGTCAGCGCATCGACGGCAAGCGGTCATCTCGCCAAGCTCTGCGAGGCCAACCTGATCGCCCTGGAGCGCCAGGGACGACACCGATATTACCGCCTCGCCTCCGCGGAAGTGGCGCAGGCCATCGAGGCGCTCATGACCGTGGTTTCCTTCGCCCCGAAGCGGCACCGCCCGGTTGGGCCCAGGGACGAGGCCCTGCGCCGGGCCCGCACCTGCTACGATCATCTGGCCGGCCGCCTCGGCATCGCCGTGACCGACGCCCTCACCTCGCGAGGGCATGTTCTTCTCTCGGAGAGCGCCGGAAGCCTCACCGGCGAGGGTCAGCGCTTTCTCTGCACCATCGGGGTCGAGGTCGAGGCCGAACGAAAGGGCCAGCGCGCCCTCTGCCGTACCTGCCTCGACTGGAGCGAGCGCCGCCCTCACCTCGCCGGGCATCTCGGCTCGGCGCTCTGCACAAGGTTTTTCGAACTGGGCTGGACCGAACGCATCAGGGACAGCCGCGCTCTCGCGATCACGACCGAAGGGCAGAAAGGCCTCAAAGAGGCCTTCGGCATCGAGCTCCCGTAGCCGCCTCAGCGGCGGATCAGGCGGCTGGCGGCAAAGGCTGCCCCGGCCCAGATGAGGGCGGCGATGAAGCGGACGGGAAACAGCGTCAGCCCATCAGCGCGCACAGGCGCGATCCAGGGCAGCCCCGCGCGGCTGACGAGCCACGAGACGAGCGCGGAGAGGCCCAGAGCGGCGATGGCCGCCACCAGGATCTTGCCGAACTGGTCGGCCTTCCAGCCGAGCCAGACGGCGATGAGGATCAGCACCGGATCGAAGGCCGCAGGCAGCCAGTCCCAGAGATGGACGACGGGGACGGTCGGCGTCACGCGTTCGCCCACCAGGGCTGCGGCAGCCTGATGCGTCCCGCCGCATCCTCGATCACCTGGCCTGCGGCGAAGAGGGTCTCCTCGTCGAAGGCGCGGCCGATGAGCTGGAGGCCCAGCGGCAGGCCCTGGGCATCGAGCCCGGCCGGAACCGCAATGCCCGGCAGGCCGGCCATGTTCACGGTCACCGTGAAGATGTCGTTGAGATACATCTCCACCGGATCGTCCGAGCCCTTCTCGCCGATGCCGAAGGCGGCTGACGGCGTGGCCGGGGTCAGGATCGCGTGGACGCCCTGGGCATAGACCTGCTCGAAGTCGCGCTTGATGAGGGTGCGGATCTTCTGGGCGCGGACGTAATAGGCGTCGTAATAGCCTGCCGACAGCACATAGGTGCCGATCATGATGCGGCGCTTGACCTCGCGGCCGAAACCGGCGGCGCGGGTCTTCTCGTAGAGATCGGCGATATCCTTGCCGTTCTCGCGCAGGCCGTAGCGCACTCCGTCATAACGGGCGAGGTTGGAGGAAGCCTCCGCGGGAGCCACGATGTAGTAGGCGGGCAGCGCGTACTTGGTATGCGGCAGCGAAACCTCGACGATCTCGGCGCCGGCCTGGCGCAGCCATTCCGTGCCCTGCTGCCAGAGCTTTTCGATCTCCGGCGACATGCCGTCGATCCGGTATTCCTTCGGGATGCCGATCTTCAGCCCCTTCACGCCGCGCGAGACGGCCGCCTCGAAATCCGGCACGGGCAGGTCGGCGCAGGTGGTGTCCTTGGCGTCCGGCCCGGACATGGAGCGCAGCATGATGGCCGCATCCCGCACGGTGCGGGCAATGGGACCGGCCTGATCCAGCGACGAGGCGAAGGCCACCGTGCCCCAGCGGGAGACGCGTCCGTAGGTCGGCTTGATGCCGACCGTGCCGGTGAAGGCCGCCGGCTGGCGGATGGAGCCGCCGGTGTCGGTGGCCGTGGCGCCCAGGCACAGATGCGCGGCAACGGCCGCTGCCGAACCGCCCGAGGATCCGCCCGGAACGAGGTGCGTGCCCTCGACCGCGCCGGAAGCACCCGCGCTCACGTTCGAGCCCTCGCGCCGCCAGGGCGAGACGACGGGCCCGAAGGCGCTGGTCTCGTTGGAGGAGCCCATGGCGAACTCGTCCATGTTGAGCTTGCCCAGCATCACGGCGCCGCCGTTCCAGAGATTCCGGGTGACGGTGGACTCGTAGGGCGGGTTGAAGTTGTCGAGGATCTTCGATCCCGCGGTGGAGACCACGCCTTCCGTGCAGAAGAGGTCCTTCACGCCGAGCGGGATGCCCTCGAGCGCCCGGCCCTCGCCCTTCGCCAGCTTCTCGTCCGAGGCCTTGGCCATGGAGAGGGCCTTCTCGGGCGTCTCGAGCACGTAGGCGTTGAGCGCCCTCGCCTTCTCGATGGCGTCGACATGAGCCTTGGCGAGTTCCGTCGCGGAGAAGCTCTTGGCCTTCAGTCCGTCACGGGCTTCGGCGATCGTCAGATGGGTCAGTTCGGTCACGGGACTTGATCTCTCATCCGTCGGACGGCCGGGCTTGTCCCCAGGCCATCCACATCTGTTCATCAGGAATTCCCTGGCTTGCATGGCGCTCGCCGGGGCAGGTCGAAAGGGCTTTGCGCCTTATTCGACCACTTTGGGCACGAGGAAGAAGTTGTCTTCCGTGGCGGGGGCGTTTTGGACGATCTTCTCCGGATAGCCGCCATCGGTCACCCCGTCCTGGCGCTTCTTCATGACCATGGGCGTGACGGAGGTCATCGGCTCCACGCCGTCCACGTTCACCTCGTTGAGTTGCTCGACGAAGGAGAGAATCGCGTTGAGCTCGCCCTGGAGGTGCGGCACCTCCTCGTCCGTCACGGCGATGCGCGCCAGATGCGCGATGCGGCGGACCGTTTTCTCATCGACCGACATGAATGGCCATACCCCTTGGAAACTGCTGGGCGGGCTATAACACCCGCCCGCCGAAGGGCGCAACGGCGGATATGGAGCAAAACCCGCTCCGGACCTGCCTGTCATGGCCGGGCTTGTCCCGGCCATCCCGATCCGAGGAGCCCTGCTCCATTCCCATCGAGATCACCGGCATGGGGCGGGTGATCTCGGGGGTACGATCAGATCGTAACTCCCACCGTCTTGTGGGGGACAACAACCTGGATGCCCTTCCCGTCCAGGGCGGCCACGAAGCGGTCGGCATCGGGGACCAGCGGCGGGAAGGAGGCGTAGTGGCAGGGAATGGCTGACTTCGCTCCGCTGAAATAGCGCTGGACCGCCAGGGCGGCGACTTCCGGCCCCATGGTGAAGCGGTCGCCGATGGGGGCGATCACCACGTCCGGCTTGTGGATCTCGGCGATCAGCGCCATGTCGCCGAAAATGTCGGTGTCGCCCATGTGATAGACCGTCGGCTCGCCCGGCGCCTTCACGACGACGCCGTTGGCGTTGCCCAGCGGGAAGTTCACATCCATCTCGACGAGCCCCGCAGAATGGTCAGCCCGCACGAGGCTGACGGTGAAGCCGCCCTGGTCCGTCGTGCCGCCCGTGTTCATCGGGTCGAAGTTCTCCAGCCCCTGCTTGGCCAGGTACATGCAGAGTTCGAAATTGGTGACGACCTTGGCCCCCGTAGCCTTCGCGATCTCGACCGTATCGCCCACGTGATCCCCGTGGCCGTGGGTGATGAGGATGTGGGTCACGCCCTCGCACAGTTTGTCCCGGTCCCCCTGGAAAGCGGGGTTTCCGGTGAAGAACGGGTCGATCAGGACGACCTTGTCGGCAAAATCGAGTCGGAAGGCGGAGTGGCCGAACCATGTGATTTTCATGGGCAAATCCTCGTTTGGGCAGCCTGAAGATGGGGCGGAAGCGCCCCACGGCCATGTTTCAATGGAACAAAATGGCGGCTCAGGACTTATCTCCATCAAGCTAAGCAATAACCACGGAGGAGGAAAGCCATGTCCCGTACCCTAGCAACCCTTGCCGCAGCGGCCGGATTGCTCCTCTCGACGGGCGCTCACGCCGTCGAGATTTCCCTCTCGTGCAGCGCCCTCGGCAAGGAATACGAGGTCTGCAAGGAGGGCGCAGACGCCTGGGCGCAGAAGACCGGCAACACGGTCAAGATCGTCTCGACGCCCAATTCCGCCACCGAGCGGCTCGCCCTCTATCAGCAGCTTCTGGCGGCCGGCGCTGGCGATATCGACGTGTTCCAGATCGACGTGGTCTGGCCCGGCATTCTCGGTGAGCATTTCAAGGACCTGACGGCCGAGGCCACAGGCCTCAACGAGCACATTCCGGCGATGGTGGACGTCGCCCGCGTGGGCGGCAAGGTCGTCGCCATGCCGTGGTTCGCCGATGCCGGCCTGCTCTATTACCGGCAGGATCTGCTGGACAAGTATAACCGCCAGGTGCCGCAGACCTGGGCCGAACTGACGGAAACCGCCCGCATCATCCAGGAAGGCGAGCGCAAGGCCGGCAACAACGATTTCTGGGGCTATGTCTGGCAGGGCCGCGCCTATGAGGGCCTGACCACCAACGCCCTCGAATGGGTCGCCTCCAATAACGGCGGCACCATCGTCAATGACACGGGCGAGATCACCATCGACAACCCGAATGCAGCCGAGGCCCTGAAGACCGCTGCGGGCTGGGTCGGCACCGTCACGCCCGAAGGCGTCCTCAACTATACGGAAGAGGAATCGCGCGGCGTCTTCCAGGCCGGCAACGCCGCCTTCATGCGCAACTGGCCCTACGCCTGGGCCCTCGCCCAATCCGACGACAGCACCATCAAGGGCAAGGTCGGCGTTGCTCCCCTGCCCCGCGGCGGCGCGGACGGACGTCATGCCGGCACACTCGGCGGCCAACTCCTCGCCGTGTCGAGATATTCCAAGAACGCCGATGCCGCGACCGATCTCGTCATGTACCTGACGGGTCAGGAGGAGCAGAAGCGCCGGGCCATCGAGGGCTCCTTCAACCCGACGATCCTGAGCCTCTACGAGGATGCGGACATCAAGAAGTCCGCTCCCTTCATCGGCAACCTCCGCGAGGTCTTCGCCAATGCGGTGCCTCGCCCCTCCGGCGTCACGGGCGAGGACTACAACAAGGTCTCGACCGAGTTCTTCAACACGGTCCACCAGGTCCTTTCCAAGCGCGCCGAGCCGGCCCAGGCGCTCACCCGCCTCGACCGGGATCTCAAACGGATCAAGCGTGACGGCTGGCAGCAATGAGCCAGTCCGTCGCGACCGGAATAGCCCCCGTGCAAAGCGTTGCGCGGGGGCGCCGTTCCTCCCTGACGCGCTCGCGCATCAGGGCGGCCTGGACCTTCATCGCGCCGACGGTGATCGTCCTTGCCCTGATCGCCGGCTGGCCCCTGGCGCGGACGATCTGGTTCAGCTTCACGGACGCCAGCCTCAATAACCTCAACGATTACGAGTTCATCGGCTTCGAGAACTACCTCGCCAGTTACGGCGGGGAGTGGTTCGGGCTCCTGACCGATCCAGACTGGTGGCACGCCGTGTGGAACACAGTGTGGTTCGCCCTCGTCTCCGTGTCCATCGAGACCGTGCTCGGCACCGTGGTGGCCCTGATCCTGAACGCGGCCTTTCCTGGACGCGGCATCATGCGGGCGGTCATCCTGATTCCCTGGGCGATTCCGACGGTCGTCTCCGCCAAGATGTGGAACTGGATGCTCCATGACCAGTTCGGCGTCATCAACGACATGCTGCTCAATCTGGGGCTCATCGCGGCGCCCATCACCTGGACCGCCAACCCGGACACGGCGCTGTGGACGGTCGTGATGGTCGACGTCTGGAAGACCACGCCCTTCATGGCGCTTCTCATCCTCGCCGCCCTGCAGATGCTGCCCGGGGACATCTACGAGGCCGCCCGCGTCGACGGCGTTCATCCGGTGAAGGTCTTCTTCCGGGTCACCCTGCCGCTCATCCGCCCGGCGCTCCTCGTGGCGGTGATCTTCCGCGCCCTCGATGCGCTGCGGGTCTTCGACCTGATCTACGTGCTCACCGCCAATTCCCGGGACACCATGTCGATGTCCGTCTATGCGCGCCAGCAGCTCGTGGATTTCCAGGAGGTTGGCGTCGGCTCTGCGGCCTCGACCCTCATCTTCCTCATCATCGCCCTCCTGGTCGTCATCACCATGGTCGCCGGACGGGTCCGCTTCGGGGAGGAGGCACGATGAAGCACGCAACCCGCATCGGCTTCTGGCTCCTCGTGATCGCCATCGGCCTGTTCTCTCTGTTCCCCTTCTATTACGCGGTGATCTCGTCGTTCCGCTCGGGAACCGCGCTCTTCTCCGTCGCCTATTTCCCGGAAAGCTTCGACCTCTCGAACTATGTCGCGGTCTTCGAGCGCCAGCCCTTCGGCCAGAACATCCTGAACTCCATCATCGTGGCGGGCT
The DNA here is from genome assembly GCF_020866965.1 of Microvirga roseola. Classification (GTDB taxonomy): domain Bacteria; phylum Pseudomonadota; class Alphaproteobacteria; order Rhizobiales; family Beijerinckiaceae; genus Microvirga; species Microvirga roseola. The sequence continues at coordinate 43,894 of NZ_JAJATX010000007.1, forward strand.
CGGTGGTCGCCCTGTCCCTGGCGCTCGGGATCACCGCAGCCTATGCCTTCGGACGCATCGCCTTCCGGGGGCGCTCGCTCCTGCTGTTCACGATCCTGGGCGTCTCGATGTTCCCCCAGGTGGCGGTGCTCTCCGGCATGTTCGAGCTGATCCGCAGCTTCGGCCTCTACAACACCCTTCCGGGCCTGATCCTCGCGAACCTCATGCTCACCCTGCCCTTCACGGTCTGGGTGCTCACCACCTTCATGCGCGAGCTGCCGAAGGAAATCGAGGAGGCGGCCTTCGTGGACGGCGCGACGCCCTGGATCGTCGTGCGGCGCGTGTTCCTGCCGCTGATGATGCCGGCCGCGGTGACGACAGGGCTCCTCGCCTTCATCGTCGCCTGGAACGAGTTTCTTTTCGCCCTCACCTTCACCCTCACCAACGAGCAGCGCACCGTGCCGCCGGCCATCGCCCTGATGAGCGGCCGGACCGCCTATGAGCTGCCCTGGGGATCGATCATGGCGGCATCCGTCATCGTCACCCTGCCGATCATCGCCCTGGTGCTCGTCTTCCAGCGCAAGATTGTTGCGGGCCTGACGGCGGGCGCGGTCAAGGGCTAAGCCACAAGGGGGATCATCCATGGCTGATGTCGTTCTGAAAAATGTCCAGAAGTCCTTCGGCAGGGCCCGGGTCATCCACGGCGTGGACCTTGATATCCGCGACGGGGAATTCGTGGTCTTCGTCGGACCGTCAGGCTGCGGGAAGTCCACCCTGCTGCGCCTGATCGCAGGCCTCGAGGACATCACCGGCGGCGATCTCTTCATCGGCGGCGAGCGGGTGACCGAACTGCCGCCCGCCAAGCGCGGCATCGCGATGGTGTTCCAGTCCTATGCGCTCTATCCCCACATGAGCGTCTACGACAACATGGCCTTCGGCCTCGAACTGGCGAAGTCCTCCAAGCAGGAGATCGACCAGCGCGTGCGCGAGGCGGCCCGCATGCTGCAGATCGAGAACCTGCTCGACCGCAAGCCGCGGCAGCTCTCCGGCGGCCAGCGCCAGCGCGTCGCCATTGGCCGCGCCATCGTGCGCGACCCGAAGGTCTTCCTCTTCGACGAGCCGCTCTCGAATCTCGACGCGGCCCTGCGCGTCCAGACCCGGATCGAGATCGCCAAGCTCCACACCGACACCCGCGCCACCATGATCTACGTGACCCACGACCAGGTGGAGGCCATGACGCTCGCCGACCGGATCGTGGTTCTCAATGCGGGCCGGATCGAGCAGGTCGGCTCCCCGCTGGAGCTCTACCACCGGCCGGCCAACCTGTTCGTCGCCGGCTTCATCGGCTCGCCGCAGATGAACTTCATCGAATGTCAGGTGGCAGGCGTCGGGCCCGACGAGGTTCTGGTGCACCTGCCCAATGGCAGCTCGGTTGCGGTGCCTGTCGCGCCGGACGGCGTACAGCCGGGCGAAACGCTCACCCTCGGCGTCAGGCCCGACCACGTTCAGGTGAGCTCCAGAGGCCCCCTCACCGGCCGCGTCGAGCTGGTGGAGGAGCTTGGGGAGAATCATCTCCTCTACGTGGAGACAGGCCAGGGCAGCCGGATCACGGTGCGCGAGCCGGGCGATGCGCGGCACGAGGCCGGCAGCACCGTGACGCTCGATCTCGCGCCCGAGTTCTGCCACCTGTTCAAGACTTCCGGCGAAGCGCTGCCCGCACGGAACAGAGCCGCGGGCAGCGCCTTATCATCCCCAAGCAGGATGACCAGCAGCATCGCCTGACTTCGCCCCTCGACCCTGGGCGACTTCCTCTATACTGGCTGTGATCCGGCAGGAGCGGGATGAGGAGTCTGTCCCATGATCCACAAGGATGACGAGCTGACGGCCCTCATGGAAGGGCTCGGCCCCCGCGCGCGCCTCATGGGCGTCGATCTCGGCACCAAGACCATCGGGCTCGCCCTCTCGGACGTCGAGCGGCGGATCGCGACGCCGCTCGAGACCATCAAGCGGGTGAAGTTCACGCCGGACGCCGAGCGCATCAAGGCGTTGGTCGAGCGCTACGACGTGGGCGGGCTCGTGATCGGGCTGCCCCTCAACATGGATGGCACGGAAGGTCCGCGCTCCCAGGCGACCCGCGCCTTCGTGCGCAACCTGAAGCCGATCGTCGACAGGCCGATGCTGTTCTGGGACGAGCGCCTGTCCACCGTCGCCGTGACGCGGACATTGCTGGATGCCGACGCCTCACGGGCCAAGCGGGCCGACGCCGTCGACAAGATGGCGGCCGCCTACATCCTGCAGGGTGCGCTCGACCGCCACGAGCGGATCATGGCGGACAAGGAAGCGGCGGAGGACGAGGCCGGAACGCGATCCGGCCTCGACGTCGATCTCAATCCGATGCCGGAGGCCGGCATTCTCAAGGATTACGAGGATTAGCGGGTTCAGTACCCGTTCGCCCGGTTCCAGGCCCGCTGCTTCTCCTTGAAGATTTCCTTCTGGTTGCGGCGGTATTCCTTCATGTAGTCCTTGGCCGCTTCCTTGTCATAGATGACGCCGGTGCGCTCACGACCACCCCGCCCGGGAACGGGAACGGCATAGCCCGGAGGACGCGGGGCGAAGCGAGGCGGCGGCGGGCCGTAATAGCGCGGCGGAGGCCCGTAGTAACGGGGCGGCGGCGGGCCATAGTAATAGACCGGCGGCGGGGGCGGCGGATCGTAGGAATAGTAGAACTGGACGTTCTGGACCGAAGCCGGCGCATCCGTCTCCACGAAGGGAATCGGCGCTGCCTGCGCGCTGACGGCGCCGAGAGCCATGCCCCCTGCGACCGCACCGAGAACCCATTGAGCGAGTTTCATAGGCGTCATCTCCCGCCCGGCGCAACTTTGCCCGGACCTTGACGGAGATACTGCCACGCTTCGGCTAAACAGGATATGAACCAGCGTGCCGCCCGCGGAGTACCGCCAAGCCTATCGGGGCGCTCTCGAAAAGCCGCTTTCGCGAAATCAGGGCGGGCTTACTTGTTCGGCGGCTCGCGATTGATCGGCAGGCATCTGCCGCCGATCTCCTGCTGACCCACCAGGCACCCGCTCTCCTGAACCCCTGGAGGGGTCGTTGAGCCGGTCGTGTTGACACACGCGGCGAGCAGAAACGCTGTTGGAACTGCTGCAATCAATGCCTTCATCCTGGCCTCCCTGCGGCTCCTGACTCAGCGAACAACGCGGGGCTCCAAGGAGGGTTGTAGGGCATCAACTGATTATGATCGGGATCGCCCTGCCGGCAGGCGGCTGAATGCAGGCTTTTCCGGAGGGGCGGGAAGGTTTCCGCCCCTTACCCTTCGCACGGCAGGTCTGTCGGCCTTGTCCGCATTCAGATGGCGAAGAAGTCCTTGTGGGTCATCTTGAGCCCCTTATCGAGCTTGGCGAACTGGATCGCCGCCTTCGAACCCGAGCCGTCCGGATCGTAGTACAGCGCGCCGGTGCTCTTGTTGTAGATGATCCGGTCATCCCGATCATGGGCCTTCGAGCCGGTCCAGAAGGCGCCCGACTTCAGGTAATCACCGACATTGCTGATCCCCTTGAAATATGACTTGTCGAGGGCGATCGTGTCGTCCTTCGTGCTGAAATCGGTGATGGTGTCGATCTCGGACTTCGACACCTTGCTCTCGAAAACAAAAAAGTCCTTGCCGGAACCGCCCGTCAGGGTGTCTCGCCCTCTGCCGCCGCCCAGAACGTCGCTGCCCGATTCACCATAGATCTTATCGTTGCCGTAGCCGCCATAGATCGCATCCTGGCCGCCCCGCCCCCAAAGAGAGTCATTCCCTCTCAAGCCATCCAGGAAATTGACCGAGCTGTCTCCATAGATGCGATCACCGCCGCTGGTCCCTTTCCCAATGCCATCTTTGTCAACCTTAACCGTCGCCATAATGTGCTCTCTCCAATCCTAAGATCCGACTTTCCGCCATACGACATGCCGTACCAAGCTTTACAGGCCCATGAACCATCAGGTTATAATGTCGTAGCTTCCTTTAGGGCAGTAGCGCATTCTTATTCCCATATGAAGCTTGTTCTGTGCTTGAGAGCACTTTCCTGTTTCGGCAAAGGTGCATGCCCAAAAACATGCCGGTTTTCCCAACCTGAAGGCTTGACGGCGCAATGAAACGCCCCTAGATCACCCCTCACCACGGACGTTGATCCAATCGATCGCCAAGGGCCCAGCCCTTAAAATGCGAGCAGGATCAACAGGATCGGTGGGGGATAGTTTAATGGTAGAACAGCGGACTCTGACTCCGCTAGTCTTGGTTCGAATCCAGGTCCCCCAGCCATTTCAAATCATTGAGATAATCTGATTTGAGCACCTGTACCGGCAAGGCCGTTTTACAGGCATTTTACACTTCCTGTTCCCCAGAAGCCCCTACCTAGGACCCTTCCCTGTTTTAATCCTTGGCTGTCGGACTGGCAGGTTCGATCGGGCAGAGACACAGTCTCCAAAGTGGTGCGATGATGAGGCTCCCAAAGATCGCAGGCCACGCCTGGCATGAACTGCCCACAGTCGTCATCCTCGGGCTCGTGATTGGGCTGGGTTTCGGACAGGCGGTAAAGCTCTCTGCGCCTGAGCCCGCTGTGGCAATCACAAAATCTAAGCCTTAGTTGGGTGCCCTGCTTTTGTTCATGGTAGTTCCGGCGGGACTAGAGCTGGCAACCAGACCGCTATGAGCGCCCTGGCTGACCCTGCAACTGAGCATAACTAAGTAGCGGGCTGATTTAGGGCTTCAGGAAAAGCTGGCTCCCGATAGCCGTCTTGCCGCGGCCACCACCCAAGCGTGCCCAAGACAATCTCAACCCCACCGGGTAGGATAACAATACAGAATGAGGGGATGGGGCTATGACTGAGAGTTTGACGCCAAAAGAGCGGGAGTTCCTGGCAAGGGTGCGGAATGGTCGGGTTCTCCCCTATGCCAGCAGATCAGAGAGCGAGTGGCGGCAGCGCCTGAAACACCGCGGCCTTATCGCCATAGATGGCTTTCGGCCCCGAACCTGGATTTTGACGGACAAGGGAATGGCTGCGCTCACCGCAGCCCATCTCCAGAAGGAGGAAGAGGGTTAGAGATGCCCGAGACTATCCGGTGTGGTTCGGATACAGCAGAAAGAAGGGTCTAGTCGATTCCCAGAACCGAAAAGGCGGTCGTCACCAGATTGGCACCGCCAACAAAGCACCCGATTGATAGTGCCGCGAGGACAATGGCTATCCTGTAGGTCCACCCTATCGCTTTTCGGGTCGCAGGCTTCTCCTCAATTGGCTTGTGGTGGAGGAAATCAAAAAGCGGACCTGGCCCCGGATAACTGTTGGCGATCAAGTTCCAGTTGAAGAACCCTATCAACGCGACCAATGCTGCAGAACACAGCCCTATAGCAAAACAGTAGAATGCGGGGACAATCTTCTTTCCCAAAGAAATTGCAGCCAACACATTCAGGTCGTTCTTCCCATACATTGAACCAATGAACGTAAGCAGAGCGAGTATTGCTCCACCATTCAGTAGAAACACGGACTTTATGAAGGTTTGCCCGTGCTCTTTGCTAAATGATTGAGAATGAATGCGCTCCTGCCCCAACTGATCGGCATACTTCTCGAACGCAAGTTTGCGACGTTCTATGGCCTCGGAACGCAGCTCCTCGCGAATCTTTAGAAGCTCCTGCTCAGTACCCGGGGCAAAAAATAGATCGACCTGCCCCGCCCGTCTGTTCATCGTCTCTGGAGTCGCCGCCCATCAACGCCCTCTCGCAACATCGCTGAACACCTGCAATACAGCTAAGCTCTCACAGGCATTTGCGCCATGTGTCATTTGACGACATACCTGATTCCACCTACTCCCGCGACACCACGGCCATCTCCCAACTCACTGCCCAGCCCGTCAGCACCTGGTCCGAGGAATGGCGTGTTGAGACCGAAGCCCGCGCTGTCCTGGCCATGTCCAACGAGCAGCGAGATGCTTTCTTCAACGGCCGGAAAGATGCCGATGGGAAGACCATCGACCGTGGCGTGATCGGAATCCGGGGCCTGAAAGCAGCGGAAGAGATCAAGGCGACAGTGGAGAAGCTGCAAGCGGCTCGCGCCCGCCGGGCATAGGAGGATTCGACTCCTCTCCGGTCTCGTGGCATGTTCTTGGTCCGTTCCAGAAATACCGGACCCTGAATGCCCGCCCCGAACCAATCGCAAACTCAGTATCGAGCAAGTGCTCGAGGCCCGGATGCGGTATGCCAACGGCGAAAGAAGCTTCACCGAGATGGGCAAAGCCTATGGCGTGAGCCGGGAATCCCTCAAGGAGGCTGTTCTCGGAGAGACCTTTAAGCATCTCCCCATGCCACCGAATGGCTTCCGGTGAGCGATCGCCGCGGCACTATTTGCTGCCATTGATGGCGCAGCCCATTGGGAGCATTCTTGGCGGGTTTCAGGCTACTGAGGCTACCATGCTGGAGCACGCCCCGCGGTGGGCCTCCTCGAGCGAGGTCAGAGAAAGGGCTTGGGAACAACGCAGCGGCCCATATGGATCCGGCTTCGTTACCGCTTATCGACACGGCAGTAGCCCTGCACACGCCCAGTGTACCGCCATGATCTTCTTGTGTACCACCGGCACTCGATCCAGTCCGCCCCCCTATCGTGAATATTCACACGGTGCCGTGCTCCGTGTCCAGCTGTCTTGATGGCGCGGGCAGTTCTAGGATTGATCCGCACCCCAGCTGGCGCGACAAATTTGATTTCGCCGCCTCGCGAAGGAAGCGCGATATTCCACGTTTCTACGTTGTAGTGCTTGGTCACGCAGTAGCTGGCATACCTGCTGCAGTCTAGTTCCTGCCTCAGATCGATTACCGTTGGTGGCCACTCCTCCACTGGAGGGTGCCCTAAAGATGTCACCTCGTCGAGACCCGCCATCTCGGAAGTGCTCTGGCAGCCTGCCAAACCGGCGACAGCAACAACAGCAATGATGAAGTTCCTCATTCAGCAACTCCGCCAATCGTGGCTCTAGCAGAATCTTGGCCGGAGATGTCCATATTGTCAAAGACGTGATCATTCGCCCCTCATGTCCGGAATCAAGTCCTGCAAATCTTGCTCACTTAGCCTTCGCTAGCCGCAAAAGACGCAAAAGCCCCTCCCCGGCCCGAACCGGAGAGGGGAAGGTGGAAGGATCAGAGGCGGTGTTCGACCCGTCGCTCCAGCGCGAACTGAGGCCGCTGGGCGAACTCGTTCTAGGCCGACGGCTTGGGACCGCGCTCGAGGAGATCGAGCGGACGCTTTCGGAACTGCCGGCCGAGATGGTAGAGCCCGGTCGCGATCGACATGCCGAGCAGCCCGCACATGAAGGCAGAAGCGTGCTCGAGCTGTGACCCCTGGACTGCCGTGAACCAGGGTCCGACCACCTCGATCGCGAGGGGCGTCAGGTAGATGGAGGTGATGCAGCCGACCACGGCCGTCGCCGCCCGCTGCAGGATGGATCCGCCGGAAATCGTCGCCGAGACCAAGCCTCCGAAGAAGGAGGCAGCAACGACAGACGCTTTCACGCCGATGAGTGCCTGCAATGGATCAGGCGGGTGGAAAGGATCGGCCATGGATGCCCCAGTTGGCGCTTCGATTGAGGTGGTTGTGGCGGCTCTGGGCCAGCTTACCGGCGCCCGACCGGCGTCGACGTGACGAAGCGCAGACCGATGTTGAGCAGAGCCACGATGCCCGGCGCGACGATCGCCGCGCGGGGGTCGACGCTGTTCCAGTCGATGTTGGCGAGGTAGCCGACGCCGGCCGTCAAGGCGGCGATACCGGCATTCACGGCAATGGTGCGATAGCCTTTCATGGGATGTCCTTTCAGAAGGTGCCCGGCGGGCCCGGCCGGGTGCGGGATCGGTCAGGCCTCGTTCGTGGACAGCCTGCCCCCGACAGCCGAGACCGGAATGCGGGAGGCGTCCGGCAGCGGCGCTGTCGCCAGCCAGCGGTAGCCGAGCAGGCGATCGGTCGAGAGCCAGGACAGCGAGACCGCGTTGCCCTGGTTGCCGCCGCGCACGAGCACGGCGGCGCCGTCGGTTGCGACCGCCTCGACAAAGCCGACATGACCCTGCCAGCCATTGCGCTTGCCGCGCCAGAACACGGCCACGGCGCCCCGGGCCGGCTCTTTGATTGGCTTGCCGAACTTCATCCAGTTGCGGGCCCCGAAGGGGTTGTCCGGCAAGGGCTCGTTCGGCAGGGTGGTGGCGATGCACCAGCCCACGAACGTGCCGCACCAGGCGGTCTCGTCGTCCCGCCAGGGAGCCTTGAGCCGCTCCAGCCATTTCAGGATCGTCGGGCTGTGCTGCTTGCCCGCGATCTCGCGCACCCCGGTGAGGCGGATGGCCTCGTGGTACCAGGGCGCGGCGAGCCCTTTGGCCGGTGCAGGCTTGGCCTCGCCCGGGAAGAGGAGTTTCAGGGTGGCGTCATCCATCAGGCCGGTGACCTTCAGGTCATGGCCTCGCTGGAAGCGCTCGATAGCGCCGCGGGTCAGGCGGCCCATGATGCCGTCGAGGGGACCAGGTGAGAATCCGCGCGCAAAAAGAGCGCGCTGAACGTCGAGGACGCTGCGCATGGACAGGCTCCGGCTGTGAGGACAACAAAAAGCCGCCCGAAGGCGGCCTGGTCTGCTGTATGGGTGACTTACAAAGCGCGGCTTGGTGCCGCCGTCATGCGTCTTCGCGCAGTCATCGCTTCCCTTAGCCAGGCCTGCCCTGGCTTCTCGATGCAACGGTAGCTGACCCAGGAAAGTCCCAGGCACAGCGCCATGAACCCGATCCCGGTCAAGACCGGATGGTCATAAGGACGATAGGGCAGCAACAAAGGGCCCACGATCTCGATCAGCATGTAGTGCCAGATGTAGAGGGAGTATGACACCACCCCGACAAAGGCCAGTCCCCTAAGCGGCCACGACGATGCAGCGTCTCTCAACGCGGAGGCTGCGCAGAACAGCCCCACCGCCCAAGCAACATTGACGATCATGTGCGAGAAGCCAAAAGCCCCCAGGGTCGCCGCCGTCGCCACCGTTACCAGAGCCGCCGCCCGCGTTGGTGCGACCTTGTACTGTGCCAGCGTCATGCCGATGGCGAACAGGAAACACAGCCGCAGGAACGGGCTGAACATTCCAGCATGAGTCCACCCCCACCACGTTCCAAGGAGCATCAGCCCGACGACAGCCGGGAAGAATCGACGCCCGAGGAACAGAAACGGCACGAGGCAATAAAACACCGCCTCGTGCGTTAGGGTCCACAGAATGGGATTGATCGCTCTAGAGACAGAGGGATCAAGGGACTGCGAGAAGACGATATGTCGTGCCACCGTATAGGGGGTGATGTCGGTGGCAAACGACGAGAGCGCCGGGAACGCCACAACGGCAAAGGCCAGTGAGACGTAATAGAGGGGCATGATCCGAGCTGCCCGATGGACCAGATACGTTGTCAACCCGCCGTCCTTCGGCAGCACCCTCTCTGCTGATGTCCAGATCAGAAACCCGGACAGGATAAAGAACACATAGACGCCAATCTCCCCGAGATGCCCCTTATAAGGCAGCAATGGGTCGTACCGGATAAGGTAATAGGCATCTGCGTGGGACAGAAGCACGAGAAGAGCCGCGCATCCCCGCAGGGCATCGAGAATGATCGTATCTTTGGAGAGGGAATGCTTGATGAACACGATGGTATCTTCTGGCTTATTGGGCCTGATACCATCGACGGAGCGGACAGGACAAGTAGGCTTTAGATGCTCGGGGCGAGGAGTTCGTCCGCCCGTTCAGCCCCGAACGCCGCGACAAAACCGGCTTTCAGCTGCGCGAAGAGAGCATGATCGTGCTGGATTGTATCGACTGCATGGAAAAAAGCATCGAGTTTTACCCCCATCGCCCTGATCCCCGCCAGGATCGTTTCCGCCTCGGCGTCGTCCTGACATCGGTCGAACACGTCCGACTTGTGGGTAAAGGCGGGGCTGGCTATGACCTCGGCAGGCGCAGGAGGGGCAAACCCTGCTTGATCGCAGGTCCAGCCATCCCGCACCTCCGCGTCGCACGCCACCCACACAAGGCTCTCATGATAGCGCCCAGCAGGGTCAAGGCCGGAGATCTCCCGAACAACGCCGTCAATGATTAAGGCCCACTGCATCAGTAATACTCCTCAACGATCACAATACCGGGTTGACCAGTTGCCCCGACATTGCCCGCTTGGCTGATGCCGTTGGCTCCACCCGCCGCGCCCGATCCGTAGCCATAGCCGTTATTGCCCGCTCCTGAGCTTGTGACCGTGATAGCGGGATGCCCGAAACCGAAGGGCGAATTGCCGCCCGCCCCGCCGACCACTGCCGCATTGGAAAGAGCCATGCCGAGCCCGCCCCTCTGACCGGGGATGTTGATGTCGCCGCCCGTGCCCGCGCCGCCTACTGCCGGGGAGGCATTCGACACCCATGGGGTTCCGCTGCTGGGGCCTGCCTGGGAGCCCTTGCTCCCGCCCGTGGCCGAGCAGTGCGAGCCGAAGGATGAGGTGCCCCCGCTGCTGCTGCCAGCCGAGCCCGCCGCGCCGCCTGCTCCGACCGTTACCGTTTCAGCGGCACCAAGAGAGTCCGCGAGGATCAGCTTTTCCGAATACCCGCCGCCCGCGCCGCCGTTAGCCCATGCGGTTTGTGTGCCGCTTGTCGCCGGGACACCATCGGAGCCGCCACCGCCACCTTGCACCCGAACCCGCACCGCACGGCACCCGTCAGGCTTGGTCCAGGTAGATACCCCAGGTGTGGCAAAGACGACAACTCGCTTCGTGGTGCCGAGGACATGCGTCTCCGGGTTGAAGGTGTAGAGCGTGATCCACTGCGCGCCGTCGTACTGCTTGACGGCGTGCTCGGTCGCGCTGGTGGTGTCGAGCCACCCCGTGCCCTTCACCGCGTAGGTCGGCGCGCTCGTCCCACTGTGCAGCGACAGCTGGGCGTCCAGTGAACCCTGCATGCGGGTCGCGACCTCGACCGGGTTCGCCGGCCCGGAGGTCGGCACGCCCCATTCTGTAGCCTGACTCATGTTTCTTTCCTTCCATAGCCGGTGGCAACGAAGTCGAGCGAACGCGCGACCGCCGTGCCGGATGCGTTGAAAAAGCGGATGTCGAAGCCCTCTTCGGACTTGTTCGTCACTGTCCAGGTGTCGCCGGTCGTCAGGCCCTGCGCCGTGATGCCCAACCCCTTCAGCCCCCGGAACGGTGGCACGAAATCGACCCGCAGCCCCGCCGCCGGAACGGCGAGATCGTTACCTCCCTCCTGGCGGTCCGGCATGTCGATCAGCGCCTCGAGGCGGGTAACGAGCGGGGTGACGCCGTGCTCATAGGAGAGCAGGCGCAGCCGGAACTCGAAGGCCTGCGCCGTCACGTCGCCGATGACCACCGGGCGCCAGTCGCTCCACACCGGAGCGCCGGCCGGGTCGTCGTTGGTTGTGCGGGCTTCAAACACCACGCCCCAGGTCGAGGCGGACCCCGTGAGGAAGAAATCCTCGACCGCGAACACATCCTCGAGGGCGAAGAAGTCGCTCGTCAGCTTGGCGCCCTGCGCTTCGATCACCCCCGACACGCGCGAGGTATAGACGGCGCCGAGGTCCAGGCTCTGGCCGAAGCCGTAGATCCCCTCGCTTTCGATGCCCTCCTCGCCCAGGAACCAGTCGGGGGGCCCGAACCAGTCGTCGCGGGCAAAGACGTCGCCAGCGTAGGCAAGCTGCAGTCCGCCGAGCGTGTCGTTGCGGATGACCTTCGACGGCGCGCCGGCAAACGCCGGTTGCTCGACGAAGGACTCGATGGCGTTCATGTTGGCGACGCCGACCACGTCGGAGACCACCACGGCGGCGTTCGCGCTCGGCACGCCGGCCCGGGTGATGGCCTTGACGAGGTAGGTGCCGGACGCGGCCGGAACCTGCGCCCCGGCGACCGGAACACGCTCGAGGAGCGGCACCGATGTGCCCCAGGTCACACCCGACAACTGCGGGGAGAACCGGATTTCGTAGTGCGACAGGTGAACGTCGGTCACGCCGATCCAGGCCAGCGTCATAACCTCGCCGCGCACGGAAGCGGTCAGCCCCGCGACGTCGGACGGCGGGGCCAGCACGCCCGTCGCCAAAATGTCGTTCAACTGCACCCAGGCCGACACGGCCTGCGCCGAATAGACGGCACGGGCCCGGATGTCGACCTGCGAGGGCGGCAGGTTCTCGATCTTGAGGAACTGTCCATCCGTTGCGCCTGCGGGGATCCATTGCCCGTCCGTTGCGGTTTCTTCCGCCACGGTATCGGCATCGGTCGCATCAACTGTCGGCAGGCGGTAGTCGATCCGGTACTGCACCTCGTGCAGCAGGGCGCGCTGGCTGGTGCGCTGCCAGGCCACAACGAAGGTCGAGCGCACCTCGCCGTCCGCCCCGATCGAGAGCCGTTCCAACGTGGTCAGATTGCCCGGTGGCGTCGGGTCCGGCGGGTCGTCGGTCGAATAGGGGTCAGGGATGACCTCCTCACCAAGCCGGCTCCACACCGCCTGGCGGTCGATCACCGCCTCGATGTCGATCCGGTCGCGCCCGTTCGGCTTGGCGCTCTTGACGATGAAATTGCGCGTGAGCGTGCTCACGCCGGCCACCAGCGCCGTGCTGGTCTCCATGATGTCAAGCGCCAGCACGCTGGTGATCGGCAGCCCCGTGTCCGCCTCGACCGCAGCCTGCGAGGCGGCATCCATCACCAGCTGGTTCAGGCCACCGCCCTGCCCCGTGAGCGCCACCGGCCCCCACTCGCGGCCGGACCGGTCGCGGATGATGAGATGATCGCCCGAGGCGAACGGCACGTCGCGGTCGAAGGTCAGCGTCTGTCCGGACACGCCGACCACGCCCGCCAGCTTTGCGTTCGAGGCGAACCAGGTCTCGACGGCAATGGAGTCGCCGCGCTTGTAGATGCGGCCATCGTGCTCGGTCTGAAACCGCACCGTCTGCCGCCGGTAAGAGGCGACCAGGGCCAGCCAGCGGGCAAGGTGCTGCGCATGGTTCCAGGACGTCACGCCGAAGAGTTTTCTCCGGGTCGGCGTGATCGACTTATTGCCGTAGTAAATATCCGGCAACTGGATCGGGCGGCGTGGGTCGCCGTCCTCGTCATACTCGGCGACAATGTGCGCATCACCCCGATCGGGGTCCACGTCGAAGGATAGCCCCGAGGAACCGCGCACGATCTGCCGCGCGGTGATGACGTGGCGCCGCATGTCCTTGCGGTCATCTCGGACCATCGACCAGATGCGCCCGAGTTGCACAGGCTCGGCGCGCATGGGGAACAGTACGGCCGACGCCACATTACAGACCGAATCCGGACCGCGGATGACGCCGTCGAACGTCCCGAGGGCGTCGATCTCGTCGTCTTCGTCGGCATAAAAGCGCAAGGTCTCGACATCGAGCGCGCTGGCCGGGATCGCAGCCCCATAAACGGTGTTGCGCATGATGTCGGCAAAGGCCCACACGGCCAGACGGGTCGCCCTGGTCTCCCAGGTGGAGCCGTTCCAGACCGGCACCCTTCCGGTCGCCTCGACTTCGACGTCAGCAAACGATGTGATGCCGAGTGCAGCACTCGATTTGACCTTGATGGCGATCTCGGTGACGTGATCGCGCACCCGCTTCTCTGGCCGGTGGCCGCGCAGACCGTCCCACTGCAGCGCATTCGCGATGTTGGTCTCGCGGAAGTTGCGTGGCTTGTTGTCAAAGAGATTGCGCCCGCGCACCATATAGCGTCCTTCCGGCACGCTGATCATGCGGGTGTAGCGCAGCGGGCGGCGGCTCAAGACTGTATTAGACCACTTGTCGAGGCGCTTCCACGAGCCGGTTCGGTTGCCGGCGTCGTCAATGGCGGCATATTCAAACTCCCACCCGAGCGGGGCGCCGGCTTCCATCGCGCCCTGCGAGTTGGCGAAGTTCAGACCGGACCCCTGCGGTGCGCTGATGTCGAGCTGAATCTTGTTGATCTCGACCCCGACCCCGGAGACGATAAAGGGCCCGGTCCACTCCCCGACATCGCTGTCGGGCCGGATCAACTCGTTACCCTGGACGGACTCCGACGAGACCACGTCCCGCGGCACGAGCCTGCAGGTCTCGCCCGGATTGACGATCTCGACCTGTGAGCCCTCGAACGGAGCGCGAATGCCGCCGGCTTCCGTCCACATCAACTGGCCGCTGACGCGAACTTTATGCACCGACGCCCCGCCAAGAGTCAGCGTCATGCGCTTGTAGAGGATCTGGTGCTCGCCCTCATAGACGAAGTAGTCTGGCTGGCTCAGGTCCGGCGTCGTCCAGCAGCGGCCGTAGAGGCGTGGGATACGGTCGCCGGGGCGGGGCAGGTTGCCGCCGCCGCTCACGCCGTAGATCTCGCGGTCCTCCTGCTCGGTCTGGTTCGCCTTCGGCTTCATGGCCGAGGACAGCAGTGCCATGCCGCCCATGACGATGCCGGTGGCCAGCAGTTTGCCGCCAAGCGTGAGCGCACCGGCGCTGGTGCCGAGAGCCGGGACGCCGAGCGCGGCAACGGCATAAGGGGCGATCACCATCAGGGCGATCGCGGCGACCGCCATCAGGATCGACGAGCCGCCCCCAGACCCTCCGCCCTGCGGCAGGTAGGTGATGATCACCGCCTCGTCGGCGCCGACCACGCGGCCGGCCATCTCGCTGCGCAGGACGACGGTCGTGTCGGCCGGCGCGAGAGGCTCGCCCAGGCGGTGAACGCTGACAATGAACGGGCGCGCCTGGTCCGCGTGCTGCGTGACGAGCCACGCGAGGTCGCCGTCGCAGCCGGGAAGCATGACGTTCGGGCGCACGATCTCGCCCGTGACGTTGCGCTGTGCGATCAGGGTCATGGATTCTTCCGGAAGAAGCGGGTGTTCCAGCGGCGCAGCTCGCGGACCTCGGTCACGGTTTCGGCCGCGACGCCGTGCGGCTGGTCGGAGTGCCACACAAGGCCCCTGCCCTGCGTGAGGAGGTAGATCCCGGCATGCAGCGTGCCGGGCTTCGTCATGATCACCACGTCACCGTCCGCAGGCGCGAAGACCTCGACCCAGTCCGCCCGGGCGGGATGGGTCTTGAAGGTGTCGCGGCGCCTGCGCGGGTCGTCCACCAGGTCGACGCCGAAGGGCGGAAGGGCCTCGCAGCCGAACAGGTCGCGGCGGATGCGCCGGACCAGATCCCAGCAGTGGTGCTCACGGCTCCACGGCCGGGAGACGAGCGCGTCGAGGTAGGGCTTACGATCCAAGGAACAGCGCCGGATAGCTGTCGATATCGTAGGTGACGCGCGGGAAAGCCTGCTGCCCGACCTCGTCGAAACCGACCTCGCTCTCGACGCTGGTCGCCGTGACCTCCACGCGCTTGCGCTTGAGTCCAGAGATCACGTCGCCCGGCTCGAACCGGGCGTCCGAACGGTAGCCGCGATATGTGACGGAGATCGATCCCGCCGAGACCGCCGCATCCTCGAGGTAGGGGATCAGCATCCCGGACACGCCGTCGATCCGGATCCGGCCCGGGATCGGGCCGTCATCGTCATAGCCCGGCGGGATGACGTCGAAGGCCATGGCGGTGAAATTCCGTGTCTGGCCGGTCTCCAGCGTGAGAGCGACCAACTCGCCCGCCGTCAGACCCTCGTCGCCGGTCACGATCCGGATCGGCGACGAGAAGGAAGCGTGGTTCAGCTCGAGCGTGTGCAGGATCACGACGTTCGAGGGCGCGGAGGCATAGGCCTCCTCCATGGCAGCCGTCAGGCGCGAGGTCATGCTTAGTAGTCCAGAACGCAAAGCTGAAGGGCGACGAAGTTGAAAGGCCCGAGGGTCTGCATCTGCGGGTCACCGATCAGCTGCACGGTCTTATCCGGCAGCGGCAGGGTCGCGCCCGGCTTCCAGACCGGCATGGTGAACCGGCTTGCCCCATGGTCGAGAGTGTCGCGCACGAAGGCCTGAAATGTGGCGAACTGGTCGTTCGTCAGCTTGAAGCGCACGGCCACCGTCGCCCAGGTCGTGGTCGAGCGGCGGCGCATCCGGCGCGGGCCATCCTCCATCTCCGTCTCGATCGGCGGGTCATAAAGGCTCGCAGGCCCGGTGCCGTCGCGCAACGGGACGACCGGCAGGGAGGCAGGCCAGACTGGGAGCGCCATGATCAGCCCCTTCCGTTGAAGCCAGCGTTGAAACCCTGCGCGAACGACCCATTCCGGTTGCGCTCGCGCACCATGTCGGCTTTCACCAGGTCTAGCACCGGACGCATGTCGCCGTTCGGCCCGCGCTCCTGGCGGGTGCTGACCTGCACGCCGGCGTGGTTGTTGACGATCACCTGCATGCCGCCGCCGCTCTTGCCGTTCGGGATGATGCGGCCAGGCGTGGTCGGCACGAAGGTCTCGCGGCCGGACTCGCCGACCGTGTATGCCGTGCCCGGCTTGACGAGCCCGCCCGAGGCGCGGCCTGTCGGGTTGAAGGACAAGCCGCCCCCGCCTCCGAGCAGGCTGTCGAGGAAGTTGCCGCCCCCGAAGAGGCTGTCGAGCGCCATGTCGATCAGCCGGTCGGCCACGCGGGACAGCATGGTCTCGAGCGCCTCGGCCGCGTCCTTGCCTTCGCGCAGGTCGGAGATGAACCCAGACAGGGCGCCGGAAGCGATCGAACCGAACTCGGCGATAGCGTCCTCGAAATTCCGGTGCGCCTCCTCCGCGTCCTCGATTTTCTGGCTCGCCTCGCCATAGGCGGCCGCCACCTGGTCGATCTGCGCCTGCAGCGTCGGCGTGATGGCGACATTGGCCTCTTTCGCCGCCTCCAGCAGCCGGAAGGCGGCCTCGGCCTTCGCCGTGTCGCCCGCCGACAGGCCGATGGTCTGGCGCTCGGCCTCCAGCGCGCGGGTGCGCATCTGGATCTGCTGGATCTCGCGCTGGAACTCATTCTCGCGCTTGCCGCGCCCCCCGCCCGCCTTGTCCTTGTCGCCGCCCGGAACTGCATAATTCGAGTTCCGGATCGGCTTCACCGTGAAGCGCATCGGGGTTTCCGCCGCGGGAGCCGGCGGCTTGTACCCCCGCATGCTGCCGTGAACGGCGTAGGAGTCGGCGTCAAAGGCCTGGTCGATGCGGTTCTTCGGATCCATTACCCCCATCGAGGCAAGGCCGCTCTCGGCCATAGCCTTCGCCTGGCCGAACAGCTGGATGAACCGCTCCAGTTCGTGGATCGTGGCCTGAAGACCTGCCGGCAGCCTGCCGATCTGGTCGACCAGAAACTCGACGGACTTCTGAAACCCATCGGTCGCGCCGATGGCCTCGTTCATCTTGCCAGCCGTGGCGGTCAGGGCTGGTATCAGAAGACCCTCCCGGAGGCCAAGGGTATCCGCGGCCGGATCGCAACTCTCGCGCCGATCCTACACTGGCGCGTCTGCAATGTCTGGGATTGGCTGAAGATCTACGCCCCGATCGCGGACTACGGCAACTGGGCGACGAAGGTCGTTGCTGACGCTTACGGCGGCGACGAGGCCGAGGAAATCAACGCCCGCACCGGCTGCATCGGGTGCCCACTGGCAAGCAAGGAAAAGGCGCTCGAGACGATCCTGCTCAATCCGGCCTGGTCCTATCTCTCGCCGCTTCTCAGCCTGAAGCCTCTCTATCGCGAGCTGAGAGAGCCCAAGCACCGGCTGCGCAAGGCTGGTGCCGAGATCCTGAAAGACGGATCGATGGCCAAGAACCCGCAGCGCATGGGCCCGCTCACGTTCGAAGCGCGCCTGATGGGTCTTACGAGGGTGCTGGAGATCCAGGCTACCTGCAATGAGGCTGCGGAGCGTCTCGGCCGGCCCCGGCTCGACATCCTCAATGCTGAGGAAGAGGCGCGCATCCGCGAGCTGATCGACCTCGGCACGTGGCCGGATGGCTGGGACGGTGAAGAGCCGACTGCCGATACACCTCTGGATCTCGTCTTCCCGGACGGGTCCGCGCAGCCCCTGTTGATGTGAGGTGGCGGGATGAACTGGCCCTTCGATCCTCTCCGCCCGCTGTCCTACGAGCTCATCGTGGCGGATCCGCCGTGGCGCTTCGCCCTGCGCTCTGAAAAGGGACAGGCCAAATCAGCGGATACCCATTACGGCACGATGCAGCTCGACGCCATCAAGGCGCTTCCGGTCGGACAGCTGGCCCGTGGCAACTGCCTTCTGTGGCTCTGGGCCACCCACCCGATGATCGGTGAAGCCCTCGACGTGATGAGAGCATGGGGATTCCGGTTCGTCAGCTCCGGCGTGTGGGTGAAGACCACCAAGACAGGAAAGCTGAGTTTCGGTACCGGGTATGTGCTGCGCTCCGCCTCCGAGCCGTTCCTGATCGGCTCCTTCGGTGAGCCGCGCACGTCGCGCAGAGTACGCACGGTCCTCATGGCTGAGCGCCGGGAGCATTCCCGCAAGCCGGACGAGGCATACGTCGCCGCCGAGGCGCTCGCCATTGATGCTGTGCGTCGTGCTGATCTGTTCTCGAGGCAAACCCGTCCGGGGTGGGACGCCTGGGGGAATGAGGCCACCAAATTCGACGAGGTGTCAGCATGACCTGGACTTTCGAGGAACACCGCTTGGATACGAGCGCACAGAAGCAGGCACGCCGTCTCCTAGAACGACTGCAACGCCACGGGTACTATCGGCAATGACTGCGCAAAGGAACAGGCAGTGGCACCTTCAGCGCCTGAGCTGTGCGGCGTTCCGCGACTTAGCCCAGGCACTCGTCCGGTCAGAACAGATCAGCATCCGCACGGCGGGCGGCAAAACAAGACCGGCCAGCGAAACTGCAACGACTGAACTCAACACTATCGTCATTCGAGTGCCCCTGTCTGAGAGAGTAAGCAGATTGGCCTGCACCTCAGTCATGGTGAACGAAGATAGTTTCCCGAAACTTACCGGTGCGCGTTTCAGAAGCGCAACCAACGGCGAGCAAAGAAAAGGGCCACTGTTGCCAGTGGCCCGAAGGAAAGAAAAGGGCCACTGTTGCCAGTGGCCCGAAGGTGGGACCGGAGTCCTTCCAGAGGGAACGACGCGACCGGGAGGATTGATCGCATCTTCCCTGACATGGGGAGGCCGCTGTGTGCCTGTCACCTGCTTAAAGGCCAAGCTGGCATGCGCACGGCGCATCAATCCCGCCTTGAATTCGCCCTCCTCACTTCCAGCCGGGGATCAGGGCCATGATCAAACCTTCATTTTGCCAGCGTCGGCAAGGTGATCGGCTCGCACCTAAGCCATTGAGACCATAAGCTCGGCTTCTTCGTGCGGAAGCCAACTCACATTAAACTACGTTCATCGATCTATTGCCAAGATGAGCGTACTCGGGAGTACTAGGCCATGGGAAGGGCGCAGCTGAGAAACACCAGCCAGACCTTACCTCCTCGTGGGTTAACGCGTGAACAAGCGGCTGACTTCTGTGGGCTCGCCCCAAGCACCTTTGACGCGTGGGTGCGCGCCAAGAAGATGCCGGGCCCTGTCGCCGGAACGAAGCGGTGGGACCTCAAGGCGCTGGAGAAGGCCTGGGATCAGCTCTCAGGACTCACCGACACGGTAAACAAGGCCGATGACGATTTCGCCCAGTGGGTACGAGAGAATGGACCTCACAGTTAAGATGAAGGGCCTTCATAGGGTCAGGGCAAAGCTCGCCGACGGAACCGAGAAGTTCTACTTTTACGCCTGGCGCGGCGGGCCCAAGCTGGAGGGGAAGCCGGGAGAACCGAAGTTCCTCGCCTCCTACAATGCGGCCATCGCCAGCCTGAAGGCTACGCCAAAAGGGCGCTTTCACAGTGTCATCAGCGGGTACAAGGCGTCTGGTGAGTTCGGGAAACTCGCTCCACGGACCAAGAGCGACTACCTGAAACACATCAAGGTCATCGAGGCAAAGTTCGGAACTATGCCGCTCAGCGGCTTCTCCGAGCGGAATCGGGCGGTCACGCGTGGCCTGTTCAAGGCGTGGCGAGACGAGCTCGCACAGCGCTCGGAGCGGCAGGCCGATTATGCCTGGAGCATCCTCGGCCGGATCTGCTCCTGGGGCATGGACCGCGGCCTGGTCGACACCAATCCCTGCGAGCGGGGTGGCCGGCTCTACGAGGCCGACCGGACGGACAAGATCTGGACCGATGCCGACGAGGAGCGCTTCCGCGAGAAGGCACCCAGCCACCTTCACCTGGCACTCCTGCTGGCGCTCTGGACCGGCCAGCGGCAGGGCGATCTGCTCCGGCTGACCTGGACCAACTATGACGGTGAGTTCATCCGTCTGCGTCAGGGTAAAACAGGAAAGCGGGTCACCATCCCAGTGGGCGAACCGCTTAAGAAAGCTCTCGACGCCGAGAGGAGGCGCGGTGCCCTGATACTGCTGAACAGCGATGGCGACCGCTGGACAGAGGACGGCTTCCGCTCATCGTGGGGTAAGGCCTGCAAGAAGACTGGTGTAGAGGAAGTCACCTTCCACGACCTACGAGGCTCGGCAGTGACCCGTCTGGCCATTGCGGGGGCCGAGGTCCCCGAGATCGCAACCTTCACGGGGCACTCGCTCAAGGATGTCCAAGAGATTCTCGATGCCCACTACCTCAGCCGGGACGTGAAGTTGGCCAAACGGGCCGTCGAGAAGCTTGAGCAACGGCACAAGCAGGTGAGTAATAAAGGGGCCTAATAGGCCCCCATTTCATTTTACGATTCAGGATCTAACCCATTGAAAACACATAAGCGCAAAAGCGCATCTTTTACAGCTAAGTTATTGAATTGCTGAAGGAAGAGCAGACTCTGACTCCGCTAGCCTTGGTTCGAATCCAGGTCCCCCAGCCACTCCCTTCCCAAATTTTTGCGGAACCAATAGGTTTTCTCGGAGCCTTTTCGGCCAGCGCCTAAAGCTCTGAGGACTGATTGACAGCCATAGCCGGGAGTGATTGCTATCCTGTTTCGCCCGACAGTGGCTTCAGGATTCTTCGTATGGCTTCTAACCGCGGTCACTTCGAGACGGTATTTGAGTTTGTCGAGGCTTGCGAAAGCCTGACCCGCATCGATGCCGTTCTGGCGGCAGTCCAGTCAATGGCGGAACCTCTCGGCTTCTCCTCGTTCATAATCACGGGGCTCCCCCTCCCGAACCGGCCTCTAGAGCCTCTCGTTCTCCTCAATTCTTGGCCGGCCGGTTGGTCAAAGCGCTATCTTTCGCAGAATTATTTTCAGATCGATCCGGTCGGGCAGCATGCCTTTGCGACTAGCGCCCCACTCCGCTGGGGCGATGCGCCGTATCGCAAAGAGGCAAGGCTCGCGCAGCAGGTGATGGGAGAGGCGGTTGAGTTCGGCCTCAGGGATGGCGTCCTGGTGCCGATTTTCACAGCAACCGGATGGCAATCTGCGATCAGCTACGCCAGCGGTCACAAGCTGGATCTTGGGCCGAAGGATATGGCAGCAGCACACCTCCTGGCCATCACAGCTCATAGCCGTCTTCGCTCTCTGCTGAGCGAAGAACGCAACCTACGCAGAAAACTGACGCCACGCGAGCGAGAGACCCTGGCTTGGATCGCGGCTGGGAAAAGTGCCTGGGAGACATCATCGATCCTTGGCATCTCCGAAGCAACGGTCATCACCCACCTCAACAACATTCGCCGTAAGCTCAATGTCGCCAATACCACACAGGCTGTGGTGGTCGCTCTGCAGGCTGGGGAGCTACAGCCCTACTGAACTCCTAAGATGTTAGGATAGCAGCACTCCCTCAGGCTTGGGATCATTCCCATGCATGCTGGAATGAGGGGCTGATCCATGATCCAAGTTCACGTAGTCACGAACGAAAATGCCTCTTTTTATGCGGAAGAGCTTCTCTGCTACTTTCGCTGGCGTCACCTGATCTATGTAGAGGAAAGAGGCTGGGAAGACCTTCGGCGTGAAGATGGGCTAGAACGCGATCAGTTCGACGAAAGGCGCTGATGTCGTTGGCGGGTCGCGTATGATTCGTATGTCCAACCCGACCCTCTTGAGCGAGATTTCCCCACCTCGTCCAGCGCGGCGAAGTTCCGCGCGACCAATCCTTCATTGAATGGACAAGGATGTTCGTCGCCCCTGCCCACCGTACCGGGACCGGGCCCCGTTCCGTTGCAGGCGCCCTGTTCTGTTCCGTCATGGAGTATTGTCTGACCATATAGGCATCCTGCGTCGGCGGAGTCATGGAAAGCTTCTGGTTGCCTCGCTGGCAAAATTTCGGCTGGACGACCCGACCGCTGGGAGTCCCTGAAGAGATTGCCGGATGCATGACCTTGGCCGCTTTCATGGATGTGGACCAGCAGTCGCTAGATGGGGTGCGCGCAGCCACGGGCTGGCATGAATCCTTATTGGTTTGGGAGAAGGAGCTCCGCGGCGATCGGTTGTCGCGACAGCGGCAACTGACCCGCCCTGCGCGCTTAGCCCGCTAAACCGAGGGCACTTCCATGGAAAAGCCTGAAGACCGAGCCGAATTCAAGTTCAGCCGGGAGGATCGGATTAGTGCCTCACTGCTGCAAATTGCGGTTCACATCGTCCTGCTGAAACGTCAGTTGAGGGAGGGAGATCTGGAGCAATTGACACATCTCCGCTCCTTCCTAGAGGCGGCGGACAAGCTCACCTGCGAACTCGGATATGGAGACGATGCGAATGCTACTCCTGCCACTCGGAAGAGACGGCGCCGACTAGATCAACGATGACGCGCCTCATCGTCCTGCTTTGATTTCTCGAATGCTGATCAGGGACCGATCCTCGGCTTCGTCGGAAGTACCTCCAGTATTTTTCCCACCCGCCTTTGGGAGGAAGGAAACAGCTTACTCCTCGAAGATCTCGCGGCGAAGGGCGGGGAATGAACTCAGTAGCGGCTTCATCATGGCTGGCGATCCGTGCGGTACCCGAGCACCATCCCCGAATTCAGAATGATAGTATCGCGTCAGTAGTCGCGATTTTCATTCTCTCTGAACTGCGCGACCCACCCTGGTGTCGTCGCGGCATGTGCGCTCCATCACCGAAGCTGGCGCGGTCCGGCGCCATGGTTGCTCAACGGCTCACGATTGAACGGAGGCTTCCATGGCGCATCACATCGCATCGTTCGGATTGGGAGTGATCGCCCCCCTCGCCCTGGTCGGCTGGCTGCTTCTCTACTAGGGGCGCGACGAGAGCGGTCGGTCGACCAGCGCAGTGCTCAGGTCAAGGCTGCGATCGCCTGCCCGGCGGCCCAGCCGACCAGAAGGCCGCCAAGGATGATGAAAGGCAGCAGGTGCCAGTCTTTGCGGCCGAGCATCCAGGCCTCTCCTTTTGTCTCAATCGGGCCTCAGGCTCCGACTCCAACCTGGGAAACATCTTCCGGTCTGTCGAGGCCCTCTTGCGGTCAGGCCCGGTAACCCGAGGGGATGATTGCCCGCCCTTCGGCCCAAGGGAAGAATGAAGCATTCCCGCCGAAGGAGAATCCGATGTTGCCCCTCGCAATGGTTGCAATGATCGCCCTGACCATCGGACTGCCTGTCCTGCTCTTCTATGCCATCGTCACGGCCAGCGGAGTCGACCCGAGCCTGTTTACAGGCATGGTCGCCGGCACCGTCTTCGCAACCTTCCTCATCGCGACGATCTTCGAGATCAAGCGCCTCGCGGACCTCTGATGCCGCGAGAGGCCTTGCGAGGGCCGGCGATCTCCTGACACACTCCTCCAAAAGAGCGTCAGGGAGGACCATCGGTGGCAAGGCTCGAAGGCAAACGGACGATCGTCACGGGAGCAGGCAGCGGGATCGGCCGCGCCAGCGCCCTGCTCTTCGCGGCAGAGGGAGCGGCGGTTCTCGCCGTCGACCGGGATGCGGAGGCGGTCGCAGAAACGGTGCGCCGGATCGAGGCTGCGGGCGGCCGGGGCATCGGCCTTGCCGCGGATGCGGGCTCCGAAAAGGATATCGCGGATTTCGTCTCCCATGCCGCGGAGACCTTCGGCGGGCTCGACGTGGTCTTCGCCAATGCAGGCGTGAGCGGCGGGCTCACGCCCCTGCTGGAACAGCCGGTTTCCCTGTGGGAAGAGGTGCTGCGCATCAACCTGATCGGGCCGTTCCTCGCCATCAGGCATGCCGCTCCTCTCATGGCGGCGCAGGGCGGCGGCTCCATCGTCTGCACCGCGTCGGTCGCGGGGCTCAGGGCCAATGCGGCGGGCGCGCCCTACAGCGCCAGCAAGGCGGGCGTGATCAGCCTCGTCCAGACCGCCGCCAATGCGCTCGGCGGGACGAAGGTGCGCATCAACGCCATCTGCCCGGGCCTGATCGAGACCGGCATGACCCGTCCTCTCTTCGACGGCGCCCGCGAGCGGGGCACCGAGGACAGGATCGGCCAGCTCAACCCTCTGCGCCGGGCTGGACAGCCGGAGGAGATCGCCGCCGCGGCGCTTTTCCTGGCGAGCGACGAATCAAGCTACGTCAACGGTCAGGCGATCGCCGTGGATGGCGGCCTGTCCAGCACGCATCCCTTCGCGCCTTCCCGGCGTTGAGCCCATGAAAAAGGCCCGCCGGTGGCGGGCCTTCTTTGCGTTCCGGCAGATCTGCGCAAGCGTCACAGGCCTGCGAGGCAGATGTATTTCAGCTCGAGGAAGCCCTCGATGCCATACTTGGAGCCCTCGCGCCCGAGGCCCGACTGCTTCACGCCGCCGAAGGGGGCCATCTCGTTGGCGAGCGCCGGGGTGTTCACGCCCACCATGCCGCTCTCCAGGGCCTCCGCCACGCGCCAGACGCGGGCCATGTCCTTGGCGTAGAAGTAGGAGGCGAGGCCGAACTCGGTGTCGTTCGCCATGGCGATCACATCCGCCTCGTCCTTGAACGGGATGATGGGAGCCAGCGGCGCGAAGGTCTCTTCCTTCGTCACCTTCATGCTCTGGTTGATGCCCGTCATCACCGTCGGCTCGAAGAAGGTGCTGCCGAGGTCCGAGCGCTTGCCGCCGATCAGCAGCTTGCCGCCCTTGGCCAGGGCATCCGCCACATGGTCCTCCATCTTCGCCACGGCGCGGTCGTCGATCAGCGGGCCCATGGCCACGCCTTCCTCCGTGCCCCGTCCGAGCTTGAGGGCTTTCGCCTTCTCGGCCAGCTTCTCGGCAAAGGCTTCTGCGACGCTCTCCTGCACATAGATGCGGTTGGCGCAGACGCAGGTCTGGCCGGCATTGCGGAACTTCGAGGCCACGGCTCCGGCCACCGCCGCATCGAGATCCGCATCGTCGAACACGATGAAGGGCGCATTGCCGCCGAGCTCCAGCGACAGGCGCTTGATGCTGTCGCCCGCCTCCCGCATCAGCCAGCGGCCGACATTGGTGGAGCCGGTGAAGGTGATCTTCGCCACCTTCGGGTTGTGGCAGAACTCCTCGCCGATGGGCTTCGCATCGTTCGTGGTGATGACCGAGAACGCGCCCTTCGGGACCTCTGCCCGCTCGGCCAGCACGGCGAGCGCAAGGGCCGAGAGCGGGGTCTGGGCCGCGGGCTTGAGCACCATGGTGCAGCCGGCGGCGAGCGCCGGGCCGACTTTCCGGGTGATCATGCCGTTCGGGAAGTTCCAGGGCGTGATCGCAGCGCAGACGCCGACCGGCTGCTTGAGCACCACGATGCGCTGGTCGGGCGCGGCGCCCGGGATGACGTCCCCGTCGATGCGCTTGGCTTCCTCGGCGAACCACTCGATATAGGCGGCGTTCGAGATCACCTCGCCCTTGGCCTCGGCCAGCGGCTTGCCCTGCTCCGTGGTGAGGATCAGCGCCAGATCGTCGGCATTCTCGATGATGAGGTCGTACCACCGCCTCAGGACCTTGCTGCGCTCCTTGGCCGTGCGCTTGGCCCATTCCTTCTGCACCTCGTGCGCCTTGTCGATGGCGCGGCGCGCGACCTCGGGCCCGAGGTCCGGAACATGCGTGATGATCGAGCCGTCGAAGGGATCCGTGACGGGAAGGGTCTTGCCCGCGGGGGCATCGATCCACTCGCCGGCCACATACGCCTGCCCCACCAGCAGGGACGGGTCCTTGAGGGCGGCAATGCGGCTTTCGGCAGGCTTGTGATGGGCTGTCATCGTTAAGCTCCCATGAGGTGAATGACGGAAGGCGCGCCGAGCGACACACCTGAGAGAAACAGAAGGGCGACCACGATGCGGCGCATCGTAGCCGGGGAAAAAGGCGGCGGCCAGCGGCGGGCTGCATAGGTCGCGCCCATGACCGCCGGGATGGCGAGGAAGGCGGACCAGGTGGAGCCCGACGGCAGATGCCCGGCCAGCGCCACGATGCCGATACGAAACACCGAATTCACGGCGAAAATCGTCACCAGGGTCTCGCGAACCTTCACCATCTGCATCGGCTGACGGTAGAAGTGATAGACCAGAGGTGGGCCCGCGGTCGAGAACATGCCACCCATCAGGCCCGCAATTCCGCCGAAAACCAGGAAAGAGAGCTTGCCGGACGGACGCCTCAGCGGTGCGGGCTTTCGCGCGAGCTGCAGGCTCGAGACGATGATGACGAGCCCGAGGATCAGGCGCAGGAGATCCGCACGGTCGCCCGCCAGCCAGTCGAGCAGCCAGTAGCCCACGAAGAGGAGCGGCAGGCTGGCCGCCATGACGAGCCAGAACTCGCGCCGGGCGATGTCGCGCCAGCCCTTGAGGAACATCTGCACCGCATTGACGAGAACCAGCACGCTCACGACCAGGGCCGCATCGGGCAGCGGCATGATTCCCATGAGGCCCACGCCGCCCATGGTGATGAGCCCGAAGGCGAAGCCCGTCAGGGTCTGGGCATAGGCGGCCGCCCCTGCCAGGAGCAGGAAGCCGATCAGCTCAGGAAGAGACATGCGTCAGAGCGCCCTCAGGGCTTCGAAGAGTTCCGTGAAGTCCGATCCCGCCCGGTAGAACACGGGCGGCTGGCCGTAAGGCGCGGCAACCGTCGCCTCCTGCCCGCCCGGGAAGCAGCGGCCCGACCAGAGATGGATCCATTCCGCGCCCTCGGCAAGATAGGTGGCCCATTCAGTCTTCCCCGCCTGCCAGACGGGAGCGACGAGGAGATCCGGGCCGTAGAGGTAGGCGTCCTGGATCGCATAGGTGCGCGCATCGTCCTCGAAATGGAGGAAAAGCGGGCGCTGGACCGGAAGCCCGCGGCTGGAGGCCTCGGCCACGAGGGATTTCAGGTAGGGCACGAGATGCACATAGACCCGCGTCATGCGCGCGAAGTGGGAGAGCACCTCCGGGTCCTGGTCGATCTGGAGGTTGTCGCGCGGGCGGTTGCCCTCATGCGTACGCATGACCGGCGTGAAGGCCGCCATCTCCGCCCAGCGGATGATGAGCTCCGCCGTGCGGACATTGCCGAAGAGGCTCGTATACCCGCCGATATCCGAGTGGTGATAGGCATTGCCAAGGAGGCCCGAGGAGAGTGCGCCCGAGATCACGGTGACGAGACCGTCATGGCGGGTGAAATCCACCGATTGGTCGCCGGCCCAGAGCAAGGGACAGTGCTTCTGCACGCCCGTGAAGCCGGCGCGCATGAAGAACAGGATCTCGCCCGTCTTGGCTCTGCTTTCCACGGCGCGGGCATTCACCCCGGCCCAGAGGGTCGGCCAGGCATTGTGCATCAGCCTGGCGTCAATGCCGTTGGCGAGATTGACGTCGATGGGCAGGTACTCGCCGAAATCGGCCATCCAACCGGAGAGGCCGTAATCGAGCATGTTCTGCCCGATCACCCGCTCGGCGAACCAGGCGGCAGCCTCCGGGTTGGTGAAGTCCACGACGCCGCAATCGAACTCGCCGAAATCGACAAGGGCCGTCCCGCCTTCGTCGTTCGTGGCGAAATAGCCTGCCGCGTCGGCTTCGGGAAAGAGCGAGCCGTCAACGGCGATGTAAGGGTTCACGTAGCCGAGGAAGCGGATTCCGCGCTCCTCCAGATCCGCGATGCGCTGGCGCAGGCCCGGGTAGCGGTCCTCGTTCGCCTTCCAGTCCCAGAACAGGCGCGCGCCAAACGAGGTGTGGCGAAGCCCCACCCAATCTTCGCACCAGAGGCCGGAGACCTTCGCGCCGGCGGCGACGATGGCCTCCAGCCGCTCGAAGGAGTTCGCGCCGTCCTTCAGGCCGATGATCGCGCCGCCATAGACCCATTCGGGGAGCGGCGGCTGGCGGCCGAAGCGCTCGGCCATCGCCTCGACGAGATCGATGAAGGTGGGGCGCGCGGTGAGCTCGATCCGCTCAGGCACGGCCCAGATCTCGACCTCGTGGAAATCCTCCTTCCGAAAGTCGAAGGCGGAATAGGCGGTGGTCTCCACGTGGAGGGCGTAGCGCCGTGAGGAGAGATAGGTCGGCTGCGGATAGTTGGTGTTCCAGTAGTCGCCGCCCGACTTGCCCGTCACATCCGCCTTGAAGGTGATCTCGGTGGTCTTGTCGCGCCCGACGCCGGGCTCCGAGGTCCATAGGGGGAAACGCCGGCCGCGCATGTCGAAGTAGGACATCTGCTCGCCGCCGCCCCAGACATGCTCGCCCTTTTCCGCGGCCACGCGAAGCCAGACGCGGTTGATGGCGGCATCGGCGGCGTTGAATGCGACGATCCCGTTCCTGCCGTCACCGGAAACGGTGAGGGTCAGCCGCGCATGCTGGCCGGGTGCCGCAGAGAAGGCAATCTCGGAGCCGGAGACAGCGGCATGGCGGAGCGGCGTACGCTCGACCACGTAGTCCTCGATGTCGAAATTGCCCCGGTACATGTCCATCCGCGCCTCGCCGGAGCCGACGAAGAGGCAGGGTGCGTCATCGCGGTGGCTCAGGACGAGCCTGCCGTCGAGAACGAGGTCGAAGCCGTCGGCTGTGGTCTTGATGTGCATGGGACGTCTCAGTTCTGGGTCAGGCCGGCATCGACGATGAAGTTCGCGCCCGTGCAGCCGACGCTCTCATCGGAGCCGAGGAAAAGGGC
Source organism: Microvirga roseola (assembly GCF_020866965.1). Lineage (GTDB taxonomy): Bacteria > Pseudomonadota > Alphaproteobacteria > Rhizobiales > Beijerinckiaceae > Microvirga > Microvirga roseola. The sequence goes on from NZ_JAJATX010000007.1 coordinate 72,774, forward strand.
CATCTTCGCCACGTGGCTGGCGTCGAGGCGGAATTTCAGGGCCTGCAGGTCGATGAACTGCTGGTTCAGCTCGGGAGTCAGCCAGAGCTTCTGCTGGCGTTCGGTGAGGATCGCGCCCGGCACGATGCAGTTCACGCGGATTCCGGAAGAGCCGAGTTCGCGGGCGAGCGTGCGGGTCATGCCGTTGATCGCGGCCTTTGCTGTCGTATAGCCGACCATGCCGGGGCGGCCGCGCATCCAGGATATCGAGCCCAGCATGATGACGGAACCCGAACCCCGCTCCGCCATGCCCTTGGCCACGGCCTGGGTTGCGAAGAGCTGGTGGTCGAGGTTGAGCGCCAGAGCCCGCCGCCAATATTCTGGCTCGACCTCGTCCAGGGCGTGCCGGTCGTCCTTGCCCGCATTGTTGACGAGCACGTCGATGCTCCCCTGCCCGCTCTCGGTCCGGGCAAGCACATCGCGCAGCTTCGCAATGTCGGTGACGTCGCAGACGTGGAAGTTCGCACCTGTGGAAGCCGCAAGCGCCTCCCCCATCTCCGCATCGATGTCGAGAAAGGAGACCCGCGCGCGCTGCGCCACAAAGGCCTTCACCATCTCCTCGCCGATACCGGAGGCTCCTCCCGTGATGACCACGGAGCGGCCTTCGAGGGAGCGGTACTGGACGGATCTATAATCGAACGGCATCGGATGTCTTTCGCCTTAGACGGCAGGATCGAAACGGTACTCGGGCTGTCCCGGCACATCGACCGGCATGGAGAAAACGCTGCCCGAATGCGGGAATTCGGCCAGCTCCTCGGCCGGGCGGCCCGTCCGCGCGGAGGTCACGTAGAGGGTCTTCAGGTCGGGCCCACCGAAGCTGACCATGGTGGGGCAGCGGGCGGGAACGGCATATTCCGCCATCAGGCGTCCCTCCGGGCTGTAGCGCTGGATGCGCCCGCCCTCGAACAGCGCGGTCCAGTAGCAGCCGTCAGAATCCACGGCGGCTCCGTCGGGCCGCCCCCGGTCGGTCTCGGTGGGCTCCAGGCGCACGAAGAGAGTCTTGTCCGTCGCCTCCCCGGTCGCCGGGTCGTAGGCGTAGCGCCAGACCGTGAAGGTGGGAGTATCGGAATGATAGAGCGTCCGGCGATCCGGCGAGAAGGCGACGCCGTTCGAGGTCAGGAGGCCGCCCGCCATCGGCACGAGCCCCCGCCGGTCATAGCGGTACAGATGCGCCTTGCCGCCCGCCTTCGGCTCGTCGATGGTGCCGGCGAGAAATCGTCCTACCGGATCCACGCGCCCGTCATTGAAGCGGCTCGTGCGCTGGTCTTCCGGATTCTCGGCGAGCTTTGTCTCGGGCACGCCACTGGCGTCCAGAAGCCAGATCCCGGAGCGGAACCCGGCGATGAAGCCGCCACCCTTCCTGAACCCGTAGCAGCCGATCTCCTCGGGCATCGCCATGACGTCGTGCCCGCCCGTGGAAGGCTTGTAGCGGTGGAGCGCCTTGCCCTTGATGTCGACGAAGAAGAGCGCCTGCTCTTCAACCGACCATTTCGGGCATTCTCCCAGCTCCGCCCGGACATCAAGCGCGACGGTCAAGGACATGGCAGGCCTCAATAGGCAGCGGCGGCGGCAGGCGTCGGGGCTGGCTGGCTGCCGCGCAGGGTGCCGAGCCAATCGCTGGCGCGACCGGTCATCATGGCGATGTCGGACGCCATCGCGGCGAAGTCATAGCCGTAATCGATGAAGCGGCGCACCATCTCCGGGTTGGGACCGACGATCCCCACCGGCTTCCCGGCGGCATGGCAATCCTTGGCCGCCTTCTCGATCAGCGCCTGCACCTCGGGATGGGCGATATTGCCGATATAGCCCATGGCGGCGGAGAGATCGCCCGGCCCGACGAAGAGCGCATCCACCCCCGGAACCGCCGCGATCTCCGGCAGGCGCTCGATGGCCTCCGGCGTCTCGACCTGGAGGATGACGGCCACCTCGTCGTTGGCGCGCTTCAGGTAGTCGGTCGCCCGACCGAAGCGTGAGCTGCGGTGGATCGCCGCCACCCCGCGCACGCCGTGGGGCGGATACTTGGCGTAGGAGACGGCCTGGCGCGCCTCCTCGGCATTCTGGATGAAAGGCACCATGATGGTCTGGGCGCCGGCGTCCAGCACGCGCTTGATGAGGACCTGATCGTTCCAGGCCATGCGCACGACGGCTTCAGCCGGAGTGCAGCCGATGGCGCGCAGGATATGGGCGAGGTCGGCCACCTCGATCGGCACATGCTCCATGTCGACCACGAGGAAGTCGAAGCCCGTATGGCCCATGGCCTCGGCTGTCGCCGGAGCCGCAGCCATCAGCCAGGTGCCCAACGGCGGACGCGGGCCAGCGCCCTGCAGCCAGCGCTTGAAGCGGTTCTCGATGTCGATCATGGGCCTGCCCTCTAGAAGATCACGGGCTCGGCCACCGGGCCGGGCGTGCTCAGGAAATCGAAGTCGCAGCCCTGATCGGCCTGCGAGACATGGCGCTGGTAGAGCGCCGCAAAGGAGCGTTCATAAAGGGGCGCGCTCGGCTTCCATGCGGCGCGGCGGCGCTCCAGCTCCGCCTCGTCCACCCGCATGTCGAGACGGCCCGCCTCTACGTCGAGCTCGACGAGATCGCCGGTCTTGAGCAGGCCGAGCGGACCGCCGACGGCGGCTTCAGGCGCAACGTGCAGGATGCAGGTGCCGTAGTGGGTGCCGCTCATGCGCCCGTCGCAGATGCGCACCATGTCGCGCACGCCCTGTTTCAGGAGCTTCTTCGGGATCGGCAGATTGCCCCATTCCGGCATGCCGGGCGCGCCGACGGGACCGGCATTGCGCAGCACGATCACCGTGTCCTCGGTGATGTCGAGATCGGGATCGTCGATGGTCCGGTTCATCTCGGCGGGGCTGTCGAAGACGAGGGCCGGGCCGACGTGCTTGAGGAATTTCGGGTTCGCCGCGGAGGACTTCATCACCGCGCCGTTGGGCGCGAGATTGCCGCGCAGGAGCGCCAGGGTCTTGCCCTTCGAGAGCGGCACGACCGGGTTCTCCGGGCCCCGGATCACCTCGTCGTTCCAGCACTCGGCTCCGGCGATGTTCTCGCCGAGCGTTCGGCCGTTCACGGTCAAGGCCGTGGGGTCGAGGTGCGCTTCGAGCTTCTTCAGGAGCGCCGTCAAGCCGCCCGCGAACCAGAAATCCTCCATCAGGTACTCGCCGGACGGGAAGAGGTTGGCGCAGACCGGCACTCGGCCCGCCATCTCGGACATGTCGTCGAGGGTGAGATCGACGCCCGCGCGGCGGGCCATGGCGATCAGGTGGACGGCGGCATTGGTCGAGCCGCCGAGCGCCATGTAGGCGACGAGCCCGTTGCGGAAGCTCCGCGCATCGAGGAAGCGGGAGGGCTTCCAGTCCTCCCAGATCATCTCGATGATGCGCTCGCCGCAAGCGGAAGCCATGCGCGGATGGCCGCTGTCGGCGGCGGGAATGGAGGACGCGCCGGGAAGGGTCAGGCCCATGGCGTCCACGATGGAGGTCATGGTGGAGGCCGTGCCCATGGTGTTGCAGGTGCCGATGGAGCGGGTCATCCGGCTTTCCAGATCGACCCAGTCGTCCTGCGTGATGTTGCCGGCGCGAAGCTCGTCCCAGTATTTCTTCGTATGCGTTCCCGCGCCGGTCTTCTGGCCGCGCCACTGGCCGTTGGACATGGGTCCCGCGGGGCAGAAGATCACCGGAATGTCCATGCTGATCGCGCCCATGAGCAGGCCCGGGGTGGACTTGTCGCAACCGCCCAGCAGCACCGCCCCGTCCACGGGATGCGAGCGCAGCAGCTCCTCCACCTCCATGGCGAGGAAGTTGCGGTAGAGCATGGTGGTGGGCTTCACCATCACCTCTCCGACCGAGAGCGCCGGCAGCTCCACCGGGTAGCCGCCCGCCTGCCAGACGCCCCGCTTCACCGCCTCCGCGCGGTCGCGCAGGTGCGAATGGCACGGGCTCATCTCGCTCCACGTATTGACGATGGCGACCACGGGCTTGCCGAGGAACTCCTCGCGGCGCATGCCCATCTGCTGCGTGCGCTGACGGTGGGCGAAGCCGCGCATGTCGTCGGAGGCGAACCAGCGCTGGCTCCGCAGCTCTCCGAGGTTTCGGCGTGTCATCACAAAAATCCCTTATCCCTTGATGCCGCCGGAGGTCAGGCCGGATACGACGCGTTCCTGGAAGATCACGATCAGGATCGCGACGGGCACGATGCCGACGACGAGCGCCGCGGAAATCACCGGCCAGGGGAAGGCGAACTCTCCCTGGTAGAGGGTGATGCCGACCGGCAGCGTGCGGAGCGTCGGGCTGGAATTGAACGAGAGGGCGAGCAGGAACTCGTCCCAGGCGTTCACGAAGGCGAGAATCCCCGCCGTGAAGACGCCCGGCGCCGAGAGCGGCACCACGACCTTGAAGAGTGCGCCGATGCGGGTGCAGCCGTCGATCATGGCGGAGTTCTCCAGATCGCGCGGGATGCCCTCGAAAAATGAAACGAGGATCAGAGTGCAGACCGGAAGGCTCAGCACCGTATAGGGCAGGATCAGCGCGACCCAGGTGTTGAGCAGGCCGAGCGCCCGCATGATCTCGAAGAGCGGCACGAGGAGCGTCACGAGCGGAAAGGTCGAGACAGCAATGATGGCCGACAGGACCAGGTCCCTGCCCCGGATCTGGAGCCGTGCGATCGCATAGGCCGCGAGCACCGAGATGAAGAGCGTCAGCGCCGTGGACAGGATTGCCACCATGAAGCTGTTGAACAGGAAAAGCAGCAGCGGCTGGTCCGTGAAGGCGCGAAGGTAGTTCGCGATGGTCGGCGCATGCGGCAGCCAGGTGATCGGCTTCACCGTCAGCTCGGCCTCGGTCTTGAGCGAGGTGAACAGGATCCAGAGCGCCGGGAACATGCCGTTCACGACGAGGATGAAGCCGATGAGGATGCGCAGCGGCCTGCCTGAGAAGATGGAGCGGGTGGCGGGGGAATCGGAAGTCATGGCTGTCACCCCTTGGCCCGGATCATGCGCAGATACACGACCGTCACGCCCATGGAGAGGAGGAACATGACGACGGCGAGCGCGGAGCCGTATCCGAGGTCGAGGAAGTCGACCGTGTTCTGGTGGATATACATGGCGAGGGTCGCGGTGGAGGTGCCGGGGCCGCCCCGCGTCATGGTGTAGGGAATGTCGAAGGTCTGCAGCGCCGTGATCGTTCGGAAGATCAGCGCCACGACGATGGCGGGCTTGAGTAGCGGCAGGGTGATTTCGAAGAACTGGCGTATCCGCCCTGCCCCATCGACCTCCGCCGCCTCATAGAGCGAGCGCGGAATGGTCTGGAGACCGGCCAGGATGATCAGCGCCATGAAGGACGAGGTCTTCCAGACGATCGTCAGGCAGATCGCGGCGAAGGCCCAGTTGGCGGAATTGAACCAGATCACGCCCTCGAAGCCGAGACGGCGCAGCACGTCGTTCACGACGCCGTACTCGGAGTGGAAGAACCATGCAAAGATCAGACCCGCAAAGGAGAGCGGCAACGCCCACGGAATGAGGAGCGACAGCCTCGTCGGCCACTTCGTCTCGAAGGGCAGGTTCGCCATGAGGGCGAGGATCATGCCGACCACGAGGGCGCCGGGAACGGTGATGAGGGTGATGAGGATCGTGTTCCAGGTCGTCTCCCAGAACACCGGATCGTCGAGCATGAGGGCATAGTTCTCAAGCCCGGCGAAAGTGGCCGGCAGGCCTGACGTCAGGGAGAGGTTCTGAAAGCTCGTCCAGACCAGACGGCCGACCGGATAGACGATGATGAGCGCGAGCAGGAAGGCCGCCGGCAACAGCAGGAGCACGGCGAGCGTACGCTCGCTCGGATCGAGGAAGCGCGTCCACCATTTCGTGGCGCCCTCGGCCGGCGCCGAGACTAGGGTTGTTTCGCTGGCGGTCGCCATCGTCATTATCCTGCTCGGATGCAGTAATGGAGGGACAGACGCCCGAAGGCGTCTGTCCAAGGATTTGGTGCGAAAGAGGCTTACCGCAGGACGCGGTGCAGGCGGCTTTCCATCTGGTCGGCGCCCTGCTCCGGCGTCTGCTGGCCGGCGAGCACGCCGTTGACCGTCGTGCGGATGATCTCGCTGACCTCGTTGTAGCGAGGCGTCACGGGACGGGCCTTCGCGGTCTCGACGACAGGCTTCGCATTCGCGAACCACGGCACGGCCTTGGTCACGTCCTCATCCGTGTACTTCTCGGGGAAGGCCGGGAGCAGCGCGGCGTTGATCGCCATGAACTCCGAGGTCTCGGGGCTCGAGAGGTACTGCACGAGCTTCTGCGCTTCGGTCTTGTTGTTGGAATAGGAGGACACGCCCCATTCCCAGCCACCCAGGCACGAGGCCGGCTCGCCGCCCTCGACTGCCGGCAGCTTCACCACGCCGACCTTGTCCTTCACGGCGGATTCGTTGCCCTGGAACTGACCCCAGGCATAGGACCAGTTGACGGCGAACACGACGTTGCCGGCCTGGAACTCCTTACGGGTGTCGTCGGTGGCGACCTCGGCGATGTTCTTCTTGGCGACGCCCTGGTCGACGAAGTCCTTCCACAGCTTGAGCGACTTCACCGCCGCATCCTTGTCGAAGGAGAGCTTGCCGTTCGAGACCAGTTGCTTGCCCATGCTCCAGTAAGGCAGGAGGAAGGTGCAGACTGCGCCCTCGATCGCCTTGCCCTGGAAGGAAAGTCCCTGCAGGTTCGGATCCTTCTCGGCCTCGGTGATCTTCTTGGCGGCGGCGGTCAGCTCGGCCCAGGTCTTGGGCGGCTGGATGCCGTGCTTGTCGAGGAGGTCCTTGCGGTAATACAGGAACATGGCGTCCGCGAATGCCGGCAGCGCCACGACCTTGCCGTCGACGGTGTTCGCCTCGGCATAGGCCGGCAGGTAGCGATCCATATAGGCCTTCACGTCCTTGCCGATGACCTCGTTGAAGGGCACCGTCCAGCCGGCAGCCGCATATTGCGCCGGGCGGATGACGTCGAGGATCATGACGTCAAGCGAAGAGTCCTTCGCGGTCATGACGGTGTTGAGATACTGCGCCTGCTGCTCGGAGGTGTTGCCGCCGGTCTCCAGCGTCACCTTCACGTTCGGGTTCTTGGCCTCGTACATGTCGAAGGCCTTGCGCCAGACATCCGGGCGGTGCTGGCTGGAGACGAACACGCGAAGGTTCGTCTGCTGCGCCATGGCGGCGGAGGCCGTCACGGTCATCGCTGCGCCGGCGAGCAGCAGCGTCAGGGTCTTGTTCAAAGTCATCGCTTCCTCCGTAGAAGTTTCGGATGCCGGTTCCTCGCCGCCATCTCCGTCGTTAAGGGCTGCTCAGTTGAGGGCCCGCTCCGTTGCCGCATCGAACAGATGGATCCGGGACGGATCGACACCGATGGACAGGATCTCGCCAGGCTGGGGCCGCATCTCCGGCGCGACACGCGCCGTGAGAGTGGCGCTCCCAAGGGCGAAATGGATGAGCGTGTCGGAGCCCAGCGGCTCGACGACCTGCACGCGACCGGACAGGGGCTGCCCCTCGCCGGCCGACACGAAATGCTCGGGGCGGATGCCGACGACGACCTCACGGCCTTCGAGCCCGTTCGCCTTTCCGGCGCCGTTTCGATGCAGGGGAAGATGCTCGCCGCCGTCAAACACGATCTCGCCGCTCTGGACGACGCCCTTGGCGAAGTTCATGGCGGGCGAACCGATGAAGCCGCCGACGAAGATGCTGGCGGGGCTGTTATAGACCTCGTCCGGCGTGCCGACCTGCTCGATCTCGCCGCCCTTCAGGATCACGATCCGGTCGGCCAGCGTCATCGCCTCCACCTGATCGTGGGTCACGTAGATGATGGTGGTGCCGATGGCCTGGTGGAGCCGCTTGATTTCTGTGCGGACTTGGCCGCGCAGCTTGGCGTCGAGGTTGGAAAGCGGTTCGTCGAAGAGAAAAACCTGCGGACGGCGCACGATGGCACGGCCCATGGCCACGCGCTGGCGCTGGCCGCCCGAAAGCTGACTCGGACGGCGCTCAAGCAACTGGCCGATGCCGAGCATCTCGGCAGCCTGGGTGATGCGCGCCTTGATCTCGTCGGCCGCAACGCCCCGCACCTTCAGGCTGAAGGCCATGTTCTCATAGACGGTCTTGTGCGGGTAGAGCGCGTAATCCTGGAACACCATGGCGATGTCGCGCTCGCGCGGCGGCAGCTTGTTGACCACCTTCTCGCCGATGCGAATCTCGCCGCCGCTGATGCTTTCGAGACCCGCGAGCATGCGCAGAGTCGTCGACTTGCCGCAGCCGGACGGACCGACCAGCACGACGAATTCCCGGTCCGCGATCTCGAGATCGATGCCCTTCACGATCCGAAGCGAACCGTAACTCTTTTCAAGCCTACGGAAGCTGACCGACGACATGCTTCCTCCCTTCACCGTTCTTGCCGCGCCCGATATCGATGCGCTTACGCCAGATCGGCCGCAGGCAGGACCTGCAGCGGAATCTGGCTCATTGCGATTATCATAGCGCTACGATTTTCAGCTCGCAAGCCTCCCTGGAGAGTATCCAAAGAGATGAAATTGGCTGGCTACATTGGGCCGTACGCTTGGATTTGGGCGCAAACCATCCTATAAAGATGCGGCCTCCTCCAATCGGAGCGCTGCGAAACAATAAGGATAATCGGTGGATACTGGCAGCGGCACCGCACAGATTCGGGAGCCCCGCAGACGGCGGAAGATGCAGCGCGTCACCATGATGGACGTCGCCAAGCTCGCCCAGGTCTCCCCTTCCACCGTCTCGCTCTATTTGCGCAAGCCGGAGGCCGTTTCTCCGGCGGCGGGCCAGGAGATCGCCCGCGCCATCGGCGCCCTGGGCTATGTTCCCAACCTCGTGGCAGGCGGCCTCGCCGCCGCCTCCTCGCGGGTCGTCAGCATTATCGTGCCGTCCATCCGCAACGCCTTCTTCGCGGAAACCGTCTCGACCCTTCAGTCGGAACTCGCCGCCGAGGGCCTGCAGGTCCTCCTCGGGCACAGCGAATACGGCGAGGCACAGGAGGAGGCCCTGGTGCGCACAGCCCTCTCCTGGGCTCCGGCCGCCATCGTTCTCACCGGCCTCTCCCATAGCCCGGGCACGCGCAAGCTGCTGGAGGCCAGCGGCGTGCCTGTCGTGGAGATGTGGGAGTTGGGCGGCGAGCCGCTGGACATGGCTGTCGGCTTCAACCATCCGCAGGTCGGCGCCTCGGCCGCCCGACATCTGCTCTCCAAAGGGCGCCGGAATCTCGCCTTTCTCGGAGCCCGCATGCAGGAGGACCACCGCGCCGCGCAGCGCGCCAGCGGTTTCGAGGAGGCATGCGGGGCCGGCGGGGCTACCGCTTGCGAGGTCATCAATCATCTCGGCGCCGCAACCGTGGAGGCGGGCACCCTTCTCCTGAACCGGGCGCTCCAGCAGATCCCGGACCTCGACGGAATCGCCTGCTCGAACGATCTGATTGCGCTTGGCGTCCTCTTCGAATGTCAGCGCCAGGGCATCGCGATCCCGGGACAGGTCGCCGTGATCGGCTTCGGGGATCTCGACTTCAGCGCCTCATGCATTCCCTCGCTCACCACGATCAGGCCCTCGGGAGACCTGATCGGCAAGGAGGTGGCGCGCCTGATCCTGAGCAGCATTCAGGGCGCCCGGGTCGAGGGAGCCCAGCGCATCATCGACACTCACCATGTCCTGATCGAGCGGCGCAGCACGTGACCATCCTGCAGGCTTGGAACCGCAAGCCGCCAGCCGCAAAGGAACAGCCCCGGCCGCATGACAGCCGGGGCTTTTTCGATCTGCTGACGCTCAGGCTCGCTTAGCGCTCGTGTCCGCCGCGGCCACCGGAGCCGCCATGGCCACCATGCCCACCGGAGCCGCCGTGTCCACCGCCGGCCGGGTTGCCCGGACCATGTCCGCCGGGAGCGCCACCGGGGTCGGAATGGCCTCCGCAGTTGCACCCCTCCGAGCCGCCACCGCCAGACCCGCCGCCTCCGGAGCCACCGCCGCCGGAGCCACCGCCCCCTCCGGAGCCTCCAGACCCTCCGCCGCCAGAGCCGCCTCCGCCAGATCCGCCGCCTCCAGTGCCACCGCCGCCGGAGCCACCGCCCCCTCCGGAGCCTCCAGACCCTCCGCCGCCAGAGCCGCCGCCGCCAGATCCGCCGCCTCCCGTGCCACCGCCGCCGGAGCCCCCGCCCCCTCCGGAGCCTCCCGACCCGCCGCCGCCAGAGCCGCCGCCGCCAGATCCGCCGCCTCCCGTGCCACCGCCGCCGGAGCCACCGCCCCCTCCGGAGCCTCCAGACCCTCCGCCGCCAGAGCCGCCGCCGGACGAGCCTCCGCCTCCGCCGCCTTTACCGCCGCCGCTGCTGCCGCCTCCACCCGTGCCGCCGCCGGAGCCGCCGCCGGTTCCGCCCCCAGAGCCCCCGCCTCCGGAGCCTCCCCCGCCGGAACCTCCTCCCGGGCTGCCACCGTCATTGCTGGCCATCGACTCGCCGCCACTCCCGCCCTGGCGGCTGGTGCAGACGGCCCGCCCGGTCGCAGGATCGATCCAGCCGTCGCTGTAGGCGCAGTTCCGATTCCAGAATGGACTTGCGAAAGAAGGCGCCGGAGCGGCCACCGGCACCGCCGGGCTCCGCGGAAGCGGCGCAGCGCCCGTCGAGCCCGTCACGACAACGTCCCGATCCCATCCGCGATTGGCGGCACGCTGTGCTGGAGGCACAACGGCGCAACGGCAGATTTCCTGACCGCGCACGATGCGCAGGCGACAATTCGTGTACATGGATGTGTCGGGAACATCGGGCACGCATTGCCGAACAGGCCCTGCTCCGGGACCGAACAGGTCGGCTGCCAGCAACGATGTCGGCGAGACAAGGAATAAAAGAGAGCCGGAGAGAGCAAGGGCGTGCAAACGCTTCATAGTTCACCTTCACATGAGCAGCGGGAATCTGGGCTCCTTGGACAGAGAACTATGCTATACCTTGATATTAATCCTAATTTCGATTGATCGTCGGAGTTATCACGTATCTCTTTATTCTTCTGTGCTTATTCTTTTTTCTGCTCAGTCACTCAAATTGGTTAGTTGCGCTCCCGCTAACCGCTTACCCCTTGTGGCTTGCCGGCCAGCCCGCCTCGACGCCCGGCGCGGCTCCTTGCCCCAACGAAAGGGACCTCGCCTGTGGCCTATAGGGCCGCGACATCCATTAGCCCATGGTAGTGGGGGCTGCGCTCAAGTCGGCTCTTGTGGTTCCCGACCCACCGTTTAAGAATGCCTCGCAACAAGGCTCCTCAAGAGCCGCCGGCAAAGACCGGTAGGTCGTGCGGAACAACAAGAAACCGCACGCCAGAGGAAACGAGGCCAGCCTGCGCGCGCAAGCGTGCGGAGACCAGGGAGGTGACGTCGGTGGCGACGGCAGCGGATTCGCGCGAGGATACGTTCCCCAAACTGCTTGCGCGGAATGCGCGCGTCCGCCCGGACCGGACGGCGTTCAGGCACAAGGATCTCGGCATCTGGCAGTCCTGGACCTGGAAAGAGGTTCACGAGATCGTCCGCGCCTATGCCGCGGGCCTGCAGGCGCTGGGCCTTCAGCGCGGCGGCAAGATCGCCATTGTCGGATACAACCGTCCCTATCTCTACTGGACCATCGCCGCCGCCCAGTGGCTCGGCGCCGTGCCGATTCCCGTCTATGCCGATTCCGTTGCGGAAGAGATGGCCTATGTCCTCGCCCATGCGGAAGTGACCCTGGCGGCGGTGCAGGACCAGGAGCAGGTCGACAAGATCCTCTCCGTCTCCGACCAGATGCCGCAGCTCGCCCATGTGCTCTACGACGAGGACAAGGGCCTGAGGGACTACGACCACAGCCGCCTGCACTCCATCGTGTCCGTGATCGAGGAGGGTCGCGCGCGACTGGCCGAACCGCAGGCGATGGCGGCGGTCGAGGGCGAACTCCAGGCCGGGAAAGGCTCGGACCTTGCAATCATTCTCTACACTTCGGGCACAACGGGCCGCCCCAAAGGCGTGATGCTCACCTCCAACGCCGTCATCGCGGCGGCGCGGATCGGCTGCGACTTCGACAAGCTCGACGAGACGGACGAGATCCTGGCCTATCTGCCGATCGCCTGGGTCGGCGACCACATCTTCTCCTACGCGCAGGCAATCCTCGCCGGGATGTGCGTGAACTGCCCCGAAAGCCCCGAGACCGTGGCCGAGGACCGGCGCGAGATCGGCGCCACCTACATCTTCGCGCCGCCGCGCATCTTCGAAAGCATGCTGACGCTCACCATGGTGCGCATCGAGGATGCCTCGGCCCTGAAGCGCGGCATGTTCCACTTCTTCATCCGCCACGCGAACAAGGTCGGCGAGCGAATCCTGAACCGGGAAGCCGGGATCGGTCTCTGGGACCGCTTCCTCTGGCATGTGGGCAACGTGCTGGTCTATGCCCCCCTGCGCAACCGCTTCGGCATGACCCGCGTGCGCACTGGCTACACCGCGGGCGAGGCCATCGGGCCGGAAATCTTCCGCTTCTACCGCTCCATCGGCGTGAACCTGAAGCAGCTCTACGGACAGACCGAAGCGGGCGTCTACATCACCATGCAGCCGGACGGCGAGATCCGAGCCGACACGGTGGGCCGCCCCGCTCCCGGAATCGAGATCCGGATCGCGGAGAACGGCGAGGTTCTCTACCGCTCCCCGGGCGTCTTCACGGGCTACTACAAGGACGAGGAGAAGACGACGGAAACGAAGACGCCCGACGGCTTCGTGCATTCGGGAGATGCGGGCTTCTTCGACCAGACCGGCCATCTCAAAATCATCGACCGGGCCAAGGATGTGGGCAAGATGCGCGACGGTGCGCTCTTCCCGCCGAAATACATCGAGAACAAGCTGAAGTTCTACCCCAACATCAAGGAGACGGTCTGCTTCGGAGACGGACGGGACTATGTCGCCTGCTTCATCAACATCGATCTCGTGGCGGTCAGCAACTGGGCCGAGCGCAACGGGGTCGTCTACGCCTCCTATCAGGAGCTCGCAGGCCACCCGCTGGTCTACGACATGATCGAGAAGCACGTGGACGAGGTGAACCGCTCGCTCGCCTCCGAGCCTCGCATGGGCGGCGCCCAGATCAAGCGCTTCCTGATCCTGCACAAGGAGCTCGACGCCGACGACGGCGAGCTGACGCGGACCCAGAAGGTGCGCCGCGGCTTCATCGCCGATCGCTATGCCCCGCTCATCCAGGCGCTCTACAGCGGAGCGACCGAAGCCGACATCTCGACCGAAGTCACCTTCGAGGATGGCCGCAAGGGCGTAATCTCCGCCCGCGTGAAGATCCGCGACATGGATCTCTACCCGATCGAGCCAGCCACATCCCTCCCGGAGGCCGCGGAATGAGAGCGCCCGATCATCCCATTCTCGCCAAGGGCGACGTGCTGCTCGCCGTCGAGAACGTGTCCTTGGGTTTCGGCGGCGTGAAGGCCCTGACGGACGTGTCCTTCGACATCCGCAAGAGCGAGATCCGCGCCATCATCGGGCCGAACGGCGCCGGCAAGACCTCAATGCTCAACTGCATCAACGGCTTCTACTATCCGACCGAGGGCAGCATCACCTTCCAGGGTCTCAAGCGTCCCAAGATGCGCCCCTACGAGGCGGCGCGCGGCGGCATCGCCCGCACCTTCCAGAACGTCGCCCTCTTCAAGAGCATGTCGACCCTCGACAACATCATGGCCGGGCGCTCGATCAAGATGCGCTCTAACTTCTTCTGGCAGCTCTTCCGCCATGGCCCGGCCATGAGGGAGGAGGTGGAGCACAGGAAGGTGGTGGAGGAGATCATCGACTTCCTCGAGATCCAGCACATCCGCAAGACCCCGGTGGGACGCCTGCCCTATGGCCTGCAGAAGCGGGTCGAGCTGGCCCGCGCGCTCGCCATGGAGCCGGAGCTCCTGCTGCTCGACGAGCCCATGGCCGGCATGAATCTGGAAGAAAAGGAAGACATGTCCCGCTTCATCATTGAGGTGAACCAGCAGTTCGGCACCACCATCGCTCTCATCGAGCACGACATGGGCGTGGTGATGGACCTCTCCGACCGGGTCGTGGTGCTGGAATACGGCCGCAAGATCGCGGACGGCACCCCCGACGAGGTGAAGCGCGATCAGCGCGTCATCGACGCCTATCTCGGCGTGGCGCACTGAGGGCGAGAAGCGATGGACATTCTCTACAAGATCTTCATCGAGCCCTTCGTCTTCATGGGTGAGGCGCCGGATCTCCTGATCCAGACGCTGTGGGAAGGGCTGGTCTCCGGGATCCTCTATGCCCTGATCGCGCTCGGCTTCGTCCTCATCTTCAAGGCCTCGGGCGTGTTCAACTTCGCGCAGGGTATCATGGTCGTCTTCTCGGCCCTGATCCTGGTGGGGCTCTACGAGCAGGGCGTGCCCGCCCTCCTCGCCCTCCTCCTGACCGGTGGCGCGATGCTGATCCTGGCTCTCACGGTGGAGCGCGTGGTTCTGCGCCCCCTCGTGAACCAGCCCGACATCATCCTCTTCATGGCGACCTTCGGGCTCACCTATTTCCTGATCGGCTTCGGCGAGCTCATCTTCGGCGGCAGCCCAAAGGAGATGATCACGAGCGAACTCTACCTGCCCCAGGGCACGACGGAGGTTGAGATGCTGGGCGGCTTCGTGCGCTTCCAGCACCTCGACATCGCCGCGACCGTTATCGCGTCGATCATGATCGGCCTGCTTGCGGTCTTCTTCTCGAAGACCCGTATCGGCCGGGCGCTCCGCGCCGTCGCGGACAGCCACAAGGCCGCCCTTTCGGTCGGCATCTCGCTCAACCAGATCTGGGTCATCGTGTGGTTCGCCGCCGGCATCGTGGCCCTGGTGGCCGGCATCATGTGGGGCGCACGCGCGGGCGTGTCCTTCTCGCTGCAGATCATTGCGCTGAAGGCCTTGCCCGTCCTCATCCTCGGCGGCTTCACCTCCATCCCCGGAGCCATCATCGGCGGGCTCATCATCGGCATCGGCGAGAAGCTCGGGGAATTCTATTGGGGGCCCCTGGTCGGCGGCGGCATCGAGACGTGGCTCGCCTACGTCATCGCCCTCCTGTTCCTGCTCTACAGGCCGCAGGGCCTGTTCGGCGAGAAGATCATCGAACGGATTTGAGGGAGAAGAGTTAAGTGCTCTACCGTGAGGCTGGCCAATTCAAGACGAACTATGTCGCCGACCGGGCGATCTTCCCCTTACGCGAGGACAGGATCGGCCTCGGCCTCATCGTCCTGGTCGCCTATTCGCTTGCCTTTCTCGGCAACGACTTCCTGCTCCAGGCGGTGCTGATCCCGTTCCTGGTGTTCTCTCTCGCCGCCATCGGCCTGAACATCCTCACCGGCTATACGGGCCTCCTGTCGCTCGGCACCGGCGCGTTCATGGGGGTCGGGGCCTATGCCTGCTACAAGCTGATGACCGCCTTTCCGGAGGTGAACGTCATCGTCTGGATTTTCGTCTCCGGCTTCTTCTCGGCGGGCATCGGCGCCCTGTTCGGGCTTCCTTCCCTGCGCATCAAGGGATTCTACCTCGCGGTCGCGACGCTGGCGGCGCAATTCTTCCTGCAATGGTGCTTCATCCGCATCCCGTGGCTCGTGAACTACAATGTGTCGGGAGCGCTCGAGGCGCCCCTGCGCACCCTGTTCGGCATCCCGATCGTCGGCGCGACCGCCACGCCGCAGACCCGCTATCTGGTGGTGCTGACCATCGTCATCGTGCTCACCTGGCTCGCTTCCAACCTCGTCCATGGCCGCATCGGGCGCATGTGGATCGCGATCCGCGACATGGACCTCGCCGCCGAGCTCATGGGCATCCGTCCCCTCCAGACGAAGCTCCTGGCCTTCGCGGTCTCGTCCTATTACTGCGGCGTCGCCGGAGCCCTGCTCGTCTTCCTCTGGTACGGCGGCGCGGAATACGACGTCTTCAACATCAACCAATCGTTCTTCATCCTGTTCATGGTCATCATCGGCGGCCTGGGCAGCCTGATCGGCTCGTTCTTCGGGGCGGCGCTCATCTTCATCATGCCCATCGTTCTGGGCATCGTGCTGCCGGCTATCTTCGAGCCCCTCGGCATTCCGATCGCCGCCGAGACCATCGAACACCTGCGCTTCATGATCGTGGGCGCGCTCATCATCTTCTTCCTAATCGTGGAACCGCACGGCCTCGCGCGGCTCTGGCAGATCGGCAAACAGAAGCTCCTGGTCTGGCCGTTCCCCTACTGACAGCGGACCATAAGGAGACGGGAACTACGAACCTCCGGCGTGATGCCGGACAACAACGGGAGGAAACGCAGAAATGTCGTTTCGAAAACTGAGCCTTGGACTGGCCGTTGCGACCCTGGTCGGCGGCGCTACCCTTCCTGCCTTCGCGCAGGACTCCGTCTATGTGCCCCTCTTCACCTACCGCACGGGCCCCTTCGCCGGCTCCGGCATTCCCATCGCCGACGGCATGCATGACTACCTTCAGATGCTGAACGAGCGCGACGGCGGCATCGGCGGCGTGAAGCTCGTGCTCGAAGAATGCGAAACGGGCTACGACACCAAGAAGGGCGTCGAGTGCTACGAGGCGGTGAAGGGCAAGAACCCGGTTATCGTCAATCCCTGGTCGACCGGCATCACCCTGCCGCTGATCCCCCGCGCCTCAGTGGACAAGATCCCGATCCTCTCCATGGCCTACGGCCTCTCGGCCTCGGCCCGCGGCGACATCTTCCCCTGGGTCTTCAACCCGCCGGCCACCTACTGGGACGGCCTGTCGATGATCGTCAAGTACATCGGCGAGAAGGAAGGGGGACTGGAGAAGCTCAAGGGCAAGAAGATCGGCTTCCTGCATCTCGACGCAGCCTTCGGCAAGGAGCCGGTCCCGCTGCTGCAGGAACTCGCCAAGCAGTATGGCTTCGAGGTGGCGCTCTATCCGGTCGCCGCCCAGGACATGCAGAATCAGTCCTCGCAATGGCTGAGCGTGCGCCGCGACCGTCCCGACTACATGATCATGTGGGGCTGGGGTGCCATGAACGGAGCCGCCGTCAAGGAAGCGGTCCGCTCGGGCTATCCGATGGACAAGTTCTATTCCGTCTGGTGGCCGGGTGAGGACGACGCCCGTGCGGGCGGCGCAGGCGCCAAGGGCTTCAAGATGCTGAACTGGCATGCCGTCGGCACGGATTACCCTGCCCTGAAGGACATCCAGAAGCACGTGGTCGACAAGGGCCTCTCCAAGGCACCGAAGGATAAGGTCGGAGAGC
Source organism: Microvirga roseola (assembly GCF_020866965.1). Classification (GTDB taxonomy): domain Bacteria; phylum Pseudomonadota; class Alphaproteobacteria; order Rhizobiales; family Beijerinckiaceae; genus Microvirga; species Microvirga roseola. The sequence continues at coordinate 90,073 of NZ_JAJATX010000007.1, forward strand.
TCCTCTATAATCGCGGCGTCTACAACTCGCTGCTGATCGCGGAAGGCATCGCCCAGGCCCAGACGGTCACCGGCAAGAAGGTCGTGACGGGCGAGGACGTGCGCCGCGGCATGGAGAACATCAAGCTCGATCCGGCCCGTCTCAAGGAGCTGGGGCTCGAAGGCTTCACGGATCCGATGGCTCTCACCTGCACGGACCACAACAGCCACAGCCCTGCCTTCATGCAGGAGTGGGACGGCTCGAAGTGGGTGAAGATTTCCGAGCCCATCAAGCCGATGACCGAGCAGGTCCGCGCCCAGCTCGACGCCGCAGCGAAGGACTATGCCGACAAGAATCCCGGCTGGCCCAAGCGCTCGGAGCGTTGCGACAACCAGAGCTAAGACGACTGACCCTCTCCCCGCGCAGGCCGGGTGTTCCCGGGCTCGGTGGGGAGAGGGTGACCCTTGTGTCAACATGGTTCGGGAGAAGGGAAGCTGCGACTTCCGGCAGCCCCTCTCCCGGCTCACTTCCTTCGCCACCCTTTCCCGCAGAGAGGGCCGGGAGATTGTCATGACCGCCGCAGCCTTGCAGCCTGCTCCTGCCGAAACCGTCCTGACGGTCAACAACATCGAGGTCGTCTACGACCACGTGATCCTCGTTCTCAAAGGCGTCTCGCTCAGCGTGCCCAAGGGCGGCATCGTGGCTTTGCTCGGGGCCAACGGCGCAGGCAAGACCACGACGCTGAAGGCTGTCTCCAACCTGCTGCGCGCCGAGCGTGGCGAGGTCACGAAGGGCACCATCGAGTTCAAAGGCGAGCGCGTCGACCGCCTCTCCCCCAACGAACTCGTGCGCCGCGGCTGCATTCAGGTTCTCGAGGGCCGGCACTGCTTCGGGCACCTCACCATCGAGGACAATCTCCTCACCGGCGCCTTCACGCGCCGCGACGGCAACGCTGCGATCCGGCGGGACTTGGAAGCCATCTACGAGTATTTCCCGCGCCTGAAGCAGCGGCGAACCTCCATGGCGGGCTATACCTCCGGCGGCGAGCAGCAGATGTGCGCCATCGGCCGGGCGATGATGTCCCGTCCCTCCATGATCCTGCTGGACGAGCCGTCCATGGGCCTGGCCCCGCAGATCGTGGAGGAGATCTTCGAAATCGTTCACAAGCTCAACGAGACGGAAGGCGTCTCCTTCCTCCTGGCCGAGCAGAACACCAATATGGCGCTGAAATACGCCACCTACGGCTACATTCTCGAGACCGGACGCGTCGTCATGGACGGTCCCGCACAGATGCTGCGGGAGAACGAGGACGTGAAGGAATTCTACCTCGGCGTCTCGGAAGGCGACCGCAAGTCGTTCCGCGACGTGAAGAGTTACAAGCGCCGCAAGCGCTGGCTGGCGTGACAGCCCTTCAGACGGGAAGAGACAAGCCTTGAGCGACCATTTCGATATCTACGAAACCCGAGAGCCTGCGGAACGCGAGGCCTCTCTTTTCGCGCGCCTGCCGGATGTCCTGAGGCGGGCCGCCGAGACACCGGCCTATGCGGAACGGCTGCAGGGCATAGATCCGAGCCGCATCACGAACCGCGAGGCGCTGGCAGGCCTGCCGGTGCTTCGCAAGGCCGAACTACCAGCTCTGCAGAAAGCGTCCCTCCCCTTCGGCGGCTTCGTTCCCGGCGCTCCGGGCTCGTTCGCGCGCCTCTTCACCTCGCCGGGTCCGATCTTCGAAGCGGAGGCCAATGCGCCAGATCCCTGGCGCATGGCGCGGGGATTGCATGCCGCCGGGTTCCGCAACGGCGACGTGGTGCTCAACACCTTCAGCTACCACCTGACGCCGGGCGGCTTCATCATGGATTCCGGTGCGCGCGCCCTCGGCTGCGCCGTCATCCCTGCCGGGCCCGGCAACACGGAGCAGCAGTTCGAGCTGATCGAGGCCTACCGGCCGGTCGCCTATTGCGGCACGCCGGATTTCCTCAAGATCCTCCTCGACGGCGCGGAAGCGGCGGGACGGGACGTGTCCTCCATCAGGCGGGCGCTTGTCTCGGGCGCGGCCTTTCCGAAATCCCTGCAGGAGGAGTTCTCCTCCCGCGGCATCGAGGCCTACCAGGCCTATGCCACGGCCGATCTCGGCTTGGTGGCATACGAGTCTCCTGCCCGCGAGGGTCTGGTGGTGAACGAGGGCCTCATCGTCGAGATCGTGAAGCCGGGCACCGGCGATCCGGTGCCGGAGGGGGATGTAGGCGAGATCGTTGTGACCACGCTCGATCCGCACCGGCCTCTCATCCGGCTGGCACTCGGCGATCTGACCGCTTCCCTGAAAGGTGCGAGCCCCTGCGGACGCACCAACATGCGGATCAAGGGCTGGATGGGAAGAGCCGATCAGGCCGCGAAGGTGAAGGGCATGTTCGTGCGCCCCGAGCAGGTGGCGGAGATCGGCCGCCGCCATCCCGATCTCGGGCGCCTGCGCCTCGTCATCACCCGCGAGGGAGAGACGGACATGATGACGCTGATGGCCGAAGCCCCGTCTCCAGGCGACGATCTGGCCGCCGCCATCGGGGATACGCTCCAGAACGTGACCAAGCTCAAGGGCGTCGTCACCCTCACCACACCGGGCAGCCTCCCGAACGACGGCAAGGTCATCGCCGACGAGCGCACCTACGCCTGAGCTTTTGCGACGCAGAGGAGCTCTACAAAAAAGAAAGAGCACTCTCTAGGAGAGTGCTCTAAGTGTCCGGCCGTAGGGGCAAAAATGGACCGGAGATCCCTACAACACTCCGCGGAACGTTTGGTTCCACAAAAAATAAAATTTTTATCCCGAAGCTGTGCCGCATTCAGGTCACGTTTGAACGGTTTAGGGCTGAACTTCCCGTGGGGGCAAAATCACGGGCCGGAGGCTGCGACCTGTAAACGTAAAGGAACAGGTCGCGGCCTTTCTCTTGTTGCCACGAAAAAGGCCCGGGTTCTCCCGGGCCTTTCGTTACGGTCGGCAAGGTTCAGTACGTGCCGAACTTGAAGTTCAACTTGGCACGGGCCACGAAGAACTCGTTGTCCTCGCTGTTCCGGACACTGGCGAAGACAGGCTCCCGGCCGCCGGGAACGGCTACGCTTCCGATATACGTGCCGTTGTCCTCCTGATCGAGGTTCACCCACAGGCCTTCGAGGCCGATGGTTGCGCCCGAACCGAGGAAACCGAAGTTCGTCGGGATGGCCCATTCGACACCGCCGCCGATCACCCAGCCAGTGCGCACGTCATTGCCGTCATCCCCGAAGAGGAGGCCGTCGAACTCGTCGTTCGTATCGCCGCTGCCGTAGGCGAAGCCGCCGGTGGCGTAGACCAGCAACCGGTCGAAGGCTACGCCCGCGCGGGCGCGAACGGTGCCGAACCAGTCGATCCCGCCGGCCACGCCGGCCGCACGGAAGTCATAGGCATTTCTCCAGACCGCCGGGAAAACGGCCCCGTCACGGTCCGCGCCGAGATCCGCCCACTGAATGTCGGTCTCGAGACCGATCACGAAGGAGCCGATCTGGTAGTTGTAGCCGATCTGACCGCCGCCGACGAAGCCGTCGCCGCTCTCGTCCGTGTAGCTGATCGTGCCGGCGGGCGAGCCCGGGCCGATCTCGCCGGCAGGGACGAAGACGCTTTCGTTGTTGTTCTCCGCCCAGCCATAGCCGGCGTTCACGCCCACGTAGAAGCCCGACCAGGTGAAGACCGGCGGCGGCGCGAAGACCGGAGCCGGAGGTGGAGCCTGGACAGGCAGATCCGCAGCCGAAGCCGCCGGGGCGACAAGAGCCAGGGCCGCCGTCCCAGTCAGAAGATAGAGAATACGCTTTCTCATAACCGCTATCCTTTGTGTGAGGACCACGACGGCACTTTATGAAGTTTCCCCTCAGGAAGACTATGGCAAAGCTGCAACACCTACTTGCAAGGCGCCTGTAATTCCGTAAGAAAAAGGACTACTCCTTTCGGGTTTTACATGAGCGATACAGAGACATCTGCAATTAAGACGAAAGTAACGCTCGTCGGCGAGGATAAGCGATTTGACATCTCTCAGTTGCTATGCCCTACTATGCCTGTTTTCGGTGTGACACCCGAAGGCGAGGAGATCACTCGGCCCTGCCCCACCCGGGCAGGGCTTTTTATGTTCCGGCGCGGATTTTCTAGGCTGCGGCACTACCGCTCACAGGTCGCCGAGAGTCAGTTGGCCCTGCCCTGCCGGTTTCTGCCCCTGGCGACGCTTGGGTGTGGCGGAGCGTGTCTTCTGCGTCCCCGCCGTCTTGCGTCCTGTCCGTCCAGCCATCCTAGCCTTGGCGCGGTCACGGGCCAGGGCCTCCGGCGCGGCGGGATTCTCGTCGAGCCATTTGCCCCGCTTGATCACCTCGTTGACCCGCCCCTGATTGACGCCGAGAGCAAAGGCGATCTCCTGCTGCGTCATCTCCGTGGTGGCATGGAGTTCCAGGATCTCCCGGGCCAGCTCAGGGGTCATCCTGCGGCCCGCGATCCGACGCCCGGGCGTGACGGAGCGCTTCTCCCGGTCCCGCTCGCGCAGCCTCTGCAGGATGGCGAGGGCCATGTGCATTCCCTGCTCACGCAGGGCATCCTCGAATTCCTTGAGCGTGGTCACGTCAGCGCACCCCCAGGCAAGCAGGCCCGAAACAGAAGGCCCTGGGAAATCAACGGCCAAGCTGGAATTTGGTTCACCCGCCCGCGTTACGGCGAGGTTCAGTCGCCCTCCTCGGAACAGGGCCAGTGCTGTGGTCTTGCCAGTTCGGCAGGCAACTGCGTCTGCGCATCGCCGCACGCAATATCGATCTGCTGCTGCGTCAGGCCGGTCGCGCCGCTGAGGTCGGTTCCGGCAAACTGCGTCAGATAGAGATAAGCGCGGGTCAGGTTCGCACCCGTCATATCCGCACCGGCAAACCTGGCCCGTGAGAGATTGGAGTAGCTGAGATCCACCCCTGTAAGCTGCGCATTCTGAAAGACGACCCGCGCCAGTTCCGCCTTTGACAGGTTTGCGCCCGTCAAATCCGCGCCGCTGAAATCGGAACGGTTCAATTCGGCCTTCCTGAAGCTGGCACCCGCGGCCTTCACCTGCGCGAAATTCGAGCGGCTCATATCCGCCGTATCGAACATGGCGCCCGTGAGAACGGCCCGGCCGAAATTCGCTCTCCAGCCGAGCGCCTTCGTGAAGTCGGCCTTCGTCAAGTCCGCGCTCTCGAAGCGCGTACGGCTGACCTCGGTCTCATCGAGCCTTGCCCCGGCGAGACTGGAGGCTGCAAAGTCGCTCAGAGTGAGAAGGGACCGGCTGAACACAGACCCCGCCAGATTCTCATTGGCCAGGAAAAGCCGCGCCTTCGAGCAGCCGGACCAGTCCACGCCGGGGCCGGGCGCATCCGAACACTTGGCCATGGCCGGCCCTGCAAGAACCGTCAGCATGAGCACGGCGCCACCGGCACGGCAGAACGGCTTCATCGATCCCTCTCGATCACAACGGATACTGTCTCTTTAGGTGGCGCGCGATGGCTGCCGGTGGAGACCCTACCCCGAGATTTTCCATGCATGCTAGCCTTGGATTCTGCATGGCCGGATGCGTGAGACTCGACTCTTCGGAATAATGGCCTAGCTCTCTGCGCGTCCTTGTTCGTTGCGGAGTCGGACTATGCGTCACCTGATGATCGTTTCTGCCCTCGTCCTGACCGGCATGAGCCTTGGCGGATGCAACACCGGAGCGCCCATGGGGGTGCTGCCGCGGGATCCCGTGCCCCCTCCGCCCTCCGTTACCGGCAGCCTGTCGAATCGCTCGGCGGCGGACGAGAGGCCCAGCGTTTCGGTCCAGCGCCGGAGCAGGCTCAGTGTGCCGGATCGGATCGCCCCTCCGCGCCCATCTTCGCCCGAGATCGAGCCGGTCATGACGGGACGCGGGGCCGGAGCAGGCTTCCGCTTCTGAGCGCGAATCCGGGAAGCGCGTTTTCCGGTCAGATTCATGGACGGGAATGCTCTCTCTGCATTAGGAGGTCTCCAGGTCGCCTGGAGGCCTTTTTGCCGCATGAGGCTCCAAGCGCCTTGACTTCCCTTGGCTTCCGGCGCGAACGGATCTGTTCTCGTGTGCGCCAACTCGGCGGTACCCGGCCTTTCCGATTTGATGGTATAGGCCATTCCGCAACGTAAACTCTGGATCACCTTCCATGACATGGGTCGAGGCAATCGGCTGGCTTGGGGCAGCGCTCGCCATTACCGGCAGCGCAATGAAGACGATCATTCCGCTGCGATGCGTCGGCATCGCGGCGAATGTGACCTCGCTGACCTATTCGTCCATCATGCATCTCTACCCGAGCATGACGGTCAATCTGATCCTGCTGCCCCTCAACAGCTGGCGCCTCTATCAGATGCTGCGCCTGATCAAGAAGGTCAAACAGGCCTCCAAGAGCGACCTGTCCATGGAGTGGCTCAAGCCGTTCATGACCCGCCGCAAGGTGGAGGCCGGCGAGGTGCTGTTCGCCAAGGGCGACACTGCCACCTGCATGTTCTACACGCTGTCTGGCCGGTTCCGCCTGAAGGAACTCGGGATCGAGCTCCCCCAGGGCCAGGTCGTGGGCGAGATGGGCTTCATGGCGCCTGACAACAGGCGCACCCAGACCCTTGAATGTCTTGAGAGCGGCGAAGTCCTCAGCATCTCCTATGACCAGGTACGCCAGCTCTATTTCCAGAACCCGGAATTCGGCTTCTATTTCCTGCGCCTTACCAGCGAGCGCCTGTTCCAGAACATGGAGAGGATGGAGGCGGAAATCACGCGCCTTCGCGCCGCCGCTCCCGACGAGCCTGTCGTCAAGAAAGCCATGTCAGCTTAGAATTCTTACAATAAACCTCAGTTTAGAATTTATCTAACCTATTGAAATAACTTATTTTTTTATTGAATCGGAATCGCAGCTGTGGTTCTTCCAGAGCCAATCGGGACAGGCTGTCCCGCCCAGTTGCTCCGAAGGATTCCACAATGCTGAACTCCAAGCTTGCGCGCAGCCTTGCCCTGGGCGTTGCCGCCATGGGCATCTTCGCCGGAACGAGCCTTTCCGCGGCAGCGGAAGAAGTGCTGAACATCTACACCACCCGCGAGCCGGGTCTCATCAAGCCGATCCTGGACGACTTCACCAAGGAGACCGGCATCAAGGTCAACACGATCTTCCTGAGCAGCGGCCTCGAGGAGCGCATCCGCTCCGAGGGCGCGAACAGCCCGGCGGACCTGATCATCACGGTCGATATCGGCCGCCTGCAGGCTGCCAAGGATTACGGCGTGACCCAGCCGGTCAAGTCCGAGGCGCTCGAGAAGGCGATCCCCGCCGCCTATCGCGATCCCGAAGGCCACTGGTACGGCATCGCCCTGCGCGGCCGCGTGGTTTACGCCTCCAAGGACCGTGTGAAGCAGGACAAGATCACCTATGAAGAGCTTGCCGACCCCAAGTGGAAGGGAAAGGTCTGCATCCGCTCGGGCCAGCACCTCTACAACATCAGCCTCTTCGCAGCCATGATCGCCCACAAGGGCGAGGAGAAGGCAGAGGAGTGGCTGAAGGGCCTGAAGGCCAATCTCGCCAAGAAGCCCTCCGGCGGCGACCGCGAGCAGGCCAAGGACATCCTGGCCGGCGTCTGCGACATCGCCATCGGCAACACCTACTACGTCTCGCTCATGCGTAACGGCAACAACGAAGAGCAGAAGAAGTGGGGCGAGGCCATCAACGTGATCCTGCCGACTTTCGAGGACGGCGGCACCCACGTCAACGTCTCCGGCCTCGCGCTGGCGAAGAACGCTCCGAACAAGGCCAACGCCGTCAAGTTCATGGAATACATGGTCTCCGACGACGCTCAGCGTCTCCACGCCGAGGCCAATTCCGAGTATCCGGTGAAGGCCGGCATCAAGATCCACCCGACCATCGCCTCCTTCGGCGATCTCAAGGCGGACAACGTGCCGATCGCCGAGATTGCGAAGCTCCGCAAGAAGGCCAGCGAACTAGTCGACAAGGTCGGCTTCGACCAATAAGCCAGTGACCACAACCTGACAGGAGGCGCTGCCGGAAACGGTGGCGCCATTTCCATTGAAAGCAACAGCAGCAGCCCCTCCCCTTTTCCGCCTTCCCGGCCGGCGCAGGACGCGGCGGTTGCCCTGGTGGCTAATGGCCGCCGTGGGGACGGTCGGGCTGCTGGTTCTGCTGCCCCTCGCTTCGCTCCTCGGCATCGCGGCGGAGGGCGATGCGGAGATCTGGCCGCATCTCATCGCCAATGTCCTGCCGGCGAGCATCATCGACACGCTGGCGCTCCTGACGGGTGTCGCCGTCTTTGCAGGCTCCATGGGAATCGCGACGGCGTGGCTCGTCACGGCGCACCGATTTCCCGGTCGCGACATCCTCGTCTGGCTGCTTCCGCTGCCGCTCGCCGTGCCGACCTACATCACGGCGTACATCTATGTCGAAGTCTTCGATTCCGCGGGCCTCGTGCAGATGGCCCTGCGTGAGGCGATGGGCTGGACCTCCCGCTCCGATTACTGGTTTCCCGAGATCCGCTCGCTTCCGGGCTGCATCCTGGTGATGTCGGCCGTCCTGTATCCTTACGTCTATATCGCGGCACGGGCGATGTTCCTGACCCAGAGCGCCAGCCTGATGGAGGCGGCGCGCACTCTCGGGGCCGGTCGCTTCAAGCTCTTTCGAGTCATCGCGATCCCCCTTGCCCGCCCGGCCCTTGCGGTGGGGCTGTCGCTTGCCCTCCTCGAGGCCCTCAACGACATCGGTGCGAGCGAATTTCTCGGCGTGCGCACGCTGACGGTTTCGGTCTACACCACCTGGCTCAACCGTGGCAGCCTCGCAGGAGCGGCGCAGATCGCCTGCGTGATGCTCGCCTTCGTGGTGGCGCTGATCCTTATCGAGCGCCACGGCCGGCGCGACAGGCGCTACACGCTTTCCACCAAGCGGCCGCGGATCGTGCAGCCGGTCCCCCTTTCCGGCCGCCAGGCATGGATTGCGACAACCCTCTGCGCCCTCCCCGTGACCTTGGGCTTCATCCTGCCAACTGCGTTCCTGCTGCGGGAGACCTTGCGCGGCGGACTCACCCGCCAGTTGGACGCGGCCTTCCTGTCCCACCTGACGACCACCATCGGCCTTTCAGCCGCGGCAACATTGGCCGCCCTCGCTCTCGCCATCATGCTGGTCTCGGCCGCGCGGCTCGCGAGGACCTCCCTCACCCGAGGCTCGCTCTTCCTGGCGGGCCTGGGGTATGCGGTTCCGGGCACCGTTCTGGCCCTGGGGCTCATGACGCCCCTGATCGCCTTCGACACCCTGATCGGCAATCTCTGGCGGAGTCTCACGGGCGAGCGCATCGGGCTGCTCCTGATGGGCGCGGCGGGCGGGATCATCATCGCCTACGTGATCCGGTTCCTGCCAATCGCCACCGGCTCTCTTTCCGCCGGCATGGACCGGGTTTCCCCAGGGCTCGAGGATGCGGCCCGCACTCTCGGCGCCTCCCGGAAGGACCTCGTCCGAAGGATCCAGCTGCCGCTCATGCGGCCTGCTTTGGCGAGTGCAGCGCTCCTCGTCTTCGTGGACTGCATCAAGGAGCTGCCGGCGACGCTGCTGCTGCGGCCCCTCAACACCGAAACCCTGGCGACGCTCGTCTATGGCTATGCCGCGCGGGGCACATTCGAGAACGGCTCGCTGGCCGCCCTCGTCATCGTCCTGGTCGGGCTCGTTCCCGTCACCCAGTTGGTGCGCGGCGCCGAGATGCGGCTGAAGGCCTCCGGCAGCGCCAGCCCATAAAGGAAAAGCGGCCCGAAGGCCGCTTCTCGTCTCATCCCGATTCTGGCCGATCAAGCCGCGCTGGACTGCTTGCCGTCCAGGGCAACCTTGAACGCGGCCTGCGTCTTCGCCTTGATCTCATCGAGCGTGACGCCGTCGGCGAGCTCGATGAGGGTCATTCCGGAGCCGCCCTTCTTGTCGATGCTGAACACACCGAGATCGGTGATCACCATGTCGACCACGCCTGCGCCGGTGAGCGGCAGCGTGCAGGCCTTCAGCAGCTTCGGATCCTCCGAGCCGTCCTTGCCCTTGGCCACGTGCTCCATGACCACGACGACGCGCTTGACGCCCGCCACGAGGTCCATGGCGCCGCCCATGCCTTTCACCATCTTGCCTGGGATCATCCAGTTGGCGAGGTCCCCGTTCTCGGCCACCTGCATGGCGCCGAGGATGGAGAGATCGATGTGGCCGCCGCGGATCATGGCAAAGGAATCAGCAGAGGAGAAATAGCTCGTCGTCGGCAGTTCGGTGATCGTCTGCTTGCCGGCGTTGATCAGGTCGGCATCCTCCTCGCCCTCGAACGGGAATGGCCCCATGCCGAGCATGCCGTTCTCGGACTGCAGCTGAACCCGCATGCCCTTGGGGATGTAGTTCGACACCAGCGTCGGGATGCCGATGCCGAGATTCACGTAATAGCCGTCGCGCAGCTCCTTCGCCGCGCGGGCGGCCATCTGTTCACGGGTCCATGCCATTAGACTGCCTCCTCCGCGCGCTTGCGGGTCGTACGCTGCTCGATGTGTTTGACCGGGTTCGGCACATGCACGAGGCGCTTCACGAAGATTCCCGGCGTGTGAATGGTGTCCGGGTCGATCTCACCGGCCGGCACCAGGTGCTCGACCTCGGCGACGGTCAGCCGCGAGGCGGAGGCCATCATCGGGTTGAAGTTGCGGGCCGTCTTCCGGTAGACGAGGTTGCCTTCCGTGTCGCCCTTCCAGGCGTGGACGATGGAAATATCGGCGAAGAGCCCCGTCTCCATGACATATTTCTCGCCGTTGAACTCGCGGACCTCCTTGCCCTCGGCGATGAGGGTGCCGACGCCGGTCTTGGTGTAGAAGGCCGGGATGCCTGCCCCGCCCGCGCGGATGCGCTCGGCCAGCGTCCCTTGCGGGTTGAACTCCAGCTCCAGCTCCCCGGAGAGATATTGCTGGGCGAAGAGCTTGTTCTCGCCCACATAGGACGAGATCATCTTCTTGATCTGCCGGGTCTCCAGCAGCCGGCCGAGACCGGCGCCGTCCACGCCCGCATTGTTGGAGATGAAGGTCAGGTCCTTCGCCCCCGAATCACGGATCGCTTCGATCAGCGCCTCCGGAATGCCGCAAAGGCCGAAGCCGCCGGCCATGATGGTCATGCCATCCTTCACCAGACCAGCCAGCGCCGAGCGCGCATCGCTGTAAACCTTATCCATTCAATCCTCTCCCGAGCATTCCCCGCTCTTGTAGAAGCTCTTAGAGCCGTTTCCACCAGGGTGGAATTACCTCTTTCGTTTGGTACGCCTCCCGTTCCCGAGCGGCAACCAGATCCGCCCCGCCCGAGCACGGTCCGGTGCGACTGAGCGCCACCCTGCAGCCCGGCCTCATTTTAGACAATCCCTTCGTGTGGATATATGGAAACGGTCCATGGCTCAGGCCTCCCCGGACTGTCATTCTCCCACCACCGCTTGTGATGCGGGGCACAAGGTTTCATAAGCTCAAATCCATGTCTCGCCGCGTCGTTTTTCTCATCGCGCTCATCTCGCTTGCCGTGCTCGGAGCGGCGGCGGCCCCCTGGACCTTGACCGGGAGTGGGCTCTCGTCGGCAGTGACCGAGCACATGAAGGAGCGCTACGGTCTCGAGCTCAAGGCCGAGGGGCGCAGCACCTTCGCCCTTCTGCCGATCCCCCGCGTCAAGTTCGAGAATGTCACCATTCGCTTCCCCGGCAAGGCTCTTGAGGCAGAGGGTGGCACCCTGCGAGGGGAGCTGCGCCTGCTGCCGATGGTCTTGGGCCGGGTCGAGCTTGCGGAAGTCTCCTTGAGTGAGGCGAACATCACGGCCTCATCGAAGGCACTTCAGGGTTTGGACTGGGCCGGGCTCGCCAAGGCCCGCCCCGACGATGCGCGCGCCCGCCGCCTCATCCTGGCCGGCGCAACGGTCCGCTGGACCGATCTGGAGGATGCAAAGCTCGACAGGGTCAACCTTGTGGTGAGCTGGGCCGATGCCGATTCACCGCTCTACGCGGTCGGCTCCGCCGTGTGGCAGAACGAAACCGTGCTGCTTGAGCAGGCCTCCCTCACCCCGAGCCTGCTCGCTTCGGACCAGATCAGTCCGGTCTCGCTGATCCTGTCGGCTCCCTCCGGCCGCATCGCCGTGACGGGCGAGGCGCAGCTCGGAGACGATCCCCGCATGACGGGAGAAAGCACAATCGAGGCCAAGTCGGTCCGGGATTTCACGCATTGGAGCGGCGTCGAGCTACCGTTCGGCTCGCTCGTCCGGGCTTTGTCGGTCGCAGGCGATTTTTCCATGCACCGCCGCCGTCTGACCTGGCCCTCCGTGGCCGTGACGCTGGGCAAGGACAAGCTTGAGGGAACGATGGCGGTCCGTTTCGAGGCGGAGCGTCCCATCATCACGGGCACGCTCGCAGCCGGCACGCTGAACCTGTCGGACCTGTTCGTGCCCTTCAAGCAGGCCCGCAACGAATCCGGCGCCTGGAGCAGCGAGACCATCGACCTTGCGCATACCACCGGCAGCAGCCTGGATCTGCGCCTGTCGGCATCGAGCGCCCAGCTCGGGCGCCTGCGCCTCGACGACATGGCGGCCAGCGTCCTCGTCCGCCCCGGCCGGATCGAGGCGTCCATCGGACGCGCCGATTTCCACAAAGGCACCCTGAAGGGCCGCCTGTCCCTCATCGCCCAGGGCAAAAGCGTGGAGTTCAAGAGCCAGGGCACGTTCTCCGGCGTGGACGTTTCCACCTTCCTGGCCGCAATCGGCGAGCCGCGTTGGCTCACGGGCGCAGCCCAGGGCCAGTTCCAGCTTGAAGGCTCGGGCAAGACCCCTGCCGAGGTGATGCGTCATGCCCAGGGGCGCTCATCGGTCACGGTCAAGGAAGGCGAGCTTGTCGGGCTTGCTCTCGACGACGCCCTCCGGAGGGTCGAGAAGCGACCGCTCCTCGCCTCTCTCAACTGGAAGAGCGGCCGAACGGCATTCGATCAGGCTCAGGCACAACTCGTCGTGGAGAAGGGCATCGGCAAGGTCCTGGACACCCGCCTCACGGCCCCGACCATTCAGGCCGGCCTCGACGGGCAGGTCTCACTGGTGGACCGCGCCCTCAGCCTGAAAGCGCATGTCTCCCAGGCAGGCGCTAGCCCCGACCCCGACGTGGCCCTCGAATTCGACATCACGGGCGGATGGGACAGCGTCACCGTGATGCCGGACGTGCGCTCTCTCATCAAGCGTTCGGGAGCGGCCAAGCCTCTCTTCGGCCGCCAGCAGCTGATCCAGCCCAGCAGCCAGAACCCTCTCGCAACGGCTCAGTGAGCGTTGCGGCGGGAGCGGATGACCGAGCGCTTGCTCAGGAGCGTCGCCGCAATCACGCCGAGCGTTACGATCCCGATGAGGATGGTCGAGGCTGCGTTGACCTCCGGCGATAGTCCAAGCCTCACCGCACTGTAGATCCGGATCGGCAGGGTCGTCGCACCGGGCCCCGTGTTGAAGCTCGCGATCACCAGGTCGTCGAGGGACAGGGTGAAGGCGAGCAGGAAGCCCGCCACGATGGACGGCGCGATCAGCGGCAGCGTCACCGCGAAGAAGGTGCGGAGCGGCGGTGCGCCGAGGTCCATCGCCGCTTCCTCGAGAGACCGGTCGAAAGTCACCAACCGCGCCTGCACCACCACGGTCACGAAGCACATGGTGAGCGTGGTATGCGCCAGCGTAATGGTCCAGAATCCGCGGTCGAGCCCGATGGCGACGAAGAACAGCAGCAGCGACAGGCCTGTGATGACCTCCGGCATGACCATGGGCGCATAGACCATTCCGGTGAACAGCGTCAGGCCGGGAAAGCGCCCGTAGCGCGTCAGGGCGAGGGCAGCGAGCGTTCCGAGGATCGTTGCGACGCTGGCCGTGAGCAGCGCGATCCTGAACGTCACCCAGGCTGCCTCCATCAGCGCCTCGTTGCGGAAGAGCATTCCGTACCAACGGGTCGAGAAGCCCCCCCAGACGGTGACGAGACGGGAGGCGTTGAAGGAATACACCACCAGCAGGAGGATCGGCAGGTAGAGAAAGGCGAAGCCGAGCACCAGGGCCGTGACGTTGAAGGGGCTGAGGCGGCGCGTCATCTCACATTCTCCACCCGACGGGCCTCGGCATCGCGATAGATCACGATGGGCACGACCAGAATAATGAGTAGGACGATGGCGACCGAGGAAGCCAGCGGCCAGTCCCGGTTGGAGAAGAACTCGCTCCAGAGCTGACGGCCGATCATCAGCGTCTCCGACCCGCCGAGAAGATCCGGGATCACGAACTCGCCAACCGCCGGAATGAAACACAGAAGCGAGCCTGCGAGGATGCCCGGCATGGCGAGCGGAACGGTGATCGTCCAGAAGGAGCGCCAAGGCGTCGAGCCGAGATCGAGCGCCGCCTCGAGCAGCGTATCGTCCATCTTCTCGAGCGTCGCGTAGAGCGGCAGCACCATGAAGGGCAGATAAGCATAGACGATGCCGATGAAGACCGCCGTCTCCGTGTTGAGGATGCCGAGAGGCTCCGAGATCAGCCCCGCTCCCATGAGGACCTGATTGAGAAAGCCGTCCGGCTTGAGGATGGCGATCCAGGCATAGATGCGGATCAGGAAGCTCGTCCAGAACGGCAGGATGACGAGGGCGACCAGCAGGGAGCGGTAGCGCTCCGGCGCGCGAGCCATGGCATAGGCGATGGGAAAGCCCACCAGAAGCAGCAGCAAGGTCGAGACAGCCGCAATCCGCACCGACGACAGCAGCGCCCGCAGGTAGAGATCGTCGCCGACCAGGAGTTCGTAATTCTCGAGATTGAGCTGCGAGAAGAAGCCGGCGATGTCACTCCAATCGAAAACCGGCCTGTAGGGCGGCTGGGCAATGGCCGGATCAGAGAGGCTGATCTTGAGGACGATCAAGAACGGCACGAGGAACAGGAGGCAGAGCCAGAGGAAGGGCACGGCCGGTACCAGCCCTTCGCTCAGCCGGCGGGTCAACGGGCGCTTGTGCATGGCTCACTCCGCCAGGATCACCGCCGCGTCGGGCGCGAAGGTGATGTAGACCTGTTCATCCCAGTCGATGGGATTCTCCACGAAGCGCGAGGCATTGGCGCGCGTCACACGCAGGATCTCGCCGGTGGCGAGCCTGACCCTGTAGACCGTCCAGTCTCCCAGATAGCCGATATCCCACACCTCGCCGGTGAGCACATTGATCGCATCGGGCCCCGGCCACTCGCGCTGGATCACCATCTTCTCGGGCCGCACGGCGATCGCCACCGCCTGGCCGGAATGCAGGACCTCGTCGGGATCGTCGATGGTGAGCGGAACCTCCGCCGAGGGGGTCTGCACACGCCAGAGGCCGTTCTCCTGGCCGAGCACATGGCCTTCCAGGATGTTCACGTCGCCTACGAACTCGGCAATGAAGCGGGTCTTCGGCTGCTCGTAGATCTCGCCCGGGGTCGCGACCTGAACGATCCGGCCATGGTCCATCACCGCGATCCGGTCGGCCATGGTCATGGCTTCTTCCTGGTCGTGGGTGACGACGATGAAGGTCATGCCCAGATCATGCTGGATGTCCATCAGCTCGAACTGGGTCTCCTCGCGCAGCTTCTTGTCGAGGGCGCCGAGGGGCTCGTCGAGGAGGAGGACCTTCGGCTTCTTGGCAAGCGCCCGGGCAAGCGCCACACGCTGGCGCTGGCCGCCGGAAAGCTGGCTCGGGTAGCGTCTGGCGAGCTTCTCGAGCTGCACGAGACGGAGCATTTCCCCGACCCGCGCCACGATCTCACCCTTGGGCAGGCCGTCCTGCTTGAGCCCGAAGGCGATGTTCTTCTCCACGCTCATATGCGGGAAGAGCGCATAGGATTGGAACATCATGTTCACCGGCCGGCGGTAGGGCGGCACACCGGCTAGGTTCTGCCCCGCCAGGGTGATGACGCCCTCGCTCGGGAACTCGAAACCGGCGAGCATGCGCATGAGGGTGGTCTTGCCGCAGCCGGAGGGCCCAAGCAGGCAGAAGAACTCGCCTTCGAAGATGTTCAGCGTGAGATTGTCGGCGGCGACGGCGTCACCGAAACGCTTCGTGACGTTCTCGAAGCGGATGAGAGGCTTGGCGTCGGGATCTGACCAGGGGGCAAAGGTACGGCGCACGGCGCCGACAGAGGCGGAAGCGGAATGTCGGAGGGGAGGAGGCAAGATGCGTGCACTTCGTCCTGAACGAGAAAACCTGGCGCGCAACCTATGACGTTCGGCCCCTGAGAACAACAGGTTAAACGCGGCTTTCCCCTGACCGCCCCGACCCGAGCGTTGCCGCATAATCCGGCACTGGATTTCCGCCGGTCCGCCCGGAACAACCACCCATTTCCATCGTTCGCCCACCAATGGCAGAAGGAGTTTCCCAATGCCCGACAAACGTGACACCAAGCACGATCCGGCTGCCAGCGGCAGCCCGAAGGCCCATTCGCCGGACAACGCCGAGAAATGGGGCGGCGGCTCGAAAGGTTCGAAAGGCGGGATTACGCCTGACGAGCGGCGCAACCAGCAATCCAGCGCCAAATCGTAAAATTCAGTTTCATGCATGCTGCGCTGGCCGGGCCTGCCGATCCAGAGGGCGGCCCGGCCTGAACGGCTCAATTTTTGGAGGTTCGTCATGAGCGCGAACGGTCTCGAAGTCTTCGACAAGACGCTTCAGACGACGCATATCTGGCTCAATGAGATCATGGAAGTGACCGGTCCTGACCGGCATGTCGCCTGGCATGCCCTCGGCGCCGTGCTGCGCACGGTCCGCGACCGGATCCCACTGGACCTGTCCGCCCATCTCGGAGCGGAACTGCCCCTGCTGGTACGCGGAATCTATTACGACCAGTGGCGTCCCGCGATCCAGCCGGAGCGCTACCGCTCCCTCGACGAGTTCCTCGAGCAGGTATCGGACAATCTCGGCATGACACGGCCCGTGGATCCTCGCACCGCGGCCTGCGCGGTCTTTGCCGTGCTGACGCGCCATCTTCCCGAGGGGCAGACCCGCAAGGTTCGCGAAGCCCTCCCCCAGGACATCCAAACCCTGTGGCACGAGAGCGCCTCGTCCGGCGACATGAACCGCGTCGAGGTGGAGGTTGACCAGAACCGGATGTCCCGCGAAGCCTGAGAGAGGAGCAACAGGATGAAGCCCAAGGCGGACCAGAGACACGACCTTACCGCCGGCCCGGACAAGGGGGAGCCCGGCGAGGGCCATACCCCCGTGCTCGAAACCGAGAACAGAGCCGAATGGCGCGTGAACGACGGCGGATCGTTCATCCTGCGCCTCGACCGGACCACCGGCGAGTGGTCCGGCGAGCAGCGACTGATGGATGGCGGCAGCGGTAATCCCCTGTCGCCCCAGGAGGTTTCGCTGATGGCGCGCGCTCACAACCTGCGTTTCAAGGACGGAACGAGAGCCGGGTAGACGCGACAGGAATGAAGGCGGAGCAGCATGCGCTCGAGGAGGATTTCTACCGGGAATGCGCCCGACTGCTCGATGCCGTGCATACCTACCGCCCCTGGATCGGGCGTCCGCCCAACCGGTGGAACAATCGACATCCCGGAAACGGGCGCTTTCCGGGCTTCGGCACCATTCGCATGTATGGGTCCAGTCACATCCACGTTTCGCTGCGGCAGCCCGTGATCCTCAACCGGATCTGCCACTCGACGGAGGAGGTCTATGCCCTGCTGCGCAAGCTCAAGCTGAAGTCCATGGCCAACTGAAAAAGCCCGGCTCGACGGCCGGGGTTTTGTTCGCTCAGTGGCCGCCGGCTCCCGCAGGAGCGGTGCGCGGCTTCTCGATGAAGGGCAAGGCAACGACCAGTCCCAGGAAAAGCACCGTCAGCAGCAGGAAGACATCCGAGAAGGACATCACCAGCGCCTCGCGCCTGACGATGTTCGAGAGGGTCTTGAGAGCGGCCTGCCCGGCATCCGACCCGAGATCGTGGAACTTCAGGGTCAGGTTGTTGAGTGCCTCGACCGCGGTCGCATGGCTCCAGTTCACGCTCTCACGCAGTCGCTGGAGATGGAGATCCAGGCGGTCGTTCAGGATCGTATTGATGAGCGCCAGGCCCACCGCACCACCGAGATTGCGTGTGAGGTTGTAGAGGCCCGACGCGTTCTTGATCCGGTCCGGCGGCAATGTGCCGAGCGCGATGTTGTTGATCGGCACCATGCAGATCATCAGCCCCACTCCGCGCAGGATCTGGGGAACGAAGAGCTCCCAGAAATCCCAGTCTTTCGTCAGTCCCGTAATCTGCCAGGTTCCGAGCGCGAAGGCTCCGAAGCCGATGGCCATCATCATCCGCGGATCGAGCTTGCGCGAGAGGATGCCGGCCACGGGAGCCATGAGAAACATGGTCGCGCCGGTGACGAACATCGTCTCGCCGATCTGGAGCGAGGAATAGCCGCGCACGCGGGCGAGATAGACCGGGTACAGATAAGTCAGGCCATAGAGGCCGATCCCCATGACAAAGCTGAACGAGGAGCCGGCCAGGAAGTTGCGGTCGGCAAAGGCGCGCAGATCCACGATGGGCTGCTTCGCCGTGAAGGCTCTATGGAAGAAGCCGACAGCGCCCACGACGCAGACGACGGTAAGGACCAGCACCAGCTCGCCCCGGAACCAATCGTTGAGCGGCCCTTCCTCCAGCACATATTCGAGGCCGCCGAGAAAGGCGGCCATGAGGCCGAGGCCGGCCCAGTCGAAGCTCTTGAACAGGCTGAGATCCGGCTCATCGAAATCCACCAGAAAATAGGTGGAGACGGTCACGAAGATGCCGGGCACGATGTTGATGAGAAACAGCCAGTGCCAGGAGAACAGGTCCGTGAGATAGCCGCCGAGCGTCGGGCCGATGGTCGGCGCGAGCGTCGCCACGAGGCCGATGATCGGCGAGACCACGGGCCGCTTCTCCGGCGGGAAGATCGTAAAGGCGGAGGCGAAGACGGTCGGGATCATGCCGCCGCCGATGAAGCCCTGGAGCACACGGTAGACGATCATCTGCTCGATGTTCGTGGCCGTCGCGCACAGAAAGCTCATGAACGTGAAGCCGCCGGCAGAGATCACGAACATCCACCGGGTCGAGAGCACGCGCGAGAGCGTGCCCGAGAGCGGAATCATGATCACTTCCGCGATCAGATAGCTCGTCTGCACCCAGGAGATTTCCTCCGAGGAGGCGGACAGGCCAGCCTGGATCTCGGCCAGCGAGGCCGAGACGATCTGGATGTCCAGGATCGCCATGAACATGCCGAAGACCATGCAGAAGAACGCGAAGGTCCGGCGCCTGCTGACGGACGCGGACGGCGCGGCAGGTCCTGCCGCATGGGGCTTGTTCCGAATGGCGGCGGAGGCGGCCATGGTTCGCCTACTCTTTGATGCTGGCCGTCTTCGAGGGTTCGGCCGAGGTGCGCGTATCCACATCGACGACCACCGAGAGACCGGGACGAAGAATGCCCTGCCGGGCGACCTCCGGGCTCACGGCGATGCGGACGGGCACGCGCTGGACGATCTTGGTGAAGTTGCCGGTGGCGTTCTCCGGCGGCAGCAGGCTGAAGACGGAGCCCGAGGCCGGCGATACGCTCTCCACCGTGCCGAGGATGTCGGCATCCGGATAGGCGTCCACCTCGATATGGACCTTCTGGCCGATCTTGAGAGCGGCGAGCTGCGTCTCCTTGAAGTTGGCGTCCACACGCACGCTCGTCAGGGGCACGAGAGCCGCAAGGCGGGCGCCCGGCTGAACGTAGCTGCCGACCTCGATGGCCTTGTTGCCGGTGACGCCTTCGACCGGCGCGCGGATCTCCGTGAAGGACAGATCGCGCTCTGCCTTGTCGACGGAGGTCTGCAGTTCGGCGGCAACCCGCCCGCCTTCCTTTCGCTGGGCGGCGAGAACGTCGACATTGGCCTGGGCGGCCGCGAGCGCGGCCTGGGCGCTCTTCACATTGGCCTCGGCCCGATCCCGGGCCGCCTTCGCGGTCTCAAGCGCGGCCTTGCTGGTGAAGTCCGAGCGGGAGAGCTGAAGCTGGCGGGCATAGTCGCTCTCCGCGCGCTCTGCTTCGGCCCTGGCTGCTGCGATCTGCGCCTCGGCCTGAGCAGCAGAGGCCCGAGCCGCCTCGATCTGGCGGCCGATGCGCTCGATTGCGCTCTGCTGGGTCGCGAGCTTGTCCTTGGTCGCCTGCAAGGCGAGCCGATAGTCGCCTTGGTCGATCTGGGCGATCAGGTCGCCTGCCTTGACCTGCTGGTTGTTGGCGACGGCGATGGAGGAGACGTAGCCGGAGACCTTGGCCGAGAGGATCGTGATATCGGCCTGCACATAGGCATCCTCGGTCGAGACCATGAAGCGCCCGTCCGTCCACCAGTTGTAGCCCTCGTATCCGGGGAAGCCGAGCGCAGCTGCGACGACAGCTAGAATGACCGGCTTCTTGCCGAGCCCCTTCTTTTTAGGCTGCGGCTCCTGCCCTGCCGGCGTATCCTGCCCCTGGGCAGATGCCGCTCCGGGCTGCCTTTGCACTGCAGCCCCGGCGATGCTGCCGCCCTGCTCGGAATCTTCACGATAGGCCATGGAAACCCTCCAAAGCGCCACTACGGACTGGCCCCCAAACACTCATTCCGATCTCTCGCCCGGAATTCTTGGCCCTGCCTTGCCGCTTTGCTCTATGATGACTATGTAGGCCCTATATGATTTGACCGAACCGTTCGGTCAATAGCCTCGAGGTGACAAAACGCACATGAGCGACCTCAATGAAATCGCTCGCTCCAAGGATCTCCCATCCTCTGCAGAGGATGGGGCTGAGAGCGCCAAGCGCCGCCAGATCCTGGAGGGAGCTCGCCAGGTCTTCCTTGCGCGCGGCTTCAACGGCGCGAGCATGGGTGAAATCGCCAAGGTTGCCGGCGTCTCGAAGGGGACGCTCTACGTCTATTTCGAAAGCAAGGAGAGCCTGTTCGAAGCCCTGACCCTCGAAGAGAGGCAGAGCCTTGCGGAGGTCCTGTTCAAGCTGGACGCCGAGGATCCGGATGTCAGGGCTGTTCTTTCGAAGCTCGGCGACAGCTATCTGCGCTACATGGGCAGGCCCGAGCACATCTCCTCGATCCGCATGGTGGTCGGTGCGGCCGAGCAGTTTCCACGTCTTGGCCGATCCTTCTTCGAGGCGGGTCCCTGCCAGGGGATCGCCCGGCTTAAGGCCTATTTTGACCGGCAGGTGGAGGCAGGAAGGCTCTCCATCGAGGACACCGGCGTCGCGGCCCAGCACTTCCTCGATCTCTGCGTCTCCGGCCTGATGCGCCGGCAGCTGTTTGCCGTCGGCGGGCCGCCCACGGAGGCCGAAATCCGGAAGAATGTGGAGAACGCGATGCGCGTGTTCTTTGCAGCCTATGGGCCCGGTGTTCAGAAGCATTAGGACCTGTCCCGACGCTTTCCCGCCGCCCTTGCCTCCACTAGGGTGAAACGATCGGCGGAGGGGCAGAGATGGAGCGACAGGGCACCGGCACGGCACGATGGGTGGCCTTTGCCCTGATGGCCCTGATCTGGGGCCTGACATGGCTGCCGATGAAGCTCGCCTCCGAAGCCGTGCCGCCGATTTTTCTCGCTGCCCTGCGCTTTGCCCTCGCCGGGCTCTGCTATCTCGCGATCACCCTTGCCAAGGGTTTGCCGCTCCGGCCGGAGCAGCCGGGCCGGGTCATTGCCGCTTCGCTTCTGATCACCACCGGCTGCTACAGTCTTCTCTTCTGGGGCGTCGCCCGCGCACCGACCGGCCTCTCCGCCATCGTCAATCTCGCCCTGCTGCCGATCTTCTTGATCCTCGTCGGGGCGTTGTATGGGCAGGAGCGCATCACCACGCGCCGCCTCGCAGCAATCGGGCTTGGCCTCGTCGGCCTCGTCCTGCTCTTCTCCGGCCGCACGGGCAGGACGCAGGATGGAGCATTCATCGGCCTTGCCGCCGTGGCGGCAGCCACCCTGAGCTACGCCTGGGGCGCGGTGGTCAGCCGCCCGCTCATGCAGGCCATGCACCCTCTTGCCCTGGCTTTCTGGCAGACCAGCATCGGCGCGCTCGGCCTCGTGCCGATCTCGCTTATGGTGGAGGGCTATGATCCTGCCTATTTCGCGGCGCTCGCCGACTGGCGCGCTCTGCTGGGACTGGGCGCCCTGGTTCTCGGCGGATCGCTGATCGGCTTCTCGATCTATCTCTGGCTGGTGCGCGACTGGGGCGCCTTCCGCGCCGGTCTCTACTCATTCGTCAGCCCCGTCATCGCCGTTGCAGCCGGCGTGGTTTTTGCGCAGGAGGCCTTCGGCTGGCCGGAGGCGCTTGGCATGGGCGTGACGCTGACGGCCACCGCCCTCGCGCTCACGGAGGGCAGAGCCGCCACGAAAGCTGCGCCGAAGCCGGCCTAAAGCATCCGATGCCCTTCTTCTCGCAGGTGAGCATCGTTGGGCGCGGAAGAACCGGACCCACTTTCCGCTGACGCGGCTCTCCGAGGCCGCACGATGCGCTAATGATCCGACCGCATGGCCTCGGCGACGCGGGCCTTGAGCACGTCAGGCTGGCGCAGGACCAGGGCTCCGCGGGTGCGCTCGATCAGCCCCTCCTGGGTCATCATGGTGAATTCCCGCGTCACCTGCTCGCGGCGGCAGCCGATGCGGGCGGCCATGATGTGATGGAAGGGCGGCGGCGTGATGACCCGCTCCCCAACCCTCTCGCCCCGCGGGATCGATAGGCGCAGGAGCTCCGAATAGAGCCGGTGCCTCAGGTCGAGAACGGTCTGCTCCACAAAGCGGGCGTTCAGTTCGCGGATCCGTGAGGCCATGAGGCAGAACAGGCGCTCCGCAACCTCCTTGTGGGAGAAGATGATCTCCTTGAAGACCGAGGCCGGCATCACGCAGGCCTCGCCCCGCGTCAGCGCGGTCACGTTGGCGGAGCGCTGGATGCCGTCCAGGGCTGCCAGTTCGCCGAACAGCTCTCCCGGCCGCATCTCGTCGAGAATGACCTCCTTGCCGGAGGCCGTGCGCATGAGCACCCGCACCTCCCCGGCCAGCAGGAAATACACGTCCGTCGAGAGGTCGTCGAAGTCGACCAAGACCTCCTCGGGATCAAAGCGGCGCCAGTTGGCCCGCGCCTCGAAAGGAGCAAGGTCGATATTCAAGCCCTTGAACAGCTGAATTCCGGCGAGCCGCGCCATGACGTTTTCCCCCGATCGCGCGCTTATGAGCCGTTAACCATAGCACGGGCCCGGCAAAGCTTCGAGTCCCATGACGCTAAGACAGCCCACCTCCACCGGTCATGTCCCCAGGCACCTTGCCAGACGACGGCGCACGCGCCAAAAGGCGGCATGCTCCACGTCAACGACCTGACCTACCGCATCGGCGACCGGCTGATCCTCGACCATGCCTCCTTCAATCTTCCGACCGGGGCGAAGGTCGGGCTCGTCGGCCGGAACGGCGCGGGCAAGACCACCCTGTTCCGGATCATCCAGGGGGAGATTTCAGCCGAGAGCGGCAGCATCGGCCTGCCCCGCAATGTGAAGATCGGGGCCGTGGCCCAGGAAGCGCCGGGCGGGCCGGAGACGCTGGTCGAGGTGGTGCTGGCGGCGGACACCGAGCGCACCCGCCTTCTCGCCGAGGCAGAGACCGCCGACGGCTTCCGTCGGGCCGAGATCGAAACGCGGCTCACCGACATCGGCGCCCACTCCGCCCCGGCGCGAGCAGCGGCGATCCTGCACGGCCTCGGCTTCGATGCGGACGCCCAGAACCGCCCGTGCTCGGCCTTTTCCGGCGGCTGGCGGATGCGCGTGGCGCTGGCCTCCGTGCTCTTCACCGAACCGGACCTGCTGCTTCTCGACGAGCCGACGAACTACCTCGATCTCGAGGGCACCCTCTGGCTCTACGACTATCTCGCACGCTACCCGCACACGGTTCTCATCATCAGCCACGACCGGGAACTGCTCGACACCTGCGTGAACCATATCCTGCATCTCGACCGGGCGAAGCTCTCGATCTATCGCGGCGGCTATACGTCCTTCGCCAAGCAATATGCGGAGAAGCGCGAGCTGACCGCCAAGATGGCGGCGAAGCAGGAGGCCGAGCGCAAGCACCTTCAGGCCTTCGTGGACCGCTTCAAGGCCAAGGCCTCGAAGGCGCGCCAGGCCCAGTCCCGCGTGAAAAGGCTGGCGAAACTCGAGCCCATCGCCACCATCATCGAGGACGATGTCCTCCCCATCAACCTGCCCGATCCCGAACGCCCCGTCGCGCCGCCCCTGCTCGCCATCGAGAGCGCCGCCGCGGGCTATGGCGAGCGGACGGTTCTCGACCGGCTGAACCTCACCATCTCGCCGGACGACCGGATCGCGCTCCTCGGCTCGAACGGCAACGGCAAGTCCACCTTCTGCAAGCTCATCGGCGGACGTCTCGACCCCATGAAGGGCGAGGTGCGCCGCCCGACCAAGATGGATGTGGCCTATTTCGCCCAGCACCAGCTCGACGAGCTGAACCCGAAGGCGACCCCTTACGACCATGTAGCCGAGCGCATGGCGGACGCCCCTGTCGCGAAGATCCGCGCTCGTGCGGCGCAGATGGGCTTTCCCGGCGCAAAGGCCGACACGCCGGTCTCGGCGCTCTCCGGCGGCGAGAAGGCCCGCCTGCTCATGGGGCTCGCCGCCTTCGAGGGCCCTCACCTGCTCATCCTCGACGAGCCGACGAACCACCTCGACATCGACAGCCGCACGGCCCTGATGGAGGCGATCAACGACTATTCCGGCGCCGTCATCCTGGTGAGCCACGACCGTTTCCTGATCGAGGCCTGTGCGGACCGGCTCTGGCTCGTGAGCGGCGGCACGGTGAAGCCCTTCGACGGCGACATGGACGATTACCGGCAGCTCGTGCTCTCGGGCGAGTTCGATCCCCAGAAGCGCATCGAAAAGCCCCAGGCCTCCTCCCCCTCGAAGGTCGACGAGCGCCGCGCCGCCGCCGAGCGCCGGGTCGCGCTCGCGCCCCTGCGCAAGAAGCTGGAGGCGCTGGAGGCCCGGATGGCGAAGCTCACCGAAGTGATCGGCAAGGTGGACGCGGCGCTTGCCGACGGCACTGCCTTCCAGAAAGACCCTGTGAAGGCGACGGAACTCTCGAAGATGCGGGCAGAAGCCGCCTCCACGCTCGCTTCCATCGAGGAAGAATGGCTGACTGTCAGCGGGGAGATCGAGGCAGCGAGCGCCTGACGGCTGGACAGGGATCCCGAGCGTCGCTGCAGCGTTCACCGATGAGAGGCACAGATCGTGCTGCGCTCACCATGGGGAACGGACATGCCTCGCATGTTATTGGCAGCTTTGGTCGCCACCGGAGGGATGTTCGCGGCCCTCCCGGAAGCCCAGGCGCAGAGGCTGGTGCCCTGCGCTCGGGAGAACGGATTTTGCCGCGTCCCCTATCCGACCACCGTCGTCTATGGCGTGCCGGGAAGAAGCGTCGAGATGTTCGTCCAGGGACGCGGTGTTCCCTGCTCGAACAGGGTCTTCGGCGATCCTGCCCCGGGAATCGTCAAGCGCTGTTCCTACGTCGCCCGCGGGTTCGACAGAGGCTACCGCGGCTATGACGACGATTACCGCAGGCCGCGCCGCGACTGGGATCGGGGATATCGGGACTATGATCGCCCCTACTACCGCCGCTATGACGATTACTGATGGGACAACCGGTTGACCGCCAGCGGCATGACCGAGAGGGTGCTACCGGGTGGCTTCCTGATGGTCGGCCTTACGGCTTCACGACCCGGTCGAGCCTGTTGTTCACGAAGAAGTACAGCTCCCGCCCTCCGGGCTCGGAATAGAGCACCTGGACCTCGCGCTGGCCCTTGCCGCTTTCGCCGACGAGGACATCGGTGGCGGGCTTCCCCTTCAGGCGGACGAGGTCGCATTCCGTGATGCCGGGCTCGATGGCCGTCGCCGTGCCCGCGGGACTTCCGGTGCATTGCCCGTCCGGGCCGAGTACCGGCCCGTCGATCACCGGGCCGGTTGAGGCCACGGCAGGCGGCGTGGGGGCGGGCACGGCCGCAACCTGGGTCCTCGTGCCTGAGCCGTTGCAGGCCGCAAGCCCGAGCGCTGCGAGCAACAGACCCGCCGGAAATTTCATCTGCATGCCCCTCAATCCCCGTTCTCGGGCCCCCTAGCTTGCAGGGCCTGCTCGTACAGCCGCTGCGCGTCATTCCGGAAGGCCTGCCGCGATGCCTGGCGCGAATAGAACATGTGGCCGCCCTCGTAAACCTCGAGCGCGATGCGGTTCTCCGGCCCCAGATCGGGAATCTGGTTCAGGAGGAGCTGTGAGGCGAAGTACGGCGTCACCAGATCCGTGAAGCCGTGGGCCACGAGAACCCGCAGATTGCCGTCGAGGGCCAACGCCTGCCGTAGCTCGCTGAGGCTCTCGGGGGCTGTGCGCCCGCCTCCCCAGCGCCAGGAGCCGCTGACGGAGCCGTTCAGCAGGTTGTAGCGCCCCTCGGCCTTGTAGTTCAGGGTCCGCGTCAGGTGATCCAGCATGGCGCTGGTGAGAGGCGCGGTCATGCCTTCGAGAACGGGGTCGTCGAAGCGTGAGAAATAGGCGTCCGGGTTGGGATCGGCGCTTGCCACATTGGTGTCGTAGGCGCTGACAACCTCCAGCGTGCCGCGCCGCGCCTCCCGCTGGAAGGCGCGCATGTCGATCCGCCCGGAAAGGCTGCGGGTGAGTTCAGGCGAGAGGCCCGTCAGTTCGGCCACCCGGCGGCTCACGCGCTCCAGCGCCTCCTTGTCCTGCACCCCGCGCACGAGATCGACGAGATACTCGCCCGAGGCATAGCGTTCGGCGTCCTGTAGCATCGCCCGCGAGACCGGACCCTTGCGCGACAGGGCTGCGGCCGCAAGCGACGGCAGCCGCGCAGCATCGGCCCAAGGCGCGCTGGGGCTCGACTCGATCCAGTCGAAATCGAGAACCGGCGAGACGAGGACGAGGCCGCTGAGCCCGATCCCCTGGTCGCTCTGAAGCTTCTGCGCCAGGAGCGGCCCGCGGAATCCCCCATAGCTCTCGCCCACGAAGAATTTCGGCGAAACGAGCCTGTTCTTCTCCTTCAGCCAGCGCGTGACGAAGGCAGCAAGGCCGTTGATGTCTCCTTCGACTGAGTAGAAGCGCTCCCGCGCCTCGCCCCCGGCAACGATCCGGCTATAGCCGGTCCCCGGCGGGTCGATGAAGACGAGGTCCGTGAAATCGAGCCAGGTCTCAGGATTGGGGATTAGCGCCGCTGGTGCCGAGGGGCTTATGGACGGCCCATCCAGGGGCAGGAGCCAGGGCCCGATGGCAAGAAGATGCAGATAGGCTGAGGAAGCCCCCGGCCCTCCATTGACGGCGAAGGTGACCGGCCGCGCCCCAGGCTCGGCGCCGTCCCGCGTGTAGGCCACATAGCCGATATCGGCCTGCGGGTTTCCCTGCTGGTCGGTGAGTGTCAGACTGCCGGCGGTTGCCGTGACCTCCAGCGTCCGACCGGGGAGCTCCAGGGTATGGCGCGTGACGGATTGCGGCGGCAGCCGCGTCTCCGATTGGGACCGGCGGGCCTCCTGCCTCTCGGTATTCTGCTGCTCGCGACTTCCCTGCTCCTGAGCGCCGGCAGCGAAAGGCATGACGAGGGACAGGCACAGGGCTGCATAGAGAGGCAGGCGAAGGGCTCGGATCATCGGGGATTTCCTCATGGTCCCCTACAGATGGGGGAGCATGCCCTCCGGTCCACCCTTCGGGGGCGTTACGTCACGCCTTGCGCTGCCAGCGCCCGCGGTCGTCCTGCTGCCAATAGGTTGCATCGTGCCCGCCCGCCTTGACGGCGCGCCACTGATCGCGGGCAAGGGCGAGCGCCTGGACATCATTGCCGTCGAAGAGGATCGCCAGGCGCTGATAGCTGTCGATGTCCTCCGGCAGGTCGGCCCCCTCCACAAGGAAGCGGATGGAGGCGCTGTTGGGATTACCGCTGGCGAGCGTAATGAGGATCGGCTGATCCGCCGCATGCGCCTCCCGGTCCGTGCCGTGCGGCAGGAAACTCTCGTCCGAGAATGTCCAGAGATGATCGTCGAGGGCGGCCATGCGCTCCTCTGTCGTCACCTGCACAACCGCGCGCCAGCCCCGCTCCAGGGTCTTCTGGAGAAGCGTGGGCAGCACGGCCTCGAGAGGCTGGTGCTGGAGGTGGTAAAAGAGGATTTCCGCCATCTCCTCAACCGCCCGTGCCGACTGTCGCGGCGCAGCGGGCCGTGAGTTCCTTCAGCTCCTGGAAAAGATCCGGATCCGGCGTCTTGAAGTTGGAGCAGGTCTTGCCCTGCCGCCGCTTTTGCAGGGCGTCC
Source organism: Microvirga roseola (assembly GCF_020866965.1). Classification (GTDB taxonomy): domain Bacteria; phylum Pseudomonadota; class Alphaproteobacteria; order Rhizobiales; family Beijerinckiaceae; genus Microvirga; species Microvirga roseola. The sequence continues at coordinate 118,410 of NZ_JAJATX010000007.1, forward strand.
GACAGGCCCTCGCCGAGTTCCGGATGCTCGTAGAGCGGAATCAGGTGATAGGCGACGTAGGCGCGCCCATTCTTGATCCAGATGAACGGCGATGTCGGCTTGCCGCGGTAGGGCTTGTTCGCCTCGACGATGTAGCTGTCGGAGGTATCGGCGGTCAGGACGAAAGGACCAGCGGCATAGGGAGCGGCCAGCTCCCTCAACGCCGCGAAGACCTCTGCCCTGCCGTCCAATCCCTTCGTCATGAAGTTACATTACCCTTCGTAATGATCGCGGACAAGCCGGTCGAGGAGGCGCACGCCCCAGCCCGAGCTCCAGCCCTTGTTGATCTCGTTGTGCGGCGAGCCCATGGCGGTGCCAGCGATATCGAGATGCGCCCAAGGCACGTCGTTTACGAAGCGCTGGAGCAGCGCCGCTGCCGTGCTCGAACCGCCATGGCGGCCTGCCGAGTTCTTCATGTCGGCAAACTTGGAGTCGATCATCTTGTCGAATTCGGGTCCCAGCGGCATGCGCCAGACCCGCTCGCCCGTGGCCTTTCCGGCCGCCGTCAGGCGATCGGAAAGCTCATCGTTGTTCGAGAAGAGGCCGGCATATTCCTGCGCCAAAGCCACGAGGATCGCGCCGGTGAGGGTCGCAAGATCGATCATGAACTTGGGCTTGAACCGGTCCTGGATGTACCAGAGCACGTCTGCCAGCACGAGGCGGCCCTCGGCATCCGTATTGATGATCTCGATGGTTTGGCCGGACATGGTGGTGACGATGTCGCCGGGACGTTGGGCATTGCCGTCCGGCATGTTCTCCACGAGACCGATGGCACCCACCACATTGGCCTTCGCCTTACGGCTTGCCAGGGCGTGCATGAGGCCGACCACGCAGGCCGCGCCCGCCATGTCGCCCTTCATGTCCTCCATGCCCGCGCCCGGCTTGATCGAAATGCCGCCGGAGTCGAAGACGACACCCTTGCCAATGAAGGCGACGGGCTTATCGGCCGCCTTGCCGCCGTTCCAGCGCATGACGGCGACCCGCGCGCCGCGTACGGAGCCCTGTGCCACGCCGAGAAGGGCATTCATGCCGAGCTTGCGCATGGCCTTCTCGTCGAGGATCTCGACTTCGACGCCGAGCTTCGTGAGAGCCTCCGCCTTGGCTGCGAACTCGACCGGTCCCAGCACGTTCGGCGGCTCGTTGACGAGGTCGCGGGCTAGGACCACGCCCTGGAGTACGCCCTCGCGCGCTTTGTAGACCTTCTTCACCGCAGCAGGGTCGGCAACGCTCAGGAGCAGTCGGCCGGCACGATTCTTCTTCTCGTCATTGTCCTTCTTGGTCTTGTAGCGGTCGAACTTGTAGCGACGCAGCTGAACACCGAGGGCAATGTCTGCAACCGCATCGGGCGTCACCTCGGTCCCGGGCAGATCCAGCACGGCGGTCGCGGTCTTGCCGTTAGCCTTGCCGGCAATCAGACCCCCGAGCTGCACCCAGTCCATCTCAGCCTTGTCCTTCTCGCCGCCCACCCCGATCACGATGAGCCGGTCGACGGAAAGGCCCGCAGGAACAAGGATGGCCATGGAGGACTTGGCCTTGCCCTTGAAGCTCTCCGCCGCCGCAGCCTTGGCGATGAGATCCACAGCCTTCGAGCCGATCTGTTTGGCGACCGCCGGCGTCGGTTTGAGGTTTTCTCCCACGAAGACAATGAGATCCCCCGTCTCGACGCTGCCATGCGCCTGGAACTCGATCTTGTAGCTGTCGGCCATGAAACCCTCTTGATTCAATGCTCTACAGACCGGCTTAGCCGGATGCGACTTTTGGTGACATACAACAGATTGTGTGCGGGATCACCCAGGCTCTGCCGTGAAAGGGGCATAATCACAGGCTGTTGGGGAGCGGCCGACCTTGTCTGGGGGCAAGGGACAGGCTACCGAAGGTGACTCGCGCCCGGGGGGCGAAGGGCTCATGACACTTCTCGAACGCTATATTTTAAAGATTGCCTTTACGGCCTTTGCTGCGTGCCTCATCGCCCTGACCGGGGTTATCTGGATCACGCAGGCTTTGCGCGAGCTCGACCTGCTGACAGGCAAGGGGCAGACGCTCTTCATCTTCCTGACCGTGACGGGTCTCTCTCTTCCGGCGCTGATCAACGTCATTTCACCAGTCGCCCTGTTCCTCGCCACGATCTACACCCTCAACAAGCTCAACGGCGATTCGGAGCTGATCGTCATGAGCGCGGCCGGCATGCCGCCCCGTCGCCTCCTGAGGCCATTTCTTACCTTGGCAGCCTTCATCAGCATCGTGGTGGGGGTCATCACGATCTACGTCATGCCCGCGAGCTTTCAGGAACTGCGGAACCTCTTCACCAAGATCCGGGCCGACTTCGTGGCGACCATGGCCAAGGAGGGCCAGTTCATTACCCTGGAGAACGGCATCACGTTCCACTACCGCGAGCGCTCGGGCGATGCTCTTCTCGGAATCTTCATGGAAGATCAGCGAGATAAGGACAAGGCCATCGTCTATCTTGCCGAGCGCGGCCAGACGGTCGAACAGGATGGTCAAGCCTATCTCGTGCTCGAGAAAGGCAGCGTTCATCGCAAGGAGCCCAACAGCCGCGACTCGTCCATCGTGGCGTTCGAGCGCTACGCGGTCGACCTCTCGGCGTTCAACCAGGAAGGTGGGGACATCATCTATAAGCCGCGCGAGCGCAACACGACCCAACTTCTCTTCCCGGACAAGGACGAGTTTCTCTACAAGGCGCAGGAAGGCCGCTTCCGGGCCGAACTGCATGAACGGCTTTCATCCTGGCTCTATCCGCTCGCCATGATGATGATCGCTTTTGCGGCTCTGGGGGACCCTCGCACCACCCGCCAGGGCCGGGGCTTCGCCATCGCCGTCGCAGTGATCGGCGTTGTCCTGCTGCGGATTATCGGGTTTGCGGCCTCCAGCGCAGTGGTCAGGTCGGAAGCGGCCGTCATAGGCGTCTATGGCGCGCCGCTGGCTGCCATCGCCGTCTGTCTAATGCTCATTCTTCAAGGGCCTGCCATGCGGTCCATGAAACTGAAAATCGGCGCGCTCGGGAAAAGCCTGCTTTCCTCCCGCAACCCTGCGCCTCAAAAGGCCTGACGATGCTGATCGGCCCTACCCTCGGGTTCTACTTCTCCCGGCAGTTCCTGAAGACCATCTTCATGGTCTTCGCGACCGTCTTCGCCCTCGTCTATACCTTGGACTTCGTGGAGCTCATGCGCCGGGCCGGCGATACGGAAGGCGCGACGGCCGGTCTGATGGCGCAGCTAGCCCTCTTCCGCACCCCGGCCATTGCCGAGCAGGTCATGCCCTTCGCGGTTCTCTTCGGCAGCATGGCGGCGCTCCTGCAGCTGAGCCGCAAGCTCGAACTCGTGGTCGCCCGAGCTGCCGGCGTTTCGGCATGGCAGTTCCTTCAGCCGGGCTTGTTCGTAGCCCTGGCCATCGGCATCGGCTCGGTCACGGTCTACAATCCGCTCTCGGCGATCCTGAAGCAGCGCGCCTCCGACCTGGAAACGAAAGTCTTCTCTGGTGCCTCCCAAAGCCGCGGGAAGGTCATCTGGCTCCGCCAGAAGAGCCAGGACGGGCAGGCCGTTTTCCGGGCGGCAGGCTCCGTCAGCGGCGCCGCTGCCCTATCAGGCGTGACGGTCTATGCCTTCGACCATTCGGGAGCCTTCACGCAGCGGATCGAGGCCAAGGAGGCCACCCTGCATGAGGGCTTCTGGGAGTTGAAGGAGGCCCGGGTCCTCTCCGCAACGGAAGAGCCACGATCCCATGACCGTTATCTGATCGCCTCAAGCCTTGAGCCCAGTCAGGTAAGGCAGAGCTTCATCGACCCGGATTCGGTGCCCTTCTGGAGCCTGAAGGACACGATCCAACGCATGGAGCAGGCTGATATAAATACCACAGCCTACCGCCTTCATTACGACATCCTCCTGGCGCGGCCTCTTCTCTTCATCGCCATGGTTTTCGTGGCCGCATCCGTATCGTTAAGATTCTTTCGATTCGGCGGCGTCGCGATGATGGTTCTGGGTGGCGTCGCAGCCGGGTTCGTGCTTTATGTCGCCACTGAGCTTATGGCGGAGCTTGGAGCTTCGGGAATCATCAGCTCGGTCATTGCCGCCTGGTTCCCTGCCGTCGTCGGCAGCCTGTTGGGGACTTTGGCTTTACTATACCAAGAAGACGGTTGATCCGTCCGACGATACGAGCGTGGGGCAAGGAGTGAGGATGAAACGGCTCAAGGCAACGATCGCGACATCTGCGGTCGCGGTGGCTTTGTCCTATGCCGCCGGGTCCACGCCTGCCCTTGCCCAGTCCCTGAATGAAGCCATCACCTCGCGGGTCCAGTCCTCCTCGGGCCAGGACCGGCTTCTGGTCGATGCTCAGGAAATCGTCTACGACAACGACAAGAATACGATCTCGGCCTCCGGCGATGTTCAGATGAACTACCAGGGCCGGACCCTGCAGGCCGACCGGGTCATCTATGATCGGAATACGGGCCGCGTTTTCGCCGAAGGGAACGCCCGCCTCACCGATGCGAGCGGCACCGTCGCGACGGGCGACCGGTTTGAGCTCACGGACGACTTCCGGGACGGCTTCATCGATTCTCTAAGGGTCGTTCAATCCACCGTGGATAACGGCCGGCCCGTGACGACGCGTTTCTCCGCTCCGCGCGCAGAGCGCTCTGGGGGCGAGACCACCGTTTTCGAGAGCGGCACCTACACAGCCTGCGAACCCTGTAAGGACAACCCGGAGAGGCCACCGCTCTGGCAGGTCAAGGCCGCCCGGATCATCCACAACAACACCGAGCAGACGATCTATTACGAGGATGCGCGCCTCGAGCTCTTCGGACTGCCTGTCGCTTATCTGCCCTATTTCTGGACTCCGGATCCGACCGTCAAACGCAAGACGGGCTTCCTCTCTCCACGCTACGTCTACTCCAATACCCTCGGCTTCGGGTTGGGCGTCCCGTTCTTCTGGGCCATTGCCCCGAACTACGACCTGACTATCACGCCAACCTATCTCAGCCGTCAGGGCCTCCTTGGCCAAGTCGAATGGCGCCATCGGCTCGAGACCGGTGCCTACAACATCCGTGCGGCCGGTATTTCGCAGCTCGACTCCGATGCATTCCTGGACAGCCCATATGGTCCCGGCGACCGCGAGTTCCGCGGCTCCCTTGAAACGACCGGTCAGTTCTACATCAACCAGAATTGGAGATGGGGCTGGGATATCGCACTCGTTTCGGACAAGTGGTTCCTGCACAATTACAGCATCCGAAGCGAGAGTCTTAGCTCACTCTACTTGAAGGAATCGGTGTCGACTCTTTACCTCCAAGGGCAAGGGGACCGGTCCTTCTTTGATCTACGCGGATACTATTTTCAGGGCCTGTCGACATCCGACTGGCAGAAGCAGCAGCCTATCGTCGCCCCTGTTCTCGACTACAACAAGCGCATTACGCCTTCCGGGATCGGCGGCGAATTCAGCCTCGACGTGAACGTAACAAGCCTCTCGCGTGAAGCCGCCCAGTTCGAGTCGACGACCAAGGAACGGCCCACTATCTTCGGCCCCTATGATACCTGCGCTATCTTCTCGCCCGAATCCTGCATAGTGCGCGGGATCAGCGGTTCGGTATCGCGCGCCTCGGTTCAGGCCTCATGGCGACGCGAATTCATCGACCCTGTTGGCCAAGTCTGGACTCCTTTCGCCTATGTACGCGCGGACCAGTTCTGGATCGCACCCGATTTTAATGGTTACCAGAACTATGAATTGGCAAACTTCATCGATGGCGAGGACGATTACCTGTTCCGCGCCACACCGGCCATCGGTCTCGAGTACCGTTTTCCTCTCGTTGCCAGCCTCGGCACCTCGGGCCAGCAGATCCTTGAGCCTATCGCGCAGATCATCGCGCGCCCGAATGAGACAAGGATCGGTCGTCTTCCTAACGAGGATGCGCAGAGCCTCGTCTTCGATGATACGTCCCTGTTCGAATGGGACAAGTTCTCCGGCTACGACCGTGCGGAGGGCGGCGTCCGCGCTAATGTGGGCCTGCAATATACCGTCACTGGTGCGGACGACTTTTATGCCAATGTGCTGTTCGGACAGTCTTACCAGCTCGCCGGTCGCAACTCTTTCCGCCAGGGCGATCTTGCCAATGTCGGTCTGGAGTCAGGTCTTGAGTCCCGCACATCGGATTACGTCGGCCGCCTACAGATCTCACCCAACCAGAACTTCTCCTTCGTCACGCGTGCACGCCTCGATCAAGAGGATTTCGGGCTCAGCCGCCTGGAAGCAGGGTTAGGGGCCAACTTCAATCCACTCGTACCCCTCTCGACTTCTGTGACCTATGCGCGTTACGACGCACAGCCTGAGATTGGTTTCGTTTACCCGCGAGAAGGCATTCTGACATCGGCGAGATGGGATATTACGCCAAACTGGTACATCTCCGGCTCCATCCTCCTGGATCTTGACCGGTATCTGAGGGCGCGCGACACATTCCTGGCGCAGTATACGGCCAACCCGGAGACCGCCGTCTATAACCGTCAGAATTATGCGTCCGTCAGTTCCTTATCCGTCGGCATGGGCTACATTGACGAGTGTACGACATTCTCGGTCAACTACACGATGACGCCACGGGACGTTGCCGTGTATTCTGGCGAGAAGGATCGGAACCACACCGTTTCACTGCGACTCGAATTGCGAACTCTTGGCGAAGCAACGATTTCGCAGAATTTGGATGGTGCCGGCTCCGAAGATGGTGTCGCCAACTAGTGACCGGATTAGAGGACCTTCCCCTCGTCATCACGCAAGGCGATCCAGCCGGGATCGGGCCAGAACTAACCCTTAAAGCCTGGCTGCAGCGTAGCCAAGTCTCACTGCCGCCTTTCGCCGTCATTGCCGATCCCGGCCACATGGAGCGGGTCGCGAAGGGCTATGGGTGGGATATTCCTATCGCGAAAGTCGAGCCTGGACAAGCGTCACCGGCCTTTTTCCATGCGCTCCCTGTCATCCCCCTCTCCTCGTCCGTTTCCACCCGCCCCGGCGAGCCGGATTCGGCATGTGCTCCCTCAGTGATCGAATCGATCGAGACGGCTGTGCGCTTGGTCCGAAGTGGTCAGGCGTCGGCGCTGGTCACCAATCCCATCGCCAAGCACGTCCTCTACGAGGCAAGTTTCCGGCACCCCGGTCACACGGAGTTCCTGGCTGCGCTTGCCTCTGAAGGTGATGGTCAGGCCCATCACCCGGTCATGATGCTCTGGAGCGAGGAACTCGCGGTCGTCCCCGTCACCGTCCACGTCCCCCTCTCCGCCGTTCCTGCCATCCTGACGACGGAATTGATCGTCCTCACCGGGCGGATCGTTGCGCGAGATCTGCGGAAGAAATTCGGCATCCAGCATCCACGCCTTGCAGTCTCCGGTCTCAACCCGCATGCGGGGGAAAGCGGCGCCATGGGATTGGAGGACAGGGATGTCATCGTCCCGGCGGTCGAGATCCTCAGGCGCGATGGGATCGATGTGACAGGTCCCCTTCCAGCGGACACCATGTTCCACGGCCGGGCCAGGGCCCGCTACGATGCGGCGCTCGCCATGTATCACGACCAGGCGCTCATTCCGATCAAGACCATCGCCTTCGATGACGGGGTGAACGTGACCCTGGGGCTTCCCTTCGTGCGCACCTCGCCCGATCACGGCACGGCCTTCGACATCGCAGGCAAGGGCATCGCACGACCTGACAGCCTGATCGCTGCGATCAGGCTCGCCGCACGCCTCGGCGCGGGAGCGCATCGCCCATGAGCCAGATTGATGACCTGCCGCCCCTGCGCGAAGTTGTCAGGACCCACGGGCTGATCGCCAAGAAGTCGCTCGGTCAGAACTTCCTCTTCGATCTCAATCTGACGAGCCGCATCGCCCGTTCCGCGGCCCCCCTGGAGGAGGCAACCGTCATCGAGGTGGGTCCCGGTCCCGGCGGCCTGACCCGAGCCATCCTGGCGGCGGGCGCCCGGAAGGTGATCGCCATCGAACGCGACAGCCGCTGCCTGCCGGCGCTTGCGGAAATTGCAGCTCGCTACCCCGGGCGGCTCGAGGTGATCGAGGCCGATGCGCTGGAGTTCGATCCGCGTCCTATGGTCGGCGATGGGCTTGTGCGGATCATCTCCAATCTGCCCTACAATGTCGGCACGGCGCTCCTGACCGGCTGGCTCACGGGCGAAGCATGGCCGCCCTGGTGGGATTCGCTGACCCTCATGTTCCAGCGTGAAGTCGCCGAGCGCATCGTGGCCGACGAGGAGGACCCGAAGAACTACGGCAGGCTTGGCGTTCTCTGCGGCTGGCGGACGCAAGCGCGTATTCTCTTTGATGTGCCACCTTCCGCCTTCGTGCCGCCGCCGAAGATCACGTCGAGCGTGGTCCACCTGACCCCCCGCCCCAATCCCCTGCCCTGCCGCATCGGCGCGCTGGAGACCGTGACCCGCGCTGCCTTCGGCCAGCGGCGCAAGATGCTGCGTCAGAGCCTGAAATCCCTTGCGCAGGATCCCGCCGGGATCATCGCCGCAGCAGGTCTCGAGGAGACAATCCGGGCCGAGAACGTGCCGGTGGAAGGCTATGTGGCCCTCGCCAACGCTTTCGATGCCGCCAGATCCAGACCTGTCTAGGCCGCTACGGAGCGTGAAGGTCGTGCGAGAGGGTCGACCGGCGGGCAGCGGACGCCCGAGGCCCTGATCTCCTCAAGCAGCCAGTCGCGAAAGGCGCGGATCTTTGGGACGTGGTCCCGCGCCTTTGGGTAGACGAGCCAGTAGCTCCGCCCATCCTCGGCGACGATGTCAAAGGGGATGACAAGGCGACCCGCCGCGAGGTCCTGGGCGAAGAAGGCCGGGGTGATGATCGCGACGCCATGCCCGGCCAGCGCCGAAGCACCTTCAAGCAACTGTGTCCCGAGATTCAGGTCAGGTCCTTTCGAGAGCCTGGCGTCCGGCACGCCCGCCATGTCGAACCAGTGCGCCCACCATGGATCGCGCGGGCTGAGCAGAGGCAGCTTCAGGAGATCCGCCGGCTTTTCGAGGCCGCCGGCACGCTCGATGAGCTGCGGGCTGCAGACGGGCACGAAGGTGCTGGCAAAGAGCATGTGCGCCTCAAGCCCCGGCCAGTCGCCCCTGCCGCTTCGGATGCCTACGTCGAACTCGCCCTGCATCAGGTCGACGACGCCCATCGAGCTGTCGAGGCGAACCGCGAGATTGGGGTGGGCCAGCTGAAAGCTGCCGAGACGCGGCACGAGCCAGTTTGCGGCGAAGGTCTGCAACACGGTGATCGCCAGCACGGTCTCTTCGCCTTCCGCGACCGCCTGGAACGCCTTGCGCATCAGCTCGAAGGCTTCGGTGATGGACGGCGCCAAGCGCCTGCCCGTCTCCGTCAGTGTGACCTGCCGTGTGGTGCGCGTGAAAAGGGGCGCACCAAGACGGTCCTCCAGCATCTTGATCTGATAGCTCACGGCGGCCTGGGTCATGCCGAGTTCCTCGGCGGCCCGCGTGAAGCTCTGGAGCCGGGCGGCGGCCTCGAACACGCGCACGGCGCTCATGGGGGGCAGCTTCTGCAGGGACATGCATAAATCCAGCTTATGAAACGGCCTTCAGTTTCATTTTGTAGAGCAGCACGCGCAGGACTATGTCAATCCACAGAACGCCGGAACACTCCCCGGCGTCGTGGAGAAGTCCCATGACACCCGCCATGACCCTGAAAAGCCGTATCTTTACGGGATATTTCGCCTTCGTGAAGCGCCTCCTGGGCATCCCCTTCCGACAGGCCAAGGTGATGGCACTTTACCCCCACGAACTCTCCGATCACCTGCTTCGCGACCTCGGATACCTTGATGCCGACCGCTTGGGTGTGCGGGACTGATATAAGCTCAGCTAATCAGATGCTGAATGCCGAATGCCGCCGCCCCGACCCGGAACAGACCCTCACATGATCCACCTTCCCGACAACGCCGCCCTCCTCGTCATCGATGTGCAACAGGCCTTCGACCAGCCTCGCTGGGGCCAGCGCAACAATCCCGAGGCCGAGGGGAATATCGCCCGTCTGCTGGCTGCATGGCGAGCGAGCCGCCGTCCGGTCATCCACGTACACCATGAATCGGCCTCCCCCACCGGAGCCTTCCGGCGGGGAGAGGCCGGCATCCTGACGAAGCCGGAGGCAATGCCTGTCGAGGGTGAGCGGCTCTACTGGAAGACGGTCAACAGCGCCTTCATTGGCACCTCTCTGGAAGCGGATACCAGAAAGGCTGGCATCACAGCCCTCGTCATCGTCGGGCTCACCACCAACCACTGCGTCTCCACCACCGTGCGGATGGCCGGCAATCTCGGCTTCGACACCTATGTGGTCTCGGATGCCACCGCCACCTTCGAGCGGAAGGGACTCGACGGACGGATCCGGTCGGCCGCCGAGGTCCATGCCTCCGCCCTCAGCGACCTTCACGAGGAATTCGCCACAGTCGTGGACACCGGCACGCTCCTGGCGGAACTGGAGCCCAATTCCCGCACAGCTGCCTAGAAAAGCCGAGCGTCATGCTCGCCCGCCGCGCGGCCGCGCCTATCTGGACCTGTGGAGCAGGTGGAATTCCTTTACGGGACCTTAACCCGCCTCTCCAATGATCTTGTTAGAGGGGTGGCCCCGGCGGGCCACTCCGGGGAGGATGGGCATGATGGAGCCGCGCAAGAGAATCGGGCTGCTGTTCGGCGGACGCTCGGCGGAGCACGAGGTTTCGAAGTTGTCGGCGGCCAATGTGCTCCGCGCCCTCGACCCCGACCGCTATGAGGTCGTGCTGATCGGGATCGGCCGGGACGGGCGCTGGCTCCTGTGCGACAACGGAAACGGCGCGGGACGAGGCGCACAATCCCTTGAAATTCCCGAAGGATCGCCCCAGGTCGCCCTGCTCCCCGGCGGCCATGGGGAGATGATCGTTCTGCACGATTCCTCGCAAGCGGGCACCTTGCGCCTCGATGCGGTCGTGCCCGTCCTCCATGGACCCAATGGAGAGGATGGGACGGTTCAAGGCAGCCTAGAACTCGCGAACATTCCTTATGTCGGTTCGGGCGTCACGGGCTCTGCAGCCAGCATGGACAAGGATGTCGCCAAGCGCCTGCTACGCGACAGCGGATTGCCCGTAGTCCCCTACCTGACGCTCACGGCGGGCAAGAACCTAGACTACCGTGCGGCGGTCGACGCACTCGGAACACCCGACCTTTTCATCAAGCCCGCCAATATGGGATCGTCCGTGGGCGTTTCCCGGGCCACCTCCGCCGAGGAGTTTGAGAAAGCCTGCGAGCGTGCCTTCCGCTATGACGGCAAGCTCCTCGTCGAGCGCAGCGTCACGGGCGCGCGCGAGATCGAATGCTCCGTCCTCGAAGACGCTTCGGGTGAGGTCCGCGCCTCACCGCTCGGCGAGATCGTGCCTGCAGCCGATCACGGCTTCTACAGCTACGACGCCAAGTACATCGATGCGGCCGGGGCTCTCCTGCGCATTCCCGCGGATCTTGCGCCCGATGAGGCGGACCGCATCCGGGGCCTCGCGGTCGAGACGTTCAAGGTCCTGAACTGCGAGGGGCTGGCCCGGGTCGACTTCTTCGTCGACCCGAAGCGGACGGATGCCCTATACGTGAACGAGGTGAATACCCTGCCCGGCTTCACGGCGATCAGCATGTATCCGAAGCTCTGGGAAGCCGGCGGATTGCCGGCAGGCGCGCTCATGGAGGTGCTGATCCAGCACGCCATCGCACGCCACGCGCGCCGAAACGCGCTCGCGCTGGTATAGGCGCGAGCGCGGGTTCTTAGGCTTCAGTCCAGCTTCTCTGCCAGCAGGCCCTGGACGAATTCGGGCAGGCCGACGAGGCGGTCGCGCTTGAGGCGTTCCGCCGCCTGGATAGCCTTCAGGCTCTGGAAGGACGCACCGAGATCCTCGTTGACGATCACGTAGTCGTACTCGACCCAGCGCTCCATCTCGACGCGCGCATTGGCCAGGCGCTTCTGGATCACCTCGGGAGCGTCCTCCGCACGCCGCTCCAGCCGGGCCTTCAGCTCCTTGAAGCTCGGAGGCAGGATGAAGACGGTCACCACGTCTTCCGGCAGCTTCTGGCGCACCTGACGGGTGCCCTGGTAGTCGATGTCGAAAATCATGTCCTGGCCGCCGGCGAGCGCCTTCTCTACAGGCTTGCGCGGCGTGCCGTAAAAGTTGCCGTGCACCTCGGCCCATTCCAGAAGCTCATCGCGATCGCGCAACGCCATGAACTCTTCAACATCGATGAAATGGTAGTGCTTTCCGTCGATCTCCGAGGGACGCTTTGGGCGCGTGGTGACCGAGATCGACAGCACGCCGGCCCGGTCATCCACAAGGCTTCTGGTGAGCGTGGTCTTCCCCGCACCCGAGGGCGAGGACAGGATCAGGATGAGGCCGCGACGACCGACCGGGGATTTCATTTCAGCGCTCACGGCCCTTACTCCACATTCTGAACCTGCTCGCGGAACTGCTCGATCACGGCCTTCAGCTCGAGGCCGGTCCGCGAAAGGGAAACGTCGCTCGCCTTGGCGCAGAGGGTATTCGCCTCACGCCCGAATTCCTGCGCCAGAAAATCGAGCCGCCGCCCCACCGGTCCGCCCTCCCCCAGCAGGCCGCGGGCGGCGTCCACGTGGGCGCGCAGGCGGTCGAGTTCCTCGCGGATGTCGGCGCGGGCAGCGATCAGCACCGCTTCCTGGTGAAGCCGGTTGGGATCGAGCGCCGCCTTACCGTCGGTGAGTTCGGCGATCTGCGCCTGAAGCCGCGTGCGGATCGCTTCCGGCTTGCGGGCGGGTGACGCCTCGGCCTCGGCCACGAGGCGGGAGATGAGATCGAGATGCTGGTTGAGGACGGCGACCAGCGCCTGTCCCTCCTTCAGGCGTGCGCTCTTCAGGGCATCGACCAGACCGCCGATTTCCGCCTTCAGCGCTCCGGCCAGTTCCTCGTCCTGAGCGGGATCGACCGCATCCTCGTCGAGCTCCACGACGCCGCGGACGGAGAGCAGGCCATCGAGGGAGGCGGGCTTCACATTGTCCGGGAGCGAGAGATTGCCCACCGCCGCGAGCAGCGATTGCAGAACCTCCTGGTTCACGCGCAGCTTGGGGGCTGAGGAGGCGCGGCTGAGGGAGAGATTCAGCTGCCCCTGACCGCGGGTGAGCGCCTTGAGGATCTGGCTGCGCGCCTCTTCGCCGATTGCATCGAGGCCGGAAGGCGTGCGCACCCGGATTTCGAGCCCGCGTCCGTTCACGGTCTTGATCTCCCAGGCCCATTGATAGGAACCGGTGATGCCGGCTTCGCGGGCGAAGCCGGTCATGCTCGCAATGGCCATGCGTTCAAACCTTAAGGGTACCCGAGGTAAAAAATCGGCGCGACCATAATGCGCGCCGATCACGGAGTCGATTTGTTCTTGGACCTTACGGCTCCGCCAGGGTCGGAACCGTCTTCGGATTGGTTAGGTCGAAGCTCTTGTTCTTCAGGGGATCCTTGTCGGTCCCCTCGCTGGCGTCGAAGCCGCGCCGGCCGGGAGCGGCGGCGCCCCGCAGTTCCTGACTGATATCGCCGGCCGCTTCGTCCGGCTCTGCCTTGTCCACGTTGTCGGTCTCGGTCGTGGCGCGCGTCTTCTCGATCTGCCGCCAGCGCGCAACATTGCGCTTGTGCTGCTCGTAGGACTCGGCAAAGGCGTGACCGCCCGTGCCGTCCGCGACGAAGTAGAGGTCCTTGGTGCGGGACGGATTGGCCACGGCCTCGAGGGCGGCCCGGCCCGGATTGGCGATGGGCCCCGGGGGCAAGCCCTCGATCACGTAGGTGTTGTAGGGGGTCGCCTGCTCGATCTCGCTGCGCATGATTCCCCGGCCCAGAGTGCCTTTGCCGCCCACCAATCCGTAAACGATGGTGGGATCGGACTGGAGCTTCATGCGCTTCATGAGCCGGTTGATGAAGACGCCCGCGACGCGCGTGCGCTCGTCGGCCCGGCCTGTCTCCTTCTCGACGATGGAGGCGAGGATGACCAGTTCCTGCGGGGACTTGATGGGCAGGTCCGGGGACCGGCGCTGCCAAATCTGGTTCAGGGCCTGGCGCTGGGCCGACTGCATGGTGTTGACGATCTGCTGGCGGGTCGTGCCGCGCTCGAACTTGTAGGTATCGGGCAGCAGGGTGCCTTCCCGCGGGGTCTCGACGATGTCGCCGCTCAGGATCTCGTTCTCGTAAAGGCGCGCGATGATCTGCTCGCTCGTGAGCCCCTCGGGAACCGTGACGGAGTGCAGGATCGCCTTGCCCTGAACCAGGGTATCGACGGCTTCCGCGACGCTGGTGCCGGCCTTGAACTGGAACTCGCCCGCCTTCATCTGGCCGCGCTGGCGGCTGATGAGCGCATAGAGCTCGAAAATCAGCGGCCGCTCGATCACGCCCTCCTCCTTGAGGATGTTGGCGATGCCGCTCGTGCCGGTATTACGGGGAATGAGGACGACCTTGTCGCTCTGCAGCGGCCCCTGCTCTTCGGCCTGCTGCTGCAGCATGGAGAAGCCGATCATGGCGCCGATGGCGACCGCCACGAAGAGGGTCAGGAGGCCGCTGAGCAGGGACAGCATGCCGCGCCGCCGGCGGCGCAGCCGCGGCGGGGGCGGCGGGGCCGGCATCGGCTTGATGGCCTCGCTCGGGGAGCGAGGCGCGAGGCGCGGCTGCAGGTGATCCTGGGACTCCCCATCCTCCGGGGTCATCATCAGCGTTTGTTTTTTTCGTCCGAACATCACGATGCTTTTCTGGTACCGACCGGCGGTGACCCGGTCGCTCGACAGCCTAGACCATGACGGGGGCAGGTGGAAATTCCGTTACATGCCCGGATCATGCGGCCTCAAGGAGCTGGAACTCGCTTCGCCTCTGGAAGACCAAGCGAGTTCTAGCGGGGATTATGGCGAAAAGCCGTAACGGACCTGAGATGTCTTCAGGCAACCCGGCGGAAGATCAGCGATGCGTTTGTCCCACCGAACCCGAAGGAGTTCGAGAGGGCCACATTGACCTCCTTGCGCTTCGCCTTGTGAGGCACGAGGTCGATGGCCGTGTCCACCGAGGGATTGTCGAGGTTGATGGTCGGCGGAACGATGCCGTCGCGGATCGCGAGTACCGCGAAGATTGCCTCCACGGAGCCCGCTGCACCCAGCAGGTGCCCGACGGCCGATTTGGTCGAGGACATGGTGAGCTTGCCGGCGGCATCCCCCACGAGACGCTCGATTGCCTTCAGTTCGATCTCGTCGCCGAGCGGCGTCGAGGTGCCGTGGGCGTTGACGTAGTCGATCTCGGAGACCGGAATGCCGGCGCGCCTGATCGCCGCGGACATGCAGCGATAGGCCCCGTCGCCGTCTTCCGATGGCGAGGTGATGTGATAGGCGTCGCCCGAGAGACCATAACCGATGACTTCGGCGTAGATCTTGGCGCCGCGCGCCTTGGCGTGCTCGTACTCCTCCAGCACCACGACGCCTGCGCCCTCGCCCATGACGAAGCCGTCACGGTCCTTGTCGTAGGGACGCGAGGCCTTGGTGGGGTTGTCGTTGAAATTGGTGGAGAGCGCGCGGCAGGCGGCAAAGCCCGCAATGGAAAGCCGGTTGATCGGCGATTCCGCGCCGCCCGCCACCATCACGTCCGCATCGCCAAGGGCGATCAGGCGCGCCGCATCGCCGATGGCGTGAGCGCCGGTGGAGCAGGCGGTCACGACCGCATTGTTCGGGCCCTTCAGGCCGTGCTCGATGGAGACATAGCCGCCCGCCAGATTGATGAGGCGACCGGGAATGAAGAAGGGAGAGATGCGGCGCGGGCCGCGCTCGATCAGGGTGGCGGAGGCCTCGTAGATGCCGCCGATGCCGCCGATGCCGGAGCCGATGAGCACGCCGGTGGCGCACTGGTCCTCGTAAGAGGTCGGCTTCCACTCCGCGTCCCTGAGAGCTTGGGTGGCCGCGGCCATGGCGTAGACGATGAAGGGGTCGACCTTGCGCTGCTCCTTGGGCTCCATCCATTCATCGGCATTGAAGGTGCCGTCGGAGCCATCGCCGCGCGGGATCTGGCAGGCGATCTGGCAGGCGAGGTCGTCGACCTGGAAATCGGTGACCTTATTGGCGCCGCTCTGGCCTTCCAGGATTCGGGACCATGTGGCGTCCACTCCGCTTCCCAGCGGGGTAACCATGCCAAGACCAGTAACAACAACCCGGCGCATAATCGTTCTGCCCTAAAACTGAATAAAATTAGGGCGTCGGATGAGTCACCCGACGCCCTGACGGCTTTAGGCCGCGTTCTTCTCGAGGAAGCGGATGGCGTCGCCGACCGTCACGATGGTCTCGGCCGCGTCGTCCGGGATCTCGACGTTGAACTCTTCTTCGAACGCCATGACCAGCTCGACCGTATCAAGGCTGTCGGCGCCCAGGTCGTCAATGAAGTTGGCGTTGTCGGTCACCTTGTCGGCTTCGACGCCGAGGTGCTCGACAACAATCTTCTTCACGCGATCAGCGACGTCACTCATCGTTTCTTCCTCAGTGGCTGCCGCCTCAGGATTGGGCGGATCAAGAATTGAATTTAGATCAGCTGCTCAGCTGACAACGCTGAAACGGCTACCCTGCGCCGTGCAAAGCCGCATTTTTGAGCGCCGGTCAACCCCTTTGACCTGATCGGGCTCATGATTAACACAAGCTTATCCGGTCTGGCGAGGGGGGTGGCGGAGCGTTCGAACAGAATTCCGCCGCCCCGCCAAAAGCCTTAAAACATGGCCATTCCGCCGTTCACGTGCAGGGTGTGTCCCGTCACGTAGCCGGCCTCGCTCGAGGCGAGATACACCACCGAGGAGGCGATCTCGTCCCCCTGGCCGAGCCGCGCCATGGGAATCGTTCCCAGGATCGCCTCGCGCTGCTTCTCGTTGAGGGCGTCGGTCATCGGGGACTGGATGAAGCCCGGGGCGACGCAGTTCACGGTGATGTTGCGGCTCGCGACTTCCGCCGCCAGAGCCTTGGTCATGCCGATGAGGCCCGCCTTGGAGGCGGCATAATTCCCCTGCCCCGGATTGCCCGTGGAGCCGACGACCGAGCCGATATTCACGATGCGTCCGTAGCGGCGGCGCATCATGCCCTTCACCGCGGCGCGGGAGAGGCGGAAGGCCGCAGTCAGGTTAACGGCGATCACCGTGTCCCACTCCTCGTCCTTCATGCGCATGAAGAGGTTGTCCTTCGTCACGCCCGCATTGTTGACGAGGATGTCGAGCCCATCCATGGCCGCTTCCGCAGCCGGAACGAGAGCCTCGACCGAATCCTTGTCCGAGAGGTTCGCCTCGACGACGTGGACCCGCTCCCCGAAGGAGGAGGCGATCTCGTCGAGAACGCTGCGGCGGGTTCCGGACAGGGTGACGGTCGCGCCGCGGTCATGAAGGGCGCGGGCGATGGCCCCGCCGATGCCGCCGGTGGCGCCGGTGACGAGAGCCTTGCGGCCGGTCAGATCGAACATGCAGGGCTCCTGTTATCCTTGCAGGGAGGCTTTGAAGGCGGCGACATCCTCGGGCGTGCCGATGGCGGTGGCGGAGGCTCCCGCCGCGATGCGTTTCACCAATCCTGTCAGGACCTTACCGGACCCGACCTCATAAAAGGCTTCAACACCCTGCACCGCCATATAGGCCACGCTCTCGCGCCAGCGGACGGTGCTCGTGACCTGGCGGACCAAGGCATCGCGGATCGCGGCCGGATCGGTGATAGGAGCAGCCTCCACATTCGCCACGACCGGAACGATGGGAGCGTTGACGGTGACGCCCGCCAGCGCCTCGCGCATGGCGTCGGCGGCCGGTTGCATCAGGGCGCAATGGAAGGGGGCGGACACGGCCAGCATCACGGCGCGCTTGGCGCCATTTCCTTGAGCGATCGTGACGGCCCGCTCGACGGCCGTCTTGTGGCCGGACACCACCACCTGGGCGCCGCCATTATCGTTGGCCGCATCGCAGACCTCGCCTTGGGCCGCCTCCCTGGCGACCTCCAGGGCCGCGTCGAACTCAAGCCCGAGGAGCGCCGCCATGGCGCCCTGCCCCACGGGCACGGCGTTCTGCATGGCATTGCCGCGGATCCGGAGGAGTCGGGCCGTATCGGCGATGGACAGGCTGCCCGCAGCAGTGAGCGCCGAATACTCGCCCAGCGAATGCCCGGCGACGAAAGCGGCATGCTTCTCGAGGTCGAAGCCGACCTCCGCCTCCAGGACCCGGATCGCCGCGAGGCTCACGGCCATCAGGGCCGGCTGGGTGTTGGCGGTCAGGGTCAGGTCCTCCGCCGGGCCTTCCCACATGAGGGTGGAAAGCTTCTGGGAGAGGGCGTCGTCCACCTCGTCGAAAACGGCCTTGGCCCGGGGAAAGGCCTCGGCAAGGGCCTTGCCCATCCCGACGGACTGACTGCCCTGGCCCGGAAAAACGAATGCGCGCTTCATCAGGAGCAAAAACCCTTATTGCCTCAAGAACCGCGCGGGACTCGCACTGGCAGGCGGAGGAGTCAAGGCGCAGAGCACGCCTCTCCGCACCAGAATGCTGCCGGATCAGGGAATGCGGCGACGCCAGCCCTTCAGAATGCCCCGGTCGGCCGGGTCGTTGGAAGGAACGCCCCGGTCCAGCAGGCGACCGGCCAGGACGGCCGCGACCAGCAGGAGCGGGAACAAAGTGAGCAGGACAGCGATAGCGCTTGTCAAAGTCCACTCTCCACGTGTCATAGGAAGAGCTTATTCCCATGCCCGGCCGCCCGGCCTGCGCCTGCACACCCTATGTAATCATGTAGTGTTTGATCCGGCCCCGATGAGGGCGAGGGTTATCCCCTTGTTTTCCTGGCCCAATCGGTGTATCCCAGCCCCCTCCCGATATTCCGAACCTGAAGAAGGAGCCTTTCAATGGCTCGTGTGACCGTCGAAGATTGCATCGACAAGGTCGAAAACCGGTTTGAGCTCGTGCTGCTGGCCAGTCACCGGGCGCGCCTGATCTCCTCGGGCTCGCCGCTCACCATCGATCGCGACCGCGACAAGAACCCCGTCGTGGCCCTCCGCGAGATCGCGGATGAGACCATTGCTCCCGACGACCTGAAGGAACAGCTCATCCACTCGATGCAGAAGTATGTCGAGGTGGACGAGCCGGAGGCGGAAGCCGTTCCGATGCTCAGCAACACCGCCGCAGCCGCTCCCGCAGGCAGCGACAACGATGCCGATGTCCAGTTCGACCGCATGAGCGAGGAAGACCTGCTCCGCGGCCTGGAAGGCCTCGTTCCCCCGAGCAGCAGCGCGGACGACGACGACCGCGAATAAGCCTCAGGACATCCCGTCTTTCCGAAGCCCGGCCGTTGAGCCGGGCTTTTTCATGCGCGCTCTTAACCACCACTCGGTTTTATCCCCCTGCGGCAAGGTATTCAGCTTGCGGTGGCAAGGCTTGGTACAATATCTTTCAAGGCCTTTTTGCCTTCAGCCAGATAATCCGGGAAAGGAGATGGCCGCCGTATGATGCGCCAGTACGAACTCGTCGAGCGGGTCAAGCGCTACAACCCCTCGGCCGACGAGGCGCTTCTCAACCGTGCTTACGTGTACGCCATGATGGCACACGGCAACCAGAAGCGCGCATCCGGCGACCTTTTCTTCGGCCATCCCCTCGAAGTCGCGGCGATTCTCACGGACCTGAAGCTCGACGACGCCACCATCGCGGCGGCGGTTCTCCACGACACGGTGGAGGACACCCAGGCGACGCTGGAGGAGATCAACAAGACCTTCGGGACGCAGATCGGCGCACTCGTCGACGGCCTGACCAAGATCAAGCGCCTCGACCTCGTGTCGAAACAGGCGGCCCAGGGCGAAAACTTCCGCAAGCTGCTCCTGGCCATCGCCGATGACGTGCGGGTGCTTCTGGTCAAGCTCGCCGACCGCCTGCACAACATGCGCACCCTCCAGTTCATGCCTGCGGAGAAGCGCAAGCGCATCGCCGAGGAGACCCTGGAGATCTATGCGCCGCTCGCCGGCCGCATGGGTATCCAGGAGATGCGTGAGGAGCTGGAGGACCTTGCGTTCCAGAACCTCGATCCGGAAGCCTATGGAGCGATCAGCCGACACCTCGCGGAAGTGACCGTGAAGGCCGAAAAGCTTGTCGAGGAGATCGAGCGGGATCTGACCACGAAACTCAGCGCCCAAGGGATCGGAGCCCAGGTCACCGGACGCCAGAAGCGCCCCTACTCGATCTGGCGCAAGATGGAGCGCAAGTCCGTCTCCTTCGAGCAATTGTCGGACATCTTCGGCTTTAGGGTTCTCGTCGATACGGTGGACGAGTGCTACCGGGCGCTCGGCGTCGTGCACACGACCTGGCCGATGGTGCCGGGGCGCTACAAGGATTACATCTCGACCCCGAAGCAGAACGACTATCGCTCCATCCACACCACGGTGATCGGCCCGGGGAGCCAGCGCGTGGAGCTTCAGATCCGCACCAAGGCGATGGACGAGGTTGCGGAATACGGCATCGCGGCGCATGCCCTCTACAAGGAGGGCATCAACGACAATTCGCGCCTTGCGAACGAAAGCCGCGCCTATCAGTGGCTGCGGCGCACCATCGACCTCCTCGCCGAAGGCGACAACCCGGAGGAGTTCCTGGAGCACACGAAGCTCGAACTCTTCCACGACCAGGTCTTCTGCTTCACGCCGAAGGGCCGTCTCATCGCCCTGCCCCGCGGGGCGACCCCCATCGACTTCGCCTATGCAGTCCACACGGATGTCGGCAACACGGCGGTGGGCTGCAAGATCAACGGCCGGATCTCGCCGCTGCTGACGGAGCTGCAGAACGGCGACGAGGTGGAGATCGTGCGTGCGGAAGGACAATCGCCGCCGGCCGCCTGGGAATCCCTCGTCGTCACCGGCAAGGCGCGCGCCTCGATCCGCCGCGCCACCCGCGCAGCCGTGCGCCAGCAATATACCGGCCTCGGCCGGCAGATCCTGGAGCGCGCCTTTGAGCGCGCCGGCCACCCCTTCTCGGACGAGAAGCTGAAAGGCTCCCTGCCCCGCCTGGCGCGCATCTCCATCGAGGATGTGCTGGCGGCCGTAGGCCGGGGTGAGATGTTCTCCGGCGACGTGGTGCGCGCCGTCTATCCGGACTACAAGGAGGAGCGGCGCGGCGGCACCGAAACGCGGGTCGTGGGTCAGGCCATCAAGGGCGATGGCTCGGCCGGCAAGACGCCCGGCGACTCGGCACGCGGCATCCCGATCCGCGGCCTCAACGGAGACGTTCTGATCCGCTTCGCCCCGGAAGGCGGAGCCGTTCCCGGAGACCGCATCGTCGGCATTCTGACGCCCGGCGAAGGCGTCACCATCTACCCCATCCAATCGTCATCCCTTGCGGCCTTCGATAACGAGCCCGACCGCTGGATCGACGTGCGCTGGGATCTGGAAGCTGGCGACACGCAGCGCTTTCCGGCCCGCATCAAGCTGCAGTCGATCAACGAGCCCGGCTCGCTTGCCCAGATCGCCCAGGTCATCGCCGACCATGACGGCAATATCGACAATGTCGCCATGAAGCGCCGCACCCAGGACTTCACGGACGTGACCATCGATCTCGCCGTCTGGGACTTGAAGCACCTCAACGCCATCATCGCCGAACTGCGCGCCAAGCGCGTGGTGAGCCGCGTCGACCGGGTGACAGGATAGGATTTCCATGTCAGCTAAGCCTCGCATCGCCGTCATCATGGATGAGAACACCAGCGGTGACGGCACGCGCTACGACACGACCAAGGCCTATTTCATTGCCGTGCAGCGCGCCGGGGGACTTCCCTTCGGCATCCCGTACGTCAGTGATATGATCGAGCCGGTCACAGAAGAATTCGACGGCTTCATCAGTGTCGGCGGGCGCATCCGGTTCCCGAGCGAATGGTACGTCCCCGGCGACGGGTCGCGCTATCCGTCCTCCGAGCGGCTCGAGGTCGAGCAGGCGCTCATGCGAGGGTTCCTCGACCGCGACAAGCCGGTGCTCGGCATCTGCAACGGCATGCAGATGCTCGCCTGCCTTCACGGCGCACGCATGGTGCATGAGGTGCAAAAAACCCGCTCGCATGTTCTCACCCACGATGACCGGGCCGCCATGCATTCAGTTGAGATCGTGCCGGGTACGATGCTCTCGCGCATCGTGGGCGCGACGCGGCTCGACGTGAACAGCCGCCATCAGGAAGCGGTCGTCGCTGTGTCCGATCAGGCCGTCGTGGCCGCCAGGGCGGATGATGGGGTGATCGAGGCCGTCGAGATTCCTTCCAGGCGTTTCGCTATCGGCGTCCAGTGGCATCCGGAGGCCTTTGCAACTCAGGACAATCCCGGCAACAGGTTGTTCAGCGCGTTCGTACAGGCGGCGCGACAGCACCGCTGAAACGCCATTCCAGGATTTGCAAATGTCCGTCACGGTTCTAGGCCTCGATGCCGACGACACGCTCTGGCACAACGAAACCTTCTACCAGATGACGCGCTGGCGCTTCAGTGACCTGCTCTCCGACTTCGTCGATCCGAAAAGGCTCGAAGAGGAGGTTGCGGCAACGGAGAAGCGCAATCTCGGCCTCTACGGCTATGGCGCGAAAGGCTTCACCCTCTCGCTTTTGGAAACCGCGCTGGAGGTAAGCCGGGGTCAGGTGTCCAGCGCCGTGCTCTAGGAAATCCTCGCCGCCGGGCGCGAGATGTTGGCCCATCCCGTGGAGCCGCTCCCGGGCGTTCAGGAGGCCCTCGAAGAACTCTCCGCTGATTACCGGCTGGTCCTCATCACCAAGGGCGATCTCTTTCACCAGGAATCGAAGCTCGCAGCCTCGGGGCTGGGCTCGTTCTTCTCCGGCGTCGAGATCGTGAGCGAGAAGACCGCGGAAACCTACCGCCGCGCCTTCGCCCGCCACGGAGCCGGCGCGGAGCAGGCCGCCATGGTCGGCAATTCCGTCCGCTCCTATATCCTGCCGGCACTGGAAAGCAGGCAGCTATGCCGCTCTCGTCCCGTACCACCTGATCTGGGCCCACGAGGCGGCCCCCATCCCCACCTCGCATCCACGCTTCAAGGAGCTCGCATCCCTGTCCGAACTGCCCGGCTGGCTCGCACAGATTTCGTGACGACCGACAGTCGCCTCTTGCCTCTCACGGCAGCCCCTGCCAAAGAGCCTCCGTGCAGGAGACAAGGCCATGAACCCGAACGATGTCCTCGATGAATTCCGCTCCGCTGGCGCGCTGCTAGAGGGGCATTTCGTTCTCTCGTCGGGGCTGCACAGCCCGGTCTTCCTGCAGAAGATGTTCGTGTTCCAGGATCCGGCCCGCACCGAGCGGGTCTGCCGGCCCCTGGCGGAGAAGATCCGGGAGGCCTATGGGCCCGTCGATTACGTGGTCTCGCCGGCCGTGGGCGGCATCGTGCCGGGCTACGAGACGGCGCGGCACCTGGGGGCCAAGGCCATCTTCGTCGAGCGGGAGAACGGCGTGTTCGCCCTGCGGCGGGGCTTTGCAATCCCGGAGGGCGCGCGGGTGGTCATGGTAGAGGACATCGTGACCACGGGCCTGTCCTCCCGCGAGTGCCTGGCGGCCCTCAAGGAGCATCCCGGCCAGCTTCTCGGCGCGGCCTGCCTCATCGACCGGTCGGGCGGCAAGGCGGATCTGGGCGCTCCCCTCGTGTCCCTCGTCCAGCTCGACATTCCGGCCTATCCGCCGGACCAGCTTCCGCCCGAGCTCGCCGCCCTCCCCGCCGTCAAACCGGGAAGTCGCAGCCTCAAATCGTAAAAAGCTGTTTACTTCTGCATAAATGGCTTGACTGCCACAGGAGCGACAACTTGACTCAATGGAGGGACAGGTCTTTAGTCTGCGGCGTTGTCATTTTACTCGTCTGAAGGGTTAGCAACAGCCTGTTTTCGGGCACGTCGTAATTTTATCGCGCAGATGTTTTCAAGCGTGAATAAGAGATGTCGCTTTGACAAGTTAGGTTGTGATGCCGCCCAAGCAGGCATGAAAGAGAATACTCATGTCAGGTCAGCAGCGGATCGCGCTCTTCATTGACGGCGCCAATCTTTACGCGACGACAAAGACCCTTGGCTTCGATATCGACTACAAGCGTCTTCTGAAGGAATTCCAGGGACGCGGCACCCTCGTCCGGGCCTTCTACTATACGGCCCTCGTCGAGGACCAGGAATACTCGTCCATCCGTCCTCTGATCGACTGGCTCGACTATAACGGATACCGGGTGGTGACGAAGCCCACCAAGGAATTCGTCGACTCCGCCGGCCGCCGCAAGGTGAAGGGCAACATGGACATCGAGCTCGCCATCGATGCGCTCGAGCTCGCTCCCTATATCGACCACATGGTCCTATTCTCCGGCGACGGGGACTTCCGCTCGCTGGTCGAGGCCATGCAGCGCCGGGGCGTCCGGGTCTCGGTGGTCTCCACCGTCACGACCCAGCCTCCCATGGTGGCCGACGAGCTGCGCCGGCAGGCGGACGAGTTCCTCGACCTGTCGCAGCTCGCCTCCCGAATCGGCCGCGACCCGTCCGACCGGCCCCAGCGGAGCGAGAACGGCGAGCGCCTCGAGCGTTCGCGTCCGCAGCCACGCAACGGCGCCCTCGAGAGCCGTTACGGCATCCGCCAGCCGCAGGACGACGATTTCGAGATCTGAGGGCCGGACCGACTTCCGATAAGACAATGGCCGGGGCGTCCCCGGCCATTTGCATTTTTAGAGCTCGGCGTCTTCTCAGCCCTTGTCCCGCATGAGACGGGCCTTCTCCCGGTTCCAGGAGCGCTCCTTCTCCGTCTCGCGCTTATCGTGCAGTTTCTTGCCTCGGCCCAAGCCGAGTTCCACCTTCGCCCGACCGCGGTCGTTGAAATAGACCTTCAGCGGGATCACTGTAAAACCCTCACGCTGCGTCGCGCCGATCAGCTTGTTGATCTGCCGCTTGTGCAGCAGCAGGCGGCGGGGGCGGCGGGTCTCGTGGTTGAAGCGGTTGGCCTGCAGGTATTCCGGGATATAGGCGTTAAAGAGGAAGAACTCCTCGCCCGACGGCCCGGCATAGGCTTCGCCGATGGTCGCCTTGCCCTGGCGCAGGGATTTGACCTCCGTACCGGTCAGCGCAATGCCGGCCTCGTAGGTGTCGAGAATCTCGTAGTTGAACCGCGCCTTGCGATTGTCGGCGACGACGCGGTGAGCATTCTTCGGGTCTTTTGACATGGCGATCAGGTGTTGATCAGGCCCGCATGGACCATGGCCGAGCGCACGGCCTGCTTGGTGCCCTCGGAGACCTGAACCATCGGCAGGCGCACATCGTCCTTCATGAGGCCGAGCACCGAGGCGGCGTATTTCACGGGCGACGGGTTGGTTTCCATGAACAGATTGGTGTGGAGCGGCATCAGGCGGTCCTGCACCTTCAGGGCGCTCGCGTAATCGCCCTGAAGGCAGGCATTCTGCATCTCGGCGCACAGCCGCGGGGCCACGTTCGAGGTGACGGAAATGCAGCCATGGCCGCCATGGGCCATGAAGCCGAGGGCCGTGGCATCCTCGCCCGAGAGCTGGATGAAGTCGGGCCCCATGGCCTGCCGCTGCAGGCTGACGCGGGCCATGTTGGCGGTGGCGTCCTTCACGCCGGCGATGTTCTTCAACTCATAGAGCCGCGCCATGGTCTCCACCGACATGTCGATCACCGAACGGCCGGGGATGTTGTAGATGATGATCGGGATGCCGATGGCGTCGTTGATTGCCTTGTAGTGCTGATAAAGGCCTTCCTGCGTCGGCCTGTTGTAGTAGGGCGTCACGATCAGCACGGCATCCGCGCCGACCTTTTCCGCATGCTGCGAGAAGGCAATGGCTTCCGCCGTGCTGTTGGAGCCCGCGCCTGCGATCACCGGCACCCTGCCCTTCACCTCGTCAACGCAGACCTCGACGACCCGCTCGTGCTCCTTGTGGCTCAAGGTGGGGCTTTCGCCCGTGGTTCCGACGGGAACCAGGCCGTTCGTGCCCTGCTCGATCTGCCAGTTGATGAAGGCCCGGAAGGCCGCCTCATCCACGGCCCCGTCCTTGAAGGGGGTCACAAGAGCCGTGATGGAGCCTCTGAATTGGGTCATGATCATCCTCGAAAAATTCGCAGGGCCTTCAGGTCCGCGGGCTTTAACACATAAGGGTTGCGGCGCATGGGCGCAAACGAGCCGATTTAAGAGGTTGTCCTAGCCCGGCTCTTGGTGTTTCCTCAAGAGAAACGTCACAACAAAGACATCGGGCAACAAGGGGGTCTTGCGGGGAATACAGGATGAGTCTCGAATTGCGTCTCCTCACACGTCTTCTGGCGTCGGCCGCTCTTTTCCAATTGTCCGTCCTCTCCGCTCACGCCGGCGATACTCCCCCAGTCCCGGACACGCCGGAGACCGAACAGGCGCAGCCGCTCCCACAGACGGAGACGCCAAGCTCGCTCGAAAGTTTCGAATCCGCGAGCCGGGATCCGGGCGATCCGGACTACCTGCCCAACATTCTCAAGGCCTACCGCAGCGGCGATCTCACTGAAGCCCAGATCCTGACGACGAAGCTCTCACAACCGGCGGCCCGGGCCCTCGTGGAATGGTACGCCATCCGCAGCCGCACGCCGGTCAGCTTCGATCGTATCGTCGCCTTCCGGAAAGATTATCCCGACTGGCCTGTGACCGCGCGGCTCCGTAGGAGCGCCGAGGATGCGCTGCTGGCGGAACGCAGGTCTTCGACGCAAATTCGCGCCTATTTCGCCGACAACCCTCCCGTCACCACCACTGGGCGGGTGGCGCTCGCCTTCGCCCTGAAGGATGACGGTCTTGAGAAGGAAGCGAATGAGCTGATCCGCCATGTCTGGCGCGAGGATTCCTTTGGAGCCGATACCGAGAAGCGCATTGTTGAGCGCTTTCCCGATCTGCTGAATGTGGCCGACCACCGCTTCCGCATGGAACGGCATCTATTGAAGGAAAGCTGGAGCGGCGCGTTGCGCGCGGCGGGCTATGCGGGCAAGGAGTACAAGTCCCTCGTCGATGCCCGAAGGGGGATCTATCAGGGAAAGAAGAAGGCCGAGAAGGCTTTCGCGGCGGTCCCCGCCTCCCTGCGCAAGGATCCGTCCTACCTGTTCTCCCGCGCCCTTTACCTGCGCCGCGGCAAGAAGCTGATCGAGGCGGCGGAGATCATTGCGCAGGCGCCACGCGACCCGGAACTGCGCGTCGACGGGGATGAATGGTGGGCCGAGCAGCGCCTGATCGCCCGCACCCTTCTCGACGAGGGTGACGCGAAGGCAGCCTATAAGGTGGCGAGCCACCACACGGCAGAATCACCGGCCCAGCAGATCGAGGCGGAGTTCCACGCCGGCTGGATCGCCCTGCGTTTCCTGGACGATCCGCAAACCGCTGCCCGACATTTCGCGACAATCGCAGAAACCGCCACGACACCCATCTCGGTCTCCCGCGTCACCTATTGGCAGGGACGCGCCGCGGAAGCCGCCGGCAAGAAGGACGAAGCCAAGGCCTTCTTCGAGCGTGCAGCGGGTTATCCGACGACCTATTACGGGCAGCTCGCACAGATCAAACTGGACCGAATCGTTCCCCTGAGGACGGTCGATCCCCTGACGGAGACCGAGCGCAAGGTCTTCGAGGCTCTCGTCCCGATCCAGGCGATCAGCCTGCTGCAGCAGATCGGTGAGGAGGACATCGCCATCATCCTCTCTACCGATCTGGCCCAGACCCTTGACGATCCCGCAAGGCTCGATGCCCTGGCGGCCCTCGCATCCTCGCAAGGCAACCCGCGCGCGGTTCTCGCCATCGGCAAGATCGCCCAGCAGCGCGGCTTTCCTCTCGATGAGCACGCCTATCCCCTTGCCGGCATTCCGGATTTCGAGCCGGTGGGCGACGATGTTGAGCCCGCAATGGTCTATGCCATCGCCCGGCAGGAAAGCGCCTTCAACCCGCGCGCGGTCTCAAGCGCAGGGGCGCGGGGCCTCATGCAGCTCATGCCGGCGACTGCAAAGATGACGGCGAAGCGCTTCGGCGTCAGCTTCGATCTCAAGCGCCTTGTGGAGGACCCGTCCTACAACGCCAAACTCGGCTCGGCGCATCTCGGCGAGCTGATGGAGGACTGGAAGGGCTCGTACATCCTGGCCTTCGCCTCCTACAATGCCGGCGGCGGCAATGTGAAGAAATGGGTCAACGCCTATGGCGATCCCCGCAAGCCGCAGGTGGATGTGATCGACTGGGTCGAGCGCATTCCCTTCTACGAGACCCGCAACTACGTCCAGCGGGTAATAGAGAACCTTCACGTTTACCGGCAGCGTCTGAAAGACAAGACGCCTCCCGCTCCCGAGACCGCAGATGCGACAAAAGCCCAGGATTAGGGCAGGATGGCCGCCCGTTGAAGCAAGACCGGGATCGGATGTGACATGAGCGGCCCCTATCGGGATCTTTTCGTATCGGCCTCGGACGGCCTGCGCCTCTATGCACGGGATTACGGCCCGGATATCGGCGATGCCCTGCCGGTCGTCTACCTGCCGGGCCTCGCCCGCACCTCGGAGGACTTTCACGACCTCGCGGAAGCCCTGAGCCAGGACGAAACCCGCCCCCGCCGCGTTCTTGCCCTTGATTACCGGGGTCGCGGGCGCTCCGAGTGGGACCGGGATTGGCGTAACTACGACGTCAGGATCGAACTGAACGACACGCTCCAGGTGCTGACCGCAGCCGGAATCGAAAAGGCTGTCTTCGTCGGCACCTCGAGGGGAGGCCTGATCACAATGGCGCTCAGCGCCGTCAGGCCTGCCCTGATCGCTGGAGCGATCCTCAACGATGTGGGCCCGGTGATCGAGGGGAAGGGCCTGATCCGGATCCGCAGCTATGTGGGAAAGCTCCCCACACCGGCGAGCGTGCGGGAGGGCGCAGAGATCCTGAGGCAGATGTCGGACGCCCAATTTCCCGGCTTCGCCGAGGAACAATGGGAGAAGCTGGCGCGCGGGACCTGGCGGGAAGAGGAAGGACGGCTCGTCCTGAACTACGATCCGGACCTGATGCGCGTTCTCGAAGCGCTCGACCTTGAAACACCGCTGCCGGAGCTGTGGGCTCTCTTTGAAGGGCTCAAATCTGTCCCCGTCCTGGCGATCCGGGGCAGCCATTCCGACCTGCTGACGGCAGAAGCCCTTCGCAGCATGGAAGAGCGCCATCCTCGCCTAACGGCCCTCACCGTCCCGGGCCAGGGCCATGCTCCGGCCCTCGACGGGAGCGTGATCG
Source organism: Microvirga roseola (assembly GCF_020866965.1). Taxonomy (GTDB): domain Bacteria; phylum Pseudomonadota; class Alphaproteobacteria; order Rhizobiales; family Beijerinckiaceae; genus Microvirga; species Microvirga roseola. The sequence goes on from NZ_JAJATX010000007.1 coordinate 147,675, forward strand.
AATCGATCAGAGAGCTGATTCAAGCAGCCGAGCGGCCGGACTGAATCCCTTCTCCAGGGTAAAAACGATAGACGCGAGCCCGGTCGCGGAGTCGCTCTTTGGTGATGGCCAGGAGCGCAGGGTCAGTGCGGCCCTGAAGATCCTGCAGCGTCCCACCTGCCACAGGGCGATCAACTCGACGACCGCTTATCAGCAAAAAAGAAACCCCGGTGTTTCCACCGGGGTTTCCTTCAACCAATCGGCTTGAACCGATTAGAAGTCGCGCTGGATGCGGAGACGACCGGAGAAGTCGTCGTTCTCGACGCCAGCAGGCGTAAAGCCGTCGCTGTCGATGTTGGCGTAGAGAACTTCCACACCGATGTCGAGACCGGCAACCGGCTGCCAGAAGACGTTCGTGCCGACGCGCCACTCGCGGAAGTCCGCCGACGGAGCAACGCCTGCGCCGTACTCGACGCTCGCGTACGAACCGAAGACGTTCTGGCGGATCTGGGGCGTCCAGTAGTGACGGAGACCACCAGCGATGGACCAGCCGTGACCGCGCTCGATGTCACCCGTGATCGGGTTCACGTAGGCATTGGCAACGCCGTAGGAGATCGTGCCAGCGCCAGCGCCTTCACCGAAGCCGAGGTAAGCCAGAGCGCCATTGGCGTAGGTGGCATTGAGCCACAGAGCGTCGCCAGCGCCGAGCATCGGGAGGTTGATGCCAACGCTACCGGACACGGCGAAGCCGTACTCGGTATCCGGGATTACAACAGTGCCGCCCGGAAGGGTGACGAAGTTGTCGCTGCGGATCTGGCCGACGGCACCAGCGAGCTGGGCCGTACCCCAGGTGCCGGTGTACTTCACGTTACCGACGAGGTTGGGGGCGCGCTGACCAGCGTAGACCAGAGCGTTGCCGAGACCGGGAACGAACGCGAGGGCGCCATTGACACGGCTCTCGAGCTGATCCTCGAGCGACAGGGTGGCCGAGAAGCCGTTGCCGAACGAGAAGGTGTAGGCGAGCAGGTCAACGTCGGGCGCATCGTAGAAGCGCAGCGTGCCCATGTGGCCGGTCGGCAGGTCGCCGTTCGCGAAGAACGAGGTGACGCGACCAGCGGTCAGGCCGCCGAACTGCACGAAGGCCTGCGCGATGTTGGCACTGGTGGAGCCACCAGCCGTGCGGTTCATCTCCATGCGCACCAAGGTGCGGAGCAGGCCGTAAGCAGTCGCCGTGCGGGCGTCGAGCTGGACGCGACCACGGACGAAGAAGTTGAACGCGTCATCCGAACGGTCGAACGTCTCGCCGTAGATGTAGTCAGCGCGGACGCGGCCGCCGACGCGCAGGCAGGTTTCCGTGCCCGGGATGTAGAAGAAGCCTGCACCGTAGGTGTTGCAGACGCGAACGTATTCAACAGCCGGAGCGACCGCACGTGCGGGCAGATCGGCAGCTTGAGCCCCGGCGACGGTGGCGAGAGCCGCAGCCGATCCGAGGAAGAGGCTCTTAGCGAGCTTCATGGTTGACCTCCAAAGTTTCGAGACCCTGGGGGACCGGGTTTGTGTGCCTCGACAGCTTCAACGAAGCTTCAAACACGTCCCTTTTCCCCTANAGCTTGAGCCCCGGCGACGGTGGCGAGAGCCGCAGCCGATCCGAGGAAGAGGCTCTTAGCGAGCTTCATGGTTGACCTCCAAAGTTTCGAGACCCTGGGGGACCGGGTTTGTGTGCCTCGACAGCTTCAACGAAGCTTCAAACACGTCCCTTTTCCCCTAGAAACCCGGTGACCCCGTCTTTGACTGAGACTCACCGGATCACGACTGGGGTGCCCCCGTCGCTGGAGCCACATTAGCCAGAGCCGCTCCGCAAGCAACCGAAACAAGGCGCAAAATGGGCGCCGGAGGGGGCTTTCCGAAGGCATGTTGCACAAAGGCAACGTTTCCGCCATCGGCCGTTTACTGCTCGGTAACGGTTCAGCCAGCTTCCTAACAAAGTGTTAAATTTCAAGCGTTTGCGGCAAGCCGTCAGAAGCATGCGAGGAGAGGAATCGCCCCTCTCAAGGAACGTAACCTTGGGGCAGACTGTGAATAAGCCGGTTCACAGTTTGGCCAGAGTTCCGCTAGTCCAGACAGCAAAAAGGCCGGGACGTGCCCGGCCTCTCCGTCGAATCGTGTCCTATCCGGAACTCAAGCGGCGTCAGGCTTGAGCACGCCGCGGCGGATCTGATCCTCCTCGATCGATTCGAAGAGCGCCTTGAAGTTGCCCTCGCCGAATCCCTCGTCACCCTTGCGCTGGATGAACTCGAAGAAGATCGGCCCGATTGCGGTCTTGCCGAACCGCTGGAGCAGAACCTTGGTGAAGCCGCCCTCCACCACGCCCTCGCCGTCGATGAGGATGCCGTTCCTCCGCAGGCGGTCGAGGGGCTCCTCGTGACTGGGCAGACGCTGGTCGATACGGCTGTAGTAGATGTCATTTGGCGCGGGCATGAACTCGAGCCCGGCCGAGATGAGCGCCTCGATGGATTCGTAGAGGTCGTGGGAGCCCAGGGCCACGTGCTGAATGCCCTCGCCTTTATACTCCTGCAGGTATTCCTCGATCTGACCCGTCTCGCCCGCATCCTCGTTGATCGGGATGCGGATCTTGCCGTCCGGGCTCGTCATGGCGCGGGAATGGAGCCCCGTCAGCTTTCCCTCGATGTCGAAATAGCGGATCTGGCGGAAGTTGAAGAGGCGCTCATAGAAGCCCGCCCATTCGTTCAACCGGCCGCGGTAAACGTTGTGGGTCAGGTGATCGATGTAATAGAGGCCGACGCCGCGGGGCTTCGGGTCCGGCTCGCCGAGCCATTCGAAGTCGACGTCATAGATCGAGCCCTTCGCGCCATAGCGGTCGACGAAATAGATCTGCAGCCCACCGATTCCCTCGATGGCCGGGATCTCGAGCTCGTTGGGGCCGACTTCAACCTGAGCCGGCTTCGCCCCCATAGAGAGCGCCCGGTCATAGGCGTGCTTCGCATCGACCACGCGGAAGGCCATGGCGGGCGCGGAGGGGCCGTGCTGGCTCGCAAAGCGTTCGGCGAAGGAGCCGGGCTGCGCATTCACGACGAAATTGATGTCGCCCTGACGGTAAAGGAGGACGTTCTTCGACCGGTGCTTGGCGACGACGGAGAAGCCCATCGTCTTGAAGAGACGATCCAAGGCCTGAGGGTCGGGATGGCAGAACTCGACGAACTCGAAGCCGTCCGTGCCCATCGGGTTCTCATCGGAAATGGCGGGCGGCGGCGCATCGTGCGGAAATGGTCCCATAGTCTCCTCCTGTTATGCATCGGCCCCTTCTGAGGGCTCCTGTGACGGGAATAACGCATCCGCCCCGTTGACGGATGCGCAGCGTCTCACTCCGCATCCGGCTGGTTGGCCGGCGCGGCGTTTTGGAAGGCGGTCAGGGCAGCGCAGGCCGCATCGACCGCGAGAATCCTCGGATAGTCGTCCAAGGGGACGTTGAAGCGCCGGGCATTGAAGACCTGCGGCACGAGATAGACATCGGCGAGCGTGACGCGCGGCCCGCAGGCGTATGGTCCAGGCTCGATCATCGCCTCGATAGCGTCGAAGCCCTGCCGCACCCAATGGGTGTACCAAGCATCCAGAGCGGCCTGGTCGTGGCCCAGCGTCTTCTTCAGATAGGCCAGGGTGCCGGAATTGTTGAGCGGGTGGATATCGCAAGCGATCAGGCTGGCGATGGCCCGGGCCTTGGCCCGGTTCACGGCCCCGACCGGCAGCAGCGGCGGCTCCGGATAGACCTCATCGAGATATTCGAGAATGGCCGGTGACTGGACCAGCGTGGCGCTGCCGATGTCGAGGGAAGGCACGCGCTTGTGTGGATTGACGGCCCCGTAGGCCTCCTCCCGCTGCTCCCCTTTCAGCAGGTTTACCGGCACGGATTCATATGCGACGCCCTTCAGGTGGAGGGCAATCCTGACCCGGTAGGCCGCGGAGGAGCGGAAATAAGTGTAGAGCTTCACCCCTCGCCCTCCCCTGCATCCTCGGGCGCCATCAGCCGCGCGTGGCCGCTGAGGCGATCGATGAGATCGGCCAGCAGCTTCTGCTCCTCGGACGTGAGCACGGACACGAAGCGCTCCTCGAAGGCGAGCGCCTGGGGCGCCAGCGCCTCGTAGATCTCCCGGCCTTCGGCGGTCAGCTCCAGCAACTCCTCCCGCCTGTCGTCCTGGTTGGGACGGCGCGCGATCAACCCGCGCTGCTCCAGGGCAGCGACGGCGCGGGACACCGTGGATTTGTGCATGACCCCATGGGCCGCGATGTCCCGCGCGGTGCGATAATCGTACTGTCCGAGGGTCGCGATGACCCGCCAAGCCGGGATCGAGAGGCCGAAACGCTCGGCATAGATCTGCGCCAGGGCATTCGAGGTCAGGCTCGCCAGAACGTTGAGCCGGTAAGGGAGGAACCGCTCCAGCACCACGAGAGGTGCAGGGGCTTCCTTTTTTGCTGCGGAATGTGACGCCATCGTTGACAGAAACCGTTGCTCATGCAACCAATAAACGAAATTCGTTGCATGAGCAACTAGATTTCCGGACCGCAGGGTCAATACCCCCCCGGACATCCAATTCGCTCTCCAGGGAGAACGCCATGAAACTTCAGAACGTCTCCGGGTTCCAGTCACCCAAGGAACGCACCAGCGCCATCGTGCCGGGCTACATGTCGGGCTTCGGCAATTCCTTCGAGACGGAGGCGCTGGAGGGTGCGCTGCCCATCGGGCGCAACTCGCCCCAGAAAATCAATTACGGCCTCTATGCCGAGCAGCTTTCCGGCTCGCCCTTCACTGCCCCGCAGGCCACCAACCAGCGCTCCTGGCTCTACCGCATCCGCCCGGCGGTGAAGCATTCGGGCCGATACGTGAAGGTCGACAAGGGCTTCCTGCGCACGGCTCCGGCAGCCCGCGACGAGAGCGAGCTTCCCATCGGCCAGCTGCGCTGGGACCCAACGCCGATCCCGGACGAGCCCCTCACCTTCATCGACGGGATCCGCACCATTACGACGGCGGGCGACTCCGATACGCAAACCGGCATGGCGGCGCACATGCTCCTCGCCACGCGCTCCATGGAGAACGAGTACTTCTTCAATGCGGACGGCGAGTGTCTCATTGTGGCGCAGGAGAACCGCCTTCGGTTCCGCACCGAATTCGGCGTGATCGACATCGAGCCCGGCGAGATCTGCATCATCCCTCGTGGCGTGATCTTCAAGGTCGAGCTGATCGACGGGCCGGCGCGGGCCTATATCTGCGAGAATTACGGCGGTGCCTTCACCCTGCCCGACCGTGGCCCCATCGGCGCAAACTGCCTCGCCAATCCGCGCGACTTCCTCACGCCCGTCGCGGCCTATGAGGACAAGGAGGCGCCGTCGCTTTTGTATGTGAAATGGGGCGGCGAGCTCTACCGCTCGGAGATCGGCCAGTCGCCGCTCGACGTGGTGGCTTGGCACGGCAATTACGCACCCTACAAATACGATCTGCGCCATTTCTCGCCGGTCGGCGCGATCATGTTCGATCATCCCGACCCGTCGATCTTCACGGTGCTGACCGCGCCTTCCGAGACGCCGGGCACGGCGAACGTGGATTTCGTGATCTTTCCCGAACGCTGGATGGTGGCCGAGAACACCTTCCGCCCGCCCTGGTACCACCGCAACCTGATGTCGGAATTCATGGGGCTGATCTACGGGGTCTACGACGCCAAGCCCGAGGGCTTCGTGCCGGGCGGCATGAGCCTCCACAACCAGATGCTGCCGCATGGGCCGGACGCCATGGCCTTCGAGCACGCTTCGAACGTGGAATTGAAGCCGGTGAAGCTCACCGGCACCATGGCCTTCATGTTCGAGACGCGCTTCCCCCAGCGGGTCACGAAATACGCCGCCGAGCTGCCGACGCTTCAAGAGAACTACATCGATTGCTGGCGAGACCTGAAGAAGCACTTCGATCCGAACCAACGGAAGCCGAAGTGAGCGTCAGCCCTGTTCCGGCTTGAGCGACAGATCCGCAAGAACGGGCAGATGATCGGACCCGATATCCTCGCCCACTTGGTTTGCGATAACCTCAAAGCCTGAGTTGACCAGGATATGATCGATCGGGAGGCCAAAGAGGGGAAAGCGGTTGAGCCAGGTTGCAGCAAGCCCCCTCGCCTTCGCGCTGTCCTCCAGTCCGGCCTGCTCTGTGAACGATTGAAAGAGCGGAGCCCAAGGGGTCAGGTTGAGGTCACCCACCACGATGACCGCGCCGCCGGAGGCGGCCTTCACCTCGCGCGCTACGGCGCCGAGCTGCGCCCGCTGGCGGCGGACACCGGCTTCTCCGAATGGACGGGCGGCGTGAAGCCCCACAAGCGTGAAGCACTTCGTCTCCGTTTCAGGATGGCAAAGTTCGACCGTCAAAACGGGGAGGAAGGATGCAACACTTCGGTCGACGGACCAGTCCCGGGGCTTCCATCGGCTGAACAGCAGCACGTCCAGGGGCGAACCCCGGCGATCCAGGATCCGGTGCGGGTATCGCCCATCATCCGGAATAGAGCGTTCCGCATCATCAGGCACTTCCGTCAGCAGGACGACATCCGGGTTCTCCCGCTCGATCAGCCGGCGCAAGGATTCCGGATCGGTGCTCTCGCCATGCAGGTTGAAGGTCATGACGCGGATGCGGTCGCTCGGTCCTACGCCGCCGACTGCCGCGGCACGGTCACCCGCCATGTAGGGCGCGAGCGGCATGGCATTGACGACGGTCAGGACGAGGCTCACCGCCAGGGCTGCCCAGGAACGCGCCAAGAGGGCAACGAAGACGGCGATCAGGCCGAAGGCCGCCAGTTGCGGGCGAAAATGCGTCAGCAGGTCGAGCCGCCACGACCAGGCGCCCAGGAAGCTCCCGGTCGTTGCAACAAGAAGCAGCGCCGCCAGCACGGCCGGCAACGCCTTGATCGCCTTCCGGACGGGTCGCGTTCCGCTGCGGCCCGTTCCGGCGTGTTTCTTCGGCATTTAGACCTTTCCGCGGGTGCGGATCATGAAGGTATCGAAGGCGTATTCGTTGAGC
>NZ_JAJATX010000070.1 GCF_020866965.1 Microvirga roseola
CGGGCAAGGCGGGCTATTCCCGAGATCCTCTCCGGCCAGCAGCCTGAGTTGACGGAGCTAGCACGGGAGGCCATCAGCGAGCTCTATGACCTCTTCCAGGATCTCGATCGGCGGATCCGATCCTTTGACCAGAAGATCGAGCGCGTGTTCCGCGCCTCCGAACCCTGTCAGCGGATCGCTAGGATCAAAGGCGTCGGGCCAAAAACGGCGACCGCGATGATAGCCGCCATTGGCGATGGATCGGAGTTCAAGAATGGGCGCCATCTGGCGGCCTGGCTCGGACTGGTCCCACGCCAGCACTCAAGCGGAGATCGGCACGTGCTGATGGGGATCTCGAAGCGAGGCTCGCAGCCGCTCAGGGCGATGATCGTCCATGGAGCCCGGTCCGTCGTGCGAACCGCGCCGGGCAAGACGGATCCGGCGAACCAGTGGGTCAACCAGCTTCGGGAGCGACGCGGCTTCAACAGAGCTACGGTTGCGGTCGCGAACAAGACAGCACGGATCATCTGGGCTGTGCTGCGAACGGGCGAGCCGTACCGCGTTGCCGCCTGAGGACATCACCAGCATTGCGAGCATGAGAAGCAAATGAAAGGCACAGGTCGGACCGGCGCGCAACGAGCCTGAGTATTACCGCGGCCTGTGAGGTCGACCAGCTATAGAGGCGTGCGCGAGCGGATTCCCCATTTGGGCGCCCCAATGACGGGTGACGCCGGATAGATGTCTGCAACTGACCCGAGCTGATCAGAGCCAATTCTGCTTGCAACGGGAGAGCCGTCCATAGAGGTAGAACCACTGCCGGACCCGCCCCATCTCGAAATTCTCGATCAGGTCGGTGAGGATGAGCGTTCGGGAGGGGCGGTGGTAGAAATCGATCTCCGTGAGCCCTTCTCCCTGGACCAGGACCTGATCGAAGACGTCCGACCATGCAGCCGGTGGCGTGTCGCCAAGAACATGCTCAATCGGAAGAGGGCGTTTTGCAACCCGCTCAAGGCCTGGGGCTCCATAGATGGCAGCATCCGGCATCCGGGCCTTCCATTCCGGAATCCACCAGTAATGCAGGGTGTTGGGGGCGATGAGGAAACATACGGGGCCACGTTCGAGGATGCTCTCGATGAGGGCACCGTCCGGCTCCGTCGGCGAATGGAGCCACAGGCTTCCGTCCGGTAGACGGACGACCGTCATCCGCGTCGGGAAGGGCAGCTTCAGACCCATGTAGTTGAGCCGGATCTCCGGGCCGTCGACGATCCAGATATCCGGCTTCAGGATGTTCAAGGGCTCGTAAGGAATATACGCATTACGGCACATACGTCTTTCTCCCTTCCCTGATAGGTGCCCTCGGCACAGTTTTAAGGGATCGGCTCGATCTGGCCGAAGAAAGTGGCTGTGCCGCGCTTCCAGGATAGCTGCCAAATCGAAGCGCGATTTCCAGGGACGGAGCACCCGAAAGGCTGTTCCCGGCACTGAGGTGGGGCGCGCCACGGGCTTCCGGACCGGGATGCGGCTCTATGGTGAGCCGGCTCATATTGATTCTGTCACAAAACTTGTGCTCTTGTCGCCTACAGCGAACTCCGTTTCGTACAAGGGAAGACCCATGGCACAATCCATTACCCGCCGCCGCGTCCTGCAGACCGGTGTTGCCGCCGCCGCTCTTGCCGGAATGCCCCAGCTCAGCTGGGCCGCCGGGCCGGTCGTGAAGCTCCGAATCCTGGAGACCACCGACCTCCACGTGAACGTCTTCCCTTACGATTACTACCGCGATGCCCCCGACGACACAGTGGGCCTGGCCCGCACCGCGACTCTCGTGAAGGGTGCTCGCGCCGAGGCCAAGAACAGCCTGCTCTTCGACAACGGCGACCTGATCCAGGGCTCGCCTCTCGGCGACTTCATCGCTTATCGCCGCGGGATGAAGAAGGGCGATGTCCACCCCATGGTCGCCGCCATGAACGAGCTGAACTACGATTGCGGCACGCTCGGGAACCACGAGTTCAACTACGGTCTCGAATTCCTGCAGAACGCCATGGGCGCGGCGAAATTCCCGCTGGTCTGCGCGAACGTGGTCAAGGCGGATGGCCAGACACTCCAGAAGCCCTGGCTCGTACTCGACGGTGAGTTCGTCGACGAGGCGGGCGCCAAGCAGAAGATCAAGGTCGGCGTGATCGGTTTCGTGCCGCCGCAGATCGTGCAGTGGGACAAGTCGCATCTCGACGGCAAGGCCACCACCATCGACATCGTCGATGCGGCGAACAAGCATGTGCCTGATCTGAAGAAGGCGGGCGCGGACATCGTCGTAGCGCTCTGCCATTCCGGCATTGCGGGCGGTGAGCGCAAGGGTGGCGAGGAGAACGCGGCTCTCCACCTCGCCAAAGTCGACGGCATCGACGTGATCCTCACCGGCCATCAGCACTTCGTGTTCCCGGGCGGCAAGGAGTTCAACAACATCCCCGGCGTCGACGCGAAGGCCGGCACGCTCCACGGCAAGCCCGCCGTCATGGCCGGCTTCTGGGGCAGCCATCTGGGCCTGATCGACCTCGAGCTCACCAAAGAGGGTAACAGCTGGAAGGTTGCGAATTTCCGCACCGAGGCGCGCCCGATCTACGAGCGTGTCGACCGCAAGCCGGTGGCGAAGGTGGAATCGGATGCGGTCGTCATGGCCGCTGCGCAGGCGGGTCATGACGCGACGCTGAAATATGTGCGCGAGCCCGTCGGCGCTACAGGCGTTCCGATCCACTCCTATTACTCGCTGGTCGCCGACGATGCTTCCGTGAAGCTCGTGGCCGAGGCGCAGGCCTGGTACGTGGCGGATCAGCTGAAAGCCTCCACCTTCAAGGACCTGCCGATCCTGTCGGCAGCGGCCCCCTTCAAGGCCGGCGGCCGCGGCGGCCCGAACTACTTCACCGAGATCAAGCCCGGTCCGCTCGCCATCAAGGACATGGCGGATATCTACATCTATCCAAACACGATCCGTGTGGTGAAGGTGACGGGGGCGCAGGTACGCGAGTGGCTCGAGCGCTCCGCCGGCATCTACAACCAGATCGACGTGGCGAAGGGCGGCGAGCAGGAACTCATCAATTCCAAGTTCCCGGCCTACAACTTCGACGTCATCGCGGGCGTGCAGTATAAGATCGATCCCACACAGGCCTCGCGCTACGACAACGATGGCAAGCTCGTGAACGCGGATGCCCGCCGCATCAAGGACCTGACCTATAACGGCAAGCCTGTTGCGGACGATCAGCAGTTTCTCGTGGTCACCAACAACTATCGTGCAGGCGGCGGCGGCAACTTCCCCGGCAATGATGGCACCACCATCGTGTTCGAGGCGCCGGATCTCACCCGCGACGCCATCATGCGCTACATCATCGAGAAGAAGGAAGTCGCACCGAAGGCCGATGGCTCCTGGTCGCTCGCCGTGCCTGCCGGTGTCACGGCGACCTTCACCACCGGCCCGAATGCCGCCGGCTACCAGCCGGCCGGCATCAAGGTCGAGAAGATGGGCGATGCGCCGGACGGCTTCGTGAAGTACCGCATCGTGAGCTGAGTGCTCCTTCCGCGAAAAATGGAACGGCCGGGCAATGCCCGGCCGTTTTCGTTTGGACTCACCGTTGCCGCAAAGCCACAGAAGCGCAGGCGATCGAAAGATCGTTCCTGGCTCCTGATCAGACTATCTGCCTCGTACAGCTCGATTTTTGGCAATTGAGGCAGCTAATGAACGCGCATCATGGCTATAAAATGGGCATGGGCCGACATTGATCTTCAATTTAACAGGCTGTTAACCGGACTGCATTGGAATGCGGGGCGCAAATATTTTTTGCCCTTAAGATTATTGTCTGGTTTGCACGATGTCATTGATTGTCCGTGGAGTTGGAGCATTCCTGCTCGCCACTGCTCTCGTCCCGGGAATCGCTCGGGCGGAGGACCCGTTCGAGATCTGGACTCTGGACATTTCACAGTCCTGGTTGGACGACCATCTTGCCGCCACTCGACGCAAGAAGCCCGTCCGCTCCGCCTACCGGCTTTCCCGAACCGAAATCTGGGCCAGCGGTATCGCCCCGTCGGATGTTAGCCCTTTCGAAGCCGCCGCGTTCGATAGGACGATCGGGGCCAAGCTGCAGCCTTTCCGCGATCTCAACTTCGCCATTGGCACCGAGCTTTCCCGCAACGGCGGCGACATTCCCACTCTCTCGTCGAGAGCAAGCTGGGAGGCTTTCTGGTCCCGCGATTGGGAGAGCATGGGTGGCGTCCATGTCGGCTTTTCGACCGGCGGGTCGTTGAGCCGGATCGAGACGGGCTATTCCCAGCACGTGAGCGGAACTCTGGGCATTCCCCTCGACGTCGCGCTCAATGCCTGGCGCACGGAGCTGCGCCTGTCGCCCAGCATGAATCTCGACATGGCGAGCGGCCGTATCGGCAGCGGCCTCGCTTCGGAGATCATCGGCGAGACGGTGCTCAGTGCGCCGGCCGACAGGTTCAAATCCGTTCTCAACCTCAAGATCGGCTATCAGGTGGCTCCTCACACGCGGCCCGTTGCGTCGGCGCGAGTGGAGCTCAGAATCGCACCCAATCTCTGACAGCACCTAAGGCACGCTCATGTAGTCGGTCAGCTCGGAGCGTTCTTCTTTGCTCAGGCGGCGGCGCTTGGCGGCGATGATCGTGCCGTTCAATTCACCGCCGAACAGGAAGATGGCTCCGAGCGTATAGAGGAAGATCAGCGCCACCATGGCGGTCGCAAGGCCGCCATAGGTCGAGGCGTAGGCGCCCGGATAGAATTCGAGATACCAGCCGAAGCAGAAGCCGCCGAAAAGCCAGAGCGCGAGCGTCACGCCTACGCCCGGCAGAACGGACCGAAACGTCCGTCGCCCCGCCGGAACGAGCTTGTGGGCGAGCGTCAGGCCCGACACGATGACGAGGGTCGCCGCGCCGATGCGCAGGAAACCGATCAGCGGATCGAAGGGCTGGAGAGCCGGGATCCAATAGAGGATGCCGCGCCAGACGAAGGGGCCGAGAATGACGAGAAAGGCCATAGCCAGCATCACGAGGGCGCCGCCGATCACGAAGGCGATGGACTCGAGGCGTGTGACCCACCAGGAGCGTGTCTCGCGGACCCCATAGGCCCGGTTGAGGCCGACCCGAAGGCTCTCCACGCCGCTCGATGCGAAGTAGAGGGCGAGCACGAGGCCGATGGTCAGGACATCGCTGCGCCTGTGGGTCAGGATGCTGTGGACCTCGTTGGCGATGGGCTCGGCGATTTCGCGCGGCCAAGCCTCGAGAATGATGTCGGCCGCCTCGTCGGCAAGCGAGCCCGTTCCAAAAAGCCCCGCCATCCCCGTGATCAGGATCAGGAACGGAAACATCGAGGTCAGGACGGAGAGGGCGATATGGCTCGCAATCGCCCAGGCGTCGTGCAGCACGAAGCGGTTCATGGCGATGGCGAAGAGCTCGAGATAGAGGCGAAGGCGGTTCAACAGGGATCTCTCCAGGCTGCTGGAGATGGGGTGGCGAGGGTTACGGGCAAGCAGGAATGCCGGTCATCCTAACAGCGGAATCCCACCTGTTTGAGCCCCAATCTGCTTTTCCGCTTGATCGTTCCCATAAAAAGTCCTCTTGAGGAGGGGCCGCGCTGTCAGCCTTCCAAGCCCTTGTCCATGAACCGAAACCTCCTCGCCAGCCTTGCGCCGCCTCTCTTCGTGCTCATCTGGGCGACGGGCTTCATCGTGGCGCGGACGGTTGCGCCTTACGCCGAGCCGCTCACCTTTCTTCTCGTCCGCTACGTCCTCGCCATTCTGGTGCTCGTCGTCATCGTGGCTGCCGTGCGTGCGCCCTGGCCCCGTACCAGGCGGGGCTGGTTCAACGGGCTCGCGGCCGGCGTCCTGCTGCACGGTTTTTATCTCGGCAGCGTCTTTTGGGCGGTCCGGCATGGGTTGCCGGCCGGCATTTCAGCCCTCGTGGCAGGCCTTCAGCCGCTCGTGACGGGTATCCTGGCGGGGCCTCTCCTCGGCGAGAAGGTGACGCCGGGACGCTGGTTGGGGATCGGCATCGGCTTTCTGGGAGCGATTCTCGTGGTCGCGCCAAAGCTCGGAGGGGACGTGCCGGTCGTGGCGCTGGGCGTATGCTTTCTCGGCATGCTTTCGATCACCTTCGGCACGATCTGGCAGAAGCGCACGGCGGGGACAGCGGACCTGCGGGTCAATGCCGTCATCCAGTATATCGGGGCCGCAGCCGTTACCCTGCCGCTGGTTCTGCTGATGGAAGAGGGGCGGATGGAATTCACGCCTCCGCTCATCGTCGCGCTCGCCTGGGCTGTATTCGGCCTGTCCATCGGCGCAATCGGGTTGCTGCTCTACCTTATCCGGCAGGGAGCCGTCGTGGGCGTGGCGACGCTGCTCTACCTTGTGCCGCCCGTCGCGGCCATCATGGCCTTTGTCCTCTTCGGGGAGACCCTGAGCCCGATCCAGATCGCAGGCATGGCCTGTGCGGCTGTGGGCGTTGCCGTGGCGAGCCGGAGCTGAGGGCGAAGGGTACGTCCTCAAGAAAAAAGGCGGCTCTCCCCGAGCCGCCTTCGATCATCGCATCAACGCTGCGTTGATTGGGAGTTGACGAAGTAGTCGAAGGGCAGCTCCGCAATGCGGAACCAGGTCAGCTCCTTGTCGCGGAAGGCGCTCCAGGAATCGAAGACCTTCTTGAACTTCGGATTGGAGGCAGCGATCTCGCTGTAGAGCTTGTAGGCCTCTTTGTAGCTTTGCTCCATGATGTCCTTCGGAAAGGCGCGGAGCTGCACGCCCTGGCCGACGAGGCGGCGGATGGCCTCGGCGTTCTGGGCGTCGTACTTCGCGACGCACATGGCGTTCGCCTCTGCGCAGGCGGCTTCGAGAACGGCCTTGTAGTGCGCGGGGAGCTCGTTCCACTTGTCCATGTTGACATAGAGCGAGGGCTGCGCACCGCCCTCCCAGAAGCCGGGGTAGTAGTAGTATTTGGCAACCTTCACGAAGCCGAGCTTCTCGTCGTCGTGGGGACCCGAGAACTCCACCGCGTCAAGGGTGCCGCGCTCCAGCGCCGGATAGATGTCGCCCGCAGCAAGAACCTGGGGCACCACGCCGAGCTTCGCCATGATCTGCCCGCCCATGCCGGCGATGCGCATCTTGAGACCCTGCAGGTCCGCGGCTGAGTTGATCTCCTTGCGGAACCAGCCGCCCATCTGCGCGCCGGTCTGTCCCGCCGGAATCGGGAACACGTTGTAGTCCTTCATGAACTCGCGCATCAGATCGAGGCCGCCCCCGTAGTGCATCCAGGCATTGTGCTGGCGCACGTTCATGCCCCACGGCACGGAGGTATCGAACATGAAGGTCGGATCCTTGCCGATGAAGAAGCTCGACAGGGTATAGGAGGATTCCACCGTGCCGTTCTGGACGGCGTCGAGGGTCTGGAGCGCGCCGACGATCTCGCCCGCGGCGAAGACCTGGATCTGGAACTTGTTGTCGGTAGCCGCCGCCACCCGCTTCGAGATCATCTCGCCCGCGCCAAAGAGAGTGTCCAGGCTCTTGGGATAGGCCGAGGCCATGCGCCAGCGGATTTCCGGCTGCGCCTGCGCGATGGCAGGCGACGCAACGACGCCCGCCGCTGCTGCAAGCCCTGCGCCCTTGAGAACTTTTCTTCTATCCATGGGTATTTCCTCGACCGCTTTGTTTCGTTGAAGCCTTCTTGGCTGAACGATCCATAAAGCGGGAGGCCTCGTGCTGTCACTCCACCTTCGGTCGGGTGAGCCATGCATGGGATGCGGGTGGGGAGACCGGCTTGTGCATTACAGCGCAAAAATCCCGGATGCCCTGGGGCATCCGGGATTTGGGATCGCAATGGTCAGCCGGTCAGCGCTCTTCCGAGCCGCCCTTCGAGAGAGGACGTTCGACCTGTCCCGTCGCCGCGCGGCCGGCGCGCTTTGGCGGCTTGTTGTCGCCGGTGGAGGACTGCGACCGGCCGCCGGACTGCGTGGCCGTGGGGTGGCCGCGCACCAGAGTGCCCTTGGGCACGTCGACCGCATTGCCGGGGGCAGGCACCCGAGCGCGGGAGGCAGAGCCGCCGCTCATGCCGGATGGGCCCATGGGACCTTCCGTCTGTGCGGAACGGGGTGCGGGGCTCTTCTTTGCCGTGGTCGGAACGCTCTCGGAAATCTCCTGATTAGAGAGTTCGAAATGCGCATCGTTCGCGCCTTCCTCCGGCGGTACCTCCTTGAAGGAGTGGAGGCCGGCGCGCGAGCCGCTGGTCGGACGGCCATCGTCGACATGGTCGATGTCGAGATCGGGGTCGAGCTTCTTCGACGCGCCCATGATGCCGCTCGCCTTCGCCGCGGCGCGCTTGGTATTTCCGACGCTGTTACGCTGGGTGGGGCCTGCAACGAAATCCCCGCCCGTCTCGTTACGAACCACCTCGTCCATCACCTCATCCACATCGGGTTCCGGAGGGCGTCCACGCTTGTCTTGCGCCATGGGTCTTCCTCTCTTGGCTTGGCGGGCATGGGGCCCGCATTGTCTTTCAGGGCAACGTCCTGTCGCGAGAGGGGGTTCCGGCCCCGCGACCTAAAGTGCAGAGCCGGATGAGGGATCAGCGGCCGAGTTCTCCCTGGATGTCCTGCAGCAGCACGAGATGCTCCCGCACGTGCGGGATGACGAGCATGGCAACGCTGCGCGCCGTATGATTGGCGGGGTTGCTCTGGAGGTAGCGCTCCTGAACGGCGAGCAGATCACGGTGGTTTCTGATCTCGGCCTCGACATAGGCCCGGTCGAAGGCAGGACCCGGCTGGGCATGGGACAGCTGCACCATCGGCGCGTCCTTCTGCGGCGGGATCACCGGGGCCGTGGAGGCGGCTTGCGCAGCTCGCGTCGAGGCGGTGGCTGCAGGCTCGTTGAAGGATTGCAGCACGGTCTCGAGCGCCGTCTGCTCCGCAATCTCGAACTCGGCAAACTGCCTCACGCGCGGATGCTGCGCCTTGCTGCGGGCGAAATAGGAATTCTGCAGCGACACGGTGCCGACGGCGAGGCTCTGCCGGATATACTGGGCGGCGCTCTGCGTCTCGTCGAGCTGTGTGTTCACGACGCCGGTCTGCCCGGTCTGGCCCATCTGGTTGCCTTGCGCAGGCATTCTCCCAGCGCTCGGCGGGGCTGCGGACCGCGTGTCCTGCGGGGCTCCGCCCTGTTGCAGACGCTGCTGGCGCTGCTGAATGCCCTGATCGAGACCCGGGTTCAGCTGCCGCGCTGCGGGGGCCGGATCGACGGGGTAGGGGATTGCCCGATTTTCCTGCACCTGCTGCGCGGCGGCGGGAAGGACAAGGGCTGCGGCAAAGCCTGCGATGACGAGATGGCGGCGTGACATGAACATCTCCTGCAAAGGGAAGCGTCAGGCGAACGCTTGCGGCAAAGGTTTGGTTCAGCGGCCGCTCTCGGCCGCGGACGCCGAAACCTTCCTGCAAGGATTTCCGTTAGCCAGAGAACGACCTGTGATACCCTGGGGCACCGGTCATACCCTGGGTCACAGACGGCGGGAGGGAGCGAATGGACCAAAACACCGAAGACAAAATCCTGGTGCAAAGCTCGACAGTCGATCTTGGAGGCGCGTTTCCCGATTACGTCCGGACGAATATCCGCCGTGTGGCAGGCAAGTATTTCGGCCGGCTGAGCTCGGCTTCCGTGCATGTGACGCGGGACGGGGCTACCTATCGCTGCACGACCAACATGCATATGGGCGCACTCAAGCCCGTGAGCGGCGAGGCCAAGAACAAGGATCTTTATGCCGCCTTCCGGGCCGCACTGCAGAAGGTAGCAAAGCAGCTGCGCCGCTCCAAGCGCGAGCTCCGCGAGGACAAGGCCGAGCGCACTGACAAGGACATGCTCCTGCGCGAGGGTGCCGCGCCGCGCCGGGAAGAGCGCGCAAGGCAGCCCATGAACGATGAGGACGACTACCGCGCCGCCGCGGAATAGGCGGCTTCAGCGTTGCGTCTCGCGATCCTGTCCGGAGCGGTCTTCCAGGATTTGGTTGTGCTGTCCTGCAGCTAGGTAGCTCAGCAGGCGGCTACACTTCTGCGTGTCGCCCATCCATTGGCCGCATTCTCCCCTGTGCATAGTGTTAGTGTTCAGTTTCGAGTTCATCGCGCAGGTGCAGATGTCGAAAGCGTAGCGGCACGTCTGATAAAATTTTATCTGATTAAACCTTAATCTCACGCTTGAACTATCCCTCCATCCACGGGTTGCCCAGCGTCGGCGCTCTAGAGAGCAGATCTGCCTGAGCTCCGACATGAGCTCCATCAGCGAACAAATGCTGATGGTTTATCGGCCCCTACGGGATGGCCGTAATGGGCGCGATACGCGTCCCCGATGGTGACATCAACAGGAGGATACCCCATGCGATACACGTCGATTGCGACGCTTACGGCTGCTCTCATGATGGGCAGCACCAGCATGGCCTACGCTCAAAGCACTTATCAGCAGTACGGACAGTCCGGTCAGGGCAACTGGGGCGACCAGGGCTATAACACCAATCAGCAGTACGGTCAGGGCTACGGCACAGACCGGCAGAATTGGCGCAACCAGCAGTACGGCCAGAACCAGGGCACCTGGCGTAATCAGGGCTACGGCGCTGTCCAGGGCTACGGAGCCGATCGGCAGTATGGACAGGGCAACCAGGGTTCCTGGGGTAACCAGGACAATCGGCAGTTCGGCCAGGGTTACGGAACCCAGGGCTGGGACTCCGACCGGCGCTACGGGAACCGTCAGTTCGGCCAGAACCAGGGCTATGGCTATGGGACCGGTCAGCAGTATGGCCAGGGCAACCGCCAGTTCGGGCAGAGCCAAGGCCGCTGGGACGACCAGGGCTACGGCACGACCCAGCAATACGGCCAGTCCGGGCAGCAGTACGGCCAGCAGTGGGGCCGGAACAACCCGCAAACGACATCTGGGATCTCGGGCCAGCGGCAGTACGGCCAGTCGGGTCAGAGTGGCTGGGGTAACAACCAGTCCGGCATGTGGGACAATAACCAGACTGGCATGAGCAATAACCAGCGCTGGTTCAACGAGAACAACCAGAACGACTAAGACCGCGAGGCCCTGGGAGCCCCTGCAGGCTTCCAGGGCTTTGGAGTGATCGTCGGGCACTCACTCCGAGGCAGGGCCTCCCGAAACAGAAGGGCAGACCGTTCGGTCTGCCCTTCGCCGTCAGGGGCTGTTGAGATCAGCGGTGCTGGCCCAGCACGAGCACGGCGGTCTTGAGGCCCTCGCCGTTCGCACGGATGAGAAAGCCGATATCCGTAAAGTCGCGGTTGAGGAGCCGGTCGCGGTACTGCGGATCATCCAGCCACTGCTGGAGAAAGGACCGTACATCCGCCGCGTTCGGTTCGGTGCCGCATCCGCTGCACGAGGCCATGAGAACGGCAAGATTGCGCCAGTCGTTGCGCGCGTCCTCCGGCAGAGCCTGGGTCAGATCGCCGAGCCTAGAGGAATCGAGATCCTGCCTGGGGAGAAGATTGGCTGCCGTTTCGATGAGGGCTGGGTCAGGTTCAATCCTCGATGCGCTCTCGTTCTGCCGTGCCCGGTTGAGGCGCTGTGCAGCCAGTTCATTCTGCCGCTGCCGGTCGATGGCATTTACGCTCTCTTGCGGTTGGCGATCCCGCGACGTGCCGGCTCCCGCGAAGGTCTGGACCGCATAGAGCGTCTGGTTCTCGCCCACGACAATGCCGAAGCCGAACCGGTCGAGACCTTCCCGCAGGATGTTTTCGCGATGCTCGGGACTGTTCATCCACCCCTGGTGGAGTTCTTCGACGCGGCTGATCTGTGGAGGACCTCCACAGCCTTCGCAGCGGGCGATGTTTTCCGCCGCCAGTTGCCAGCGGCTTCCACCTGCCTCGATGAATCGATCCCTGACCGTATCGCCTTCGGGAGAGACATGGGCGTAGTAATTCCGATCGAGCATATCCTCCGCATGCTCCTGCGCAGCCTCGTTCAGGGCGGAGCCAAGAGTGAGCGGCTCGAGCCCGCGCTCGCGACGCTCCTCGTTGACGAGTTCCAACGCTTTCTGCCGCAACGCGTCGAGATCCCCGGTTTCCTGACTACGGACCATGCTTGGAAGCATAAGCGCAATGAGGATGAGACAAGCCGCAAGTTGCTTGGCGACGCGTGGCATCTTGGATCGAACCCTCCGTTTGACAGGAGGCCAACGGCAGCGGTTCGGCTATGTTCCTGAAGGGCGAAGGCCGAAACAAAATGGCCGGGACGAGCCCGGCCATGTTCGCGTCACCAGCGGCGATGCGGCTTAGTTCAACCGCACGCCTTCCGGCGGGCGCTCGGTCTTGCCGACCGAGACATCGCCAATCATCAGGCCCATGGGACCTGCATGCACGGGCACGGTCTCGCCATCCTTGATCTCGCCGGAGAGAATGAGCTCGGCCAGCGGGTCCTGCACGTTCTTCTGGATCACACGCTTCAGGGGGCGCGCGCCATAGGCCGGATCGTAGCCCTTCTCCGCGAGCCAGGTCCTCGCTTCGTCGCCGAGCTCGAGAACGATCTTGCGATCCTCCAGCAGCTTCTGCAGACGGCGCATCTGGATGTCGACGATGGCGCCCATCTCGCTCCGCTTCAGGCGGTGGAACAGGATGATCTCGTCCACGCGGTTGAGGAACTCGGGGCGGAAGTGCGAGCGCACCACGCCCATCACATCGTCGCGCACCGCATCCGTATCCTGGCCCTCGGGCTGGTTCACCAGATACTCGGCGCCCAGGTTCGAGGTCATGATGATGAGGGTGTTGCGGAAATCCACGGTGCGGCCCTGACCGTCCGTGAGACGCCCGTCATCCAGGACCTGCAGGAGGACGTTGAACACATCCGGATGCGCCTTCTCGATCTCGTCGAACAGCACGACCTGATAGGGCCTGCGGCGGACAGCTTCGGTCAGAGCGCCGCCCTCCTCATAGCCCACATAACCGGGAGGCGCACCGATGAGGCGGGCGACCGAGTGCTTCTCCATGTACTCCGACATGTCGAGGCGCACGAGCGCGGTCTCGTCATCGAACAGGAAGGCGGCGAGCGCCTTTGTCAGTTCCGTCTTGCCGACGCCCGTGGGGCCGAGGAACATGAACGAGCCGATGGGCCGGTTCGGGTCCTGCAGGCCGGCGCGGGCACGGCGCACGGCGGTCGAGACGGCTTCCACGGCCTCACTCTGGCCGATGACGCGCTTGGCGAGATCCTGCTCCATGTGCAGCAGCCTCTCGCGCTCGCCCTCCAGCATCTTGTCAACGGGCACGCCCGTCCAGCGGGAGACGACCTGCGCCACATGATCGGGCGTGACCGCCTCTTCCATCAGGCCCGCGCCGTCGCTGGCGGCCTCGGTCTCGGCGAGCTGCTTCTCCAGTCCCGGAATGACGCCGTAGGAGAGTTCACCGGCCTTCGCCCAGTCGCCCGCACGCTGAGCGGCGGCGAGCTGGTTGCGGGCCTCGTCGAGCTTCTTCTTCAGCTCCGCTGCCGTGCCGAGCTTGTCCTTCTCCGCCTTCCAGCGAGCGGTGATGGCTGCCGACTGCTCCTCCAGATCCGCCAGCTCCTTTTCGAGCCGCGCGAGGCGATCCTTGGAGGCGGCGTCCGTCTCCTTCTTCAGGGCCTCCTGCTCGATCTTCAGTCGGACGATCTCGCGGTCGAGGTTGTCGAGCTCCTCGGGCTTCGAGTCGACCTGCATGCGCAGGCGCGAGGAGGCCTCGTCCACGAGGTCGATGGCCTTGTCCGGCAGGAAGCGGTCGGTGATGTAGCGGTTGGAGAGCGTGGCCGCCGCCACCAGTGCGCTATCCGTGATGCGCACGCCGTGATGCTGCTCGTACTTCTCCTTCAGTCCGCGCAGAATCGAGACGGTGTCCTCTACCGTAGGCTCGCTCACGAAGACCGGCTGGAACCGGCGGGCGAGCGCCGCATCCTTCTCCACGTGCTTGCGGTACTCGTCGAGGGTGGTCGCGCCGACGCAGTGCAGCTCCCCGCGGGCGAGCGCAGGCTTCAAGAGGTTCGAGGCATCCATCGCGCCATCGGCCTTGCCGGCGCCGACCAGCGTATGCATCTCGTCGATGAAGAGGATGATGCCGCCTTCCGCTGCCGTCACTTCGCCGAGCACGGCCTTCAGGCGCTCCTCGAACTCGCCGCGATATTTCGCGCCTGCGATCAGCGCGCCCATGTCGAGGGCGAGAAGCTGCTTGTCCTTCAAGGACTCGGGAACGTCGCCGTTGATGATGCGCAGCGCAAGACCCTCCACAATGGCGGTCTTGCCGACGCCGGGCTCACCGATGAGGACCGGATTGTTCTTGGTGCGCCGCGAGAGAACCTGGATCGTGCGGCGGATCTCCTCGTCACGTCCGATGACCGGATCGAGCTTGCCGTCGCGGGCCGCTTCCGTGAGGTCGCGGGCGTATTTCTTCAACGCATCGTAGGCGTTCTCCGCCGTCGCGTTATCGGCTGTTCGGCCCTTGCGCAGGGCATTGATGGCGGTATTCAGTCCCTGCGCGGTGACGCCCGCCTGGGCCAAGATCTTCCCGGCATCCGTGTCCTTCTCGACCGCAAGCGCCAGCAGCATGCGCTCGACGGTGACGAAGGAATCGCCCGCCTTTTCCGCCGCCTTTTCCGCCGTGTCGAAGAGGCGCATCAGCTCGCGGGTCGCCTGCGGCTGCGTGGCTGCGCCCGAGACCTTCGGCTGCTTGGCGAGCCACTGCTCGACCGCCGCATGGGCGTCCCGCGAGCGGCCGCCCGCCCGGTCGATGAGACCGGCGCACAGGCCTTCCGGATCGTCGAGCAGAACCTTCAGCACATGGCCGGGAGCAAGCTGCGGGTGACCTTCCCGCATGGCCAGATTTTGCGCAGCCTGGACGAAACCCCGGGCGCGCTCGGTGTATTTCTCGAAATTCATCTGTCATCCCTCCTCAGGTCCGTCCGCCCTCCTGGAGGCACAGGCAGACCCTGCGATGTCGGACCCTCACACAGGAAGCATCCGCTGAAAGCTTAGGTGGGTGCCTTGATCCAGAACAACAAGAGGGGAACCCGTCCGCCGCCCTGGCATTGACCCTGGAACGGTTTTCCGAGGTTTTTCCAAGGAGGTAGAGATGGCACGCGACCCGCGTTCCGATGCCGAGAAGGCCCGCGCAGACCTGGCGCGTAATTCCGAGCTCGGCCTGGCGGTGCCGGAAAGTCCGGCCGAGCAGCAGCCGTCACTCACGCCCGAGACTTTCGCCGACACGACGGAGGACGGGCGGGCGCGCGCCAATGAGCAGTGGTCGTCCGAGCAGGCCCGGGCGAGCGCCGATATCGGCGATTCCACCGGCACCATGGCGACGTCTCGGGACATTCCCCCGAGTCGCGAGACCGTCAAGAAGCCCCCGACCCATCGCAGCGACGAGAGCGACGGCGTGCTGCCGCACGCAAAGGAGTAAAACGCAATGGCTTTATCCGATCTCTTTGCCCGCCTCAGCCCCAGCAAGCGCCGCGCCGAGAAGGCCGAGCGCGCCCGGGAGGAGCTGAAGGCGAATGCCGAGAAGGCCCTGCGCATGAAGCAGGAGAACGATACCGGCGCCAAGATCCCGCCGCACCAGACCGCGCATGAGGGCATGCAGCCTCACGAATCGCATGAGGATCACATCCCGGCGCGCGAGGGGTACTACACCCCCGAGCTCAAGCGGACGAAGGTGGCCCGGTCGGGCGATACGTCCTGATCCGAGTTGCTCTTGCAACAACGGAAGAGCCCCGTCGGTCCGGCGGGGCCTTTTCGTTTGTACTCACAGGGAGCCGACTTGCCCCAAGCCCCTGCGGCTTCTATCGATGGTGCATGAGCATCCGCATCGTCTCCCTCCAGCGCTATCCTGTCAAAGGCCTCTCGCCCGAGGCGCTCAACGAAGTCACCCTCGCGAAGGGCGACTATTTTCCCGGCGACCGGCTTTTCGCCATCGAGAACGGCCCGGCCGGTTTCGATCCCGAAAACCCGCAGCACCAGCCCAAGATCAAGTTCCTGATGCTGATGCGCAACGAGGTGCTGGCGCGGCTCAAGACCCGCTATCTCGACAGGATCACGACCCTCTTTATCGAGGAGGGCGGGCGCGAGGTGGCGCGGGGCGATCTCTCGACCCGCGAGGGGCGGCTTGCCATCGAGGCCTTCTTCCGCCGCTACATGCCGAAGGAGCTGCGCGGCCCGCCCAAAGTGCTCGCCGCGCCCGAAGGTTTCCGCTTCACCGATTCCCGGCGCGGCTTCGTTTCGCTCATCAATCTGGCGAGCGTGCAGGCGCTGGAGAGCGTCGTCGGCGCGCCCGTCGATCCCTTGCGCTTTCGCGGCAACATCCATATCGAGGGCCTCGAGCCCTGGACCGAGTTCGACCTCGTCGGCCGGGTGCTGACCGCGCCATCAGGCCTGCGCCTGAAGGTCACCAAGCGTATCGAGCGCTGCGCCGCCACCAATGTGGACCCCGACACCGGCATCCGCGACCTGCAGATCCCCAAAACCCTCATGCAGGCCTATGGCCATTTCGACTGCGGCATCTATGCGGAGGTGATGAGCGGCGGCGGCATCGCCATCGGCGACAGCCTTGAGGCGGAGCAGGACGCCCAGGCGCAGCTGCCGTTTGTTTTGAGCTAAGTGGGAACCGGTTTTCCGCCCGAAATGGCGACAGACCAAAGCCCTACAGAGCTGCTTGCGATTTTACCGGAATGCAAACCGCTCGTGAATCTTGAGTCCGATGCTCACCAAGCTAGGAGATAATCGTAGATGCTTCTTCCTTGCGGGAGATGGAACTGATTGAAGTTCTCCAGGTGGATTTGGCCCGACCAGCCGCTGCCGAATACTTCGATCCCATAGATGAACACGTTGGTATTCTGCGGGTCCCGGAATTGGCTCACGCCGAATGACGCTCCCGGATCGGCCAACTTGATCGGTCTGAGAGCCCGTTTGAGAATTGCCCGATGGCACAACATTTAGCG
>NZ_JAJATX010000071.1 GCF_020866965.1 Microvirga roseola
CCCTGAATTAACATCACACCCGGATCACCCTCATGGGGCAGGCTAGTGCCCCATCTGGCTCTGGAGCTCGGCGGCTAAGCGCCGGGCCGCTTGGGCTTGGAACTCGTCAAGCTTCTTCTGAGCCTCGCCCTGCTCAACGCGAAGCCGCTTCACGGCCTCTTTATAGTCGCCGGTCCGCAGGCTCTTGGTAATGAACTCTTTGCCCCATAGCTCAACAAGCTCTGTGGGGACGCGCCGCCGGAAATACCAGACACCCTTCCGCAGCATAAGATTGGGATGACGCGCCATATCCTCGTCGCCCGTGTGGGACAGGTTTGTGTTACAGCGCGATCGAGAAAGCTTTGCCATTCGAGAAACTTACCGGAAAGCAAGGCTTTCGCAAGTAAGTGGTGGGCCCGGCAGGACTCGAACCTGCAACCAGACCGTTATGAGCGGCCGGCTCTAACCATTGAGCTACAGGCCCTTCCGACAGGTCGGCAAGGGATCACCATGTTCCTGTAATACATCTCCGGAGCCGTCAAGCCGCTTTTGCGATGGCATTCTGTCCTCTCGGGGCGGCTTTCCAGCGCTCCTGCGGAAATCCGGTGGGCGGTCTGGCCATGGAAGGCTGTCCCCCTCTTGATTACCGGGGATATCCGCCCTCTCTGCCCGTCACGGGCGGATCGGGAAGCCTGGAGAGGCGTTTCGCGGCTGGCCGGGCCGTGCGAGACTCTCCCCCTTGAGATGTGAGGAGAATGGCATGGGAATGCTTGTCGACGGCGTCTGGCACGACCAGTGGTACGACACCAAGGCCACGGGCGGGCGCTTCGTGCGCAAGGAGGCGGCCTTCCGGAACTGGGTGACCCGGGACGGATCGCCCGGCCCCACGGGCGCGGGCGGGTTCAGGGCCGAGCCCGGGCGCTATCACCTCTACGTTTCCCTCGCCTGCCCCTGGGCGCACCGCACCCTCGTCATGCGCAAGCTCAAGGGGCTGGAGGAGATGATCGGGCTTTCCATCGTGCATTGGCACATGCTGGAGCATGGCTGGAGCTTCGAGGAAGGGCCGGGCGTCATCCCGGATCCCATCCACGGGGCGCGCTACATGCATCAGGTCTATACCGCCGCACAGCCCGACTACACGGGCCGCGTCACGGTGCCGGTGCTCTGGGACAGGAAGGCCTCGACGATCGTGAACAACGAATCCTCCGAGATCATCCGCATGCTGAACTCCGCCTTCGACGATGTCGGGGCAAGGCCGGGCGACTATTACCCGGAGGCGTTGCGGCCCGAGATCGATGCTTTGAACGCGCGCATCTACGACACCGTCAACAACGGGGTCTACAAGGCCGGGTTCGCGACGACGCAGGCGGCCTACGAGGAAGCGGTCCGCCCCCTCTTCGATACCCTGGAATTTCTCGACGAGCGCCTGTCGTCGCAGCGCTATCTCTGCGGCCGCCTGACCGAGGCGGACTGGCGGCTCTTCACTACCCTGGTGCGCTTCGATCCGGTCTATGTCGGGCACTTCAAGTGCAACCTGCGACGGATTGCGGATTACCCGCATCTCTCGGGCTATCTGCGGGATCTCTACCAGATCCCCGGCATCGCCGAGACCGTGAACATGGAACACATCAAGCGGCACTATTACGAGAGCCACAAGACCATCAATCCCACCGGCATCGTGCCCCTCGGGCCCATCCTGGACCTCGATGCGCCGCACGGGCGCGGGCATCTGCCGGATCAGGGCTTGTAGACCTCGATCGGCTCATCGAAGCCTTCGACCGCATGTGCACCGAGCGCCGAGGGATTGCCCCAGAGATGCTCGACGAAGGCCTTCGACATGAGCAGCGGTTCACCCAGGCTCTTGTTGAGTTCCGCGATGCGGCTCGCGAGATTCACGTCGCGCCCGATCACGGTGAAGTCGAGGCGCTGGCCCGAGCCCACATTGCCGTAGGCCGCATAGCCGTGATGAAGCGCGATGCCGACATTGATCGGCACCGGAAAGCGGCCCTCGTTGTTGGCGGCCTTGATCCGCAGCAGGGCCTTGCTGGCGGCGGTGAGCGCCGATTGCGGCGCGCCGCCCGTGTCGTCGCCCCGGTCGCGGACGATGGCGAGAAGCCCGTCGCCCAGATACTTCAGCACCTCTCCGCCCTCGTCCTCGATGGGCGGCACGAGGCAGTCGAAATAATCGTTCAGGAGCTCGACCGCGCTCTCCGGGTCCAGGGTGGACGAGATGCGGGTATAGTCGCGCATGTCGGCGAAGAGGATGGCCGAGCGGATGCGCGTCACCTGTCCGCGCTGGATCGCGCCGGAGAGGATCGCCCGGTGCGGATCGTCCCCCACATAGATGCGCAGCACCTCGTCGAGCCGGTTGCTCGTGGCGCGCAGCTCCGTCACCAAGGCGAAGGAGGGCATGACGAGGCGCAGGATCGTGAGCCCATATGCGCCGAACCCTTCGGGCGAGCGGGTCGCAAAGGAGATGCCGTTCTCCGCCCCGTTGGTGAAGCGGATCGGAATGGTGAGATAGTGGCGGTAGCCCGCTTCCTCGAGTTCCGGAACGACCGGGAAGAGATCGTCCGGCGTCTCCGCGAGATCAAGGAGCAGCCATTCCCCGGTCCGATTCACATGGGCGAAGGGGCTCGTCTGGTAGACGGCCTCGCGGCGCTCCCCGTGGGGCAGGTAGCGCACCACGGCCCCCTCCTCCCGGGTCCAGAACCGCCCGATCCCGGCATATTCCGAGTGCAGGGTCTCGATGGCCGAGACCACCCGGTCGAGGGGCAGACCGAGATCGATCAGATGCTGGATAAAGCCGATCAAGACCTCGTTGGGGTCGTCCATGCGGGCGGCCGCCGTCACCAGCCAGTCCCTCAGGGCAATGACGCGCGACAGGGTCCCGGCGTCGAGGGTCCGAGCCAGGGTCAGCAGGTCGTCGGGAAGGGCTGATGAGACGGAGGAGAGCATGACAAGGCCAAGGTGTGTTGTCCCGACCGATCCTGCAAGTCGCGGGGGCGATTCGGAGCGCAAAAGCCTCTATGCACCCCAAACCGGAGATGATTTTGACAGAAATCCTCCCCCGCTTTAGATCCGCCCCATGGCAAGCATCGACACCTTCTTCGTCACCAAGATCTACCGGGCCGAACTCACCGGCGACAAAGCCTTGCGCCGCAATGCGGAGCTCGAGGCCGCCTGCCTGTCCATCGCCGAGGACGACGAGGCCGGCCAGCGCTGGTGCGCCAAGCACGGCTATCCGGGCTACACCTCCTATGCCTCGCTGAACGACCTGCCCTGGCGGGTCCCGGTCTTCGGGGATCTCCTGAAGGAGATCGACAAGCATGTGGCGGCCTACGCCAAGGAGCTGGAATTCGACCTCCAGGGCCGCAAGCTCGTCATGGACAGCCTGTGGATCAACATCCTGCCCCCCGGCGGCATCCACACCTCGCATATCCACCCGCATTCGGTGGTCAGCGGCACCTATTACGTGACGATCCCGGAAGGGGCGAGCGCCCTCAAGCTCGAGGACCCGCGCCTGGGCTTCATGATGGCGGCCCCGCCGCGCAAGGCGAAGGCGAAGCCGGAGAACCGGCAATTCGCCTATATGAAGCCCGCCCCCGGCACGGTCCTGCTCTGGGAGAGCTGGCTGCGCCACGAGGTGCCGCTGAACGAGGCCGAAAGCGAGCGCATCAGCATCAGCTTCAATTATTCCTGGCAGTAGGCACCCGTCCTCACGCCACGCGCAGCTTCGCCTCGCGCGGCAGGAAATAGGCGAGCAGCCCGATGGCCGGCAGGAACGAGATGATCCTGTAGACCGTCCCGATGCTCGTCAGGTCGGCGAGATGGCCCAGCACCGCGGCGCCCAGGCCCCCCATGCCGAAGGACAGGCCGAAGAACAGGCCTGCGATCATGCCCACCCGGCCCGGCACGAGCTCCGTCGCATAGACGAGGATGGCCGAGAAGGCCGAGGCGAGGATGAGGCCGATGATGACGCTGAGCACCGCGGTCCAGAACAGGTTCGCGTAGGGCAGCGCGAGGGTGAAGGGCAGGACGCCGAGGATCGAGAACCAGATCACGTAACGCCGCCCGATCCGGTCGCCGACAGGGCCGCCGAGCAGCGTCCCGGCCGCCACCGCGCCGAGGAAGACGAAGAGATAGATCTGCGCGTCCTGCACCGACACCTGGAACTTCGCGATGAGGAAGAACGTATAGTAGCTGGTCAGGCCCGCCATGTAGAAGTTCTTCGAGAAGACGAGCAGCATCAGGATCGCGATCGACGCGGCGACCCGCCGCCTCGTGTGAAGAGGCTTTGTCTCCGCCGGACGGGGCCTGGCCTTCATGTCGGCGAGCTTTGCCCGGTACCAGCGCCCGACCTGGAACAGGATAATCATCGCAAGCAGCGCCACCGCCGAGAACCAGGCGATGCTCGACTGCCCGAAGGGCACGACGATGAAGGCGGCGAGCAGCGGCCCGAGCGCCGTGCCCGCATTGCCGCCCACCTGGAAGACCGACTGCGCCAGGCCGTGCCGCCCGCCCGACGCCATGCGGGCGACGCGGGAGGATTCCGGGTGGAAGACGGAGGACCCCATGCCGACGAAGGCCGCCCCGGCGAGCAGCAGCGGATAGGAACCCGCCCGCGACAGCATCAGCAGGCCGAAGAGGGTGAAGCCCATGCCGATGACGAGGGAGAAGGGCTTGGGCGTTCTGTCGGTGTAGATGCCGACCAGGGGCTGGAGCAGCGAGGCGGTGAGCTGGAAGGTGAGCGTCAGAAGCCCGATCTGTCCGAAATCCAGGTGAAAATTGGCCTTCAGGATCGGGTAGATCGCAGGAAGGAGCGACTGGATCAGGTCGTTGAGGCAGTGCGAAACGCTGATGGCGGCCAGGATCGGAACGGCGACCGTCTCCGCCGTGGTGCGAACGGGAGCGACGGCGATGGCGGGCGACTTGGTGTCCATTGGCGTTTCTTGTCGGGCGGCCAAGGTCGACCTTGGCTTTCAGGCGTTTCCAAGCTGGCTATACACCAGAAAACGCTTCCGATCGCCATGATGTCACGCAAGGCTGGGTTGCCGGCCGGGTATTCCCCCGCTCATTCCTCCCGCTCGCCCCATTCGTAGATCGGCTCCGGCCCTTCGGCATTGTCCACCACCTCTTCCTCGACCTCGCGGAAGGTGATGGTGATCTGCGGGACCACGCTCTCATCCCCCTGCTGGACCCGCTCGAAGCGGAGAACGTCGTAATAGGCGCAGCGCGAGCGGCCGGGATAGGAGCGGCAGACGGCGGGACGCGCATGATAGATCGTGCAGCCGCGGGTCTTCTGGTCGAGGAAGGTGCAGGTCCGCTCGAAGATCGCGTCCTTCACCCGCTTGAGCACGCGCTCGTCCTCGAACTGCGTGGTGTAGCGGTCCCGCGCCTCCTCGAAGGAGAGGCCGAAATGCTTGGCGAGCCGGTTGATGTCGCGCTTCGTCACCACGACGCGCTCGTAGATCGAGCAGCAGAAGGCGGGGCACTTGTTGCAATCGAAATAGACGCGAGGCTGGTCGTCCTTGATGACCCGTGCGGCCATGAAAACTCCTGTCGTGGCCCGAAGCTGCGCCGGGTCGTCACTGATTGCGAGAACCCAATCCTTCGGACCGTCGGAGAGGATGCCCGAAAACTCACACCTGTACTTGGCTGAGGAGCGCCTCTCTTCAAGGGCGGGCTGCGTCAATGTAACACCCATCGAAATCGGCGGCCTTGAGCTACAGGAATCCTTACCTGCCAAGCGCGCCACAACATCTTCCCAATTGGTCCCTAGCCCGGGAGACCTTGACAATAAGCCCGTCGAATCGGGCCCCAACAATTTTGCAAAGGGGTTGTTTGATGTCTCAAGCCACGGCTTATGAGCAGTACATGCTCGAACTGGTGAATGCCGAACGCGCCAAGGTCGGCGCGCAGCCGCTCGCCTTCAACGGCGACCTCAACGAGTCGGCGGAATCGCACAGCGACTGGATGATCGCGACCGACACCTTCTCGCATACGGGCGCATCCGGTTCCTCGCCGACACAGCGCATGAAGGATGCGGGCTACAGCTTCACCGGGTCGTGGGCCTCCGCCGAGAATATCGCCTGGGCCAGCACGCGCTCGCCCACGGGCTTCCAGGACGAGGTGAAGCTCCTTCACACGAACCTGATGAACAGCGCGGGCCACAAGGCGAATATCCTCAACGCCAATTTCCGCGAGGTCGGCATCGGCTTCGAGACGGGCGAGTACAAGGGCTGGGACGGCGCTTTCGTCACGGAGAACTTCGCGCGCTCCGGCTCGAAGGTTTTCCTCACCGGCGTGGCGTTCGACGACAAGGACACCGACCGTTCCTACGACGTGGGCGAGGCGCTCGGCGGCATCGCCATCACCGCCGTGAGCAGCTCCGGCGCCAAATACGCCACCACCACGCAGAGCGCGGGCGGCTACAGCCTCGCGCTCGCGGCCGGCACCTACACCGTCACATTCACTGGCGGCGGCATCACGCCGGTGACGAAGCAGGTCACCATCGGCACGAAGAACGTGAAGCTCGACCTCGTCGATCCTTCCGCGTCCGGCACGGGAACGGCGACCTCCTCGCCGACCACGCCCACCCCAACGACGGAAACGATCACCGGCACGTCGTCCGGCAACACCCTCAAAGGCACCTCCGGCGCCGATGTCATCAAGGGTTATGGAGGCAACGACGAGCTCTACGGCTATGCCGGAACCGACAAGATCTATGGCAGCACCGGCAACGACAAGCTCTACGGGAGTTCGGGCAAGGACGTCCTCCTCGGCAGCTCCGGCGACGACTATCTCGTCGGCGGCTCGGGCGCGGACAGCTTCCGCTTCCGCGGCAAGTGGGGCTCCGACACAATCAAGGATTTCCAGAACGGCGTCGACCGGCTCGATCTGCGCAGCAACGGCCTGAGCTTCAAGGAGCTTTCGATCGCCAAGATCGACGCCGACAAGGACGGCCGCGTTGACGACGTGATCATAAAGGCCGATGGGCATTCGATCACGCTGCTGAACGAGAAGGTCTCGCTGATCGGCGCGTCTGACTTCCTGCTCTGAACCAGGCTGGAGAAACACAAGGATGAGGCGGGCTAGGGCCCGCCTTTTCCATGCCTTCCGCCAGCACCGCGAAACCGTGAAGTCGCAAACGGGTCCCAGAAGGCTTCGCAGGCGTTATTGCCGGGAGCCCTCCCCGGTCCCGTTTTCGCCAGCAATGGATGTCGTGCATGGCCTTCCTACGATCACGGCCGCTCAAGGCCGGCCTCGTCGCCGTTCTGCTCTCAGGCTGCCTGTTCCGTGCTGCGGCCCAGCCTGCACCGGCGCGGGAGCCTGACGCCAAGCTCATCGAGGAGACGGTCGAGCGCGCGAAGGGCTTGGAGAATCTCCGCTCTCTCATCGTCTCCCATGACGGCGACATTCTCGCGGAACAGTCCTTCCGCGCCCCCCCCTCGACAGCCCCGTGAACATCAAGTCCGCCTCGAAGACCGTCATCTCGGCCCTTGTGGGCATCGCCATCGACAAGGGCGTCCTGAAGGGCGTGGACCAGCCTCTCGTGTCGATCCTGGAGAACAGCGTGCCCGACGATGCGGACGAGCGCGTGTCCCAGATCACCATCGGGCATCTTCTATCCATGCGGGCCGGGCTGGAGCGCACGTCGGGCCGCAATTACGGCTCCTGGGTGAGCAGCGGCAACTGGGTGCGCAACGCGCTCTCCCGCACCTTCGTGGACGAGCCCGGCGGACGCATGCTCTACTCGACGGGCAGCACGCATCTCCTCTCGGCGGCCCTGACGCGGGCCTCGAAGCGCAGCACGCTGGAGCTTGCCCGCGACTGGCTGGGGGAACCGCTCGACATCCAGATCCCGCCCTGGACCCGCGACCCGCAGGGCATCTATCTCGGCGGCAACGAGATGGCCCTCTCGCCCCGCGCGCTCCTGCGCTTCGGCGAGATGTACCGCCTTGGCGGCGTCATCGACGGCGAGCGCGTGCTGCCGGAGAGCTGGATCAGGCAATCCTGGACACCGCGGACCAGCTCGCCCTTCACCGGCGATCCCTACGGCTACGGCTGGTTCATTCGGGAGATGCGGGGACACCCGGTCTATTACGCCTGGGGCTATGGCGGGCAGATGCTCTATGTCGTGCCGAGCCTCGACCTCACTGTCGTCATGACGTCGGACCCGTCGGAGCCCTCGCGGGTGGACAACTACGTGGGCCAGCTCCACGGCCTTATGGAGAACGGCATCATCCCGGCGGTCGAGGGCAATCCCGCAGACGCGGACGAATCGGCTGCGACGGGCTCCATAGACTGATCCTGCCGATAGCGGAGGTGTTGCCGCAAGCTTGGCCATGCTAGGAGGCCCGCGAGACCGGGGCCGGATCTCGCACCGTTGTTCCGACCGGCTCCAAGTGGCAGGAACAGGCATGACCGACAGCCCTCTTCTCCTTCGCCTTGCGGTGGCGCTCGCCATCGGGCTCCTGATCGGGCTCGAGCGCGGCTGGCGGCAGCGGGACGAGGCGGAGGGCGGGCGCACCGCGGGCCTGCGCACCTTTACGCTCACTGCCCTGCTCGGAGCCCTGTCCGCCATTCTGGCGAGCTTGACGGACGCCGTCGTGCTC
This sequence comes from Microvirga roseola, assembly GCF_020866965.1. Lineage (GTDB taxonomy): Bacteria > Pseudomonadota > Alphaproteobacteria > Rhizobiales > Beijerinckiaceae > Microvirga > Microvirga roseola. The sequence continues at coordinate 8,598 of NZ_JAJATX010000071.1, forward strand.
GGCCTCTCCTTTCTCGGCTTCGCCCTCGGCTTCAGCGCCTTCGCCTGGCTCGAGGCGCGGACGGAGGGCAATTTCAGCGTCACCGGGGTTGTGGCCGCGCTTCTCGCCTTTGCTATAGGGGCCTATGCGGTTCTCGGCGATCTTCAGGTCGCCATTGCCGCCGGCGTCCTCGTCACGCTCATCCTGGCGCTCAAGCAGCCGCTTCACTCCTGGCTGCGACGCCTGACCTGGCTTGAGATCCGCTCCGTTCTCATCCTCCTGGCGATGACCTTCCTGGCCCTGCCGCTCCTGCCGGACCGGACCATCGATCCGTGGGATGCGGTCAACCCGGCGGAGATCTGGCTGCTCGCGATCATCATCGCCGCCATCTCTTTCGCCGGCTACACCGCCGTGCGGATCATGGGGAGCCAGGCAGGCGTCGCGCTCGCGGCGGTCGCCGGTGGGGTCGCCTCCTCGACCGCCACGACTGTGACGCTGGCGCGCATGGCGCGGGAGCACCCGGCCGCAAGCCCCCTGCTCGCGGGAGGCATCCTGCTCTCCGGCTCCGTCATGGTCCTTCGTGTGATCGTCGTGGGAAGCGCACTCAACAAGGCGCTTCTTGTCCCCCTCGCCTGGCCGCTGGGAGCCGCCTGCGCGATCCTGGCGGGAACGGGAGGCGCGCTCTTCCTCTTCCACGGGCGGGGCAGCACCGAGCGGCCCCAGCTCGATATCAAGAATCCCTTCGATCTCGGCACGGCCCTGAAGCTGGCGGGCCTCATCGCCGTCATCAGCCTTCTGGCGAAGGTCATCAGCACCGAAATGGGCGGCGCGGGCCTTATCGTGCTCGCGGCGCTCTCCGGCATCGCGGACGTGGATGCGATCACGCTCTCGCTCGCGCGCCTGTCGCAGGGCGACATTGGCCTCGCGACGGCCGTGCTCGGCATCGGCGCCGCCGCCGCCGTCAACACAGTGGTGAAGGCCGGCATGGCGTTCAGCTTGGGAACAGGGAAGGCAGGCTGGATCGTGTCAGGCGCGAGCGCCGCCGCGATTGCCGCGGGCGGCATCGCATTCGTCACGCTTGGCGCATGAAAAAGGCGGGCTCCGAGGCCCGCCTTTTCGATTGGCTTAGTTGTCCAGGAAGCTCCGGAGCTTCCGCGACCGCGAGGGGTGCTTCAGCTTGCGCAGCGCCTTCGCCTCGATCTGGCGGATGCGCTCGCGAGTCACCGAGAACTGCTGGCCGACCTCCTCGAGGGTGTGGTCGGTGTTCATGCCGATGCCGAAGCGCATGCGCAGCACGCGCTCCTCGCGCGGGGTCAACGATGCGAGAACTCGCGTCGTTGTCTCACGAAGATTGCTCTGGATCGCCGCGTCGATGGGCAGGATCGCGTTCTTGTCCTCGATGAAGTCGCCGAGATGCGAATCCTCCTCGTCGCCGATAGGCGTCTCGAGGGAGATCGGCTCCTTGGCGATCTTCAGGACCTTGCGCACCTTCTCCAGCGGCATGGCGAGCTTTTCCGCCAGCTCCTCCGGGGTCGGCTCGCGGCCGATCTCGTGCAGCATCTGGCGCGAGGTGCGGACGATCTTGTTGATCGTCTCGATCATGTGCACCGGGATGCGGATCGTGCGGGCCTGGTCGGCGATCGAACGGGTGATCGCCTGCCGGATCCACCAGGTGGCGTAGGTCGAGAACTTATAGCCGCGCCGGTACTCGAACTTATCGACCGCCTTCATGAGGCCGATATTGCCCTCCTGGATCAGGTCCAGGAACTGAAGGCCGCGGTTCGTGTACTTCTTGGCGATGGAGATCACGAGGCGCAGGTTGGCCTCGATCATTTCCTTCTTCGCCTGGCGCGCCTCGCGCTCGCCCTTCTGCACCATCATCACGATGCGGCGGAATTCCTGGATCTCCAGGCCCGTCTCGCTCGCGAGGTTGTGGATCTGCTCGCGCAGCTCGTGGATATGGTCCTTCGCCTTGGCGACGAAGTCCTTCCAGCCCCTGCCGCCGAGCTTGGACACACGCAGCACCCACTTGGGATCGAGCTCCCAGCCCTGGTAGTGCTTGAGGAAGTCCTCGCGGGCGACGCCGTGGCTTTCGGCCAGGCGCATCAGGCGGCCCTCATGGGAGATGAGCCGCTTGTTGATGTCGTAGAGCTGCTCGACCAGCGCCTCGATGCGGTTGTTGTTGAGCGAGAGCGACTTCACGGACGCGACGATGTCGGCCTTCAGCTCGCGGTACTTGCGCTCCTGGGCCGGCGTCAGCTGCTTGTTCTGCATGCGCTGTTCCACATGCTCGACCTGCAGGCGGCGCAGCTTCTTGTAGTTGTCGGCGATCGAGTCGAAGGTCTCGAGAACGCGCGGCTTCAGCTCGGCTTCCATGGCCGAGAGCGACACGTTGTTCTCCAGGTCGTCATCGTCCATCTCGCCTTCGGGCGGGGTCGCCTCGTCGCCTTCGGCGGCCTGTTCCTCGGCCTCCTCGCCGAGAGCGTCCACCTTGGGAGCGCCCTTGCCGTCCGGGCCGGCATAGGTGGCCTCGAGGTCGATGATGTCGCGCAGAAGCACCCGGCCTTCGTTGAGCTCGTCGCGCCAGATGATGATGGCCTGGAAGGTCAGCGGGCTTTCGCAGAGGCCCGCGATCATGGCCTCGCGGCCGGCCTCGATGCGCTTGGCGATGGCGATCTCGCCCTCACGCGACAGAAGCTCCACCGAGCCCATCTCGCGCAGGTACATGCGAACGGGATCGTCCGTGCGGTCCGTCGGCTCCTTGGCCGTGGTCTCGCGCACCGCGACCGCGCGGGTCTGGGAGGTCTCGACGAGATCGCCGCCTTCGACTTCGTCCTCTTCGGCCTCGGGCTGAGCGCCCTCCTCGGTCTCCTCGGCCTCAACGACGTTGATGCCCATCTCGGAGAGCTGGCCGAGCACGTCCTCGATCTGCTCCGAGGAGAACTCCTCCGGAGGCAGAACCTCGTTCAACTCGTCATAGGTGACATAGCCGCGCTTCTTCGCGAGCTTGATCATCCGCTTGACGGCGGCATCGCTCAGGTCGAGAAGCGGCCCGTCGCTTTGCGGCTCGCGCGCTGCGGTATCGGCCTCGTCCCGTTCGGTTTCCTTCGTCGCCATGCTTTGCTCTACTCCGGCGCTCCGTCCGTCCCCCCAGCGGGCTCGACGATGCGCGAATGGGCGGCAAAGCTCTGGGGCCCTACCACCCGAAATTTTTTCCCAACCATGAAACAGTCAATCGTTTGACTAACCGTTAACCATCCCCTGCTCGAACCGCTCCTGCCCGCCTCTGCCATGCTCTGACCCTGGGATGTCAATGCTCCCGGCTGGGAGCGCCGCCGTCCCGGTCGGCCTCGGCACCCTCGACGGAGGACAGCTGGTTCTGGACCTCCCGCAGCCAGGCGAGATTGGCCTCATTGTCCTCTTCGGCGAGCGCGCGTTCAGCTGCCCGAAGTTCGCTATGTAACGTGCGTGCACGACGATGCAAGGTGATCGCCTGCCGCAATGCGTCCTCAAGCCGCAAGGGATCCGCGTGCGGATCGAGCATCCAGCGGTCGCCGGGACGCACCAATGCGGTCAGTCTGTCCGCAACCGACCCTAGGCCGGCCCGCTCCAGGCGGGCCCTCATGATATCGATGTCGGCAGGCTCCCCACTGGCCGCTCCGTCGAGCAGCAGGTTACGCACTATCTGGGTGGAGCGCCCCTCAAGTTCAAGCCCTGCAAGGATTTCCGCATGATTCTGCAGGAGCTCGGGATGCACCAGGAAAGTACAGAGGATGATCGCCTCCCGCGGACTCTCGGTCGATCCGCCGGCGAAAAGCGGGCTGCGGGCGAGCAGCGGAGACACGCTCAGACGGGTGCTCGGCAGGGTCGGGGCAGGCCCGCGGCGCTCGTACCGACCTCCCCCTCCTTTCCGGTTGAACCGGTTCGGTCGGGAATCGGGATTCAGGGCCGAAAGGCGGGTCTCGACCTCCTCCCGGTAGTATTTCTTCAGGGTTTCGTCGCGAATCAGCGACAGCGATTCGCGCAGACGCCGCTCCAGGGCGGCCCTCCGCTCCGGGGTGTCGAGGGGCCCCGCCTCCATCTCCCGCGCCCAGAGGATGTCCACCAGGGGCCTTGCGGCGCCGAGGACCCGCTCCACCGCGGCCGCCCCCCCGGCCCGGGCCAGATCGTCGGGATCCTGCCCTTCGGGAAGGATAGCGAAGCGCAGGGACTTGCCCGCGGTCAGGCTCGGCAGGGCCGTCTCGAGCGCCCGGTAGGCGGCCCGCTGGCCGGCCTTGTCGCCGTCGAAGCAGAGGATCGGCTCGTCCGCCATGCGCCAGAGCAGGGTCAGCTGGTCCTCGGTGAGCGCCGTGCCGAGCGGCGCGACCACGTTGGGAAAGCCCGCGATGCTCAACGAGATCACGTCCACATAGCCTTCCACCGCGATCACCGTGCCCCGGTCATGGGCCGGCTGGCGGGCGAGGTGGTGGTTGTAGAGGAGCCGCCCCTTGTTGAAGAGCGGAGTGTCGGGCGAGTTCAGATACTTCGCCCGGGCATCGGCGCTCATGGCGCGTCCGCCGAAGGCGATCACCCGGCCGCGCACGTCGCAGATCGGGAACATCACCCGGTCGCGGAAGCGGTCGTAGGGGATCTTCACGTCCTCGCCGGATATCAGGAGGCCCGCCTCGATCATCATCTCGACGGGGACGCCCTTGCCCGCGAGATGGTCCCGCAGGGCGTGCTGCTCCGGCGGCGCATAGCCGATGCGGAAGCGTCCTTGAGTCTCGCGGCTGAGCGATCGTCCCGCCAGGTAGTCCCGGGCCTTCGCCCCGAAGCGGCCCTGGAGGGAGGCCTCGAAGAACTCGGTCGCCAGTTCCATGACGTCGTGGAGGCTCTTGCGCCGGACCTCCTCCGCCCGGTCCTCGCGGGTGAGCCTGGGCAGCGGCACACCGGCTTCGCCCGCCAGCCGCTCCACGGCCTCGGGGAAGGAGAGCCCCTCCGTCTCCATGAGAAAGGTGAAGATGTCCCCGTGCTTGCCGGAGGAGAAGCAATGGTAGAACTGCTTCTGGTCGTTCACGTAGAAGGACGGCGTCTTCTCCGCGTTGAAGGGCGAGAGCCCCTTCCACTCGCGCCCCGCCTTCTTCAAGCGCACGCGCTTGCCCACGACAGCCGAAACCGGCAGCCGAGCGCGGATCTCTTCCAGAATTTGGGGCGGGTAGCGCACGAGGCGTAAATCTCCAAACCTCGTCCTTAAACTAGGGCGCTGGAATCGAGAAAAGCCGAGGCTTGCTGTGCCCGCAATCCACAGGGCCCCACCGTCTCCGGGCTGGCCCCGATATCTTTCGCTGAGTGCCTGCGAGAAACCGGCGGCGCCGGTGAACCCGGCGCCGCCATGTCTTGCCTCACGCGACGGTGAGCTTCACGTCGATGTTGTTGCGGGTGGCGTTGGAGTACGGGCAGACCTGGTGGGCCTTTTCCACCAGCGCCACGACCTCATCCCGCTCGATGCCCGGCAGGGAGACATCGAGAGCGATCTCGAGGCCGAAGCCGCCTGCCGCCCGCGGACCGATGCCGACGGTGGAGGTCACGGTGGCCTCCGCCGGGATCTTGGGTCCGCCCTGGGAGGCGACGAACTTCAGCGCGCCGAGGAAGCAGGCCGCATAGCCGGTAGCAAAGAGCTGCTCAGGGTTGACGCCCTCCCCTCCGCCGCCGCCCAGCTCCTTGGGCGTGACGAGCTTGACGTCGAGCGCACCGTCGAGGGTGCCGGAGCGGCCGTCGCGTCCACCGGTAGCGCGGTAGAGGACATTCACGGACATTGGGCTTTCCTTTTCTCGGGTGAAGATCTGACTATTTTGATCGATATCCAACTAATCGTGCACGATATAAATGGCACGAGTCGACCGCACCGTCAACTGCTTGCGATTTGATCGCATACGATTTATGTATCGCGCAGGAGATCCCCCATGCCCGATACGACCGCCTCGACGGATTCCCTGAAGCTCGTCGACTTCCTGTGCTTTGCCGTCTACGCCACGAACCACGCCTTCGGCCGGGTCTATAAGCCGCTGCTCGACCGCCTGGGGCTGACCTACCCGCAATATCTCGTGATGGTGGCCCTCTGGGAGCAGGACGACCAGACCGTGGGCGGCATCGGGGACAGGCTCTTCCTTGAATCGAGCACCCTCACCCCGCTCATCAAGCGGCTGGAGGCCATGGGCCATGTGCAGAGGAGCCGGGATCCGCGCGACGAGCGCCAGGTCCGCGTGCGGCTGACGGACCAGGGACGCGCCCTGCGCCAGCAGGCCGCCGAGGTTCCGGCCTGCATTCTCGAGGCGACCGGCCTCACGCCCGAGGCGCTCGGCCGCCTGCAGGTCGATATCGTCCGGCTTCGCGACCACCTGATGCAGGCGAAGTCCTGACGCCGTTCGAGGAAGGCTGCCCCGCGGCCGGCTGACGGCCGCGCCCCTGACATTTTGCCCGATCCGGAACACTCGCCCGCGCGCACGGCCCATGCCATAAGCCCGCCGCAACCTTCCAAGGCTTTTTAGTACCCCCATGATTCGCGTCGAGAACGTCACCAAGCAGAACAGCCACCGGATTCTCTTCATCGAGGCTTCCGCAACCCTCCAGAAGGGGGAGAAGATCGGCCTGGTCGGCCCCAACGGCGCGGGCAAGACGACGCTCTTTCGCATGATCACCAAAGAGGAGCAGCCGGACGAGGGCCAGGTCTCCACCGATCGCGGCGTCACCATCGGCTATTTCAGCCAGGATGTGGGCGAGATGGCGGGCCGCAGCGCCGTGGCCGAGGTGATGGACGGAGCCGGTCCCGTGAGCGAGGTCGCGGCCGAACTCCGGGAGCTGGAGGCCGCGATGGTCGATCCTGACCAGGCGGACAACCTCGACAAGGTCATCGAGCGCTATGGCGAGGTGCAGGCGCGCTACGAGGAGCTCGACGGCTATTCCCTGGAAGGGCGCGCGCGGGAGGTCCTGGCGGGCTTGGGCTTCAGCCAGGAAATGATGGACGGCGACGTGGGCGCTCTCTCCGGCGGCTGGAAGATGCGCGTGGCGCTCGCCCGCATTCTCCTCATGCGTCCGGACGTGATGCTCCTCGACGAGCCGAGCAACCATCTCGATCTCGAAAGCCTGATCTGGCTGGAGGAATTCCTTCAGGGCTACGAGGGCGCGCTGCTCATGACCTCCCACGACCGCGCCTTCATGAACCGCATCGTCAACAAGATCCTGGAGATCGACGGCGGATCGCTCACCACCTATTCCGGCGATTACGAATTCTACGAGCAGCAGCGCGCGCTCAACGAGAAGCAGCAGCTGGCGCAGTTCGAGCGCCAGCAGGCGATGCTGGCGAAGGAGATCAAGTTCATCGAGCGCTTCAAGGCGCGCGCCTCGCATGCCGCGCAGGTGCAGAGCCGGGTCAAGAAGCTCGACAAGATCGAGCGCGTGGAGCCGCCGCGGCGCCGCCAATCCGTGGCCTTCGAGTTCCTGCCCGCGCCGCGCTCGGGCGACGACGTGGTGATGCTCAAGAACGTCCACAAGCGCTATGGCAACCGGAGCATCTACGAGGGGCTGGATTTCGCGGTGCGCCGCAGGGAGCGCTGGTGCGTCATGGGCGTCAACGGCGCGGGCAAGTCGACGCTCCTGAAGCTCGTGACGGGCAGCGCGGAGCCCGATGACGGGACGGTCACGATCGGCGCCAGCGTGAAGGTGGGTTATTTCGCCCAGCACGCCATGGAGGTGCTCGACGGCGACCGCACGGTCTTCGAGTTCCTGGAGGATTCCTTCCCGCAGGCAGGCCAGGGCTCGCTGCGCACGCTCGCCGGCTGCTTCGGCTTCTCGGGCGACGATGCGGAGAAGAAATGCCGCGTGCTCTCGGGCGGCGAGAAGGCCCGCCTCGTCATGGCCAAGATGCTCTACGACCCGCCGAACTTCCTGGTGCTCGACGAGCCCACCAACCACCTCGACATCGCGACGAAGGAAATGCTGATCGAGGCGCTGTCGAAATACGAAGGCACCATGCTCTTCGTCTCCCACGACCGCCACTTCCTCGCCGCCCTCTCCAACCGCGTCCTCGAACTCACGCCGGAGGGCAACCATCAATACGGCGGCGGCTACACGGAATACGTGGCCCGCACCGGCCAGGAAGCGCCGGGCCTGCGGCACTAGGGCGGCGGGACTTTCGGCCCGCCCCTTTTCGGCGCAGCGGCAACCGGGATCCCCTTCCCCTCCGCTGCGCTTCGGCCGGGAATGACACTCCCCAGAGCCGACACCCTCCTCATCACCGGCCCTGTTCCGGTGATCC
>NZ_JAJATX010000072.1 GCF_020866965.1 Microvirga roseola
CTCCACCGTCATCTCGACTATCGAACGAAACCTCGGGCCGGGAGCCGGAGTGGGCCAAAGTTGGTTTGAGGATGGTGGTAGGCGCGGTGTCAACAACGCGATGAGAGCTATTCCGCTCGCGATCTCTACATGCTCAGTTCTTCCGAAGTTTCGATTTCCTGCGTGGTTTTGGGCGTCCTTTTCGCCTCGTCATCTCTTTCGCGATCCTTTTGATCACACGATCTCTTTGAACATAAATGTGGTGAAGCGCGTGCTCGAAAACCTCAAAGCCGTCCAGAATGTCGTCGAGGCTGAGTTCCTGGGCAGAGTGACTTCCTGTATTTCCGAGCCACTTCACTGCTTCCAAGTATGCTGCACCCTCGGCATCCTGGGAGCGAAACCGGACGATCCGGTCATGAAGTTTAATGCCGACCCTCTTCCTGTTCTTATTGATGGTCGTCTTTGGTACTTTTCTCTCGGTCAGTAGGGCCTCAACAGCCGACCGCGTCCTGTTGGCGGCAGAACCCAAATCTGACCACGCGGCGGCAAACGCCCGGCTGATCTCCTGTGCAACCTCATCCGGGCACTCAGGAGGTATTAAGAAGAAATGAAGAGGTGGGGAAAAGAAGGAAGGGATAAAGACCTCCTGCCAGCCTTGTTCAATGTTGCCAAGGTGGTCATAATCGAACGTCACATCAAACGTACTTTTGCCACAACAGACGACAACTTCACCGCACTCTCCGTTGGCACATACAAACGTAGCCACAAACTGGCTCTCAATCCAGTGCGGGTCCCATGACTCGTGTTCACGCGCTTTGGCGGATGGACCTGTTTCAGTTGATTTAACGCCGTCTTTAGCCACAGTCAGTGTGCCAGCCTGACAAATCGGGCACATCCAACGAGGCCATGTGTCGAACGGCGGCTGCCAGTGTTTGCGAGTGAGTGCCATCTGAATGCGAGGTTCGGAGCTACCAGTCTAAAAAGATAGGACGCTCACGTCCTTGAAGATTTCTGTGCCAGCGCGTCGATCAGGGCAGTTAGATTCGGAGCTACTGGATCGTCCTCTGTGGGGACATCGTCAGGTCCAGGAAATGCCGGATTACCCGGCGACCATAGCTCCATCGTCTCGGCGTGCTGCTCGTAGTATGCAGGATCAGTTGAAACTCTGATCGACTGCCCAAGCCCTGGTTGACGGAACGCATATTCCCTCTGACCTAGTGGAGAGACCTCAATTCCTGGAGGCAGCAGAACTGCCGATGAGACCACCCGGTCGAGGTCTACCATTGTCAGAGGCGGTTCAGGACGAGGAGGCTCCTCAAGGTCGGCTTCAGTGACAGCATCGAGGTCGAAACCACCTTCGGCCCTTTCGGCTTCAGCATCAATCTCGGCTACCGCTGCCTGCCTGTCTTCCTCCCCGGCTCCCTGGCCCCGGAGAACGCGACCAGAGATCAGGCTTGGAAGGCGTGCCAGGATAGGTTGAAGCCGTCCTACGACAGTTTCGAAAAGGCCGATGCGCTGGCGCAAGGCCAGATAGACATCCGTTTCGACGGTGTCTGCATAGTGCAGGTTCACGATCTGTATGTCCGGGAACTTCTGGCCCAAGCGATCAATACGTCCGATCCGCTGCTCGACGCGCATTGGGTTCCAGGGCATGTCGTAGTTGATCAATGCGCCGCAGAACTGGAAGTTCAAACCCTCGGCGGCAGCATCTGTGCAGAGTAGAACGTCGGCTTGGCCCTCTCTGAACCGGCGCTTCACGTCGTCGCGCGAGATCGTACGCCAGTTTCCATCCGGCCCCGCCACTTCGCCGCCACGACCCGAGAAGCACATGATCTTGAGATCGGGCTCCTTCAGGAGTTGCTGGCGAAGGAAGTCCATAGTGTCGGTGAATTGAGTGAACACCATCACCTGTCTGTAGCCAGCCGAGCGAAGTTCTCTGATTTTGTCACGAAGTTTCTCAAGTTTCGTGTCTGGCGGCAGCATCCTGATGCGCTCCAGAAGCCGCTCAATGTCAGAGCGCTCCTCAAGCGCTAACGCTTGCTGTTCGAGTTGTGCCGCCTCGTCAGTGTCGAAATCATCAGCATCGAGGTCCTCGTCGATGCTTTCTTCCAGGGCAAGCTGCGAACTTGCTAACTGGTGATTGGTGATCGCCTGTAAATGTCCTTCGAGTGTCTGCCCAAGGGCGTAGAAGCTGCTGGCCAACCGACGACGATAAATCGTCATTACGAAGCCAACCGCGTTCTTCTCCTGGGCAGTGGCCTGATTATACGAAGTTGAGATGTATCTCTCGACTTCTTGGTAGATTTCACGCTCATCCGGGGACAGGTCGATGAACCGGTCATCAACCTTGCGGTTGGCGATAGGCGTAGTGATCTTGCCAGCCTTGTAATACCGTCGCAGAAGTTCCCGTGTGTGCCGAGAAACGAGGCGGTTGATAGGCGTGTGCAGACGCATAAGCCGGAGGGCCGTCTTGCGCTCGGCAGTCTCTAATTTCCGACGTGGAATGCTCGCGGGGTCTCGAAGGGCATTCAGAATGCGTTTCGCCCTTAAAGTACTCCCACTGCTCTCTAATCGGCGAACCTCTTCAACCGGCACCGGCCCATAGGCGGCTTCCACAGACCGGAACATCGCGGCGAGACGGTCGAATGCTTCGTGGCTAGGGCTGTCCTGGAGCACCTCATCGAAGAATTTCAGGAACGCATCCTGTGTCCATTCGGGAGGCAACCCGAGCAGGCTCAAAAGATCGTACACCTCGACGGGATGAACTTGCATCGGGGTCGCTGTGAGCAAAACGAGTCCTTGTGTTCTGTCCCTCAGCCTACGCATCAGGGCGAGGAGTGCGTTCGGACCTCCCTCCTTTGCCGCTCCGGCTGCGCGGCGGCGGGCGTGATGGGCCTCATCAAGCACGACAAGGTCCCAAGGCATCGCGACTTCCAGCAGTTCACCTTGGCGCTCGCTCCTGCGTACCAGATGGCTGGATACAATCACGAACGGCTCTTCATGCCACTCCTGCCGGGGCACCACACGCTCGTTCCGTCCTCTCATTGCTGGTGAAGGATACCAGATGAGCTTGGACCCGTCGTAGATGGGCCAGTTGAGATTGAACTTCTCTCGAAGCTCGATCTGCCACTGACGGCAGACGTTTTTGGGGGCAAGGACCAGGATACGCTTCGCCCGGCCCGCTAAGACTGCCTGACGAAGCAGAAGGCCCGCCTGGATCGTCTTTCCAAGGCCAACCTCGTCGGCGATGAGGAGTTTCGGTGGCCAGCGGTCATAGAGGCGGTGGAACGCTCGAATCTGGTGCGGCCAAGGTGTCACAGCCGATGTGATCTCGCCGACGCGCTCTCCACCGTTCGGCATCTTTGGAGCATTTGCGATGAACGCCCACACTGCCCGGCGTGGGTCGAGGTGCGTCTGTAATGGTCTCTCTTCAGGTGCTTGGGGCTGCTCCGGCTTTGGGTTCACCGGGTCAGCAGCGTCAAGGCGCTTCAAACGTGCCGGACGGTCGTCCGAGGGGAGAAAGCGCAGTAGGTCGTCGCGAGCGGCGCTCGGCACGTCGAGGGTGACAACGTGACGAGCTTGGTTTGCCCAGATGCGAGCGAAGTTCTCGTCCTCTTCACTGACCCTGTCCGGGTCACGCCAAGAGGTAAAGACGTTCAAGCTCTCCCAGTTTCGGGTCCATCCAGCCTCAGTCTCATTAAGAGAACCATTGAAGGCGAGGCGATCACCGGTCTTGTCCTCGATAATACCGGATTTCTCATGGAACAGCCCATCCGCAGGAAGCGGCTTGCGGCGTTCGTCGCAGGGCACGGCAACCCGAATTTCGAGGTGTCCGTGGGCAACCATCCAGGCGAGGAGTTCAAGCGCCTCGGCCATAGTTGGATCAACCGGCGTCAGGGGAGCACTGCGCAGGTGCTGCTCAACCTTTTGCTTCAGAGCTTCGCCCTGCTCAATAGCGTCAATCTCCTTCTGATCCAGGGTGCAGCCAACCACCATCCGCATCCGGCCACCATTGGAGATCATCCACTCAACTCCCCTTGCGGCGAGCGCGAGGGCCGAGGCTGAAAAGAAGCCGGTGAGCCGGTCATAGCGAGCCGCACAGGACAGAAGCGGGACATAAAGGGACTTTACAAGGTCCCCATGGTCCGGTGTGTATTTGAGTCGCCAACTGTGGTCCTGGAGAATCGTCATTCTGCGCCTCTGATGCGCTCCGACAGGGCTGGGAAAAGATTAGCCATCAGGGGAAGCACGTCCGCCAACAACTCCTCTTCCTGTTCGATGGATCGTCCGTGGCCCACCACCCAGAGTAACCCTTGATACACATCATAGGCGCTCCCGGCAGACGTTGGAGAACCTGGAACGGGCGATGTCCGGCTAACTCGAATCTGGCTGGCGCTTTGGCTCTCTAATGGCCTTCCAACGGCGCAGTCGCATCCTGTCCGAAGGATATGGAATACGCGCGCGGCACGTAACTTACCCCAACGAGCCGTCACATCCTTATCGATCCACTGGATTAAGCTCGTCGGGTCAAACTTGATTTCTACCCACGATCTTATGTCCTCAACAAGACGGCGCGATTTCGGCAGACGCTCTACTAGGAAATCGATGGGAGAGGTAGCCGACATATAGTCCGCATGATGCACCTTTCGGAGGCGGTCCCCCTCCCAAATCGTAAGCCCATTGTTGCAGATGAGCCTGCGCCATCGGATCGCCAACTCGAATGCGCGGCTCCGATCCACTGAATTCCAGACGACGACCTCTGCGCCGATCTTGTCACCGACGGCTGCTTCAACTGGTTCAACCGGAAGGGAAACCTCAACCCTCATCCGCTCGCCATAATCCGACAGCCATACGGTAGCCTTTGTCGCTTCCGGCTGCCAGTTCTGCTGCTCAAAAGCCGTTCGGAGCATCTGAACAGTATCCTGGTGCTGGATAAGCACATAGCGTTTCGAAACCGTCGAAACCGGTACCCAACGCTCATCGTCGGGAACCGGATCGCGCAGGATGAGGTCGAGGTACTCGTTTAGGGCATTCTCGTGTGTGAAGTCCCTGCGCGAGAACCTCGGAAGACCGCTTGCTAGGTCATCGAGTGAACCGGTGATCCGGACAACCTGCTGACCTAACCAACGCACTTCCTCCAGGGGCAGACGCTCGACCTTCATCGTTAGGCAGCCTCGGCCTCTCTCCACAGATCAAGCTGCTTGGGCTCGTCCACCTGATCCGCGAAAGCGAGCTTGCGGAGGTTTTCCAATGCCTCAAAGTCTGACCCAGCGGAGGCGAGGTCACCATCGAGGTCGATCCCGCTAAAGGTCGTTGAAACTGGAAGAACCTCTAGGACGGCTTCGAGAGCAGCAAAGAAAGACGGCTCAGTATCGACCTTAGCCTTCTCTAGCATCTCGCGGGCAGCTTGAAGCGTACGCGTACGTCCAACATTAGCTGCATGGTGGATCGCGTCTACCATTGCACGCGAGCCGTCTGAGGGGCCAAGTGCCCCCTTTGCCGCGCGCCGCGCGCTGTCCCAAAGTACGAGGTCGCTCCCTTTCTTCTCGGCGAGCACGCCAACAATCTGAGCATCAAGATCAACGCCAACAGCACGCGCAAGGCGAAGAGCTTCGTCATAGGGGAAGACGGGTGCCCGGAACGCATCCCAGGCAAGCACAAACCACGACGTTAGTGGGTCGAGTTCGGTACTCGCTTTCATATGGGTGAGTTGCTCCAGCCTCCACCGTTTCACCTCTCTCCGTGCAGCCTCTAATGCGTCTTCGGGCGTCACGGCATATGGATCAAATGCCTCCTCGAACATTTCAGCTTGCTTACGGCGGCGTAACGCTTCTGGTTGCGGACGCGGGGTTCCTCTTCTCAGAGGCCAGTGACGGGAGAACTCTTCTAGTGCCGGTCCAAAGCTCGCGAGGTAGAGATCGACCCCCGTAATCCCACCTTTTTGAAACTCTGCAACACGTTCCCTTACAGCACGGGCGACCAGCGGCTCAACATCCTCCCAATAGCTCGTCTCTTGTTGAGACAGTGCAACCGCCCGAGGGCGGCAAACTAGGAATATGGTTGAATTTGCTGCGGACTTATCCTTGATGTGGAGCGATCCTTCCGCCTCGGTGTTGATGGGCCAAGAGGCCGAGATAGTAAAACCTGCGTGCATTAGCCCCGTTGTAAGTGCATCCCAAGCCCCAGTTGCCTTGTGGGTGAACATCAACGTCATGATTCCATCAGGCTTTAGGACGCGGCGGCACTCCTCGAAGATGCGCGCCATACGATCTTGGTAATCACGGCCTGCGAGTTTCTTTGCTCCTTTTTGGCCTTCGAATTTAGCTGGATTAGCGACGGCCTCATTTTCCTTATCCGTCAACTGACGAGTGAAGAGTTCCGGAACTACTCGTCCTGCAGTCCTTTTAAGCCACACATAAAAGAAGTCTGATAACTCGGCATACATCACATTGTCATAGTATGGTGGGTCCATAACCACCACATCGACAGATGCATTTTCGATATGATCAAGCACATCCCCCGACTTGCACGAAATGCTGATGTCTGGGCGGACGGTTTTGGGGGCCGCATCAGAGAGAAGGTCCCTGGTAGCTAAATCATCCCCTACAAGTCCGACGAGGTCTTCAACGCAAGTAGCTGTCTGTTCTATTGCCCAGTCATAACCTAGCCCTGGAATCAGTGGCGACATCTCTGCATGCGACCAGCGAAGCCGAAAGCCATGAACCCGAAAGGTGTGATCCATGACTTCCCGTTTTGCGTGCCATGTCACCTGCCGAGAACTGTAATCGATTATTTTATCAATACTCAACGCAAGATAGGTAAGTGCCGCACGCGTGAGTTCAGAAAGTGAGCCTTTTTCTTCTTCTTCTTGCAAAATATCCCGAAAGACCTCAACCGCGTAACAGTGGCATATTGTTTGACGAGGATTGAACAGATCGAGCCACTTGTTTTGTCCATAGATGTGCAGAGGACCTGTTTCGAAGCCATCCGGGATAGCCTCCGTGGGCAAGATATCAAGAGCCTGCCATTCACCAGATTTTTCAATCAGGTGCGCCTTAGCGACCTCGGAAATGTCATCCTCGGGTTCAGGGGAGCGGTAGCCCCTCTCCCACTTGTCACGACCACGCTTACCACTCTTCGTTCGGGTCTCAATGCGCTGCCTGAAGACGATAGCATACAATTGCTCACCCAGCCCCTGAACTCTGGCCTGCTCCTTGATCTGCTCTCCATCGATCACACGACCGCAATCGGGGAATGGACAGGTGGCATCTCCGTCCTCAACCGTGCCTGACGATTGTTCGGACACAGAGGAGACGATTTCGAAATGACAGACGCGTCCGGCAGTCCCCGGCCCACCTTCGCAATTCGGCAAAAGCCGAACGCCGGTTCCATTTGGTGCAAGCCGCCAGTTTGGCGACATCGGAACTCTGCCATCGCAGTAGGGGCACCTGATTGTCCGTGCCCAGAGATAAGTTAGGTCAAGACGCTCTGGGGCCTCTCTTTGAGGATAGAACGTGGCAAGGCGCTCACCAAGCCGCTTGCGGAATGTAGCTGCGATCCTTCGGAACTCCTCTGCCGCTAACGAACCGAATAGTGTCGGCCATTGGATAGTGGCTTTCATAACCAATGCGGCGACAGGATTTAGATCGTTGGCGAGTACCCTCTGGCCGACACGGGCTGCTTCAAATGGAATACTTCCGCCCCCCGCAGTAGGATCGAGAATCGTACGACGCCTTCCGCCGAGCGCTTGCTCAATCCAGTCGTTTTCAGCAGAATTTAGCGAATATCGAAATGCGCGCTTCCATGTGAATGGGTCCGGAATTCGCTGCCCAGTGCGACGTGCATTGACGATGGCTCGCTGCGCCGCAACTGGATCGCCGTGAATACCCAATGCATGCAGAAATTTCTCCATGTCAGCATCGGCTGGCAGAAGAGAGGCCAGAATCGCTGCTCTTGAAGCTACTAATGGACGCCGTGCCCACCAAACGTGGAGGGAGTTGTTAGGCGGCAGAGCATTGCCTGCCATGGAGAAGCGGCGCTCGCGCACACTCTCTTCCCCTAGTGCAGCGATTGGCAACCAGCGTTCGATCAGGCGAGTGTCGGACATGATTTTCTTTTTCAGATGCGCTTAGGATCGGTAAGGAGATAGCGTAGGGCAGTAAGCACTCGACGCGGGTTCTTTCGGTGCATCGCCATGCCGAGCCAGTAGGCAGCCTCCTCGCGGCCCATGGCCTCTATACCTTCGGCCACGGCACGCATTGTGTCGCGTGACCGCATGGGAGCAAGAGTTCGGAACAAAAGTCCAAGAACGAGTGCGAGGTCCTCTTCAATTCGGTGCCCCTCCTTCCGCTCGCCTTCGCGACCGGTAAGGCGGATACCAGCCTGCGACAAGCGACGGAGGACACGGTGCTCAACAAGATCGAGATTGCGTCCCCTCAGTCCTGCGATGCGAGTCGGCGCAGTGATATGGGGAGAGGCAAGAGAGGGAAGCTGCCAGACCTCGATCTCAGTATCTCCAGGACCATGACGCCTGACCCGCACCTCGTAAATCGGAGCAGTCCGGGCCGTCGCCATACCTTCAATCTTTCTCAGTCGTCCTGTCATGCCTTCGCCTCCGCAGTCGCCTCGACGTAAGCCGCTCCCGTTGCAAACCGGGTTAACTGCTCGGTGAGCTTCTCTGTACCATCACCTGATACAGGGAGCCCTTCATTGAAGGTGATTTCGAAACGGGCATCCAGGGTCTTCTCGGAAGCAGCACGCAGTTGCGGATCGAGGAAGTCCTTCAAAGGCTGAGCATCCGCCGGTGATCCCTCATACCTGATCTCAACAGTGCTTCCACTGGTGGTCTCATAGCCTCCTTCGAGTTGAACTTTCTTCCCGTCCGCTCCGCGCACAGCAGCCACGACACCGATTAGTCGGAAGGCATCACCTGCATCGAACATTCGAATCGTAAGTTGGCCAAGCCGCTCGACACGCTTGGCCTGCGCTTGTTCCCAGAGCCGTATAAGGGCTTCACGCAAAGGCCCTTCTGCTGTGAAACGGGAGTGCCCGTTCGTTTGAGGTGCTCCAGCATTGGCCCCTGTACTGGTACCGAAGGGGCTCTGTGTCTGCTCTCCAAGTCCAGACCCTGTATCTCTGGTTCCAGACGGAGCCGGGCCGGTCTCAGCCCTCCCTGGTTCTTCGGTGGGTTTAGGCGCAGGGCGAGGCCAAATGCCATGTTCGACAGCATAGGCCATGGTAAAGACGCTGGCCTGCTCGTCGATGGCGATGCTGGTGTGCGGATCGCCTTTCCCATAAAGGAGGTCGCCCCGACGGTAGACGTATTCCCCCTGTTCGATCCCGCGCCGAATGCCCTTTAGGAACACATCGTCGCCAACCAGAATTGAGAGTGCTGGATCGCGCCGGAACTCCTCACGAAGGGCAGCCGTAGTGATTTGGCCTCTCTTCAGTGGAGTTCGATCTCGAATCCAAGCTGGGGAGTCAGGCTCATCTTCTGGAGCACGGAGTTTCCGGAACTCACGGAGTGCCCGCACGACCTGCTGCTGACCCGAGCCGGGCTTTTCGGAGGCCGAATGAATATCGAGCGCACTATGGGCGAGATCGACCGTCGCGCCAGATGTGCGAGTTCGACTAGGGTAAAAGAGATGCCGGAAGCACTGCTGGATGGCTATAGCAACTTCGGTTTCTGATATGGCTTCAAGCTCCCGGACCTTTGCCTGTTGGTGTTCCGCCAACTCACTCAGGCGCTCGGGTGATTTCAATTCTCGGAGCGCAAGACGGCGGGCCATCTTCTGACGCATATCGTCAATGCGCCCCTCGTCTGCTACTACGAAAACGAGATTGTTCCGCAGCGCTCGTAGGCTTCCGCCCTCCGACCCCTTTCGCTCGAAAATGCGCTCCACAAGATCGGGTACATTGTCTGCGCCAATCCCAACGCTGCACGCGTCCTGAGAAAGCAAGACCAGATGGGGGCGACCGCTTCCGACCTCATCAGGCACATCCCATGGACCACCAGGAAATGGTACTATCTCCATAGTTTGGCCGGTGAAGATATTCTTTATGCGGTCGTTCAATTGTGCCCGTAGCTCACCAGGATCGACATGCTGCTCCTGCCGACGAATGACCTGGGTGAGGTTCGCCTCGGCCAGAAAGCGCAGCGGCGCACCAGGACGATCATCTAGGTAAGCCGACTGACCAATGAACTTCTGCCGGGCTGCCTCAATAAAGCTTATGTCGATTTGAGGGCCGAGGAGCGCGTAACGAAGGTGCTCGGGTGTAACCCCCTTTAACTGGTCATTGAACGCCAGTGTGTGCATGAACGCTGTTCGCGCGACATAGGTTGTGTAAGGCGGAAGTCCCCGAAACTGATCCTCGTCAATTTCCTGAGCAAGCGCCTTCTTGTCCCCTTCTCCCGCAATATCGTTTCGGATTGCGGAAACATACATGGCCTGTCCAAGACGGGTGACTATCTCTTGCCGGATCGGCTCATAGCCGGGATCGATGTGATGTAGGTGGATCGCCGTCGCATCCCCCGGTCGTGTGGCCCAAAGCCTCCCGACCGTCCGCCCGAGCAGACGCAGCATTCCACGCACTCGCTGGAAGTTTGCCAATGTGGCGGTTTTCGCTGTGAATGTTTCCAGGACATCTGGGTGCAGCGGGTAACTTGCCATGAAGTCGGCTACCGTCTGCGCCTTCGCGGCCTCCGGCGACAAGGATGCCTTATGGTCATGCCACAGCGCTCGGTAGCTCTCCACCGCCTGACTTGCTCCCTGAGCATCAATTCGCTCAAAGAGGCGGCGCAGAATAACCTGAACAGTCTCGTCGTCTTCCGTTGGGTTAAGGAGTGTTGCCTTACGGGCCGAGACGCTCTCTGCTTCAGCCATCTTGTCAGCGATGAACTGGTTCTCGTTACCGTAAGCGTCCGATGTCCGACCATCTTTGCCAACCGCAAGGGTATAGACGAGGGCCGCACGCGGTGAGGACTCGACCGCTTTGAAAAGGGAGGTCAGGAATGCGGTGAGTTGGTCACGAGCGCCGGAACGTCCTTGGATTTTGCGGAGGTAAATCGACAACTCGTCCAAGAGAATGAGAGCGGGACGATCACCAAATAGCTCTGCTAACGTCTCGGCACCAGGAGCTACACCCTCCTCATCCGATTTCCGGATGCGCTCATACCCCTCCCTCCCAGCGAGGGCGTAGGCAATTTCTCCCCAAGGGGTATATGCCAGGACGCCGTCTCCCATGCGTCGCCCATTGGCCGGATCGGCATTTTCGCCATCGAAAGCGGCGACCTTTACCTCTTCTCGGGGGAGAAGTTCAGGGCTGATGAACTCACCATAGTCGTTAATCCCCTGCATCCCTCGCGCAGCATGGACGAGAGCGATGAGCCCGTGGGTCTTACCGCCACCGAAGCTGGTATCGAGACGGAAAATGGCGCTTACGGCCCCTCCTGCTCCTGAGAGCCGAGCGCAGACGTTAGCCAGTAGGCTCTTCAGACCACGGGTTGGGTAGGTGTTACGGAAGAACCGAACTGGGTCGGAGTACTCGACCGGGCCACCGCCTCGGATGACGTGCGACAGGTCCGCCGCAAAATCCGCGTCGCTGGCAGTTCCAGCGAGAACATCGGCACGGGGAACACAAAGGTCGAAGATCGTCGGGATACTCATCGCGCTTCACAAACGAGGGTTAGAGCCATGGAGGTCGTAAACGGCCTCCC
Organism: Microvirga roseola; assembly: GCF_020866965.1. GTDB lineage: Bacteria > Pseudomonadota > Alphaproteobacteria > Rhizobiales > Beijerinckiaceae > Microvirga > Microvirga roseola. The sequence continues at coordinate 11,696 of NZ_JAJATX010000072.1, forward strand.
GGCACTACACTCTCGCATAAGCGCAGTTGATTGCCCGTAAACTCCCCCAAGCATGATTGATGCACGGGTAGAGCCTCTATGTCGAGCCCTCGGCTACTAGGTAACAGAGATACAGTAAAAATTAGTTGCGGAATTTCAAAGTCGTGTTCTCCTGGATTTCACCCGAGGCAACCACGGAGCCCGCCATTTGACCCCATCGCCTGCGAGCAAAGTCTTCAATCCTCGATCTTTTTCCGGGTGGGCTTTGGATGCCGCCGTCGAACTTGATACCGCCTGCCCATCCTTCTTGAGCTTCCTCCTTTGCGCTTCTCCCCTGAAACGGCAGGCAGTGTTTTCTGCTTTCGCAGTCCTTGCCCAAGAGGGAGCCGAGCGGCTTGCGGCGCACCTTCATTTTCTCGCTCCAGGCGACTGCCATCCCCGCCAGGACCCTAAAAAGCAGATCGCACGGGCACTGATGGTCACCTCGCGGGCAAGAGAAATCGTCCGTGCTGCCTATGGGCGAGTGCCTGACGGCCTCCTCGGCGTTCTCCAGCGGCTTGGGGATGAACCTCTTTCTTCCCCGGCTCTGTATTGGAAGCTTTACGAAAGTCTGAGCAAGCGCGAACATCGGCATCGAGCGCGGGCCTTGACGCAGCGCAGTGGTCCAATCAGCGCCAAGCACATCGAGATCATACACCGTCTCGACCCAGTCCTCGTTCATCAGAATATCCTGGACCGCATGCACAGCGTGGATCAGATTGAGAGCGCGAACGCCGCCCTTACGCTGATCCGCAGAGTAGTCTCAACCGCCTCTGATGACGCTATTCGTCAGTCGGTCGAACATCTCCAACCGAAAACTGATCTCGCGGATTTCTTTTCTCGCTGGCTGAATAAAATGGATCGGCCTCCGGCTGTGCCGCCAATTCCGAAGAATGATCCCGACTTTGCAGCGTTGACAACAGGTGAGGAAATGATTGCGCTCGGGCGGCGTTACCAGAATTGCGCAGCCCAGCAGGTTCCACTCGTGGCAACCGGATCACATGCTTACATTGAGTGGCTCCATGAGCCTGGAGCAATTGCAGATTGCCGCCGGACGACGGATGGACGGTTCGTCCTCGTCGATATCTTTGTGCATAGGAACGGTCGGCCCAGTCCCGCACTCTGCGCCACGGTACGCCGCAAGCTCGAAGCTCGTGGCATTCCGGCCCTGTCCTCTGGCGATGGCTGCCCGCGCGTACGCGATGTCCTTCATCTCCTCGGAATGTGGGACACCTGCGGTGATCTTGGCTTTGGTCACGAAGCTGACATGGAGGAGGGTCTGGCTGCCTTGGAGCAGGAACTGTCTGGTGAGGTGGCTAATGCCGCGTGAATACCTGCGTGATCCTTCAGGACGGGTTCTCGGCTCCCTCGAAGATAACAGCGTTTCTGGTCGTATTGAGGCGCGAGACGCTGCTGGTCGGCGGCTCGGCTACTACGACAAGAAGCTAAACGAAACTCGTGACGCTGCCGGTCACTTGATTTCGAAAGGCAACGTGTTGCCGGGCCTTGTCTTGTTTCAGTGATGCTTCGGCGAGCCTTGGTTCCTCTAGCCGATAAAGTCGTCCAATCACCCGCCGTTCTGCGGGCAGCATTCATCACAGGATCAATCATTGCGTTTCCTGCCTATCCAGTGACGTTCGTGGCATCCCTGTGGGCTGCTGCTGTCTGGCTGCTCCCACGAGCAATCCAGAATGCTCAGGAAAGTCACCCGCGACAGCCGTCCCCTGATCCCGTCACCGAAGCCTTTGCCGAGTTTCTTCAGCTTGAACTTGCCCAGGCACGTGAGCAAATCGTCCGGCTACAAGAGGAGATCAAGGCAGTCAAGCGGTCGCCAAAGGAGCGTGTGGAACCGCGAGGACATCCTGTCTTTCGTCGCGTGGGTCTGGATCAGGACTGTCCCAGGTGGGTTGCTGAGCATGTACGCCGCATATATAGAACCCGCCTCCATCCGGATAAAATGTCTCGGCCTGAGCACAAGAGAGAAGCGGAGCGCCGGTTCAAAGAGGCCGAACAAACCTTCGATGAAATCTGGCGGTTGCGCGGCTTTTGATACGAGTGAGTTAAACGGAGGTCCGAGATAGGCCAATTCCCTCCTCAAAAGTCCGCTGGTCTTTCCGATCCCAGAACAGAACCCCCAGAAGGTCGGTCCGCTTCACTCGGCTTTCCATCGCGTAGTCGGAGATAAAGGCATCTGCGGCCTCTTGTTGGCCTGCGAACACGATTGCGAGATGATGGTCGAACTCAACGTCCCCGCTGAAAGCGAGTTTGAACGCGAAGAGGTCCTTGTCCTGGTTGAACCAGATGCCACTGATCGGACGGGATAAAAGCTCGCAGTTGCGGAGGTGGTGATCCCAAATGATATCAATGGCTCGTTCGGAGGTACAGCCTCCGTAGATGACGAGGATAGGGGGTCGAATTGTCATGGATTCCTTTCAGATGATGATGACGGGCATGGGCTCCAGAGGGCGGCGTATTCCTGGAACTGACTTCTGCTTCAGCGGTGATGGGATACGACGCGGCCAGATCGCTGTTCTGATTGACTGATATCTCGCTCGGCCAGCCCCAGAGTAAATCGCCTTCGGATGGATGACCGCAATAATCTCGCTCCGCAGTTCCAGGGGGTCGATAGGCAGCAATCTCGTACGCCACCGTTGATCAACGGCCTTCAGGAACTCGGCTTCGGTCAGTGCCTCAAGGCTGGCAATCCCCCTGACACCCCCGTCTGCCGAGAACCACAACCACAGACCGATATCCCGCCACCACCGCGATGTTTCGCGCCGATGGTAATCGACCATATTGCGAATGGCAGTACGCCATTGCCAGAATTCCGCAGGTGAGTAGAGCAATGTCTGTAGCTCGACCGCGAATAAGCGTCGGGGATTGAGGGTAAGGATACGGCGGGAAAGGCGGGTTGCGTATCGCCGAGAGCAGGAGGCACAGTCAATTCGGGCGCAGCGGTTCTGGGAGTGGCATCTTTCGCTCATCTGGTATTTAGCGGAAATTGCTTCGCTCATATGGTTGATGCTCAGACCGGGCCTAACAGGACAACTGCAAGCGAGAGGCGTTCCGAACCAAGTTTTGCCGTCCCCGGTCCCAAGCTGCATCGCGGAGGGCTGTCATCGGTACAGATATCGATAATTCTTCAGTCAAGTACAGGAACTACCCCGCTAGGCAGGAAGGCTGAGTGGCGGTACAGCATCCAGGAACGCTTTATCTTCAGAGTTAGTCGGATCATGCTTCCCGCCTAGAAAACGAGAAGGCCACGATTGCACAGGAATAAGCTTATCTGGACTTGCGGCGTGGGGAGCCCACCCCGTAAAAAGCAGCGATAGAGCGAGGCACGAGGCGGCAGACTGGCAGCTTGATGGTAAAGTCAAGTTCTTGACAGGCCAGATGCTCAAGTCTCAGATTGTAGCGCTGGAAGGGTACATGAAAATTCATGCGTATCGCGTGATCCCGCGAGGCGAGATCAGCTTAGAGACGGTCCTGAGCCATCTGCATGGCTTGCCTTTGGAGCAAAGAATCCGGTCAACGCCTGTCGGTAGTCTGAGACTTGAGGACTCTGACAATACCGGCCCGTTCTGGCTGTTAGATTTCGGAGGAATCAGTCCGCATGGCCCTGGGCGGGCTTCGGCTTCTACACCTATAGAAGATTTCGACCTCTTAGAAGAGGAGGGCTTCGGCCAAGAGACTGCGGCGCTCTACGATCCCGCGTCCGGTTTTATGACCTTACAGTATAACCATTTTGGCCCACGAGCCGGGCGCATACAGGCGTACCTCTACAAGTTCGCACGTGTGGTCGCAGGACAAGCAGAAGGCGAGGAACTGCCTGATGCTCCTGATGGCTTCACCCTTCTCCCCGTCATGAAGGCAGAGACCACGTCGCGGTTGAACCATCTGGGTATCGTAAAGCGGATCGAGATGTCGTTCTACGTGCCCGGAGTAATCGAGAATCAGGGCAGGCAGCGGCCCTCACTCAGTTCTATTCTGGATAATCCAGTGGTCGGCAGCGCAGAACAGATTAAGTTGCAGATAGTAGCCGGTCGTGGGCGTGCTGCTACACTCGCAGTTGCTCCAGTAAGGCAGCTTGTTACTGATCTCTTGGGCGTGAGAGAGGACGTGGTTGAGTTGAGCATTACAGCGCGGGAAACCGAAGAGGCCCCCTCAGAGCCAATGGATTTCATCGAGGCGCGACTTCAGGCCGACATTCCAATCCAACGGACTGGGCGGCGATATGGTCGTCGAGAGCGATGGACAGCATTAAGGCAGGCGTTCGAAGCATGGCGTGATAACGGGCAGTTCACCTAATGCTAAGCACAGACTCGATCTGGTTCGAACGTGTATGGCCATGGGCTGGTGCCGCTGTCGCTGTGCTCGTATGGTGGTATTTTGGAGCGCCGTTCCCTCAGAGTGCTGATGGGCTTTTTGGAGCTTCTGCCACGGTCGCGTCTGTATTTGCGAGCTTCCTAGGAGTGGCTCAGGCAATAATTCTGACGATCAAGGGAACCGAAACCTTTAAGAGGCTTGAGAAGCTCGACTATATTGATAGCTTATTTGGGTATCTGCGAACCGCTATCCTTGCGGCTGTCGTGTTTGCTTCGCTCTCCATTATCGGCTTCTTCCTTGATCGCAACGTATTCAGCGGGCACTGGATCATTGTGTTTCCTGGCGGCTGGATCGGCGCAGGGGCCTTGGCACTACTGACATACGCCAGGGTTTCCAACATTCTATTCAAGCTCCTGCGGCGAGTTTAGAGGCCAACGTAGGAGCAGCATCTGCGAATACGGTACCGTCACCCGCGAACCGACGCAGCACCTCCGAACTAACTTTCTGCCCCACTTCGGCTCCCGGCCCAGTTTCGTTCGATCCGCTCCCGGCCCGAGGTTTCGTTCGATAGTCGAGATGACGGTGGAG
>NZ_JAJATX010000074.1 GCF_020866965.1 Microvirga roseola
TCAGGCAGAAACTCCACTTAGCCCGCTGTAAAAATTTCCCGAGCCGGCTCTTCCTTCGGGCTTGGATCTCCCGCCGCGAGGCCCAGTGATTCCTTTGCTCAGGCAAATCGGATGAAGCCTTGGAAGGCGCTTGACCGCAGTGTGATCGGGATCAGAGGCCTGAAACGGCCGAGGACATTGAAGCCCATTTGGAGAAGCAGAAGGAACCCAGGTCAAGTTTACCGAAAAACGAACCTGAGACCATATGGGCTTGATGCTCTAACGCATGTGCCGAGATCTGTGCGATCGGAGGCGGTTCATGACCTCGGCAATAATCGTCAGGAAGAGAGCGCCTCCTGCCGCAAGCCCGACCAACTCGATCGCGAGGTGAACGAGCGGGTGCTCGGTGGGAATCTCCCCGGTAATGCCATGCTGGATGCGATGAAGGTTTGCCACGCCCATTCCGAGAAAGCTCCCGATGTACGCGAAAGTCGTCCTTCGCCAGCGACGTCCTGAACCGGGCTTCACTAGTAGAGTGCCTCTGAAACGAGGGCCGCTCCGAGTAGCGGCCCTGGGGGGGTGGTGAAGAGTCAAGAGCCGCGGCTGCTGGTGGACAGCGATCCGGCCTACGATAACAGTATAATTAGCGGGCTAACCTTACCTGGCGCTTGCCAGACCTGAACCAGGAAGCCTCTTCGCACGCTCCCGAACAGCTAGAAGACTGTAAATGGATTCCGCTCCTAGGTCGCCCTCTACCTGAATGCGCGGGCAGACGAATGTCAGCTGCTTGTCCAAAGCTCTCGGGGCGCCCAAACAACAGGGTAAGGTTCAGGCCCGAACGGCTGCGGGACTCCCAGGGGCACGTTTCGTAGCGGTCGACACCTCATCCGGAAGTAAATGAAAGCAAAAAGGGCTGCGGCCAGCCTTATTGCGACTGTGTCCGCAGTTTTGTCCCCGTCTTGCCGTGACTTGCCCCCACGGACAGTCTTTTGCTACGCAAAAATCTACTGGTTAGTTAAATACATATCAACCACAGCGACGTGCGTAAGATGATTTGCGGCCTAGATCAACAGGAATTTTCCCTAGGGTCCGCAGTCTCAACCTAAGTCTAATTACATAAGTCAATGTGTTGAATTCTGCATAAGTGTAGGCAAGATAAAAGAAAAGCGCCCCGACAGGGCGCTTCCAAGGTCCCGGCTGTGGGGGCAAAAAGAAGCCGGAGAGGCATATAAACTCCACTAGGGGGCAAAGGTTCCAGAGAAGATGAAGCAACGGCTGGCCGCCCGGCGAAGAGCGCCGGGTTCATGGGAAAAACGCCCTGGCTCCAAGAAAAGTATGCTCGTATATTTCCAACTCCCCGGCCTCAGACAGCAAACCGAATGGCTCGTTGTCGGAGGTGTGGCAGATCCGGAAGGGAGGGCGACGGGAAGGGGATCGACGGCAGCACGGCCGAGATCCTCTGGCAGAATGCAATTGCAGACATTATTGCGGCTAGCGAGAGGCCGCCGGAACCTTGAAGGCGAAACTCGTTCTCTCCACTTGCTCATTTGTCCACTGGTGCCTGGGCTTGGTTAGATGATGGTCCACGTCATTTGGACAGAGGCACACTCAAAGACATTAGCGCGAAAGATCTAGATCCAAGACTTCCTTGATCAGCGGGGCTGCAGAAGCCGTGTTGCTGGGTGTGGTGAAGTGCTACCCCGGTCGGTCTGGACCGTGCATACCTTGATAAGGACAGCCTTTAGTAGCGCACACAGGAAGTCATTCGCAATCCAGACATTTGGGCTCGGTTCGGTCCGTTTCAGGCGCGCCCTTGCTTGCAAGGAGCTGAGCTTGCTGACGTGCCGGAGCGGATCTTGGTCAGCCTCGGTCACTCTGCTCCTCTGGACGCTCTTCAGAAATCCTGCCACTCTACTGCTTCTGGCTCAGCGCCGGCGCGTTCGAGTGCGCCACCATAGCAACAAGCGGAGCCGCCAGTGGAGAACAGCCTCATGATCAGAAACACCGTATTCGCCCCCGCTACATTAGTGCTTGCAGCACTGTCGACGCCAGCTCTGGCCGGATCTATGCGCTACGCCAACCAGGGCGATCTCAAGTCCTTGGACCCCTACACACTCAACGAGACGACCACCAATGCTCACCTTGGGCACGTTTATGAAGGACTGACGCGGCGCGGACGCGATCTCGCGATTCAGCCGTCGCTCGCCGAGCGCTGGGAAATCAGCAATGATGGTCTGACCTGGCGATTCTTCCTGCGCAAGGACGTCAAGTTTCACAATGGAAATGATTTCAATGCGGATGACGTGATCTTCTCTGCAGACCGGGTGCGCATGAATGGCTCGAACTTCACAACACGCGTGCCGACCCAAGCTGAGTTCGTGAAGGTCGACGACTATACTATCGACGTGAAGCTCAAATCCCCGAACCCGATACTGAATTCTCAGTGGGATACCTGGTACATCATGGACAAGGAGTGGGCCGAGGCGAACAACGCCACGGCGCCTACACCAGCGGCCGCGACGACCCCGAGCTTCGCCTCACTTAATGCCAACGGCACTGGCCCATTCAAGATTGAGAGTCACCAAGCCGGTGTTAAGACGATTTTTAAGAAGAACCACGGGTGGTGGGACAAGCCCGAACATAACCTTGACGAGATTGTGTTCACCCCAATCAGCAATGATGCGACCCGAGTCGCGGCCCTTTTGTCGGGTGAGGTGGATGTGATCGAGCCGGTCCCGGTTCAGGATATTGCCCGTGTCAATGCATCTACCAACGCTCAAGTACTCACCGGCCCTGAACTGCGCACGATCTTCATCAACTTCGATTCAGCTCGCGATGAGCTTCTGTTTTCCAATGTCAAGGGAAAGAACCCGTTTAAGGATGTGCGAGTTCGGGAGGCTTTCTTCAAAGCGATCGACATCAATCTCATCCGTGACCGCGTCATGCGCGGTCTGTCGACGCCATCCGCTCTCATGATCGCTCCGGAGCTCTTCGTCCACTCCAAGGACTTTGTGCGTCCGAAGTACGATCTCGAAGGTGCCAAGAAACTGCTGGCGGAAGCAGGTTATCCGGGCGGTTTTGAGGTCAGTATGGACTGTCCGAACGACCGCTACGTTAATGACGAGGCGATCTGCCAAGCTGTCGTTAGCATGCTGGCCCGCGCCGGCGTCAAAGTAAACTTGGTGGCCCAGCCCAAGGCTCTCTACTTTGCGAAAGCCGGAAAGTCTGGTGGCTACACCACATCCCTCTCGCTTCTCGGCTGGACCCCTGGCACTTTCGACAGCCACAATGTTCTCCATGACGTCATGGGCTGCCGCGATGTTCCGGGAACGAGCCGAGGCGAAACGAACTATGGCGGGTACTGCAACGAGGAGCTCGATGTACTGACCGATCAAATCCTCGTCGAGGCAGATACGGCAAGACGCAATCAGTTAATTAAGAGTGCATTTGAGATCGCTACCAAAGATTACAGTCATCTCCCGCTGCACCAGCAGGCTCTGGCCTGGGGCGTGTCGAAGAAGGTCAGCCTCGTCCAGCGTGCCGACAATCAGATCCTGTTCTATTGGGCGAAGAAGGAATAGACACTTCCTGATCAATGGGTAGTCGGCTCGCTGCCAGCGCTGGTGTGGCGAACCACGACATGTATTCTAAAGGCCTCCTCGGCGTTTCCAAGCGGATGAGGAGGAAAGCCTGGCAAGCTCAAGAGCAGCTACTTCCGGGAAGGCAAGGCCAAGGACAANAAAGGCCTCCTCGGCGTTTCCAAGCGGATGAGGAGGAAAGCCTGGCAAGCTCAAGAGCAGCTACTTCCGGGAAGGCAAGGCCAAGGACAAGAACGACTACCTGCTCTACGACCGCAAGACCGGCATCCTCTCGTACGATGCGGACGGCTCCGGGTCCAAGCAGGCGATCGAGTTCGCCAAGCTGTCGAACAAGACCAAGCTCACCGCCAGCGACTTCTTCGTCGTGTAGTCTGGGCAAGAGATGAGATGACGGGCAAGGCCGCCCTTGAGGGGCGGCCTTTTCTTTGCCCTTGGGGAGGGCGCTGTGATGTCGCGATTTCGCAAAGAGACGGCCCGGTACTGATCTGGGCCGAAGTGAACCTCGGGTGTCCACGGCAAGCCTTGCCAGGCTGAATAGTGCTCGGGAGTGCTGCCGTGGGAGGGAGACCGGGCCCGTTGGTCAGGTATCTGCGGCATCCGGCCGACACAAGCTCCTGCAATCGAGACGATAGGGGTCGAATGGCCCCACACCTAACGTCAAAGGGATCGCCGGCGTATTTCACACCCTGGGTTTCGCTCCTATTGGGCGCACTTGCTGTGACTCTGGCGATTACGAGAGCGCTGTCAGACGTAGAGAGCCTGTTCCGCTGGTAACTTTCACCCGATCAAGGTTCAGGTCTCCCAATCGCCATGACTGAAGAACGACAGTGGCAGCTCCAACAGATTTAGGCTTCACGCCACCCTCAGGGTCGCGGCTGATGGAGACGGTTTTTCCTTTCCAGTCGATCTGGACGCGGTCGTCGGGTCCAAAACCGGATCTATTCCAGAGCTCCCGGGAGAGCCGAACTGTCGTATAGAACCGGTTCGAGCGCTTGGCGTCTGCAATCGACTTCACAACGACGGGACCAGAGGTCTTCTGGCGAGGCTGGCGCGCCTTCCTTTTGGCGGCGCGGGGCTCATGTGCGTCTCTTTCGTCCGGGACTGGGATGATCTCTGGGATCGAGCTGATCTCTGCATCCGGTCTAGCGTCCGGCTCAGGGTCCAGTACTTCCTGCCGAGCAAGCTTCTGCTCAACCGCACCGGTCAGAGGGGCTGAAACTGTCTGGGCGGCGTCTACGATTTGTCGGAGTTCATTGGAGAGGCTGTCGGTCAATTGCATCGGCAATGGCGCTAGACGAGCAAGGACCTCAACCTGCTGTCCGCCTGTAATAACCAGCTTGCTCAGCTGCTCCGTCATGAGCTCCACGGCTGCGCGGAGGCCCTTGAGATCGGACGCCATGCTGGTCAGAGCTTGCTCCACCTCGGGTGACGGAGCAGGAAATGGGGATGAGTGCCTGGAGATCTCCGGAGTAGAGGCGCTCGGGCGCAGGACGTCCTTCGGCCGAAAGACGTCTTCGGCTGCCGCTGCGGGCTTGCCTAGATGTCGTGCCAAAATTTCATCAATCTTATGAGGACCCGGGGCGGTCGGGTAGGCGCCTTCGTTCGACCGATCGGCCATTCCCCGGGGCCTACGGTCTTGCGCCTCTCTCGTACCAGAATCTTGTGGAGCCGTAAGCGGGCCGCGAAGGCAGTTTGGGCAGAGGTCGAAAGATCGGTCCCGGCCAAGAACCCAGCCAGTGCTGTTGAAATGTCGCGCGACCACCGCATCGGGCACCGGCTTACTAGCTTCGTAGCTATTCGTCTTACGACATTCAGAGCATCGGACAGTGAACCGAAACTTGGAGGGCACTCCCCCACTACGGGTAATCTGTGGCTCAAACTGGCGTGCAGCGCCGGACATGAATCTCTCTATGATGTTGGATTGTGTTTGCAGATAGTTCAGGGTGCAGAGGTCGGCTTCAGCCGCCGCCTGGAAAGCAACAAGACTGGATGCAGGAACATGTAACCGCTTCAATTCAAGAAACCAAGATCCCATCATCCGGACCGCAGCTTTTACAAGCATCACCGCTTCCCTCCCGAAGTCATTGCCCACGCGGTGTGACTCCATTTCCGGTTCCGCTGAGCCTGCGCCTGGTTGAGGCAATGCCTCTGGAGAGTAGCATTTTCGCTTCCTGGCTTTGAAGTTTGGAGCGAGCTACAGCCGCTATCTCTGGCGTGCTGTCAACCAATACGGATGAATTCTGGACGAAAATGTCCAGACCGGCCGCAATACCAGGGCGGCCAAGAGCCTGCTGAGACGTATGCTAAAGAGGCAAGGCTATCCGCTCCAGCGGGTGATCACCGAGAAGCTAGGTTCCTATGCCGCAGCCCGGCGCCACATCATGCCGGCGGTTGAGCATCGCCTGTACAGGTGTCCGAACAACCGGCGGAGAATTCGCACCTGCCCCTGCGCCGGTATGAGCGGTCAATGCAGATTTTTCCTCACCTGGTGGCCTGCAGCGGCTCGTCAGCGTGCTCTTTGCCGTCCGCAATCTGTTCGTTCCACCCTGCTCCGGCCGCTCTGCTCTCGCCACCCATCTGCACCGCTTCAATGCCGTGACGGGGTGGGAGTCTGCAGCTTGCGCTGTCGCGTGAGTCCCTCAGCTGACCGCACTCTCAGTGAGCCCAACGCCAGCTGAGAGACAGCCCAGTTTCCAAGCAGCCTTCTTGCAAGAATCCGAACACTCCCTATATCCCAATTATCGACTTTGGCCGGACAATCAGGCCGTTACGCCTTGGCATGCTAGGCGCACGTTCAGACATTCTTCCCAAAAATCGACGAACCGAGCCTCTGGTCGGCTTTGCACGGCGAGTGCTCACGTGCGCTGGCGCATACCAAGGATGCACTCATGAATACAGGCACAGTTAAGTTCTACAGCGATCAAAAAGGCTTCGGTTTCATTCAGCCGGAAAGCGGCAGCAAGGACGCTTTCGTCCATGCCACTGCTCTTAAATGCACAGGAATCCGCGACCTAGTCAAAGACCAGAAGGCGGCTTTCGACACAGCCAAAGACTACGGCGGCAATAAGGTTGCCATCAACAACATCCAGGCGGCCTAAACGGCCGCCGAAACAGGCTGCGTGGCATTTACATCGCTTGGAAAAGCTGCTCCTCGAGAGCGGCGTTTCGTTCTTACAAAAGGGTTTTGCAGTGGCTAAAGAAGAGCTTATTACATTTGAAGGTGAAGTTACCGAAATCCTGCCGGACGCTCGCTATCGGGTGAAGCTGGAGAGCGGCCATGAGATCGTCGCCTACACCGCTGGCAAGATGAAGAAGAACCGGATCAAGACACTCGCGGGTGACCGCGTGACCGTCGAGATGTCGCCCTACGATCTCGACAAGGGCCGGCTTATTTTCCGCCACAAGGACAGCGGTTCGGGTGCCCCTCGTCCGGCTGGTGCACGCCGCCCGCAATTTCGGCGTCGCTGATTGGCGTCCTGGCTGAGAGAGTCCAACCGAGCGAAGGTTTACAATGCCTGAAAAGACTTGGACGTTTGAGGCTGGCGACCGGGTGCCTGAATGGCTCATGCGCCAGACCAACTGCGTCTTGCGCTTTGACCGCGATGCAATTGTAGTCGAGAGCAACAGCGAGTTCCTGATCTACCCGGCTAGTGCCATGGACGAAGACGATACGATGGTCCTAGCCGAAATCATCGATCAGCAGATCGATGCGGAGGTCGAGCATACCTTACCAATCAGGGCCCATACGAATCCCCGCTCAATGTCCTTCAACTGATCGAGGAGGCTTCTGATGAGCCACAAGTATCCCATGGGCCAGTTGCTTCATGCCGCTGGCACACACATTGCTGACCGCACGAGCGATGTCTATGAAGTCATTCGCCGGGTAGCCGAGAGCAACGTTGAGTTCAGCTGCCGGATCAAAAACACCGCAAGCGGGTCTGAGCGTGCTGACATGGAGTGACCGATCCGTGCTGTCGCTGCCGTACAATGCATCCGGGCGCTGGCCCAGGATGAAAGTTAGCTCCGTTCGATGGGACAATCCACCGTGCAACGTATCCGCTCCGCTCTATTTGACCTTGTGCTGGCTGTTTGGACAGGACTGTTCGTACCCGCATTAGTTATCCTGTGGTTGTGCGGCTCCCCAGAACGTTGCGTCCGGCTACTGTCCCGGTTTTGGGCTCGCGGCGTTCTCGTCGGCCTGAACGCGATCGTCGGCCTATCTTACACGGAGCGAGGCAAGAGCAACATTCCGGGTGAGCCGTGCCTCATTATCGCCAATCACCAGTCAACCTGGGAGACGCTGGCGTTCCTGATCCTTCTGCCCGACGTAGCGATTGTCGCAAAACAGGAGCTGCTAACGATTCCCGTGTTCGCATGGTTCCTGCGTAAGTCGCCGATGATTCTCATCGATAGGGAGAGTGGCTTGAAAGCTGTCCGGAAGATGGTGGACGAGAGTCAGACAGCTCTCGCCCAGGGGCGCTCTGTGCTAATCTTTCCAGAAGGAACGCGAAAGCAGGCCTCTGAACCCATCGAGTTCAAACGTGGGGTGGAACTGCTCTATGCGAAGCTGGGTCGCCCAGTTCTTCCCATAGCTCTGAATTCAGGTCTCTTCTGGGCACCGGACGGGTCATACAAGCGGGCTGGGATGATCACAGTCGCATACCTAAGCCCCATTGAACCGGGACTGCCAGGCCACGAGTTCACGCGCAGAGCGGAGGAACTTCTCGAGGCCGGGCGACAACGGTCGTCGTGGCCGCAAGCAGCATAGAGCAAGTTAGGCAGTATACAGACTGCCAAGCTCCTTTTCATCCTCGAGATGAAGCGGTGCTTCGTTGACTGACGCTCCTTACGGAGCGGTCACCACCTCGGCGAAGGCGCGAGGCTACTATAGAGCAGTATGAACTTTTCTCCCAGAAACAGCATCGGCACATCCTACCGCCTCCGGATCCGGAGGTCAGCTTGCTATGATCCGTGAAGGTGTCGCCTTCCTCCTCCTCGCCACAGGGCTCATCCAAGTAGTCCAGTATGCCGACCTCGTTCGGCTTGGCCTCCACTGTCTGGGTCCATTCGTGAGAAGATTAGTTGGCGCAAGCTGCTTTCGGCACCTTCGCGCTTTGTAGCATTCAGGCGGGACTGCGCACCCTGTAGCGCCGCTCCGCATCCTGAGTGAAGTGCCACACAGGATCGGTCACCATCTTCTGCTGCTTTGTAAGCGGCTTCTTCTCTGGCTTGTCGGTCTTCCTTATAGCCTTGGCCGTAAAGGGAGGCTCGGCAGGCTGCACATCAGCGATCAGCGCCCATTTGCTCGACCACTCCACAGCCCAGTATTCGGCCTTGGTCAGGCGACCAGTGTACGCGGGAGTTTCCTGATCGGTGGGACTCTTGGTGCCACTGGCCTCGAAATACCGCAGCCGTGGATCGGCTGCCAGAAGGAAGAAGTTTTCAATCTAGACGTCTACGTATCAGGGTCGATTCTAAGCTCATGAAGGCTCCAGAAATGGGAACGGCACCCGAAGGTGCCGTTTCTGTTGCTAGGCTTTCCCGAGCCCCGGATGGTTACGCCGCGAGGCGCACCGCACCCATGTCAACGTTGTCGTTGGCATTTATGAGTTTGCACTATCAAGGCCGTAGCTCAGCCTAATCGCAGCCTAGTCTTTATCACGCCCAGTCGAACCCATGTCGCCCCCATCACAAACACAAAGGGACAGCAGCCCAGCCTCGACTATCAGCCAGTCGCTCAAATCTGTCCTCCGGCACCTTACCGGCCCATGTGTTTATGGTGGAGGCGGCGGGAATCGAACCCGCGTCCTGAACGCCTATTCCACTCTGCCTCTACGATCATAGTCAGGCGAACCTGACATCTGGGATATAGGCGTTACCTGGTCCAATTGCTAGGTGTCTGGCAGCAAGATGTTGCTCAGGTTACAGGCACCCGGTGCGAGGGCACAAAACGGTGAGACGATCCGCGCGCTCTAAACATCTCGGCACGACCTCATTCCTCGGGTAGAACACTGCCGAAAGCGCTGAGGTTCGAGAGTCAGTAGACCAACGGGTTCTTTGATCCTCGACTGCCATCGTGGTACCAAAAGGCATCTCTGTAAGTGGCCTCTACGTGTCCACCCAATCCACGAACAGATCGATCCGCGGAACGATCCCGTACGTCTTTACTGTACTACCACCAGCTGGGCAATTAGACGAAAGCTTTCTGCTCGCGGCCCAGCACCATTGCCTCCTCAGCGCTACTGGAACGCTAATCAATGCCGGAACCGGCCAAAGACGAAAAGGAAAATTTCGCGAATGACGATCACGAAGAAAATTGCCCATCTTGACTTCAAAGTTGGTGAAACCGTTATCTATCCAACGCATGGAGTAGGGCTCATTACCGCTATCGAGGAGCAGGAGGTTGCCGGATTCAAGCTCGAGCTCCTCATTGTCTTTTTCGAGAAGGAAAAGCTCACTCTTCGGGTTCCTCTCGCGAAGGTATCCCGGGTCGGCATGCGCAAACTTTCCGAGCCCGCGACTGTTAACGAGGCGCTGGAACTCTTGACAGGGCGGGCACGCTCCAAGCGTGGCATGTGGAACCGTCGGGTTACCGAGTACCAGGAGAAGATTTCCTCGGGCAACTTGACCTTGATTGCAGAGGTCGTGCGCGATCTACACCGCGGCCCGGCTCAGGATGATGCATCCTTCAGTGAGCGCGGCATCTACGACTCTGCTCTTGATTTGCTGGTCCGAGAAACTGCCGCGGTGAACGGCAGCACTGCCACAGAGGCTCAAAAGCTGATCGAGCAGAACTTGGCCAAAGCACCTGCGACCACAAAGTCGGCGCCAGCCGATGATCTGGCGGAAGGCAGTGATATCAAGAGCAACCACGCTACGGCCGGTTAGCCTCGCTCGTTGAGTAACGGCAGGGCGGCGTGAGCGGCCCTGCTGTCGACGATGACCTCAGAGCCCAGGAGTGAACGGGACTCTACGGGTTTGCAGAGCTTCACGAGGAGCGGGAGGAGTTCCCACATCGGCTTCCGACTCAGCCAAAGCAAGTGGGAGTGCGTGGACTGTTCGCTTCAGGAGCCCAGCAAATGAGAACAGCTTCGCTAGTCAAGTCTCTTGTAAGCCTCTGGGCACCTCCTCGCATAGGCTTACCTATTGTCTCCGACGCAAGACTAGAGGAATGGATGCCGAGCTGGTTGGGCGCTGCCCTAGAGTACCCTACAGGGTGGCTGGAGTTCCAGCTTCGCCGTTATCACTAGCCAGGGCGTCGGATGGCAGGCACTTATGGCGGGAGGCGGCATTTCCACTGGTCGGATCATCGATGGGCGCGACAATGCAAACGCGACCCTGATCCCTGAGGCGGGGTATCTTGCCCATCGGGAGAAGCAGCGACATCGCTTCTGGAATGGGTGTGGTAAACTCTAAGCTTGGCCTAGAGGAGGCGGTCGGTAGCGTTCTGATCCGCGAGACGGTTGGTCCGGATGCGGCGCAGCTTTTCCTTCTTGATAGGATCTGAAGGTACGAAGCTGTTGGGATCGCTTCCGACGACTGCTCTGAAGTCCGCGATATTCTCGTTGGCACGCCGGAGAGAGCGCGATGTTTCTTCGACAAAGGACTCCGAGACGGTGATCGTGTACTTGATATCAACCTTGCGCTTTCCTTCCGAGAGGTCCTCGCACTGAAGCTCCTTGATGACACCGTCGTTCTTTAGGTTTTCCATGCCCTCCGTGATCCGGCGAAGAGCGTCGCGCGGACGCTTGGTTGCGAGGGCAGAGCCGTCGATGACCTCGCTGGCATAGATGACATGCATGTGCGGGCTCATTCGATGGTAGAGGACATCGTGGTTGAGCCGCATATAGATCCAGCGTTCGATTGGGCCACGCATCTTCATCACGGCCTCATAATTCATCTGGCGGAAGTCCAGATGCATCATGGCCTGCGAGACGAGCCAGTTGAACTGGACCGTGGACTTGGCGCGTTCCTTTCCCCTGTTGGCAAATGCAAGCTGCGGGTAAGCGGCACTGGAGATGACGCGCTCGCGGATGTCGCCTTTCTCGTCGACATCGACGCGCACGATCTCAACGAGGGACTGGTGGAGAATTGTGAGCGCCTCGACAATCTCGTAGTAACTGTAGGTGTGTCCGGTCCGGGCGAGTTCGGTCTTCACTTCGTTGATGCTGAAGGAGACATTAATTTCATCCTTAGCGCTCAGGCTGATCCGGTTCCGCATGGCTGCAATGCGCCGGATGACCCATTCGACTAGGCGTTCGCGCTCACCGGGATACTGCTCGCTCTCTTTGCCATCCTTGTCCTTGATACGAGCGGGCTTAAGGGAGACCTGGTAGACTTTTCCTGCCAGCGTGAAGGTACGTTCCAGGGTCTTCAGATACTTGCCGTCCTTAAGGTCGTTTGAGGCACGAGAGGGGATAGACCGGGGGGCGACGTCCCATAAGGAGATCGTGTTCGTGACACCGGGCTCATCAATGACCCAGAGCTCACCCTGGAAGGGATCATGGATGATGGGCCTGGGCTTCAAAGCCTTCGACATGGTGTGCCTCCTCGTCGAATAAGGTACCTAGGACATGAAACCTTAGAAAGCTAAATCGTTTTAGGGCCTGCGTTTTTGCGGCACTTTAGTAGGTTTGAGGCGCGCTTTCAGTAGGTTTGGGCCGCGGGGGTAGTAGGTCTGGGCCGCACTTCGTGGGCCAACGAATTTTAGGGGTGCGATCCGCCACGCGAATCTTAGCCCGCCATAAGAGTCTGGAGAATCGTCAGTTTTGAGGTGATCCATCAAGTGCGGGCCAAACCTACCATCGCCTCAGATTTAGGAGCGTCCCGGCCCAAGCGCCGGTCAAACCTCTCATCAGGTGCGTACCGCGACTCAAACCTCATAGTCGGGCGGGTAAGAGGCGCCTTGGCTCGGTTAAAGGGGTTGGTGCGGGTCAAACCTACCGAATCTGGCGGTTATGTCAGTAGGTTTGGATCGCGCCCAGGGAGTAGTGCGACTCAGACCTACTGAGCCGGCGGGTCAAACCTACTCAGATCGCGCTTCGAACCTACCGGGTTTGCGGGTCAGACCTACTGAAGGAAGCTCTTAAATTTGACAGCAGGCTCATAGAGTTAGCCTTTGAAGGCCAGTTTCAACGTGAGGCTGACATGAGCGCTGCACTCGAACTCTTACACGCCTTGGCACGGGTTCCGCATGAACAGCATGCCGCAGTGGCGGCTCGGGGCGTTCAGGAGGGCCGATGGACAACGGACCAAGTGGCTGGCTTCCTCGAGATCCCTGATCGGCGGGACGTTGTGAGAGAGAGCCGCCCGAGGGCTCCCGCCGTCACCCGGCGAATGCGGCTGTCACGGCGGCGATGCTCCTTCAGCCGTTATGTGCGTCGCTTCAGCATCGATGTGCTGGTTCATCCGGGCGTGAGCACGGGAGCAGTGACGACGCTGGTCTACCTGATCTCTCGCTGCGGCCGGAACAAACAACTCACCACCTGCACCTCATGGCTGGCGGCCGACCTCGGCGTTAGCCCACGAACTATCCAGAACCACTACCGGCAACTTGAGCAGGCGGGCTTTCTGGCACGGTCGAGCCCCGACCGACGGGGGCGTACGACGATCTATCTGACACCTTTGGTCGAAGTACGTCCTGTTCGAAACGGCAAGGCTGAAATCCTTGTAGCCCATGACGATGGTGCGAAAAAAAATTCGCGCACCAAGGATATCGATTCAAAAGAAAGGGGAGCGAATCCTCGACAAAGAAAAGGCGCGGAACGCGAAGCCTCTGGCCCTTCGGGAACAACAGAGAGGAAGAAGGCGCAGTCGACGCCCATCGGAGCAGGTCAGGAAGCGGAGGGTTTTCGATCTACCGGAACAGCGCATCCGCTTGGCTCTTCATCTAAAGCGCTTCGGAGCCTGAGCTTCCGGCAGTGGCTACCGAAAAACCCTGTACAGTGGGATCCATTTGCGGGCTGCCGGAGACCAGGATGACTTGAGGCCAAGCGCAGTCAAGTGGCTGGCTCACCGTCACAACCAGCTGTCAGACAGAAGGATACGTCTTTCTCGCCCTGATAAGCCTTCTTGTAGGCTTTCGTGAACCACATCTCGAACTGCTGTTGACTGATTTTGCAGAACTCGTTGCCGCCTTTGGAGATCCGAGGGTGATCGTCTTTGTTCTGCGCACGGGCAGCGCAGGCTCCGGAAGTGAAGAAGGCGATCAGGCGGCCGCTTCATGGTGTCAGCCCAAGCGGCCGACCGGCCTTGGTGTAATCAACCACATCGAGCGGACTGTGCGAATATCGCGGAAGTCTGACCATTTGCATACTGGCGTAGTTCGGATCTCACTGCTTTAGGCACAGTAGCCGGTCGGTCAGACGTTCATAGACGTCTCGCAGCTTGGCACTCCCAAAATGGGCTTCAAGCTCTCCAGCAGTCATCACCCTCGTCTTTGATGAAAAAGAGAGGTCAGCTGAGGATCACTCATGAAGTTTGACTCGAAGACGTGCCCTAACTGTATGGGAGCTTCCAAAAGTAGCCGAAAAGGGGCGGCCCTAAGGGGCGCCATTTCGCTCATGAGAGCTACGAATCTTGCCCCCCGTGCAAAATGGAATTGCGGGCTAGTAGGTTACCTCAACAATATGCAAGGAGCGGTCATTCACGAGCTAACTTAGCGTCTGATCGCCAGAGCTTCGTCCCAGCTCGCGCAGCCACTCATCCAATTACTATCATTTCAAGGCACACAGTTTGTGAACCAAGCCAGCGAAGTGGCGTTGGCTCGTGAAGATAGGAGGATTTGATGACGAACACTGCGTCCAATCTGGAGAGCCTCATTCGGATTACGATCGACAGCGCCGAAGGCTATGAGCGCGCTGCCGAGACCGCCAAGACCGAACAGCTGAAGCAGCTACTGCGAGAGCAGTCGAAGAAGCGCCACAGTACGGTTGCGGAGCTGAACGAGGAACTGGTGCGTATTGGTGGTCAAGCTCAAGAGCGCGGCAGCGCAACAGGGGCCGCGCACAATGTCTGGACCCGAATCGCGGATGCTTTCGCAGACGGCGATGAAGCAGCGACAGAGCGGGTCGAGGAAGGCGAGGATTACATCGAGAACAAGTTTCGGGAGGCACTCGAGAATCAGGACTGGGATCCACGCACGCGGGAAGTTCTGCAGCGCGCCCACAGTCAGATTGCAGAGGGCGAGCGACTTACCGACCGGCTAGAAGAGCAGTATGATTGAGGTCGCCTGCCTTTCCTGGCGGACTAGCTCTTAAACAATGTTGTGGTTAGGTACCACCAAGAAGGGAGGGATACGGATTCCCATAAATACCGGCATGCTAGCAGTCGTAGTGGCAGCCGCCACGCCTGCGACTGCAAGAGGAGTCACGAAGGGTAGTCTGATCTGCTTGGGCACCTGTGCAATAGCCAAAGTGCCGACCCATACTGCCGCGGCACGTCCCATGATGCGGCAACCCTCCGAGCACGTCGATCAGCTCATGAGCTATCTCAATAGGTGAGGCGACCACCTGTGGGGAACTGGTTCACACCATAGTTCTCAACGAACGAAGGTCTTCCTACAGAGTGGGGAGGAGATGAATCGTGCCGCAGGCCGTACCGCTCCTCAGATGCCCAGGTAGGGGTTGAGACAATAAAAAAGGCCGGCATCGTGTGACCTGGCCT
This sequence comes from Microvirga roseola, assembly GCF_020866965.1. Lineage (GTDB taxonomy): Bacteria > Pseudomonadota > Alphaproteobacteria > Rhizobiales > Beijerinckiaceae > Microvirga > Microvirga roseola. Next base: position 15,243 of record NZ_JAJATX010000074.1, read on the forward strand.
TGAAGGCAAAGAGTCAACCCGGAGAGAGCCGCATGAATGGCGTGAGAGTCTGGCGAGCAAGCATTAGCCTCCTAGAGCGGTTTGGGGTTGAACGGAATCTGGAAGTCTGACTCGAT
>NZ_JAJATX010000076.1 GCF_020866965.1 Microvirga roseola
CCTGTGCGCGACCATCACTGGCAATGCAACGGAGACGAGGGAGCATAGGACATTTGCACCGCTAGACATATCGGCACCACTTGACCCTGAAAAAGTCGCTCTGGGCCGGATGCTCTTCTCCGATCCTATTCTCTCAAGCCGGCAGATGATCTCATGCTCGTCCTGCCATGATCTCAATGAAGGAGGTACGGTCAGACTTCCGCGTACAGTAGGCTATGATGGGAAGGAGCACCGCTTCAACGCCCCCACGATCTTCAATGTCGCTAAGAACTATCTTCTTGGTTGGCGCGGAGAGTTCAAGTCGCTAGAAGCACTCAATGAGAAGGTGTTGCTGGACGTGAACCTAATGGCTGCCGACTGGGCCATCCTTGAAGCCAGACTTAGCAGCAGCCCGATATACTCTCAATGGTTCAATCGCATTTACGGACACGGCCCCGATAGAGTCAGCCTACTCGACGCATTGGTAACCTTTCAGCGCTCACTCATAACCCCGAATGCTCGCTTTGATACCTACTTGCGCGGCGACAGTTCGGCGCTTAGGCCCGCTGAGCTAGAGGGCCTACATCTCTTTATGAGCTATGGCTGTGCCTCGTGCCATCAAGGCATGAACCTAGGTGGGAATATGATGCAAAAATTCGGGATATTCCCGCCAACGTCCCAGCTGGACGCTGTGATTGTGCCATCTGAAGGAAAGTCCCCCATAGGTCACGGTTGGGACGAGAGCCTGTTTCGAGTACCTAGCCTAAGAAACGTCGCCGTAACCGGTCCATACTTTCATGACGGACGCGTCGAGAGTCTCTCTGAAGCAGTTTCAATCATGGGGCAGCGCCAGCTGGGCCGAACACTTTCCAGTCCCGAAATTGAAGCCATTGTGGCTTTCCTGAATACACTCACTGGTGAATACGATGGACGTAAGCTCCATGCCACGGCTCCAGCCACGGCCAACAATCGTTGAGTTCTGGCGGATTGCACTGCTCGCACTTGGAGCTGCGGTCTTCGGCCTACTCGCCGTCAGAGATACCCCATCAAGAAAGACGTATGAAGAGATCCTCACCGTACTACGGGTCGTGGACACAACCCACGCCTCTCTCCAGCGAGATGTACTACAGTCACGGGCGGGTCTTCTAAGAAACTACGACCCTCTGGTTGCGTCAGTTGCCGACCTCCATGCAAGTGCGACGAAGCTGGGAACACTGCTCAACCGGAGCATGCAGGATGGCATATCCGACCTTAATGAGGAGCTTTCAAATGTACTCTCGGCAATCCAAGCAGATGAGAAGCTCGTAGAGCAGTTCAAGACCAGCAATGCGCTTCTTAGGAACTCACTCGAGATTTTTGGGCAGCTACTCGGGCAGCTTCATCGAAGTACGTCGCCTCACGGGCAACCGGTCGAGCGAACTGGAGAGCTGGGCAATCTGATGATGCGGTTTGCAGCGGATCCGTCAGCCGACCTTGAGCGTAGAATTCGAGCAGAACTCGACGCGCTTCTAAGATCTGGGGCTGGTCGGGTGGACTACGTTCGCGCTCTCCTATCACACGCAGATCTGATATTGCGAATACTGCCTCAGGTCGACGAAACCACGATGGCCATCCAGGCGTCGCAGACTTTGTCAGAGGCGCAGATCCTCCGCGAGCGATATGTTGATGCCTATGAGAACATGAGCCTTCAGTCTGCGCGGATGAGATTGATATTCGGCTCGATCTCGCTTGCGCTGTGTGGCTTTATCGCAATGTTCGTCTTCCGCCTCAGAGCTCATACTCAGAGACTTACGCAACAGCTCGAATTCGAGAGCATCCTTGATCAGGTGAACCGCCGCTTCGGTGCATCGTACATTACCATGGGGCTTGCCGTTGAAGATGCTTTGGACATCCTCGGCAGCTTCTTCGAAGCACAGAAGCGTACTTTTGTGATAATCGACCCTGAGAGTGGAGAGGTTCAGCATGCCTTCGGTTCTCCAGCTGACGAGGTCATCGAAAGTCTCATCGCTGAGGCGCGAGCCAAGTCAGCGGTGGCCCAACCGGACTATTCGGCCTTGGCTGATGACCTGGCACGGCCATGGGGAGGTAGTGATCCCATGTACATCACTCGTGGAACCACGGTCGATGCAATCGTAGTAATTCAATTCGACGGCCGGTCTGCGGCGTTGCTGCGGCTGAGCGTCGATCAGCTTCAGTTGAACGCAAATGGCAAAGTCCGGCGGCTACTTGGGCAGGCTGCGGACTGCCTTGCGTACTGCGTAAGGTCCGTCCGGGATCGGGAGGAGAGGGAGGCGCTCCTCGCAAGGCTCGAGCACTCCCAACGCCTAGAGGCGGTTGGAACCTTAGCAGGCGGGATTGCCCATGAATTCAACAACGTACTACTTGCGATGATGGGATACAGTGAGATGGCTCTCGAAGCGAGCCAAGATGGCTCACAGTCAGGCCGTTACATCCAGGAGATCATCCATAGCGGCCAGCGTGCAAAGCTAATCATCGACCAGATCCTAGCCTTCAGTCGAAAGAGTGAGCGGCTAAGCAAGCCATTTGACTTATGTGAGGCTGTGCTTGACGTTATTCCCCTATTGCGTGTGTCTCTTCCAAGTCAGATCTCATTGGAAACAAACATTCCAAATCGTATCCCAGCGGTGGCGGGACATCCGATCGAGGTTCAACAAATCCTCATCAACCTTTGCCGAAACGCAGCTCAAGCTTGTGGGGAAGCTGGAACCGTCACTATCTCGGTTTCAAGCACTGAGGTGCGCGCAAGGACAACACTATCGCATGGCTCTATCCCGCCCGGCTCCTACGCCGTGCTGCAGGTCTCCGATACGGGTAGCGGAATCGATGCAAAGGCGCTGCCTCACATCTTTGACCCGTTCTTCACTACTCGATCTGAGACCGGAGGTACAGGACTCGGGTTAGCGGCTGTGCATGGGATGGTTGCGGGCATGGCTGGGCATATTGATGTCCAGAGTCGTGTCAACGCGGGAACTCGCTTCGACCTCTACTTTCCTGTGACACATCGAAACCCGATTGCGATCAGTCACTTCCTGACTGATCGACCAGTGCCTATTGGGGCAGGGCAAACCGTCTTGGTTGCGGAAGGCGATCAGGAAGCGCGGTCGATGTACGAGGAGAAGGCAGCTGCCCTCGGCTACGAGGCCATCGGCGTTGGTAGCTTAGATGGTCTTCATACCTGGCTATCGAAGCCTAACAACACTGCCGACCTGATCATCTTCGATACCACCCTGTGGCCCGATGTGCCCAACTTGTCGAACATCGTTCAAACATTTTCTCCCACTCCGATTATTCTGCTACTCGACTCGGCAAATTCAGCTGCAATTGATAGGAGGTCGCTCAGTCAGGTGCGTTTCCTCCGGAAGCCAGTAACGACAGCCCGTCTAGCGTGGGCGATCTCAACAACACTCGGCGAAGCTAGATGGGCAAGTTAGCAGATGGGACCTCCAGAGATATAAGACAGAGGGCTGTTCCAACTCTCGCCCTCTGACGCTGCCCGTAGTCTGATGCGCCAGCATCTACCGTTCTGAACGCTGGCGATAGCTGCATCTCGATAGAGAGATTGGGCGCGCGTTGGAGAATCTGACTACCATGAAGTCAGTAGCGCGAACGACTTACAGCCCACTGCGCCACGGAAGGGAGACTTTGCCTGTCGCTGAAGAGAGCGTTCGTTGAACGAGACCTTGGATCAGTTTAAGTAGTAACTAATATCCTGCATCGCGCACCCGAGTTGGTGGCCGCCCGCGGTGCTATCGGCCGCAGCACGAGCCCCGCGAGCGTACGAGCGCTACCTTGCAGAAGGGGAGCAGTGCCTCTTAATTGAGAGGCTGGATCCTGCTAAGCGCCAACAATGAACAACCCTCAATGTGCTATCGGGTATCGGTATGCGAATCGCACGCTGAGCCGCAAAGCTCCGTACAGGCGGAGAACTTGTGTAGGCGTCCTCTCAGTCTAGGGTCAAATTGTCGGTGATGTTCCGAATTGCAACCCGAAGTGTCGGCTTGCTTGCACCGCTTATCTGTAGTGTCACTGGACCAGGACCGAGCACAAACCGAATACTTTTCCGCACTTCCAAACAATCCATGCTTCCTGTATGACCTTGCGACGTTATCCGGACACCACCTTGGATAACGTCCACCCATGCCTTTTCCGAAAGAGTGACCTGATACACGCCCGGTTTGTCGGGCGGCGGAAGGAACATCAATCCACCCCATCCACTCTGCATCGGCGTTTCTGGCGTGACCACAAACCTCACATCCGGAAGCGGCAGTAAGACAAGATTTAGCCCGCCTTCAAGGAAGGTGGCCAGTGAGGCTCCCGAATGAAAGGACGGCAAGTCTGAGGCCGCAAACCATTTCCTCTCAAGAGTCACGGGCCAGGCGAACGAAGCACATCCGTTAGTCTGAGCCCTGCTTGGGGCTCCTGCTCCGCCAAGGGTAGAAGCTAGCAGAATCGCAAATATCGCGCTGCAGTGAGTGATTTGGGCGTCGCAGGGCTTCTTCATCGTCGCAGTCCGTCTTGGCCAAGTGGCGGCTCAAGTATTGTGCGGAATGAACCCGATGTCTTGATAAATTCTGTTTCGGTTGTAGCACTTAGATCCTGTCTGACGGCCTACGAAACTGCGTAGGGCTGCGGCTGTTGCCTTGGTGAGGCTGATCAGGGCGGAGGCCTGCGATGCGGCGGCATGAACTGAGCGATGCCCAATGGGAGCTGATTGCGGATCTCATGCCCAGGGCCGGTCGCCATGGCGGCGGGCGGTGGCGGGATCACCGGCAGGTGGTCAACGGGCTGATGTGGAAGCTGTGTACCGGAGCGCAGTGGCGCGACCTGCCTGAGCGCTACGGCCCTTGGCAAACCGTCTATGAGCGCCTGACCCGATGGCGGCGCGAAGGGCTGTTCGACAGGATCCTGGATCGGCTCCGGCTCAAACTGAATGCCGAGGGGCTGATAGACCTGGATCTGTGGTGCATCGACAGCACCTCGGTGCGGGCCAGCCGCTCCGCGGCCGGAGCCCGTAAAAAGGGGATCCGCAGGAGCCGGACGACCATGCGCTCGGCCTCTCGCGGGGCGGCTTCGGCACCAAGATCCACCTGGTGAGCGATGGAGCGGCCTCCCGCTGGCCTTCACCCTCACACCCGGGCAGCGCCACGAGGTGCGGGTCTTCGAGACGACCCTGAAGGCGGTCCGCCTGCCCAGTCCGAAAGGCCGTCCACGAACAAGACCCAAGTACTTGGCTGGCGACAAGGCTTACAGCTATCGACCTGTCTTCGCCGATCTGCGGCGGCGTCATATTCGCCCCGTGATCCCGCCTCGCACCGGCGGCAACATGGGCAAGGGCTGCGCGCGGGCTTTCGATCCGGACCTCTACCGCAGGCGCAACGTCATCGAGCGCTGTGTCGGATGGCTGAAGGGCTGTCGCTCGATCGCCACCCGGCACGAGAAGCTCGCCTTGAACTTCGCCACGATGGTGAAGCTCGCGTTCTTGCGCCAGTACCTGCGCATGCTCAGGCCGTCAGACAGGAGCTAGGTGCGAGTAGGCATCGCCATGTGCTCTATCTTACCACATTGCGCCCTTGTAGTCTGAAGGCACAGAAATCGCGAGCCTCATCCAGCCGCAACAACCGGAATTGACACCTTCACCAGCACAGCAGTCGGAGCAGGCACATCGGCTTACCGTGGGGGAGTAGCTGCCCGCCAAGGACGCAAGCCCATAGCTCTACACAGATACTACAAACCGGAGACGAGCAACTCAGAGATGCATGCCTGGCAGCTGAATGCAGCCCGCTAAGATCAGGACTCATTGGATGAGGTAGAATGCGACGGCCGCTACGATGCAGATGGCTGAGAAGGTGCGAGCGCCGCGGACACAGTGGGTTGCAATCCGGCACCGATCTTTGAGCTTGGCGAACGTGTTCTCGGCCTTATGGCGCTGGCGATACAGCGTCTTGTCATTGGCGTTGGGAGCTTTCCAGTTCTTGGTGAGTGCCACCCGGAACCAGCTGCTGTCACAGCCCCGGCCGGCCATCAGCGTGGAGCTGGATGGCAGCGCATCCACGATGAGCGGCGTCCATTGTGGTCGCTCATCTGCCCTTCTGACAGCAGCAGGATGATGGGCCGCCCCCCGCATCACAGACGGCGTGGGGTTTGGAGTTCAGGCCGCCTTTCGTGCGCGCGCAACGACCGGGAGCATCCCTTTTTGAGCAGGCTCGCCGCCGTGCGGTGCATCTTCAGGTGGGAGGCATGGATCTGGCCCGCTCGGGCCTGGGCCCCTCGCCGGCCAGCGCTGCAAAGGTCCGGTCGAATGCGCCGAGCCGGCTCAAGCGCATGAACCTGTTGTAGAAGGTCTTGTGCCGCCCGTACTCTTTCGGTGCGTCCTTCCACTGCAGACCATTGCGGATCACGTACACGATCCCGCTGACCGCCCGGCGGTCATCCGCGCGCGGCACTCCACGAGCCAACGAAAAACACGGCGGTACCCGCGCCATCCGGCGCTCGCTCTGCAGAAGCTAATCACTCATTTAAGCCTCCTCAACGGGAGGCGCTGAATCATACCTCAATCCAAATTAGTAGGCCCTCAGCTTAGCCATAGGAGCCGGAAGCTTGGTTATTCCCCTCGAGGCGGCGCAGGCACCTGCTCAGAGTGTTTCATTTGTAATTCACGCCGCGCGAACTGCAATAACATCGAAACGCCGGGCTCGATATCCTTATCCGATCTTGAATGATGAGGGATCTCGGGCGCGCTTGTGAGGTCAAGTCAGTGGCCCTACTTCAATCAGGGGCAGTGATCAACAGACAGTAGCCCAGAATGTGCAGCGCCTTGGTCAAGAGTGACCCGCGTAGTGGACTGTGTCTGCGCAACCTAGGAAACATCGCTCAGATCATTGAGGGCGCTGACATGAATGTAGAACTATCCCGAGCAAAACTGCTCTGAGAGAACCGAGTCCATCCGTTAAACGGTGCCTCCTACGTGGCTCCATTATTGGAGCGAACCTCGCTTCGGCAGCGTCGTCAATGTCGTCTTGCTCGAACTCGATACTCAAAGGTCATACCATGAAACAGGATTATGAAGTCTCAAGTCACGACCGCGCGGTGGCAGAGAATCAATCGTGCCTCCGCCACCTCCTGACGTATGGGTTCGATTTTATTGTCTGCGGCGCCGGCTCCGCTGGTTGCGTCGTGGCGGCGCGCCTTGCCGAGCGGCACGATGCCTCTGTGCTGCTGCTGGAGGCGGGAGGAGGCGATATGTCCCCCGCGCTTGTGGAGCCAGCTCTGTGGCCGCTGAACCTCGGCTCTGAGCGCGATTGGGCTTTTGAGAGCCAGTCCTGCTCGCAACTTAATGGACGCCGCCTGCCACTAAACATGGGAAAGGGGTTAGGTGGCGGCTCGAGTATCAACGTCATGGTCTGGGCGCGTGGACATCAGGCTGACTGGGACTATTTTGCTGCGGAATCTGGCGATCCAGCATGGGGCTATGCATCAGTACTTGATTATTATCGTAGGATTGAGGACTGGCGAGGCGAGGCGGACCCGCTGCGTCGCGGTTCCGGCGGCCCTGTGTATGTGGCGCAGCCAAAGGCACCAAAGCCGGTCGCTCTTGCGATGGTTGAGGCTGCAAGCCTCATAGGGGTGCCCCAGTTCGACAGCCCAAATGGAGAGATGATGGAAGGGCCCGGCGGGGCTGCTATTGCCGACTTGCGGATCCGTGATGGAAAGCGGGAGTCGGTTTATCAGTCTTACACCTATCCACGTATGCACCAGCCGAACCTTACAGTGCTGACCAACGCCTTGGTATCGCGTCTGCTATTTGACGGCAACAGGGTTATTGGGGTTGAAGCCTTGCTCGGTGACAGGCTGGTAAAACTCACCGCACGCTGCGAAGTAGTTCTGTCCCTTGGCGCCGTCAACACGCCTAAGGTTCTCATGCAGTCCGGCATCGGCCCGCAGGATGAGCTACGCACTCACAGGATCCAGGTGGTCCAACACCTGCCAGGCGTTGGCCACAATCACCAGGACCATGTGGCTTTCGGCTGTACGTGGGAGTACTTTGAGCAGCAGGAGGTCGGCAGTGGCGGTTGCGAAGCGACGTTGTATTGGAAGAGCGACAGCCGTCTGGATTCCCCGGACATATTGCACTGTCAGCTCGGGTTTGCGGTGCCTTCGCCAGCCGAGGTAGGCCTACAAGCCCCCGAGCATGGATGGACAATGTTTGCTGGTCTGGCTCAGCCTAAGAGTCGAGGCCGCGTGCGTCTGTCAGGCCCGAACCCCACAGATGCGATGCTGATCGAGCCGAACTCTCTCAGCGAGCCCGAGGATATGGCCGCTGCGCTGGCGACCGTCGAGCTGTGCCGGGAACTCGGAAACAATCCGGCATTTGGCAGGATCGTGCGAAGGGAAGCCGTGCCGCGGTCGCGCGATCGTCGCAACATGGAACAGTTTATCAGGAACTCAGCGGTGACATACTGGCACCAATCCGGCACGGCCAAGATGGGCCGCGACGCGATGTCGGTGGTCGACAGTCAGCTCCGGGTCTACGGCATTGATAATCTGCGCATCGCTGATGCGTCGATTATGCCAAGGATTGCTTCAGGAAACACAATGGCTCCTTGTGTTGTCATTGGTGAGCGTGCAGCTGATATGATCCGCGCGTCCCATGGCCTGGCGGCTTCCTCGAACCGGGAGGTGGTGGCATAGCGGATTAGGTCGTAGGAGCTGGCATTCTCGTGTCGGCTCCTCACCATTCTGTCTCCTCATATACATCTTTGCATCAGGGCTCACTCAGCTACTGCGCTGCGATGGCGTCTCGCCGCCTCTGTGTGCGGGAACGATAGGTTCAGCAAAAAGAGACAGTTGGTCAGCAGCCCGAAGATGTATCTCTGTATTGCGATGCAGAGGGGACCTTTCTAGGCTGCCGTCCGCGGGTCATTCCGTATTCGACAGCGGCTCTAGGTCTTCGAGCCAATCTATCGATTTTTGCAGCTGCTATTTGTCACCGGTTCCTAACACCTGCGAATCAAGCCCGAAACAGCTCGGAGGCTTTCGATGGTTATGATGAGACATGAAACCTTCTGCTATCAGCGCCTCACGACAGTTTCAGCTGACGTCAGCGCGACGTACAGGTTGGGAGGCAGAATTTGAGAATTCTTATTGTGGGAGCTGGTATAGCAGGGCTGGCATTCGCACGTGCCTTGGAGCTAAGAGGCATCGTTCCAGATATTGTCGAAAGACGAGCCATATGGGGCGCGAAAGGCACTGGGCTTTTCCTTCCCGGCAATGCCTCAAGAGCCTTCTCTCAGCTCGGCCTCCTTCCGGACATTACTAAAGTTGCAGTGCCCATTCGCCATCAGAGAGTTCTCAGTCATCGCGGCGAGGAGTTGCACAACATAAACACTGAGAGATTCTGGGCCGCATGCGGTCCATGCCTCGCTCTAAGCCGTGCAGATATGCACTCGCTTCTCCGGAGAGGTCTGGAAAGGACCTCAATTGAAATGTCGAACTCAGTCAGGCACATCCGGCAGGAGCCAGATGGATGCGAGGTCACATTTGGGAACGGAGAGACAAAGCGGTATGAACTTGTCGTCGGAGCGGACGGCATTCGATCGCGCGTGCGTCAGATCGCGTTCCCAAGTGCAAGTCCAGCATATACCGGAAACGTTTGTTGGCGCTTCGTTGCGGAGAACGTAGTAGGGGTTGATAGCTGGACCGCAATGATAGGCAGGCGTCAGACACTCCTTGCCATCCCAATCAGCCCTTCTAAAGTCTATGTCTACGCGGATCATGCGGTAAACCTGAGTACTGCATGGAAGTACTCCGGCTCGATCAATCTAGAGCGGCTTTTCTCTAAGTTCTCTGGGCCGCTTTTCCCACTTGTGAAGAAGCTGCCTCCTCAAGCGGACTTGCATTTCAGTCATATCGAGTCTGTATCGATAGGCGACTGGCGGAAGAAGCGAGTCGTGCTTATCGGCGACGCAGCGCATGCGTCCTCGCCAAGTATGGCGGAGGGAGCTGGATTGGCGTGCGAGGATGCTCTTCTCTTGGCTAAAGTCATCTGCGAAAACGCGAACGTCGATGAGGCTCTCGATATCTTCGTCAGACAGCGTGAGCGACGCGTTTCTTGGGTGCACAAACAATGTGCTGCCCGCGACCGGATGCGAACCCTCCCCACATTCATCAGTGGTCCTTTGTTGAAGTACTTTGGCGCTTCTCTCTATGAGCGAAGCTACCGGCCGCTCCTCGCGCAAATCTAGAGCGTGGAGCGGTTGCGTGGAGTCGGGATAGCTGATTCCATGGAGCTGGTCGTGATTGGCCGGGAGGTGTCCCATGCCAGCTCCTCTATCCCAGGACTTGCGCGAGCGGATCGTGCGTGCGGTGGAAGGCGGATCTTCCATCCGACAAGCGGCCTCGCGTTTTGACGTGAGCCCCTCTGCGGCTGTCAAACTGATGGAGCGCCACGGTCCACGCCGATGGATCACCTCGGTCTTGAAGAGGCAGATGACGGTTTCCGCCAGAGCATTGTCGTCGAGTCGCCGACACTGCCGACCGACGGCCCAAACCCCGCCTTGACGAGGCGCTCGGTGTACTTGATCGACACGTATTGAACTCCCCTTTCGGAATGGTGGATGAAGTTGGCTCGCTAGGGCTGCCGGTCATGGAGAGCCTGCTGCGAATGTCTGATCCGATGCTCCTGAAGGGGTGAACCCGTCCCGAGCCACTAAGTTGACGGCGCCCGGGCGGCTATCTCCGCTCCGAGATTGACCGGCCGCGCGAACACTTCCGACCTTTGCGCACGAACCGCTTTGATCCAGACCGGTTCCAGAACTCTTATCGTACAATCCTGGAGAGATTCCCGCGCAGCCCCAAGCCGGCGATCGTAGGAGCGGAATAGGCCATCTCACACAAGACTCTTCTGGAACCTATCGAGGAAGACACGGAGCTTGGGAAGGACTTGCCGCCGCGACGGGAACACGGCCCAAATCGCGAGATCGCGCGGCGATGCACCCTCGATTGGCACAGGCTTCAGGCTGCCGTTCGCCAGCTCGTCTTTGACATCCCAGGCGGAGAGCTGCGCCAGTCCAAGACCCGAGACGCAAGCGGAAAGGAATCCGTCGACACCACTGGATGAGAAGCGGCTGCTTACCCGAATCGATCGCTCCTTGCCGTCGACGAGAAACTGCCAGTGAGTGAAGTTGGAGAACGTCAGGCATTCATGGTGTTCGAGGTCTTCGATCGTCCGCGGCTCTCCATTCCGTTCCAGATATGAAGGCGCGGCGTAGATCAGCTTCGGATTGTCCACTAGCCTGCGCGCAATGAGACCTGAATCCTTGAGAGGCGCGATCCTGATCGCGAGATCCACTCCGGAGGCGACGATATCGACGACGGCATCATTCAGGTCGAGGTCGATCCGAAGCGCCGGATTTTCATTGAGCAGTTCGTGGACGATCGGCATGATCCTCTTGCGGCCAAGCGTTACAGGTGCCGTGACCCGTAGCAGTCCGGTTGCGCCGCCCTCGGTCGGACTGAGCGCCGCCCGCGCGGCTTCCTGCGTATCGACGATCTCGCTCGCGAATGGCAGGAACGCCTCGCCCTCTGGTGTCAATGCCAAGGATCGGGACGTCCGATGGAACAAGCGGACGCCCAGTTCCTCCTCTAGCGCCGCCAGCCTTCTGGTCGTGGACATCGGCGTCAGCTTGAGGCGCTTCGCTGCCCCGGAGAGACTGCCTGTCCGCACTGCGCTGAGGAAAACTTCAAGGCCCTGAGAGTTCATTCATTACCTACCGAAATTCGTTATCATGCATCACGCAATGCGCACATGGTAACGGACTACGGCAAAATCTATGTTCTGTCCATAGACCCGAACGAGGCACCTATGGCAAACGATCCTCTTTTTGAATCCCTTAAGCTCGGCGCTCTTGAGCTCAAGCACCGTGTCGTGATGGCGCCGCTAACCCGCATGCGCTCGAAGCAGCCTGGAAACATCCCCTACGACCTCAACGCCGAATACTACGGGCAGCGTGCCAGCGACGGTGGGCTGCTGATTACCGAGGCGACCGACATCAGTCCGCAGTCACATGGCTACAACTGGGTCCCCGGTATCTACACGCTGGAACAGACCGAGGGCTGGAAGGCGGTTACCGCCGCAGTTCACGCCAAGGGCGGCATGATCGTCAATCAAATCTGGCATGTCGGTCGAGTGTCTCACACGTCGCTCCAGCCAGAAGGAGCACTGCCAGTTGCCCCTTCAGAAATCTCGGCTCCTGGCGAGATTTTCACCTCGGAAGGCAACCCGGTTCCGTTCGAGACGCCACGCGCCTTGCAGCTTTCAGAGATTGACGCCATCAAGGCCGATTTCGTTCAGGCTGCATTGAATGCCCGGTCAGCAGGTTTCGATGCTGTCGAGGTCCATGGAGCAAATGGCTATCTGCTGGACCAGTTTCTCCATAACGGTAGCAACAAGCGCACTGATAAGTACGGTGGCCCAATGGAGAACCGCGCCCGACTCTTGCTCGAAGTCGTAGATGCGATCGGGGCGGCGATCGGGGCGGATCGCGTCGGCGTGCGCCTGTCGCCCTGGTCCAACATCCTCGGCATGACGGACACCGACGGCGTCAGGCTGTGGGAATACGTCATTGCCGAACTGGGCAAGCGGAATCTCGCCTATCTCCACTTGATCGAGCCTCGTTCTGACTTCACAAATGATGAGAAGCCGCTCGACATGGATGCACCTGATGTTGCGGCTCTGTTCAAGAAGGCATTCGGTGGCCCGATCATTTCCGCAGGTGGATTCCAGCCGGCGACGGCACGTGCGGCAGTTACCTCCGGAAACTCGGATGCCATCGCGTTCGGCCGCCCGTTCATCGCCAACCCAGACCTTCCGAAACGCCTACGCCTCAACGCACAGCTAAACAAGCATATCCGCGCGACCTTCTATGGCGGTGGCGCGGAAGGCTACACGGACTACCCGTTTCTCGACCAAGCTGCTGCCTGATTGCCGCCAGATGCTGCTCGCGGCGATGGGTCTTGGGTTGGCCAGCGTCACCCAAGTTCAGCCAGGAATGAGAACCCTATGTGGGGAGAGACGAATGACGATCTTGAACGACCTGTTGGATAGATAAAGGAGGACGATATGACTGATTCAGTGCTGAATGGCATCGACACGGCGGCTCTTGCTGGGTTCGTCAAGGAGATAGAGTCCGCCCCGGACAAGAGTGTCGTTCGCTTCGAGGTCGCTACCGAGTGGCAAGGCGGCACAAAATCCGTGACGAAGGTTGCGGGCTACGAGCTTTCGGGAACGCGGATTGATCGCGAGTTTCAGATCGCAGCGGATGAACCGACGGAACTGCTCGGCTCGAATTCTGCTCCCAACCCTCAGGAGTTGCTCCTTGCGGCGATGAATTCGTGCATGACCGTTGGAATTGCTGCGACGGCAGCGGCGATCGGTGCGACGATCAATTCGCTTACGATCCGCACGTCAGGTGCCCTCGATCTTCGAGGTTTTCTCGGCATCGAGGATGATGTAAAGCCCGGCTACGAGGCCATAGACTATGAGGTCATCATGGATGGTGATTTCACGCCCGAGCAATTCCAAGAAATCCACGACGCAGTAGTCAAAACCTCGCCCAATCGCTGGAACATCGCCAACGCCATCAACCTCAAGCCAAAGCTCACCTCACTCCGAGCGCTGGCCAGTGCGACGGGGAACGCCGACTGATATGAAAGCACAGCTTCTCTACATCACTGATCCCTAGAGATTGCTATGGACCGGCGGTAGGGTAACGATCAGGCAGTGCGGCATTGCTTCATGCAAGGGTTACCTGTCCGACGTTTCCGGTGATACGTGGACGCTGGCCGACCTTATCTGACTCGGATGTCAGAGCATTCCGGCCAGCGTGAGCATGCCCTGCGCGAGGTGTTCAACGGGCTGCGCTACGTGATCAAGACCAGCGTGCTCCGACGCTAAATGCTTTTGGCCTGGCGCCTTGGGCGTTGGTCTATCACCAGGCGCAGCGTGCTGACAGCACAACCGCAGAGGTGCGAGCCACGCAGTGTTCATGTCACAGCCCGATGCAGTGTCACGTTCGATTGAGAATGCTGCGAAAGCTTTTCCGAAGTGATTTTGTACTGCTCCAGATTGCTCCGGGGCAATACTCAGCAATCAATGTTCCCGAATGCTAGATCGAAACACGTATTGGCTCACTTGTGAAATGAGAGAGAAACATGGATGCAGTTTCTCTTTTCCACACTTGCATCAGAAGGAGAGATCCATGTTTGACGTATCTCCGAAGAAGCGGGCCTATACGGCGCGAGGAGCGAGCTTGGGCGCTTCGAGTATCCAGACCGTGCGTCCCGGTTCAATGAACTCACCAACCGGTTGGTTTGAGCATATCGAAAGCCCGGCGGAGCTTGTGAAAATCGCCAAGCGTCATGACGCTTCGAAAGGGTATCGCTCCGATCTAAAGCAGTGTCTCAATGACAACATGCACTTCTCGATCGCTGTATTGCAAGAGGTGATTGAACTTGTAGATGACCTGCGAACGGCTTCCCCAAACAGCGCGCTCGCTGCAGCCGCCGAGGCAAAGATCGGCTGTCATTTGTTGTTTGCTGAGCGGAGTGGGACGCTAGGCGGGTGATGGGCGGTTCGGGTTTGTCTGCCCGGTCCGACGGCATGAGGCTGCGCGGGCGTTTCGACGGCTTTCAATTGTAACATGACGGTCATGCTTGAGATGGCTGCGAAACGCCAAGCTGCAAGAGCTGCCGGCGAACCGCTCCGGCG
>NZ_JAJATX010000077.1 GCF_020866965.1 Microvirga roseola
CACTAACATTCCAACCGGACCAATCGGCGGGGGCGGATCAAGGCTTGCTTCATGACTTCGCCCATCTTGTCCTTGCGGGTCACGTTGTGCCCGTGTGAATCCCGTCGGGCAAAGAGCCGTCTTCGACCGTCCCGTGTCGTGGGCAATATCGTCACGAGCCCACACGGCCAGCTTCACCTGGGACTGAAGGTCGAAGAAGGCAACGACTCCGTGCTCGAACTCCTTGCCGAAAATGCCCTCGGCCGGCAGTCCAAGACCATCGCGGTAGAGTGCAACGGCCCGTTCCAGGTCATCGATCCCAAGCGTTAACACCGAAATGCGTGGTCTCATTCGTCCTCAGTTCCATGCACGGGCCGCCATCGGGACAGCCCCATCGGATCACATCGTGGTCATGTTGGAGGCAGCCGTCGTGAATAAAACGGCCAATCAATCCGTTATCGGGCGCACGAACTCGCCTGCCGTCATCCCACAGAGGGACTGGACCTCGCGCGTGAGGTGGGTCTGATCGACATAACCCAGCCGGATCGCGAGGAGGGCCGGTCCCTCATCCGCATCCGTTCGCGCGAGAACCAGGAAACTCTGGAAGCGCACTATCCGGTCGAGGGTCTTCGGGCCGTAGCCGAGAAGCTAGTCGCATAGGCGACGCAAGGTTCTCCCGCTGACCCCAAGGCGTTCGCGCAACTTCCTTGATCGTGCGCCCTTCGGCACTCGCGTCGGCCCGGAGAAACTCGAAGATCATCGTTGCCTCTTGGCGCGGGTGTTCCACTTTCGGTGCCTCGGCGGCCAGAAGCATCCTGCAAGATGCGGAGCTTATCTCTCGCCCAGGACGCCGCTCCGATCCTCTCCGCGATACATTCGGCCGCGCTGTCCCAGAACTCTGCCATCGGAACTTATAATCCGATGATCACCGTCAGAGGCCGTCTCAACCACTTGGCTGCGGCCCCAAGCAGGAAACGAATGCGATTGTGTGCGTCAAGTTCTGCAAAGCGGGGCGGCCGGCAGGCTGGCTAAGCGGCTTCGCGAAGGGTGCTTTTCTTGTGCTCCTTCAGGTCGTCCATATTGAGGTAGCGGTGGGCCTCAAGCCAGTTCTCTTGCGTTTCCACCGGCAGGGCCCGCACCAGCCGGCAGCAGGAGGCAGCGTTGGGGAAGATGCGCACCACATAAGCCCGCCGGCGGATCTCCTCGTTGAGGCGCTCGAGCATGTTGGTAACCGGTATGAGATACGCGGTGCCGATATTCCTGCTGTGGTCTCGATCATGGCGTATGCTGCGAGCATCCGGGACAGAGGCACCGGGAGCATGAAGGTGCGGGCAGGCCGTTCGTATAAGCATGAGCTTCGAGCTCGGGTTAGTAGCTGGCCGCCTCTGCGACTCACCCGGTTGCGCTGAGAGCGCGGATCCGTAGGTGTAGGTGTCGTGTCGCCCCACCGTTTCCGTCGACTTGGATGACAGTGGAGGCTGGAATGCGACGCGTGATTGGCATCGACATCCACCGGACCTTCGGGGAGGTGGTGATCTGGAACGGGCCGTGGCTGAGCAGGCTGAGCGGACCTACGAGCGCTTCGTGGAAGGCTGGAAGTCCCGACGTCCTAAGGACAGGGTGCGCGAGCGCCTCAATCCGACAAGGCTCGAATGATCAGGCGGCCTGGCGAGGCTTGCAGTCGATGCCCCACTCTTTGCCACGAGGTCGCCCGCGCGCAGTGAGACTACCACAATCGGCAGAAAGATGCTTGTCAATCTCATCCGTGCTCTTGAGGTGCTTATGATGCTGACGCGGCAAGCGGTAGAAGGTGAACGTCTCCTCAATCGCCTCCTCGGCCCAGGCCGCCAGATCGCGCCGGGCTTCCTCGACCGAGCGGCGGTCGTACAACCAGCGCAGCTCCTGCAGGCAGTCGTCATCAGCCTTGCGCGGCAGGTGATCGAGCGCATTCCTGAGAAAGTGCACATAGCACCTCTGATAGGCTGCCTCAATCAGCACCTCGCGGATGGCGGCTCTCAGACCGGCATGATCATCGGCCACCACCAGTTCGACGCCGGAGAGGCCGCGCTCGCGCAGGCTGAGCAGAAACGTGCGCCACGAGGACTGGCTTTCCCGGTTGGCCATCTCGACCCCGAGGATCTGGCGCCTGCCGTCCCAGTCGATGCCCACCGCAATCAGCACGGCTTGCGAGGTGACGATGCCGCCCTCGCGCACCTTCTCGTACCGGGCCTCCAGGATCAGATAGGGGAACGGCTCCTCGAGCCGGCGGGAGGCGAACGTGGCCAGGCTCTCGTCCAGGCGCTTGTTGATGGCCGAGATGGCGGAAGCCGAGAAGCTGTGGCCGCACAGCTCCTCGGTGATGGCCTTGACCTTGCGGGTGGAAACACCCTGGACGTACATCTCGGCCAAGGTGGCGACGAGCGCCTGCTCGGAGCGCTGGTAGCGCTCGAACAGCTCGGTCGAGAAGCGGCCATCCCGGTCCTGCGGCACGCGCAGCTCGAGCTTGCCGACCCGGGTCACCAGGGTGCGGGTATAATAGCCGGAGCGGTAGCCGAGGCGGGCTGCGGTGCGCTCGCTCTTCTCGGCCTGGAGGGCATCGGTCATCTCGGCCTCGAGCATCTCCTGCATGACGGCGCGCACGATCTCGCGCAGCCCGTCCGGGCTCTGACTCAGAAGATCCTTGATGGCAGCGGCGGCGGGTTTATCCTTGATGCTGGTCATGGTGGGGCTCCTCTCGGAGTGCGTGACGTTGAACATCACCATCCTGCCATGACCGCCCCGCTCAGGCGATTTGCAGAACCTTCACCACACTACTACGAATTGCTGAGAACGATAGAGCCCGGTCCCAGTTCTGGGGTCGCGGCAGTGATGTCGGAACCCACTACTGTGAACCGATCTTCCCGCCAGAGGAGATCGACACAGCCACCGGGAGCGACGGCAACAGGTTCTGAATGGTTCGGGGAGGCTGAACTCATCCACACGCTCTGGAAATGCGGGAGCAGCCCGGGGGCGGAGAGGCCTCGACATATCGCCCGACCCGGCTGGCAAGGATTGGTACAAGTTTACGCGGCATGGCAGATCAACCCTCCTGCACGTTCTTGGTCCCAACGGCAAAATGCCATTCGGGAGGATCATCTTCAGTGCCAAAACCTAGTGCTCTAAAGGAGCCGCTCGATCTTCTATCGGTAAGCGTTGCATCGCTACGTTGCGATGTCCCAGAGGTGCCTGCGACCATCAATAGTGCCAATCTAGCGCACTCGGTTAAGCTTCTTCAGCGCGTTCAAGGCCGCCGAGACATGCGTTACAAAACGGGGAAGGGTCGGGTCCCCCGCTGGTACTCCGTGCTTCAAGGAAATCTGGTTCGCGCAGTCAGCCAAGGAACCAGATTGTCCAGCCCCTTTGCGCTTTATGCGGTCGGGTCAGAGTTGTCATGTCCAGGGCAAGCCTCATCTCATCGCCCAGTGGACTTATCGTCCTGGAGGACCTCGTCCCGGGTATCCCAGAGGATTGTCCGTTCTAGACCGACATGATAAACAGCAAGTCCTCTTTCAATCTCGTATGAATCTGGAGCCGTGGCATGGGAGCCGAGCCCTCGTCGGACAAGTAAGCCGCAACAACGCTTTCCTTGTTGTTGCGGCGTCTGTCGAACCGATCCCAGCCCATGCTGACAGGCAGACCGCCGCCGAATGTTCCTCATTTGAGCGGATGCCTGATCATGTCTCCAAAGCCCCCCGTGTGGGCCTATTCCCTGCCGACAGCCCTCCTGCTGATGGCACCCTTCGACATCCTCGCTTCGCTGGCGATGGACATCTATCTCCCCATCGTTCCGGCCATGCCCGGCATTCTCGGCACCAGCCCGGCCGTCGTCCAGCTCACCTTGAGCCTCTATATGTTGATGCTCGGGCTCGGCCAGATCATCTTCGGGCCGATCTCCGACCGCATCGGGCGACGGCCCGTTCTGGTCAGCGGCGCGATCCTGTTTGCGGCGGCCTCATTCTGCCTGGCGGCATCCTCGACTGCCGTTCCCTTTGTTGTCCCCCGCTTCCTGCAAGCGGTGGGGGCCTCGGCAGCGATGTTGGCCACCTTCGCGACAGTCCGGGACGTGTATGCGGACCGCCCGGAAAGCGTGGTCATCTACAGCCTGTTCAGCTCCATGTTGGCCTTCGTGCCTGCGTTAGGGCCAATCGCTGGGGCGCTGCTCGCGGACAGCTTCGGGTGGCGCTCGATCTTCGTGGCACTGGGAATTCTTGCCGTTCTCGCGGCCCTGCATGCTCTACTCCGCTGGCATGAGACCCGGCCGATAAGGGCCGCCATGTCACGACGCTCGTTCCTGCCCGTCCTCCGCAGCCTTTCGTTCTGGACCTATACGCTCGGGTTCAGTGCCGCCATGGGGACGTTCTTCGTGTTTTTCTCGACCGCTCCCCGCGTCCTCATCGACAGAGCTGGCTACTCCGAGCTGGAATTCAGCCTCGCCTTCGCGACGGCAGCGGTCGTGATGATCATCACGACACGCTTCGCCAAGCGGTTCGTTGCCCGGTGGGGAAACTCCGGCAGTCTTGCGCGCGGCATGGCGATGCTGCTCCTGGGCGCAGGGCTCCTGAGCATGGGGCAGGTGTTCGGGATCCCCTCCTTTTGGACGTTCATCGTTCCTATGTGGGTCATGGCGATCGGCATCGTCTTCACCGTATCGGTGACGGCGAACGGTGCGCTGGAGAAGTTCGGAGACATCGCCGGATCCGCGGTGGCGCTGCATTTCTGCGTTCAAAGCCTCATTGTGAGCATTGGCGGAACGCTGGCCGTGATCCGGTTGCAAGGCGACACCGCATGGCCGCTTGCAACCTTCTCCTCGACCATGGCCTTTAGTCCTGATTGCCCTGGGATGGTTGCATCATCTAGGCCATCCGCGGACCTGATCCAACGTGGAGTCGGGCGATATGCCCGACTCCACTGCCCTTCCCAGAGGGATCAGGATCCCCAGTTGCAGCCCATCTTCAGCAGAAGCCAGTCCCGGAAGGCCTCCATTCCCGGCGTCGGAGGCTTAGACTTGAGCCACGTCAGCCAGTAGGAACCAGCAGAAGCTTCGACCTCGAAGGGCTGTACAAGTCGCTCTGCCGCAAGATCACGCTGGAACATGCAGACTGGAACGAGGGCAACGCCGACCCCCTGGGCGGCAGCCTCGGCCATCGTGACGGAACTGTCGAACATCGGCCCGCGGATGGTCGGGCATGGGATGTCTGTCATCTCGAACCAGAGGGGCCATTCCTCAACCCGGTAGGAGCGCAGCAGGGTTTCCCGCTCAAGGTCTGAGGGATGGCGCAGGCGCTTGGCTGTCGCGGGCGCACACACCGGAGACAGGGGGGCCGAGAGGAGATGAACGACTTCCGTTCCATGCCAGGATCCGTTGCCGAAGCGCAGGGCGAGGTCGAGGCCATCGCCCGCCACATCGACCCGATTGTTGTTGATCAGCAGGCGAAGGTCGATCAGAGGGTGCCGGGCCCGGAACTCATCCAGGTGCTGGAGCAGCCATCCGTTCGCGAAGGTGCTGTTGCACCCGAGCGTGACGACCTCCTCGATCTGGCCATGCTCCAGCCGATCAAGCGTTGCGCCGATCTGCTCGAAGGCCTCCGTGAGCACGGGCATGAGCACCAGCCCTTCATCCGTCAAAGCAAGACCCCGCGGCAGCCTGCGAAAGAGACTGACGCCCAGCATCTCCTCAAGGCCTTTGACCTGATGGCTGATCGCGACCTGCGTCACGCGCAACTCCAGCCCGGCCCGGGTGAAGCTGAGATGCCGGGCAGAGGCTTCGAAGGCCCGCAAGGCGTTGAGCGGGAGATACGGCCGGGTCATGATCAAGACCTAGTTTTTCTAATGGCTCTGACGAGAATTCCTCGTTTGTGGGAGCCCAGTCAATCGGTCAAGGTCCGCCGGTCAACGGAGGAAAGATGCCATGATCACACGGCGACGGCTCGGGAGTCTTGCAGCCGCTTCCCTGTTCTTTGGGCCATGGGCCCATGCCACTGAGAGCGGCAGCCAGGACCGTCTCACGCAGGTCGTGAATGAGGCGATCCGGCCCGTCATGGAAGAGTACAATATACCGGGCATGGCCGTGGCGGTGACAATCCGGGGCCAGCATTCCTACTTCAACTATGGCGTCGCCTCGAAGGAGAGCGGACAGAGGGTCACCGAGGATACGCTGTTCGAGATCGGCTCGATCAGCAAAACCTTCACCGTCACCCTCGCATCCTATGCGCAGGTGACGGGCGCCCTGTCCTTCTCGGACAAGGCAAGCAAATACATGCCGGCTCTGGCGGGCAGCAGCTTCGACCAGATCAGCCTTCTTGATCTCGGCACCTATGCGGCGGGCGGCCTGCCCTTGCAGATTCCCGACGGGGTCACCGATCAGGAAACGATGATTGCCTACTACCGGAACTGGCGCCCATCCTACCCCGCTGGCACCCATCGGCAATACTCAAACCCGAGCATCGGCCTGTTCGGCCATCTTGCCGCCAGGAGCATGGGCAAGCCCTTCGACGATCTGATCGAGCACATGCTCTTCCCGGCGCTCGGCCTGACACGCACTTACATCAGGGTTCCTCAGGACCGGATGGGCGACTACGCCTACGGCTATTCCAGGGATGGCAAGCCCATCCGGGTGTCGCCGGGCATCTGGGACTCGGAAGCGTATGGTGTGAAAACGACGTCGGCCGATCTCATCCGCTTTGCTGAGGCGAATATGGGTGCCTTGATGCTGGACGAGACGATGCAACGCGCGATCAGGGCAACGCATAGCGGATACTACAGGGTCGGTGACATGATACAGGGCTTGGCCTGGGAGATGTTCACCTATCCGGCGGACCTCAAGCGGCTGCTCGCGGGGAACTCGGTCCAAGTGTCTTTCAAGCCGAATGAAGTGACGAGGTTTGACGCGCCGCTGCCTCCCCGGGAGGACGTGCTGATCAACAAAACCGGGTCGACGAACGGGTTCGGGGCCTATGTGGCCTTTGTTCCTGCTGAGGGCATCGGCGTCGTGACGCTGGCGAACAAGAACTACCCCATCCCGGCCCGTGTGAGAGCCGCCCACCAGATCCTGACGGCGCTGGATAGCCAGTCCGGCGTGACGAGCGCACGCTGAAAAAGCCCCGGTATGGAGCGATCCGAGAGGCACCGGAAACAGCCTGCCACGCATGTGGCATGCACATGGCAGCCCCATGAGGTTGCTGAAGCATTGCGTGACAGGGACGGGCCAGGGGATGAGAAACATGCTTCGAAAAGGGAGTGCCATTCTTCTCACGCTGACGGCAGCCATAATGCCGTTCCAGGCCGCGTTGGGGCAGAGCAGACTTGATAAGGGCCCGTTCGCCCCTGCCGAGATGATCCCCGAGCGGCCCGCCCTCTGCCATGAAATCGAGGATGTGATCCGAAACGTACCAACTCCGTCCGGATTGGATCGGATCGACTTCAGCGCAGTCGGCGCTCTCAGCCTCGTGCACTTCGAAGGCGTGCTCGCGTATATGGGAGTCTGCAATGAGCCGGACGCGAAGGTCCTCTGTGTGACGTACAGCACGAATGACCTGAACGTCGGTGATACCGTGATCGTGACCGGGAGCTACCGCAAGATGGCCGCGAACTTCGTCATTCTGGATCCGTGTCTTACCAGTCGACCAGAGCCATAGATCATCGCCCGGAACGGCCATGCAACAGTCCGGCAGCAGTCCCGATTAGATCAGCCGAGGCCTGCTATGGGTCATCCAATACCCTTCAGCGGGCTCGCGAGGGTTCGCTCATCCCAGCGGTGCGGACGTCCGGTTAGAGTCAGCCCACCGCTATAATCGGACATTGGAGCCCAGTCGATGACACCTGGATCTCGGCTAGGCTCATCTTATGTATCAGCGGCGCCGTTCCACCTGCTCTTCCCGGTAGAACAGCATTCCGCCATGGTGGAGTACGCCATTGATGAACTCACCGTCGGCCGTGAACCCCGTATCGTCCCAGTAGTCGATTTTGGTGCCGCGGATCTCGTAGCGGCCCTGATAGGCGCTCATGCGGGTGCCTCGCGCCTCATCATAACGGCCGTTCGGGAGAAGCTCCTGGCGGATGTGACCGTCCTTTGTGACCCACATGCCAATATAAGGGTGACCTGCCATCTCTGTTGCTTCCTTGACTGGGGGGTGATTGGTGCTCGCAGGCTGGCCGAGTGCCCATGGTGCGGCGACCATTACGGCAGCAAGGACGAGAGGGAGTGCGCTCCTTGGCATCGCATGCTCCTTTCTTCAGTGAGGACTCGCAGTCGGGCGGACGATGATCTCACTCACGTCCACCTCCGGAGGCTGCTCGATCGCATAGCGGATCGCGCGGCCGATGGCGTTCGGGTCGATCGCAGTCCTCCGGTACTCCCTCATGGCCTCCCGGGCGCTCTCGTCCGAGATCGTCTCGGCGAGCTCGCTCGTGACCACGCCAGGCGAGACCACCGTGACCCGCAACCGGTCTGTCTCCTGCCGAAGACCGTCTGAGATCGCCCAGACCGCATATTTGGTCGCGCAATAAACCGCAGCCGTTGGCGAGACCCGATGCGCTCCAATGGACGCAACATTGATGATGTGACCGGAGCCTCGAGCTTCCATGACCGGCAGCACAGCCGCAATGCCGCTCAAAACGCCCTTGATGTTCACGTCCACCATCTGGTCCCACTCGCTCACTTTGAGAGCGTTAAGAGGCGAGAGCGGCATGACACCCGCGTTGTTGACGATCGCATCGATGCGGCCGAACTCCTCGAGCGTGGCAGACACGACCCTGGCGAAGTCATCTCGTGATGTCACGTCGAGCCGGTGGGCGCGTGCGATGCCGCCGGATGCCTCGATACGGCTGACGAGGTCTTGCAGACGCTCTGTCCGGCGTGCGCCTACAATGACTGTGTGGCCGGCTTTGGACAGCTCCAGAGCCACCGCCTCACCGATCCCACTGGAGGCACCGGTGATCAGAACAACCTTCATCTCGGACATGGATTTCTCCTTTCACCCAATCCTGTGCCCGGACCTTTGGCGTGGCGGTCCCGAGCACATGGACGGAAGGTAGTTCGACTTAGCTGCGCAATCGACTTGCCAATTATGGATGCGCTGGTAAGATTTTGTCACCAATGAATACGGATCTTGCCGGCATCACCGTCTTCGTAACCGTCGCAGACGCACGCAGCTTCCGGGCCGCCAGCGAACGCCTGGGGGTGACGCGCTCTGCTGTCAGCCAGGCCATTCGCCGGCTCGAGGAGCGGATGGGTGTCGCGCTGGTTCAGCGCACGACCCCCAGCGTTCATCTCACCGAGGCCGGAGAGCGGCTCTATCAGGCGGTGCGCCCTGCGCTCGAGGATGTCAGCACTGCCATGGAAGCCGTCGGCGAGATGCGCGGGCAGCCCAGCGGCATACTGCGCATAACGGTCTCCTCCATCGCCGAGAGATTCCTGAACGGTCCGCTGCTGGCAGCCTTCCTTGCGGCTTATCCTGACATCCGCCTTGATATCACCGTCACTGACGAGGAGTTCGACATCGTGGCCGAGGGCTTCGATGCCGGCGTGCGTCTCGGTGAGGTGATCGAGCAGGACATGATCGCCATTCCGGTGTCGGACGAGCAGCGCCAGATGGTGGTGGCTTCCGCTGACTATCTGGCAGGGCACGGTGCACCAGCCCATCCCCGGGAGTTGCCAAAGCATCACTGCATCGGCTGGCGGCCAAACCCGCAGGTCGCCCCTTATCGATGGGAGTTCACCGAGAGCGGACGCGACTTCGCTGTAGACGTGAACCCTCGCGTGACCACCAACGACATGAGGGTGATGATACAATTGGCTTGTGCGGGAGCAGGCCTGACCTTTGGGATGGAAGAGACTTTCCACCCCTATGTTGCCCGTGCTGAACTTGTGCCGCTTCTGGAAGAGTTTTGCCCGTCTTTTCCTGGCTTTTACCTCTATTATCCGTCCCGCAGGAATGTGCCGCTTAAACTGCGCATCCTCATCGACTACCTGAGACAAAGACGGCGGGATACTTAATTTAACAGTTGATGGTATGAGGTGAGCCGGCCTCGGAGCCTCCTACTCTCACGGATGCTTGCTTAAAGTCAGCAAGCAGACCAAAGCGTTGCTTGCTTCCGGAACCTGCTGAAAATAGCCAATCTCAATTTTCATCCTGCACCCAGCACATTCGATTTTATCGAACCTATCGATCTATTTTACTCGCCTTTTCCTTTATGCTGCATGATGGCAGCTTTCCTTCTGTCCGCGGCGCCTTTCACGAACCGCGCCATTTCAGAAGGATTTATCGCTATGTCAACCTCAGCAGCTGTCCCCCACACGCAGACTCAGAGCCGTTCAGCTTTCACCCTTACTTATGCTGCTCCTCTCACGGGATGATTTCTAATGCTTCAGTCGTCACAAGATGGACCTTACTCGTACGGAAGGGCGGTTAGAAGGCCCTGAGGCAGTCGGTACACGGGTTCCGAACGAGTACCGACTGCTTCAGGGTTGGTCTTGAAAAGTGGTCAGCCCTCTTTCCTCTGTTCCTTAAGGGTCAGAAGGAGCTCATCCAGACGTTCCAGAGTTGAGGTCAGACCTTCCTTCATTCCCATATCGATGACCTTCTGGAGGTCATCGAATGACTGGTAGGTAACGATCGTCTGTACCAGGGTACGCCCGGGAGCATCCGTGAAGGTGACATCCCAGTTCGATCTTGGCAGCTCGGTTTTCAGGGCACCGGATTCGTCACTGAAACCATCAAGAGCCGTGTAATGATCGATCGGGCTGATGGCCTGATAATCCATGCGGCCCCAGTACTCCTGCCCATCAGGATCGAGCATGGCATAGTGCCAATGCCCACCTTCTCTGAAATCCATGGCCTTGGTCTTCGTCGTGAGTGGTTTGGGCGCAAACCACTGGTCGAGCAGCTCGCTTTTCGTATGGCAATCCCAGACGAGTTGACGTTTGGCGGCAAACTCCCGCCGGATCGTCATAGTGTTGTTTCCCTTGTCGACAAGGAAGTCAAACTGCAAGTCAGCTTTCATTTTCCCTCTCCGCTCAGCCCCGACAACAGGTTGTCGAGATTGTTATATCGACTTTCCCAAAGTGCACGTTGTTCACCAAACCACCGTTCGGCAGCAGCCAGCTTTCTGGGCTTTAGTGTGCACGTGCGGACACGGCCGATTTTCTTGGAGCCAATCAGACCCGATGCTTCGAGCACTGCGATATGTTTCACGAATGACGGCAAAGCCATATCGAATGGCTCAGCCAGTTCACTCACCGTCGCCGGCCCTTGACCGAGCCGCTGAATGACGGCCCTGCGGGTTGGATCGGCAAGCGCGTGAAAGACGGAGTCGAGTGCGGAGTGACTGTTTCCCATATGGCTAACTATATAGACGTTCTATAGTTAGGTCAACGGCTAAATGTTTCTGCCGGTGAGTATCTGGCTCCTCCAGCAGATCAATACTCACCTCAAGGCAATCCATCTTATCTTACGGAGGGATGACCGCCAGCAGCCATTCTGAAGCGGTTGATCTGATCTGGTATTCGATAGCAATAACCACCAGACTTGATCGAGCTTGTCCGTAAACTTCCAGCACCATTTCTGGAGCAGGTCAGCGTGAGCGTTGCCAAGGAACTGAAGAGGAAACGCGCGGAGCTGCTTGGCGAAGTGGAGGACTTGGTACTCAGGATTAAGGCCAACAACAAGCAGGCCTCTGCCATCAATCAGTTGATCGCAATCTACGACCCGGCGCATAAGCAGAGCCTGACGTTGAGGATGGAGCACAAGCAATCCAGACAAGCGATCCCGATCCCGCCCAAACTGAAGCAGCTCCAACAAGAGCGAAGCAATCCTTGAGGCATTGCGCGAGGCCGGACAGCAGTTATCATCGGCCGACGGTACAATCCGGCTTTCCGAGCAGCACAGGGGCGCGCCCGATGACCTGGCGCACCCACATACCTCCCGTCGATTCGACCTCACCTTCGAGGGCAATGTCCTCCCGGTGGGAGGCGACGACCTCCCTGAGTTTCATCAGGAGAACTCACGCATCTTGTACTGGACGCCGAGTTCCCGCGAGAGCTGGAGGGCGGCTTTACCTTGGCGCAATTGGCCGCGAACCAGATCGCCAGCAGCATCTTCTTGAAGGACCTTGCGCCAGGCGAAGGCGGTACCGGACGTGACGGTGAAGACCGCCTTGCACTCCTTGGCGGAGCACTTGAAGCGCTCGCAAGACATCTCATCGCACCGCAGGTTTCCATAGTGCGGACACTAGGGCTCGCCGTCCGTCTCAGGCCAGCGGGCCTGCCGGGGCCACTTCTTGGTGGTCCTCCCCTGCATGGCAGAGAGTTAGGTTATGCTCAGGTCACTCACCTGGGGCGACAGGAGGAATTTTTGCGCCATGGTTCAGCGCCTTCCTCAGCGCGTGGAAGGGCAGGCGCGGCATTTCCCAGCCTCTGCGCAGGTTGGGATCATGAGCTCCATAGGGAGGATGGCGAGATGCATGCTTTGGCTCCGGCGGCCGGGAGTAGACGTATTTATGACGGCGGCTACGCTTGGCGACCCCAGTCGGGACCGCGGCGGTTCAAGTCAGAGCTGTCGTATGAGCATTCGCATGGCCACACACATGCCAGGAGACGTAGGCAAACTCGATTGGAAGCAAACTGTCGCCTCGGCCTGTCCACACAAAATAGACAGCCTCGTCGATATGACTATGCAGAGAGGGTGAAAGTTGACCTGAACTCTTCCAATCCCTCGCAGGTGAAGGTCACCACACGTCCGGTATCACGCCGGACCCAGTTTTTCTCTAGCAGCCGGGACAGGATCGCGGCTCCCAGTGCGCCACCGAGATGGCTGCGACGCTCGCTCCAGTCAAGGCAGGCCCGGCACACGGGTCGGCGGCCTTTCTCCAATCGGGCCAGATCAATCCCGAACTCGTCGAAGAACGCTCGTCCCGTGTCGGTCAGAGCAAGCTCCTCCTGGCCTGTGATGAACCCCCGCTGCCTAGTTCTATTGAGCAATTCGACTCCTCGTTCGCCAGCTAGGTGGTCGTAGCAAACGCGCGCGGCCCGCAGTGCGGCATCCTTCGGGCCTGTCCTGACCCGGGTGGCGCCTGTGCGCTCGGCTAAGCCCATCAACGCCTCCAGAATCTGCGCCACGTCAGGGCCCGAGAGGCGGAAATACCAGTGAGGGCCTTGCTTCTCCGCCGTGAGCAGGTTGGCGGCATTGAGCTTCGGCAGATGTCCGCTGGCGGTCTGGATCATCACGCCCGCGGCTTCCGCGAGCTCGCTGACCGTCAGGGCCCGCCCGTCCATTAGGGCGGTGAGGATGTTGGCCCGGGCCGGGTCTCCCAAGAGCGAGGCCACGGAGGCGATGACAGGACCTTCCTTCATACTTCGATCGTAGCCGAAGCAACGCAGTCGTTCAATCGGGTATTCCTGAACCGTCGCACGATTGAGGAGGACACCTGAGCATGATTACTTGCTTCATCCGCTATGAGATCGACCCATTCAAGGTAGACGCTTTCGACGAGTATGCCCGCAACTGGGGACAAGCCATTCCCCGCTGCGGCGCGGACCTCATCGGCTACTACGCGCCCCACGAGGGCTCCAGCGCGATCGCGTACGGCGTCTACAACATCAAGAACCTCGCCGACTATGAGCCTATCGCGAGCGCCTGCGTAATGATCCGCTCGGTCGAGCCAATTACGAGTTCGCCAAGAAGGAGCAGTTCATCCGCCGCGAGGACCGCATCTTCCTTCGCCTGGCATCGGCACCGCATGCGGAGTTGATCCGGCCATGATCGCGGTGATCTTCGAAGTCTGGCCCGCCGAGGGCGAGATGCAGCACTACCTCGATCTCGCAGCCGCGCTCCGGGAGGACCTCCCCCGGATCGACGGCTTCATCTCCATCGAGCGTTTCCAGAGCCTGAGCGAGCCGGGCAGGATCCTGTCGCGCTCGTTCTTCCGTGACGAGGAGGCGGTGCGGCGGTGGCGCAACTGTCCTGGCCACCGTGCCACCCAGGTGAAGGGTCGCAATGGCGTCTTCGCCGATTACCGCCTGCGGGTTGCCAGCGTCATCCGCGACTACGGCCTGCAGGACCGGGATCAGGCCCCGGCCGACAGTCGCCATGTTCATGAGGGGAGGCGCTATAACACCTAATACCAAGTCCTGCTGATCATCATTGGTGCGCCCACTCGCGCAAGCCGATGGACATGATGGTCCAGGGCTGATCGATCAGCTTGCTCCAAGCCGCACAGCAGTGGTCGAGAATGTCCGGGCAGGACGTGAACACCCGGTTGGAGATCCAGTTCTCTCTCATGAACTGCTAGATGTTCTCGACCGCCATCAGCAAACACACTGCAGATCGCTCCATACGAACCATTGTCTCCCTCCCCCAACCGCACTATCGAAGCTTCTAGCACTACTTTGGCACTTTCATCAGTGAGCCGAGGGTGAAGC
>NZ_JAJATX010000078.1 GCF_020866965.1 Microvirga roseola
CAGCCAAAAACCCCGAAAGTCAGATTTCCAGTCCGGTGCTTTAGCCATGTTCCGAGGACGAAACCGTCCATCGGGTAGAATACGAATTCTTTGGTCTCAAACACAGGCTTCCAGCCAAAGCCCTCGATACAGAAGCGCTTAGAGCGCGCCAAAACAGTGATGCCCAGTGTAACTACTGAAATCTGTTGTTGCGTTTGGCCATACCCCTACGTCGCCCTGGAGAACCATGCGCCAGAGCTTCCGTCATGGGACATGGCGCGCATGCGCCAGCCGGAGCTCCTAAAAGGGAGCGACCGGGCGAACCAAACCGGTCCGCCTTTTTCGACGCTGGAACGATACCCATAGGGAGGGGAGCGTCAAGTCCGAGGTCTCCGTCACCTGTGCAGCAGGGTCGGTGCCGTGATTCGTCCGAACTCGTGCACCAGGTTGCGTAAACAACCAAGTCGTATGTCTGCGCCAGGTTGAGCGTCACAATGCTTTAGCCGAGGCCGGCTACATTCCAGTTACCGTGAAAGCCCAGCAGTCGTATTCCGGCCCCAGTGCCCACGCTATGATAGTCGACTCGTGGCTGCGGGCGACTCATAGACACTGCCGTCGAGTTTCGGGAGTCCTTGCGGGTATCAGCCGTCCACCCAGCCCTGCACCCGGGAGAGGTGGTTTCGAAGAGCTTCACGGGATCCCCTTACGTCGCGACTGCGCAGAGCCGTAACGATCAACTCGTGTTCCTGCTGATATTTTCGCCAGCGCTCCAGCGAGAATGTCTGCTGCTTCAGAGACATCCATGCCTGCGACCGCCGGACCTGTCTCAGATAGCATCCGATATGCTGAAAGACCGAGTTGCCTGTCGCCTCGTAGAGCCTCGAATGAAACTCCGCGTCGTTGGCTTCGCTCTGATCCCATGTCAGAGCCTCGCGCCCCTTCAAGGCAAGCTGCTCGATATCCATCAGCTCCGCATCGGATGCATTCATGACGATCAGCATTGCGGTGGTCGGCTCGCACTCGGCACGGAACTCCACGAGTTCACGGGGCGACGGAAGACGCACCTGACCATTCTCATGAAGAGGAAGTTCCGGCTCCTTCATCGCTAGGTTGACGAAGGTTCCCCGTCCCACCTGCCTTGCAATCAGCCCACGCTCGGTGAGCCTCGAGAATGCATCCCGGACTGTATTCCGCGACAAGCCGGTGGCCTCAGCAATTTCTCTCTCGGTGGGGAGGCGCGCTCCCCTTGGAAGCATCCCGTTACGAATGGCTTCCTCAAGGGCCGCAATCAACCGACCCTTATTCCCGCTCGAAGCCGCAATCTCTGCCCAGAGACCCTGTCTATCTAGGAGCTGCATTATAGAAACCCTGCCTAATAATTGAGCCAATTGGCCCAAACCGTCCCAGGATGAGCCCCAGTTTGCGACTTGCGGCGCAGTTCGCAGCATGCATAATCCTGATTGGCTCAATTGGATCAATCAATGACATTGCCTATGTCCAAAGACAAGACCTCAAGTTTCGATGTTGCAATCGTCGGTGGAGGCATCGTCGGCTGCGCAACGGCCTGGCAACTCGCCACGCGCGGGATCCGGGTTGCGGTCTTCGAGCGAGGCAAGATTGCCTCGGAGCAATCTAGCCGGGCATGGGGCTTCATACGTCAGCAAGGGCGGCATGAGGCAGAGGTACCGCTCGCCGCCGAGGCCAATCAGATGTGGATCGAACTGACGGAGCGGTATGGACGCGAATCAACCCAGTTCACCCCAACTGGAATCATGGTACCAGCGGAAACCGTTGACGACGAAGAGCGCGTTATCAGCGGCCACGACATAGCAGCCAAATTCAAGCTGGATACGCGTATCCTGAAGCGAGACGAGATCCACGATCTGGTGCCGGAGCTTGCAGGGAGCTGGCGCTCGGCACTCTATACTCCGGGCGATGCCCATGGCGACCCTGGCCTTTCGACCCGTACCATAGCAGCGGCCGCGCGTGCGGCTGGCGCTGAAATTTTCGAGGACACACCCGTTTACGAGGTCGAGATGAGCGCTGGCAAGGTCGCTGGAGTTCACGCGGCAAGCGGATACCACCAGGTTACGACGGTGCTTCTCGCAAGCGGCATTGGGACCCCGTCGCTTGCGGGCCGGCTCGGGCTGTCACTACCCATCCAAATCACCAAATCGTCTGTCGGGATGACAATGCCTGCTGCACCCTTCACAAAGGTTGCAATGTGGGGACCGCATGTCGCCTACAGACCCCGCCCTGATGGCAGCTTCACCCTCGGCAATGGCTATCGCGGGATGGGCATGGATTACGAAATCACCGTCGACTCCTTCCGAAGCCTTCGGCATTTCCTGCCAGCGTACCGGCGCAACTGGAAGCTCCTGAAGCTCACATTGGGGCGGGACTTTTTCTATCAACTCCGGGCAAAAACTAGCCGGAAGGTAGCGGCTCATCCTTTCCCTGAGCCGATCCCTAACGAGCGCAAGGTCAACAACAATCTCAAGCGGTTTCGCGAACTCTTTCCCCATCTCGGAGATGTTCCGCTCAGCACCATGTGGGCGGGCCGGATCGACCTCACCCCGGATGCGATTCCGATCATAGACCAGCCGGATCCCGCCCGCAGGCTGTTTATCGCAGCCGGCTTCAGCGGACATGGCTTCGCCCTTGGTCCATCGATCGGGCTGCAAGTGGCTCAGTGGATTGCGGACGGCAAGACGAGCCTGGACTTGAAGCCGTTTCGGTTAGCCCGGTTCGAGCAGGGCGAAGCCCAACGCGCTCAACAGGCGCTTTGAATTCAACAAGAGCAAACCAGAGGAGCAAACGATGTCGAACACCAGCCGCCGTACGTTTCTGTCAGGAGTCGCCGGCCTTTCTATCGCCGGCCTACTACCGGGATCCACAGGCGCGTGGGCCCAAGGGAATCTGGGCGCGATAAAGGTCGCGACCTGGGGCGGCTCATGGCGCGACTCCCTCGACAAGCAGGTCGGCGAGCCGATCAGGAAGGCCGGAGGTACTGTGGAGTATGTCGTCGACACGCCACAGGGCAATTTGGCTAAACTGGTCGCCGCGCGCGGGCGGTCGGCACCGTTCGATACGATGGAAAGCGGATTGGAGCTTGTCCAGCTCATGGCAGCGGACCGGTTTATCCAAGATCTCGACTACGAGAAGCTGCCGAATGCCAAGCTGCTACCGGATTTCGCCCGCGCAAAGAACTACGTGATGACACTCGGAAGCATGGATGGCATCGTCTACAATCACGAGAAGTTCAAGGAGGCTGGCCTCGACGCCCCCAAGACCTATTCGGACCTCGCGCACCCCAAGCTCCAGGGCAAGGTGGCCTTCCCGGACGTCAACCATACACAGCATTGGAACGCCGTCGCTGGTCTCGCCTACGAGGCCGGCGCATCGGAAGCCGACCTTACGAAGGCAATCCCGCTGATCAACAAGATCAAGCCTGCCTATTTCTTCTCCTCCTCGACTGACATTGCAACCAAGATGTCCTCGGGAGAGATCTGGGCAGCGCCCTGGCATGCCGGGTTCGTTATCCGCCTACGCCGCAGCAATGTACCGCTCTCGATCAGCTATCCGCAGTTCGGCACGAAGCGCGGCTCTCTCTGGCCGGTTCTCCATCACGTCGTCCGCGGAACCGAGAATGAAGCACTCGCGCACCGTTTCCTCGACACCTATCTCGAGCCCCAAGTCCAGCTCAGTCACGCCAAGGCTACAGGCGTTCTCCCGGTCAACCGTTCGGCCATTCAGGAACTCGGAAAGGATCCGGAAACGAATGGTGTTCTCCTCCTGAGCGACGCCGAACTCGACAACCTGTTCGTCATCGACTTCTCCAAGGTGAACCTTGCCCAGTGGCGCTCGGCATGGGACCGAGACATCGTCCGGGGCTGATCAAGGGATGTCCAGCGTATCGCTCGAGTGCCTCGTCAAAAGCTACGGTCCCACTGAGGTCGTCAAAGGCATCAACCTCCATATCGAGGAGGGCGAGCTGATCGTCTTCCTCGGACCGTCGGGCTGTGGAAAGACCACTACGCTTCGCATGATCGCCGGCTTCATCGACCCTACCTCCGGAGCGATCCGGATCGGTGGTGAGCCGGTGGTTCGCAAGCCGCCACGTGCGCGCAATCTTGGAATGGTGTTCCAGGACTATGCCCTCTTCCCGAACATGAGCGTTGCAGACAATGTCGGGTTCGGCCTCGTGGAGCGGGGCAAGTCCCGGGATGTCGTCCACAAGCGGGTCGAGCAGATGCTCCGGCTCATCCACATGGAGGCGCTCGGTAACCGTTACCCGATCGAGCTTTCGGGCGGGCAGCAGCAGCGCGTGGCTCTCGCCCGCGCACTGGCCTACGAGCCGCGTGTCCTCCTGATGGACGAGCCGCTGGGCGCACTCGACCAGAAACTGCGTGAAGAGATGCAGCGTGAGTTTGCGCGCATCCAGCGTGACGTGGGGATCACCACGATCTTCGTGACGCACGACCAGCAGGAGGCCATGGCCCTCGCCGACCGGATTATCGTGATGAACGGAGGCGTCATCGAGCAGGCGGGCCGTCCTGAGGAACTGTACGACCGGCCCGACACCCTGTTCATCGCCGATTTCATCGGCCGCTCAAACCGCTTCGAGGGCAAGGTCGTGCGAAAGGTGAGTGATTTGGTGTCGGTACGCCTCTCCGGGGGTGAAGTAATCACCGGACAGTCCAGATCGGTGCTGAGCGTGGGTGACCCTGCAGCTTGCGTTGTGCGCCCGGAAAGTCTTGCAGTTGGAGCAACTCCGCAGGAAGGCACCAACGCAATTTCCGCACAGGTCCTTCGGCGCAGCTTCTTCGGGAGCGGAATCAATACCATTCTAAGGTACGGAGAAAACCTGGAAGTCATCCTCCAGACTCCCAAGGGAGCCGACCTGAACTTGCAGGAGGGAAACATGGCTGATGTCCGCTTCCGGCCCGAGGACACTTTTTGCTTCCCTCTTCCTAAGGCTGGACGGTGATGCGGATCCGGCGGGCTTATGATGGCGCCTTGGCTCTGGCCTTGGCCGTCTCGGTCGTTCTGTTCATCGTTCCTCAGCTCTTCTTCGTGCGACAGAGCTTCTTCGAGAGCCTTGCCATGGGCATGATGGGGGACCAACTGAGCTTTGCGAACTATGCGACCATCCTGTCAGACGGGTTCTACATCGCTGTTTTCGTCCGCACGATCGTCTTGTCCGCCATAGCCGCGCTGGTGGCATTGTTCATCGCCTACCCGACCGCGTACTGGCTTGCGCGCCTGAACTCGCCGGTCCTGCGCTGGCTGATCATCCTGCTTCTCGTTTCCTCGTTCGTGAGCATCGTCGTTAAGGTCCTTGGCCTCAGCATGCTCCTAGGCTCCCAAGGGCCATTCGCGACATTCCTCCGCTTCGTGACACTCGGATGGTGGAGCGGATCCCTGCTGCACAATGAACTTGCAGTCGCGATCGGACTTGTGCAGTATTCATTACCACTGCTCATCATGCTGCTCTTCGGTGTCGTCCAAACGATCCCAAAATCTTTGGAAGATGCCGCCCTAGTCCACGGGGCATCGGATTGGAGCCTTCTTCGCCGCATACTCCTGCCGCTGTCGCTCAACGGTATTGTCACCGCGGGCCTGATCGCCTTCAACATGAACATGGGCGCTTTCACCTCCGCGGTGCTCTTGGGTGGTGGCAATGTCCTCACGGTGCCGGTCGTTATCCAGCGGAAGATCGTCCTCGAGGTGGACTATCCGGTCGCATCCGCCCTGTCCGTACTTCTCACGACGGCCGTCATAGTTATTAACTTACTCCTGGTCGCCCTGCGCAGAGGCGGCCCCGTTGGGGCGGGTCAGGGGAGGCAAGCCGCATGAGAAATAGAGGCTCGCAACTGCTCATCCTTGCGGCTGCGGCTTTGGCCTACGCCTTCCTGCTCGGTCCCCTCCTGATTGTCATCGGCGCCTCGTTCGACGGCGGCTCTCAACCCTTCTTCCGCTTTCCGCCGGAGGAGGTCTCTCTGCGGTGGTACCTGAATATCCCGGAGAAGTATTGGAGCGCCCTGGGACTGAGCTTCTCGATCGCTGTCGCGGCCGCGGCCCTCGCCACGCTTCTGGGAAGCCTCGCGGCACTCGGAATCGCCCGGGGGACGGTGGGAGGAAAAGGTTTGCTCGAGACCTACTTCCGCTTTCCCCTTCAAGTCCCCTTTGTCGTGACCGGTGTTGTGTTCCTTCAGTTCTACTATCTCGTTGCGGACGCAACGGGGATCGATCTGATCGGAACACCCTGGGGCTTTGTCTTCGCGCACACCTTCTTTTGTGTGCCATATGCCGTCGGGGCAGTCGGATCGGTCATTACGCACGACCTCGATCGCTCCGAGAATGCGGCCAGAATCGCCGGAGCGACGGAGTGGCGCGTGCTCCGCCGGATCACGATCCCTGCCCTGAAGCCCGGTCTATTCTCCGGCTTCTTCTTCGCCTTCATTACGTCGTTTGGCGATGTTCCCGTCAGTGTCTTCCTGGCCAGCAGCGGTACGACGCCGCTACCAGTCGAGATTTTCCAGACCCTCCAGTTCGATTACGATCCCACGGTCCTTTCGATCTCGACGCTGGTGGTGCTGATCTCGACAGGCTTTGTGATCGCCATGCAGCGCCTCGTCGGTTTGGATATCGTCCTGCCAGGTTCTCGGAGATAGACCTCGCGCGCCAACGTGTTGTCATGGCCGGTGGCCTGATCGGTATACGTAACGTAGCGGTGAGTGGGGAAGCGCTTGGCGTAGATGAGCCAATTAGAAGGTCCGTTAAGGGTCTTGCGTCAAAACGCTTTGGCAGAAGTCAGATCGCGGCCTTCCCCGCTCCAAAGCGCTTCACCATCATTGGCGAGCGCGGATTGGCTGATCGTCAATGGAATGAGGCTTCCATCGTCGCTGAAGCGAAGATCCGGCGTGTCACAGGCGTGATGACACGAGCACAGACCGGCCCCTAGGCCCTAAGGGCGGCCATCAGCGGTCGGATGCCCAGGATGTTCAGCACCCGGGTGAGATTGTAGGCCAGCACGTGCAGGGCCATCTCGCAGGCAACCTTCGGCAAGGTCTTCATCAGGAAGTGGGTGGCGCCCACGCGCATCTTGATCGTGCCGAACGGATGCTCGACCACCTCCCGCCGCTGGCGCATGGCCCCTGGGTTCAGATCAAGCCGGCGCTGCACCGCCTCCAGCACGTCTTNCAGATCAAGCCGGCGCTGCACCGCCTCCAGCACGTCTTCATGCTCCCAGTGCACGATCCGCCGCTCCTTGGCAGTCGTGCAGCGGCTCTTCAGCGGGCAGGTGTGACAGGCGGTGGTC
This sequence comes from Microvirga roseola, assembly GCF_020866965.1. GTDB lineage: Bacteria > Pseudomonadota > Alphaproteobacteria > Rhizobiales > Beijerinckiaceae > Microvirga > Microvirga roseola. The sequence continues at coordinate 7,304 of NZ_JAJATX010000078.1, forward strand.
CAGTAGCGCCGTAGCGTCAGCCCCCGCTCGACGTTGCTGTAGTAGTCCTTGAGCGTCTCGCCCGCCGGGCAGCGGTAGGCATCCTCGTCGGGCAGATAGACGAAGTCCTGCTTGCCAAAGCGGCCATCCGCCTTGGCGCCTGAGGTCATCGGCTTGGGCAGGGTGACGGTCACCCCAGCCTGGTCGCAGGCCAGGATCTCCTCGCTATCCCAGTAGCCGCGGTCAGCGACCGCTTCGAGCGTCCCCACCTCCAGAGCAGCCTTCGCTTCCTTGCTTATTGCGGAAAGCTGAGCGCGGTCGCAGCCGTCGTTGATTACTTCGTGCGCCACGATGAGATGGTGCTCGGTCTCGATCGCCACCTGCACATTGTAGCCCACCACCCCAGAGCCGCGCCCGCTGGTCGCCATGGAGCGCGCATCCGGGTCCGTCAGCGAGATCTGCTGGTCAGGGGAAGCCAGCATCTGCGCCTCCAACTCGGCCAGACGCTGCATTTCCTGCCCGAGCCGGGCGATCTTCTCTTTCAGCCGGGTGGTCCGGGCGGCCAGGACGTCTGAGGGCTCCTGCCGATCGGCCGTGTCGAGTTGCTGGAGGTAACGCGTCACACTCTCCTCGATCTGGGCCCGGCGCCGCTCCACCTTGGCCCGGGTGAAGTTCTTATCGCGGTTGTTGACCGCACGGCGGAAGAGGTTTGCAACCTGATCATAGACTGAGAGGAAGCACTAGGCCTGTCGGGCTGATTTGAAGCGCTTCCTAATCCGCCTCCGTCGCCGGACCGGTTGGTAACCGTTCTCTGCCCTGATGTTCAGGCCTCTATGCTGCCGATGCTCTACCCCGGTCATCACGATCCTTCCCGCTGCTCTATAGCTGGCCAATTCGTAGGTGATAATCGCGCGTGGCACCGTGCCCTGTGTCTTGAGCAGCCTGCGCACCAGGCGCTTGGCTGATGTGGCGTCGCGAAGGCTCTGGACCGAGATGTCGAGCATGATCCCATGTTGATCCACGGCTCTCCACAGCCAATGCTTCCGGCCCGCAATGCTGATGACTACCTCGTCTAGGTGCCATTTGCCGCCTATTGCGGGCAGACGGCGCGGATCTGTGTGGCAGAGCTCTGGCCAAACTTCAGCGCCCACTGCCGAACTGCCTCATGGCTGACCAGGATACCTCGGGCCGCAAGCATCTACTCGACCATCCTCAGGCTGAGAGGCCATCGAAAGTACAACCATACTGCACGGCGATCACTTCAGGCGGGAAGCGGTGGCGGGCGTAGCGAGAATGACGGGTCGACTTCATCCCTCCCCTATGTCAGCATCCCGTCACCTCCGGGTTAAGCTGACGATGCCCTTCAAGGATCAACTTGCCCAAAAAAGTTGTCCTCCAAATGGACCAGTTTAATCGGTCAGGGCCATAGCCCTTGCATATGCAACAACGCCCAACTTCCGCTTGATGACGTCAGTCCTATCTGGTTACAATTCAGCTTGTATACAACAGGCGTCGTAGAGAAGTCCCGAACCACGGGGGTGCCGTTTGGACGATTACGATCTGGTGATCAAGCAGGGGAGTGTCGCGACGGCCGAGGGCGTTGCGACCATGGACGTCGCAACACGGGACGGCGTGATCGTCGCACTCGGCCGGGGGCTTCCGGCAGGCCGCACCACTATCGATGCTTCCGGTCAACTCGTTCTCCCAGGCGGCGTCGATGCCCATTGTCACATTCAACAGCTCTCCGGCGGCGGACTTCTGAATGCTGACACATTCGAGAGCGCCACCCGATCGGCCGCGTTCGGAGGCACCACGACTGTTATTTCGTTTGCAGCCCAGCATCGGGGCGACAGCCTATCGGATGTGGTCGAGGATTACTCGCGGCTCGGCTCTAAGGGTGCAATCACGGACTATGCATTTCATCTCTGGATTTCCGATCCAACCCCGGAAACCCTAGAGCAGGATCTGCCTCGACTGATCCAAGCCGGGCACCGTTCGATCAAGATCTTCATGACCTATGATCGCGTACGCCTTCTCGACGAGCAGGTGCTGGACGTGATGATGGTCGCTCGCAAGTACGGCGCCCTGATCTGCGCCCACGCGGAGAACCATGGGATGATCAAGTGGATGGCGGAAAGGCTGGTCTCCCACGGCTATGTCGAGCCGAAGTTTCACGGGGTCAGTCACCCCCGCGCCTCCGAGATCGAGGCGTTCGAGCGCCTCATCCGCTTCTCGCAGCTCCTCGATCAACCCATCATGCTGTTCCATGTCTCGACTGCAGAGGGCGCCGCCATCGTCCGGCGGGCTCGCGGCGAAGGCATCAAGGTCTTTGCCGAGACCTGCCCACAGTATCTCTTCCTCACGGCAAATGATCTCGACCGGCCGGGCCTTGATGGCGCGAAGTGGATGTGCAGCCCCCCTCCCCGTTCGACGGCGGACCAAGAGGCCCTCTGGCGGGCACTCGAACTCGGGGATCTTCAAATTGTATCATCCGATCATGCGCCCTATCGGTACGATGCCAGCGGCAAGCTCTCGGCCGGAGGCCATCCGAACTTTAAACAGATCGCCAACGGGCTGCCCGGACTTGAGACGCGCCTTCCGCTCCTGTTCGATGCCATGGTCAGCAAAGGCCGATCTTGCCTTGAGAAATTTGTGGAACTGACCGCCACTGCGCCGGCCAAGATCTATGGCCTTCACCCGCGCAAGGGCACGATCGCAATCGGAGCGGATGCCGACATCGCAATTTGGAACCCAGGCCGTGAGGTGACGCTCTCAGATGACAGTCTGCACGACAACGTCGGCTACAATCCATTTGCCGGGCGTCGGCTGTGCGGATGGCCGGAGATAGTCCTGCGCCGCGGTGAAGTGATCATCTCGGAAGGCGGACTTCAGGCTGCACCCGGCTCAGGCCGACTGCAGCTACGCGAGCGCGCCTCGTCCATGCGCCCGACGGGGACACTCAGCCCCGAATTCGACCCCGTGACGAATTTTGGAGCACAGCTGCTGTGACCCGCGCTGGCTTCATCCTGTCCACTGACTGCCTGCGGGCGGCTCCTTCCATCGAGCACGCTCGCAATCCTCCGGCAGGCCATGACTGACAGGATAACCGTCATCCGCAATGCAGCCTGGGTCGTTGCCTGGGACGAGAGCGCTTCCCGGCACATCTTTCGGCAGGATGTCGACCTCGCATTCTCATCAGCCGGGATCCTGCACTTGGGTTCCCGCTATGCAGGTCATGCCGACGAGGAGATTGCAGGCGCGTCGCTGATGGTCATGCCCGGCCTTGTTAACATCCATTGCCATTCTGGCGACGAGCCGATTGCCAAGGGCCTGTTCGAGGACATTGGGACAGCAGCGCTCTGGGGCAATGCCCTCTACGAGTATTCCGCCCTCATCGACTCGGATGCGGATGCCAAGGCCGCCTGCCAGACCGTGATGCTGGCAGACCTGATGCGCAGCGGCGTGACCACCCATCTCGACATCGCATCTCCCCATTCCAAATGGCTCTCCCTGGCTGTCGAGAGTGGCCTGCGCTCTTACCTCGCTCCCGGCTTCCGCGAGGCGAGTTGGCGCATGGCCGGCAGCCACCGCTTGGATTTCGACTGGAACAAGGATCGGGGGCGGGAGCGCTATGCGGAAGCGCTGGCGTTCGTCGGTCAGGCGCGTACTCACCCGAGCGGCCGTATCGATGGTGTCCTCGCGCCCTCGCAGATCGAGACATGCTCGGAGGAGCTGATCCAGGAAGCCGTCGCCGAGGCACGCGGGCGTGGGATGCGCATCACCATTCACGCCGCGCAGACCATGGCCGAGCACGAGGAATTGCTGCGCCGGACCGGAGAGACGGCCCCTGCCATGCTGGAGCGCCTAGGCGTAATAGGGCCCGATCTGATCCTCGGGCACTGCATTTTCCTCGATCACCATTCCTGGACCCGGCAGCGCAGCCGTGACGATCTCGGCCGGCTTGCGAGAAGCGGCACGTCGGTTGCCCATTGCCCCGTCACATTTGCTCGCAGCGGCATGACGCTGGAGAGCCTCGGCGCCTATCGCCGCGCCGGCGTGAACGTCGGCATCGGCACCGACAGTTATCCGTTCAACATGCTCGAAGAGCTGCGGGAAGCCCTCATCTGCTCGCGGTTTGCGGGCCGAAGCGTCTTCGATCTCGATACGGCGGACGTCTTCTCTGCCGCAACAATCGGTGGGGCGAAGGCGCTGGGCCGCGAAGACATCGGGCGGCTGGCGCCCGGCGCGAAGGCGGACTTGGTGCTCGTTGACCTCAATCACGCCGCCATGCAGCCCGTCCATGATCCGCTGCGCAACCTCATCCACTGTGCGGCCGAACGTGCCGTTCGCGACGTCTATGTGAACGCTCAGACCGTCGTGAAGGACCGGCGGATCGTGAACCTGGATTACGACGGCGCCGTCCGGGAGTTGCAGGACGCGCAGCGACGCGCCTGCCGGCGGGCGGAGCAGGACGACCCGCAAGGCCGCTCTCTCGACGCACTGGCGCCCTATTCCCTGCCTCTCGCGCGAGGATGAACCGGTCATGATGTCTTCGGTCTATGTCATCAATCCTAATTCCTCTGAAGCCGTCACGGCCGAAATCGACGCCGCCGTCGCTCCCCTGAGGAGCTCAGACGGACCGCAGATCATCTGCCTGTCACTGGCCGGAGGACCGCCCGGCATTCAGTCGCAAAGGGATGTGGACGGCGTTATCCCGCCCATGTTGCGCAAGGCCGAAGAGCTGGAGGAGAATGCAGGCGCTTACGTGATTGCCTGCTTCTCGGATCCAGGTCTTCATGCACTTCGGGAGCAGAGCCGCTGCCGGGTGTTCGGCATTGCGGAATGCGGTGTTCTGACGGCGCTCACTCTCGGGCAGCGGTTCGGCGTCATCGCTATTCTACCAACCTCTGTTCCCAGACACCTCCGGTATTTCGGAGCCATGGGCGTGATAGACCGCTTTGCCGCCGATCTGCCCATAGGCCTTGGTGTTACGGAACTCTCCAACGAAGCGCGCACCCTGAGCCGCATGATCGAGGTAGGCCGCGCACTGAAGGCCGACCATGGTGCCGATGTCCTCGTCATGGGATGCGCCGGCATGGCTCGCTTCCGTGCATCGCTCGAAGATGCCGTCGGGATTCCCGTGGTGGATCCGACGCAGGCCGCAGTGACCATGGCCGTAGGTCATGTCCGTCTGCTGCAAGCGTCTGTGCGCCACCAATCGTGAGGGTCGTGCGGCAAAGAACGACTGCCTTTACAAAAATTAACAATGCCGAGGGACCTGAAATGACCAGCGCTGATGCCAAGACAACTCTGTTCAGAAACTGCGACTGGATCGTCGCATGGGACAAGGCTGCCCGCTCCCATGTCTACCTGCGCAACTCGGATTTCGCGATCCGGGGTAGCGACATTGTCCATGTCGGCGAGGGTTATGCCGGTCCGGTCGATGTGGAGATCGACGCACGGCGGATGATGATTATTCCCGGGTTCGTGGACGTGCACAGCCACCCGGGTCACGAGCCCGGCTGGAAAGGCATGCTGGAGGAACTGGGCAGCCCCCGGCTCGGTCAGAGCTCCCTTTACGAGTTCATGCCGGTCTTTCAGATAGGACCGGAATATACGCGTCCCGCATTACGCGTCGCAACGTCGGAGCTCTTGAAAAGCGGCGTCACGACCATCTGTGATCTCGGCAGGCCGCGCGAGACCTGGGCTGACGAATATGCCGAAACCGGAATTCGCGCCGTGCTTTGGGCCATGTTCCGCTCCGGGCCCTGGAAGACCTTAAACGGCCACTCGGTCGAATATGATCTCGACCCTGCAACGGGCGATAGACTTCTCCAGGAAGCCATCGACATCGCGGATGCTGCCTCGAAGCACCCGAGCGGACGCATTACCGGATTCTTCGGACCGTCCCAGATAGACACCTGCACGGAAGGCCAGATCCGGGATTCTCTCGACGCGGCGCGCGAGCGCAACCAGCCGATCCAGATCCACGCTGCGCAGAGCATCGTCGAGTTTCAGGAGATCATGCGCCGCTACGGCTGCACCCCTATCGAGTGGCTCGACAGAATCGGCGCGCTCGGGCCGAACACCATCATCGGTCACTGCATCTTCCTGAACGATCATCCCTGGCTACACTGGCCTCACGCCAATGATTTCGAACGTCTTCGCGACAGCGGTGCCCAGGTCGCCCACTGCCCGGTGGTGTTTGCGCGCAGGGGAATCGCAATGAACACCCTGAGCCGCTACGTGAAGGCCGGAATTCCATGCGGCATCGGAACGGACAGCTTCCCTCACAACATGCTCGATGAACTGCGCATGGCCTGTTATGCCGGCCGCATTGTGGCCGGCAGCTTTACGGCGGCGACGACGCGTGATGCATTCATGGCCGCAACGGCTGTCGGCGCCGACATGATCTGCCGCCCCGATCTCGGCCGCCTGGCTCCAGGCTGCAAGGCGGACTTCTCCGTCGTGGACATGAGCAACCCCTACATGCAGCCCGATTATGAGCCGATCCGCAGCCTCGTCTACTCCGCTAACGACCGCGCTATCAAGGACGTCTATGTCGATGGCCGTCAGGTCGTCCGTAGTGGTGAGGTCTTGAACTTCGACATCAGCGAGGATCTCGAGATGCTGCGCAAGGGACAGGCGGAAGCCATTGCGGCGGCACCCGAGCGTGACTGGTCCGGGCGCGGCCTTGACGAACTGAGCCCCCGTGTCTTTCCTGTACAGGCATAACAAAATGGGGGGGACGATGTCAGTTGCGCCCAAAACTGCTGTGACTGAAGCAGCCGCGATTGAAATTCAAAGCATGCACAAGTGGTTCGGCGAGTTCCACGTTCTGCGTGACATCAACCTGAATGTGCGCCGGGGCGAG
>NZ_JAJATX010000008.1 GCF_020866965.1 Microvirga roseola
CGGTCGTAGTCCGAGGTGGTCTCCTCGATCTGCGCCTTGATCTGCTGGACGCGGGCCTCGATGTCCGGCTTCTTGCCGGCGCCGTCGATGATCGTGGTGTTCTCCTTCTCGATGCGGACGCGCTTGGCGCGGCCCAGCATGTTGAGGGAAACGGTCTCGAGCTTGATGCCGAGGTCTTCGGAGATCGTCTGGCCGGCCGTGAGAACGGCGATGTCCTCGAGCATGGCCTTGCGGCGGTCGCCGAAGCCCGGAGCCTTGACGGCGGCGATCTTCAGACCGCCACGCAGCTTGTTGACCACGAGGGTGGCGAGAGCCTCGCCCTCCACGTCCTCGGCGATGATCAGGAGCGGCTTGCCGGTCTGAACGACAGCCTCGAGGATCGGGAGCATCGGCTGAAGCGAGGAGAGCTTCTTCTCGTGGATGAGGATGTAAGGGTCCTCAAGCTCGGCCACCATCTTCTCGGCATTGGTGATGAAGTACGGCGAGAGATAGCCGCGGTCGAACTGCATGCCCTCGACGATGTCCACGACCGTATCGGCGGTCTTGGCTTCCTCGACGGTGATGACGCCCTCGTTGCCGACCTTCGCCATCGCATTGGCGATTTCACGGCCGATGAACTCGTCGCCGTTGGCGGAAATGGTGCCGACCTGGGCAACCTCGTCGGAGGACTTCACCTTCTTGGCGCGGGCCTGGATGTCCTTCACGGCCTCAGCGGTCGCAAGATCGATGCCGCGCTTGAGGTCCATCGGGTTCATGCCGGCGGCAACCGCCTTGGCGCCCTCGCGGACGATGGCCTGGGCCAGAACCGTCGCGGTGGTGGTGCCGTCACCAGCGATGTCGTTGGTCTTCGAGGCGACCTCGCGCACCATCTGGGCGCCCATGTTCTCGAACCTGTCGGAGAGTTCGATCTCCTTGGCGACGGTGACGCCATCCTTGGTGATGCGGGGAGCGCCGAAGCTTTTCTCGATCACCACGTTGCGGCCCTTGGGACCGAGGGTGACCTTCACCGCATCGGCGAGGATGTCGACGCCGCGCAGCATCTTGTCGCGAGCTTCGGAAGAAAACTTAACGTCTTTGGCAGCCATGGGCTAAGCCTCCAGTTGACTTGGAAGAATTTCGAAGGGATCGGGTCGGAACTTACTTTCCGACCACGCCCATGATGTCGCTCTCCTTCATGATTAGGAGATCCTGGCCGTCGATCCGCACCTCGGTGCCGGACCACTTGCCGAAGAGCACGCGGTCGCCGGCCTTCACGTCGAGGGCGACCACCTTGCCGCTCTCGTCGCGGGCGCCGGGGCCGACGGCGACGATTTCGCCCTCTTGCGGCTTTTCCTTCGCGGTGTCCGGAATGATGATGCCGCCGGCCGTCTTCTCTTCGGCGTCGATGCGGCGGACGACAACGCGGTCGTGCAGCGGACGGAACTTCATGAAGCTTCCCCTTTGACTATTGGCGCAGCCCCTTTGGCGGCACCCTGGTCTCTCGGCTGTTAGCACTATCTTGTAGCGAGTGCTAACGCTTGCGGCGAGATAGGCATATGCCCACAGGGAGTCAAGCGGGCTGCCGTTCGGGCACTCCTAAATAGGGGCGTCGGGGCTCATAGCGGCGGGTCGTGGTGGTTTCATGACCGACCCCGACCGGCGGCTCCTAGGAGTCCCCTAGCGCCGGGAGGTCAGCATGGCGGCCGCGACGATAAGAATGCCGCCGCCGAGGGTCGCCCAGGTCGGGATTTCGGCGAAGACCCCATAGCCGATCAGGACCGCCCAGATCAGGGCGGTGTATTCCAGGGGCGCAAGCCGGGCAGCCTCGGCCTTGGCATAGGCCGTCACCATCAGCATGTGGCCGGAAAAGCCTAAGACCCCCATGACCAGGAACCAGGCGAGATGCCACAGGTCGAGCGGCTGCCAGACGAAGACCGCGAAAGGCGCCACCAGCAGCGCCGGGCCGACATTCTGGAAGACGACGATGTGGAGGAACTTGTCCCGCTGCGCCCGCTGGCGCAGGAGGACGAGGCTCAGGGCATAGGTGACCGCCGACAGCAGAGCTGCGCCAACGCCCGCCCAGGACCGGGCCGACTGCGCCTCCTCGGTCTGGCCCAGGACGACGATCAGCGTGCCCGCAAAGCCGATGGCGATGGCGCCGATGATGCGGGCATCCACCCTCTCCTTCAGCATCAGGAGCCCGAACAGGGCGATGAACATGGGCGAGAGGAACGACAGGACGAGGGTCTCGGCCAGGGGCAACTGGCCCAGCGCGTAGAAGAAGCTGACCGCCGTCACCACGGCGATCACGGAGCGGAACGCGTTCGCGACCACGGTCTCCCGGCTCGGCCAGCCGGGCCGCATCACGGCGACGACGCCGGTCACGATGAGCGTGCCGCAGGCGAAGCGCAGGAAGGCAACCTGGAAGGTCGGGTAGAAGGCGGACATCCCCTTGATGACCGCATCCATGATGGACAGGACCGCGATGCCCGCGGCAGCCCGCAGGGCAGGACCGAACTGCATGATGTCACGACGATGTGAAAAGCCGGCAACCGGGATGGAAGCCGAGAAGGCTGTCCGGTCTTACAGTACTTTCCCGAAAGCTTCACGTTTTCATTTGGAACTGTCGACAGAAAACAAACCCGGAAGCTCATCCTAATTTTCAGCGACCTTGGCGGAAACAAATGCCGTGCTTGTCGTTAATCAAGCACAATCAAAACCACACGACAGGATACTCCGATGCGCGCATGGATTCCTTGCACCGCAATGCTTTTTGCCGTCCTCGTCCCGGCCGCAGGCAACGCCCAGCCGATAGCCATGAACGGGCATTACTACGGGAATACCTACATCTCTTCTGAATACACCTATCCCTACGGCCCGACCGCCGACGGATGGAACAGGACGCCCCGGCGCGCTGTCCGGACGGACGTCCGCACCACGGCGTCCCTGCCGCAATCCTATGAGAGCGGCCCCGCCTACGACAACAGCATCCACTATGCGATCGCACCGCAATTCCAGCGCCAGATCGTGGCCTATCGCAGTAAGGAAAAGCCGGGCACCATCGTCGTCGATACGAACGACAAGTTCCTCTATCTCGTGCAGGAGGGAGGCCGCGCCCTGCGCTACGGCATCGGCGTGGGTCGTCCGGGGTTCGAGTGGTCCGGCATCAAGCGCGTTTCCATGAAGCGGGAATGGCCGGACTGGCGTCCGCCGGCAGAGATGCGCAAACGCCGACCCGACCTGCCGCGCCACATGGAAGGCGGTCCCGAGAACCCGCTCGGCGCCCGCGCCCTTTATCTCGGCTCCTCGCTCTACCGCATCCATGGCACCAACGAGCCGCACACCATCGGACAGGCCGTCTCCTCCGGCTGCATCCGGATGCTCAACGCCGACGTGATCGACCTCTACAAGCGCGTAAAGGTCGGCTCCAAGGTCGTCGTGATCTGACGGCCCTATCCTCTTCCTATCACGGGACATGGCCGGGCGATCCCGGCCATGTCTATTTCGGGCGGGCGACTCACACAGCTGCAACGATCTGCTGTAAGCCTACGATCTCTTACCGCGCGAGCCTCGCCTGCCTATGCCTTATGCTTATCTCTTCGCCGCCATCATCTGCGAGGTCGTAGCGACCTCGGCCCTGAAGGCCGCCGACGGCTTCTCACGCCTCTGGCCGTCGCTTGTCGTCATCGTCGGGTATAGTCTGGCGTTCTATTTCCTGTCCCTGACCCTGCGCACCATTCCGGTCGGGATCGCCTATGCGCTCTGGTCGGGCATCGGCATCGTTCTGATCGCCCTTGCGGGCTGGCTCTTCTATCGCCAGTCGCTCGATATTCCCGCCATCATCGGCATGGCGCTGATCCTGGCGGGTGTCCTCGTCATCAATCTTTTCTCCCGCACAACTGGGCACTGAGACGAAAACGCCCGCCTGAGAGGCGGGCGCTCGCGAATGGCGAAGCGGATCAGGCCCAGTCGCCGCCGTCGCCGGCATCCCCACCGAAGTCGGAGAAGTCGTCCTGTCCGTTCTGCGGATCCTGATAGAGGGCATCCGTGGTCCCGGCATGCTGCTCGCCACCCTGGTCCACCGCACCCGGATCATTGGCCGCCGCCTGCACGCCGGATGCGCCCTGCTCGTCCCCGCCGAAAGCATGGGTAAGGGCGTTCGCGATCATCATGCCGCCCGCAACGCCCGCTGCAGTCGAGAGAGCCGTCTGCAGGAAGCCGCCGCCACGCGACTGCATCGCGCCACCCCAGGGGCCGCGCGTGCCGCCTTGAGGCGCGCTGTAGGACTGCTGATGCATTGGCGGCCGGCCGGGATTGCCCCAGGGCGAAGCCTGATGGGCCGGCGGGGCATTATAGGTGGGTCCGGGCGGGCGCGAGCCGCCGCCGAACAGGCTGGAGAGGAAGCCTCCCTGCTGCGGCGACTGATGAACCTGGTCGAGTTCGGTGCGCATCTGCTCGTTCTCGGCCTGGAGGCGGGCCAGAGCCTGCTCCTGAACGAAGACCGCCTGCGCCATGGCATAGGGCGCATAGGGCTGCTGGCGCAGCTTCTCGGCGATGAAGCGCTCGGCCTCCGGATCGCGCGGTTGGTTCGCCACCTGCTCGAGCCGTCGGAAGATATCGGAAATGACCTCGCGTTCCTGGTCGTTCATGGCAAGCCTCCTTCAGACATGGCCGTCAGGACGTCATGTAAGCGCGGCATGGCCCATTGTCAGGGGCCGCACAAGCCAAGCTTGCGTATATTCCGGAGAGCCAGCGGGGCGATCTCCTCGAGTTTTGCAAGGCCGCGCCACTCGGCCCTGTGGACCTCCGCAAGATCGGGCCGGATTGCGCGCCCCTCCTCCGCTCGCAGGATGTAGCGGAAGTCGTGGTGCCAGTGCTCCGGTTCATCCCGCTCGGGGCGCGCGGGAATGGCATGCGTATCGATGTCGATTGGCAGGCCGGATGCCTGGTGCCATGGGTCGAGGCTCAGCCCCTCCACACCGGTTTCTTCGACCGCTTCCCTCAACGCGGATACCTCCAGCGTGTCCGGCACTTCATAATGCCCGCCCGGCTGCAGCCAGCGCCCGAGGGAGCGGTGATGAATGAGGAGGATCCTTTCGCCCGCTTCATCGAGGATAAAGGCCGAGGTAGTGACATGCCCAGGAAAGGTGCGGCGGGAATGAATGTCTTCCCCGGCTTCGATCTGGCGTCTCAACACAGCATGCTTGGCGCCGTGCACGCCGAAGGCTGCGGCATGGCCGTCGAGAACCTTCCGTACGTGCTGACGGAAGATCGTCGGATCGAAACTCATGAGGATCCCCCTGCCCGGCAGCTATTCCGCCAGGAACTTTGCGAATTCGTCCTTGTAGTCGGGGTGCCAGCGGGACAGGGGCGCACGGTTGCGGACGATATCTTCGGCCGCCCAGCGAATGCGCTTCTCGTCCGTCTCCCGCGTCGTTTCGTTATCCGGGCAGAGAACGTAGAAATCGCCTCGCTCGAGCGCCGGCAACAGGAAATCGATGACCTGTTCCGGCTCCCAGGCTCCTGCGGGCTTTTCGGTCACGCCTCTGGCCTTCGTGAAGCCGGTAAAGACGAAACCCGGAACGAGCAGGTGCGCAGAGATCCTGCAGTCCGGAATGTTGCGGAGTTCATGGGCCAGGGCTTCCGTCACCACTTTCACGCCCGCCTTCGAGATATTGTAAGCCGTGTCGCCGGGCGGGGTGGTGATGCCCTGCTTGGATCCCGTATTGATGATGGCGCAGGGTCTCCCCTGTTCGATCATGGCGGGAGCGAAGACCTGAACGCCGTGGATGACACCCCAGAGATTGGTATCGAGGATCGCCCGCCAGCGCTCCGGGTCGCCAAAGATCTGTCCGTCGCCCTCCGTACCGGCGTTGTTCATGAGCAGGGAGGCCTCACCGAAGGCGGCATAGACCCTCTCCCTCAGCCGCTCGACATCCTCGCGACGGCTGACATCAGTTTCGACGGCGAGCACCCTGCCCTCGTCCCCGGCCAGTTCCGCCACTTCCGCCGTAGCGCGCTGGAGCGCATCCCCGGGAAGGTCCGCCAGACAGACCTTCATGCCTAAGCCCGCAAGCCGCTTCGCCGCGGCAAGACCGATGCCGCTGGCCGCGCCCGTGATGACTGCAACCCGGTCCGTCGCGATGGCGGGATGGGCCATGATGCGAATCCTCCGTACCTCGATGAAATGGCCGGAAAGGTCTGAAGCCCGGTCGGCTTCGATACAACTCCAAAAGAAAAACCCCGCAGCATGTGCGGGGTTCTTAGCGAATTTCCTTACTCGGCGTCCGGCGACTTGAGCGGCCGGACATTGGTCTCGGCCTCCTCCTCGTCGAGGAGAGCCGGATCGTCCTCCTGCGTGTCGAGGCGGGTCTTCTTGCGGAGAGCCACGTATTTCTTCTGGATCTTGGTGCGGCTTTCGCGGGCGATTTCGAGGGCGCCCTGGACGAGGGAACGCTCGGCCTTCTCGTTCTGGAGCTCTTCCGTGAGGCGGCGGTTGGCGGCCTCCAGGGTGCTGCGATCCTGTTCGAAGCGCTTGGTGAGCTGGTCGATGCGCTCGGAAAGGCTCGCCACCTTGTTGTCGGAGCTTTCGATCTGGAAGTCCTTGGCGGCGATGGCCTTGCCGAGCATTTCCACGCGCTCCTGCAGCTCGATGCGCGAGCGCTGGAGCTCGTTGACCATGGCGACCTGGCGCTCGACCTCCTGCTGGGTCGCTTCCAGGCGGCGCTCCAGGGTGTTCTTCTCGATCGTGGTCTCTTTCAGGGAACGCTCGATGCCGCGCAGGGCCTCGTTCTTGTCGCGCAGCTGGTCGCGGGTGTGGGCCAGGATCTTGTCGGTTGCGGCAAGGCGCGAGTTGAGACCCTCGATCTTCATGTCGAGCGCAGAGAGGTCGGTCTGGTGCACGGAGCGCTCGGAATCGAGCTGGGTCTCGAGGCGCTGGCGCAGGACCTGTTCGGCCATGAGCTTGGTCTCGAGTTCGGAGGCGCGCTGGCGCGTGGCCTCGAGCTGGGTCTCCAGCTCGCCATAACGGTTGCCGAGGCTGGAAAGGCGGTAATTCTGCTCCTCCGCCACCTTCTGCAGGCGCTTGACCTCATGGTCCAGGAGGCCGTTGCGCTCGCGGGTCTCGATCAGCTCGCGTTCGGCGCGGGCCACCGTCTGATCCGCTTCCTGGGCTTCCAGGCGAAGGGCCTGGTTCTCTTCCGTGATGTTCCGGGCGCGCTCGGTCTCGATGGCCAGCTGGTTCTCGAGATCCGCGACGATGGCCTCCTTGTCCTTCACATTGAGGCGCAGGTCCTCGATATAGGATTCCTGCTCGCGGACCTTGGCCTCGGCCTTGCGAAGCTGGGAGACCGTGGCGGAGAGGTCGTCTATCGTCCGGGCATGGACAGTGTTGAGATCGCCCAGCTCCCGGCGCAGAGCCGTGGTGGTCTCGGACTCCTGCTTGAGCACCGCCTCGGTCTCGAGAAGCCTGGAGTGGAGCTGCGGATAATTGCGGATGAGGTCGTTCACCGGCTCGCTGAGGAGGGCGAAATCCTCCTTGAGGCTGCGGATCTCCTCCAGCCGGTCGATCATGTTGGCGAAGCGGACGCGGATCAGTTCGTTCTTCTGGCCGACGGAATCGAGCTTGCCCCCGTTCGCCCGGACCACGATAGGCTCGCCCTTCTCCTGAGGAGCCTGAGCCGGAACCGACACAGGAGCGGCTTCAGCGGCTTCGCCCTTCGAGGGAAGGACACTCAGGACCTCGTCCTGCTGCTTCTTGCCGAAAACGTTTCTGAAAGACGTCCAACCCGACGACATGGCGCCGCCCCCTTACGCACGAATTCCTAGGTTTAAGCCTCTTTTAACCTAGGCCTGCGTCAGTTGGAAATGGAATCTCGTTGCGCTACAGTGTAGCAGATCTACTCTGCCGCTATGGTTAACGGCGGGGAGAGCCGGCTGTGGAATCCAGCCTGCTCGAGAGCCTCCGGCATAGGGCCGCCGGTGGCCCAATCGAGAAGCTCGACCGTGTGGACGATGGGAATCTGGGTCCCCTTCCCGATCTGGGTCATGCAGCCGATGTTTCCGGTTGCGATGAGATCCGGCTTGGTGCGCTCGATATTCGCTACCTTCCGGGCCCGGAGCTGCCCTGCGATCTCGGGCTGGAGCAGGTTGTAGGTGCCCGCCGAACCGCAGCAGATATGGCCTTCGGGGACGTCCTTGACCGTGAAGCCCACCTTCTTGAGGAGGGTCTTGGGCTCGGTGCGGATGGCTTGCCCGTGCTGCATCGAGCAGGCGGAATGGTAGGCCACCACCAGATCCGTCTCCCGCACGGGCTCCATGAGGTCCAGGGTGGTCACGTATTCGGTGACGTCCTTGGCGATGGCGGAAACGCGGGCGGCCTTCTCGGCATAATCCGGGTCCTCCCGGAACATGAAGCCGTAATCCTTGATCGTCGTACCGCAGCCCGATGCCGTGATGATGATGGCGTCCAGCCCCCCGCCGTCCAGCTCGGCGATCCAGGCATCGATGTTGCGCTTGGCGAAGGCATGGCTCTCCTCGTCCCGGCCCATATGGTGGACGAGCGCGCCGCAGCAGCCCTCGCCTTTCGGAAGAACGACCTCGATGCCGTGGCGGTTGAGGAGACGGATCGCCGCCTCGTTGAAGCCGGGCTTCAGCACCGGCTGGGCGCAGCCGGACAGGATCGCGACCCGCCCCCGGCGCTCGCCTTCCCCCTTGAAGGTGCCGGGGGTGTCGAAGGGCGAGCGAGCCGGCACCCGGGCAGGCGCGAGGTCGATCATGGCCGAAAGACGGGTGCCGAGGAACGGCAGCGCACCGATGAGCCCCTTGAAGGGCTTGGCCAGCATCGCGGCCCCGATGGCGAAGCGGAAGCGGCCCGGATGGGGCAGGATGGTGGCCAGCACCGACCGCAGGAGCCTGTCGTGCCAGGGCCGCGTATAGGTCGCCTCGATATAGGCGCGGGCGTGGTCGACGAGGTGCATATAGTGCACGCCGGAGGGACAGGTCGTCATGCAGGACAGGCAGGAGAGGCAGCGGTCGATATGCTTGACCACCTCCGGCGAGGCGGGCTTGCCGCTCTCCAGCATGTCCTTGATGAGATAGATGCGCCCGCGCGGTGAATCGAGTTCGTCGCCGAGGAGCAGATAGGTCGGGCAGGTCGCCGTGCAGAAGCCGCAATGGACGCAGGTCCGGAGGATCTTCTCCGACGCCGCCATGGCGGGATCTCTCAGCTGATCGGGCGTGAAGTTGGTTTGCATCGCTCTCTCTTAAGCTCCCGCCTGCCACTGGTTGATGGCCTCGACGGGATGGATCAGCATGATGATGTTCAGAATAAGATTGTCCCGGATCCAGTATCCGACGACCAACTCCATCGCGACCGCCACCACGACCGTCAGCCAGACCGGCCAGATGCGAGCCAGGAAGAGTCCTGCGATCATGGCGAGAATATCCGAAACCGAATTGATGACGCTGTCTCCGTAATAGTCGAGGGCGATATTCGTCGCACGATAGCGGTCGATGATCACATCGGTGTTCTCGACGATCTCCCAAGCGGCCTCGACGCCGATGGCGAGCAGCAGCGCAACGCCCACGGGGAGCGCCTTGCCCCTGATCAGGCCGACGATCCAGGCCCCCATGTAGAACAGGAAGCCGTGGATGACGCGGGAGGGCGTGTACCAGTCGGTCAGGTGCTGCGAGTTCCCGGAATCCATGACCGTTCCGTGCCAGACCTCCACCGTGCCGCAGGTACAGATGAGCGGGCGGCCCATGCCGAAGAGGATAGCGGCGGTGAATGCGATGAGCCCCAGACCGAGACCGGCATAGAGCACCGTGCGTGCGTTCCGCGATCTTCCGGTACGAGGAGCGAGAGCCAGGGAATCCGCCACCTCAGACTCCTGCATACATCCGGCCGGGATTGAGAATCCCGTTCGGGTCGAAGGACGTCTTGATCCCGCGGGTCAGCGTCATCAGCGCATCCGCTTGCGGCTCGAACACGTCAACGGCCGAGCGGATTTCGGCAGGCGCGCGCACCAGGGTCGCGTGACCGCCGAACTCTCGTGTCGCCTCGCGCAGAGCGGACGCGCCCGCATCGCCCTCCAGCGGCGTCGAGATCCAGAGAAGCCCCCCGCCCCAGTCGTAGAACCATTGGGCGTCGAGGGACTGCGCCACGCGGGCCGTGAAATCCGGGCCCTTGGTCGGCGCGGTCGAGACGCGCCAGACCGCCCGGTCGTTCTGTTCCGTCAGGATCGTCGCATCGCGCACGGATTGCCAAAGCGCCTGGGCCCCCTTGCCTTCCAGAATATCTGAAGGCCCGAAGCGCTTGAGGAGACGGCGCAGCTCATTGAGGCGGTAGTCGACCGAGACGGAAAAGCCCTCGAGGCGGATCAGGGTGCTCGCCCCCTGCCGGTCGCGGGCCGGGATATGGGCCGCGCCCGTGACGTCGAAAGGAGAGCCGAGAGCCTGGGACAGGGCGTCGATGGCCTTGCTGTCCTTGAGTCCGCGGATCACAAGGGTTGCCATCCGCTCCGCCTTTGGCAGAACCTTGAAGGTGACCTCGGTCAGGAAGCCGAGCGTTCCCCAGGATCCGGCCATGAGCTTTACGAGATCGAGGCCGGTGACGTTCTTCATCACGCGCCCGCCCGACTTCACCGCCTCGCCGCGCCCGTTGACAAAGCGCACGCCGATGAGGCTGTCGCGGGCGGCGCCCGCCATGATCCGGCGCGGCCCCGAAATGTTCATCGCCGCCACCGCTCCGATGGTCGGCTCGCCTCTTGCGCCGAGGAGCGGGCGATAATCCATGGGCTCGAAAGGAAGCTCCTGCCCCTTGGCTGCCAATGTCCGCACGACCTCGGAGACAGGCGTGCCGCTGCGGGCGGAGATGACAAGTTCCGCCGGTTCGTAGAGGGTGATGCCGGATAGCGCGGAGGACGAGATCGAGGCGTCGGTCTGGTTCGGACGCCCCATCGTGGCCTTGGTGCCTTGGCCGGCTAGGCTCAGAAGGGTTCCTTTGGAGGCGGCTTCGCTGATGATCGTGGATGCGTCCTGCTCGTCGCGGGGGGTATGGGTCGTCACGCGGCGAGTCTCCCTTCGAGCGGAAATACCTTGGCGGGGTTGAGAAGCCAGCGCGGATCGAACACGCCGCGCACACGCATCTGCTGCTCCAGATCGGCGGCGTTGAACTGGTAGGTCATGAGATCGCGCTTCTCGATGCCGACGCCATGCTCGCCCGTGAGGCAGCCGCCGACCTCGACGCAGAGCCTGAGAATGTCCTCGCCCGCCTTCTCGGCCTTCTCCATCTCGCCCGGCACATTGGTGTTGAACATGACGAGGGGATGCAGATTGCCGTCGCCAGCATGGAACACGTTGGCGACGCCGAGCCCGTAAGATTTCACGATCTCGTCGATGCGGTTGAGGACGTGAGGCAATTGTCCGGTCGGAATGGTGCCGTCCATGCAGATATAATCGGCGACGCGGCCCGTTGCGCCGAAGGCGGATTTGCGGCCCTTCCAGATCGCGGCGCTCTCGGCCTCCGACTGCGAGACCTTCATGGTCTTTGGCTTGAACGGCTCGGCGATGGCGACGATGCGGCGGAGCATATCGTCGATCTCCTGGTCCGAGCCCTCCACCTCGATGATCAGCATGGCCTCCACGTCCAGCGGATAGCCCGCATGGGCAAAGGCCTCACAGATCTGGATGGCGGGCTTGTCCATGTATTCAAGCGCAACGGGAATGATGCCGGCCCCGATGATCGCTGCGACGCAGGCGCCCGCATCCTCCACCTTTTCGAACCCGAGGAGGGCCGGTCGTGCCCCCTCCGCCGCGCGCAGGATCCGGACAGTCGCCTCCGTCACGACTCCGAGCTGGCCCTCCGAGCCGCAGATAAGACCGAGGAGATCGTATCCGGCGCTGTCGAGATGATCGCCGCCGATCTCCACCACGGTACCGTCAAGGAGCACCATCGTGACTCCGAGCAGGTTGTTCGTCGTGACGCCGTATTTCAGGCAGTGGGCGCCGCCGGAATTCATGGCGATATTGCCCGCAATCGTGCAGGCGAGCTGGCTCGACGGGTCGGGGGCATAGAAGAAGCCCTCATGGGATACGGCTTGGCTGATGCCGAGATTGGTGATGCCGGATTGAACTTTAGCCGTACGGTTCTCGAAGTTGAGGTCCAGGATCCGGTTCATCTTGGCCACGCCAAGGACGATCGCGTCTTCCTGAGGGATTGCCCCGCCGCACAGCGAAGTCCCTGCCCCGCGGGGCACCACCTTCACCCCGCGCTCATTGCAGAACCTCAGGATGGCCGAGACCTCCTGGGTGGATGAGGGCAGCACGACGGCCAGCGGCATCTGGCGATAGGCGGTCAGGCCGTCGGTCTCGAAGGCCCGGCGTTCGTCCTCGGAGATGATGAGGGCCTCAGGGGCGACGAGACGTCCCAGCCCCTCGACGATCTCCCTCCGACGCGCCAGAACGGCCTCGTCGGGTTTTGGAAACGCGATCGTCATGAAACCTCTCCCTTCGGGAATCGCGACTGCACTCAAAGCATGACTGCTTCGCAGGAAGGTAGCTGCTCTGAGGGGAAATTTCCAATTATGTGGAATCTCTCTAAGATGCGACGCCTGCTTGCGCAAAGGAGTTTTTGATGCGTTCCTTCGTTCTTTCCGCCGCCCTGCTCCTCCTCGGGTTTGGCCAGGCCCAAGCCCAGGACGCCGCCGCCGGTGAGAAGGTGTTCACACAGTGCCGGGCCTGCCACCAGGTCGGCCCCAATGCCAAGAATGCCGTCGGACCTGTCCTGAATGGCCTGTTCGGCCGCCAGGCCGGCACGGTCGAGGGCTATAACTACTCCGCCGCCAACAAGAATTCCGGAATTACCTGGGATGAGGCGACCTTCCGGGAATACATCCAGAATCCGCGCGCCAAGATCCCCGGAACCAAGATGATCTATGCAGGCCTCAAGGACGAAAAGCGCATCAACGACCTGATCGCCTATCTGAAGCAGTTCGATGCCCAGGGCCAGAAAGCGTCTCAATGAGCGACCTCCCCTCTCAGGGCGAGGGCCGGCGCGCGAAACCCCGCGTCGGTCTCTTCATCACCTGCCTCGTCGACCTGATGCGCCCCTCCGTGGGCTTTGCCGCGGTCAAGCTTCTGGAGGATGCGGGCTGCAGCGTCGAGGTTCCAGTCCAGACCTGCTGTGGCCAGCCCGCCTACAATTCCGGTGACCGGGGCACCTCCCGGGATCTCGCGGAGCGGATGATTGAGGCATTTCGGGGCTTCGAGTACGTGGTCGCCCCCTCCGGTTCCTGCGCCGGAATGGTCCGGAAGCACTACCCGGAGCTTTTCGAGGACGATCCGAACTGGCTCCCCAAGGCCAATGCCCTGGCGGCCAAGACCTACGAGCTGACGAGTTTCCTGGTCGATGTGATGGGCGTGACGGCGGTGAATGCCTCCTTCGACGGAGCCGTCACCTATCACGATTCCTGCTCGGGTCTGCGGGAACTCGGCGTGAAGGCGCAGCCGCGCAAGCTTCTTGCCAGCATGCCCGGTGTGACCCTTGTCGAGATGAACGACAGCGACGTCTGCTGCGGCTTCGGCGGCACCTTCGCGGTGAAATACAGCGACATCTCCGGGGCCATCGTCGAGGCCAAGGCCAAGAACATCGAGGCGGCGCAGGCGCCGACCCTTCTCGCAGGCGATCTCGGCTGCCTGATGAACATGGCCGGCAGGCTCAGCCGTGAGGGCAAGCCCATCGCAGTGCGCCACGTGGCGGAGGTCCTTGCAGGCATGACCGACGAACCGCCCATCGGCACTGCCAAGGAGCCCCGCTCTGCATGACGGATTACGGGCAGATGGTTGCCAGGCTCTTCCACATGGACGAGCAGGCCTGGGAGCGCCATGCGAGTCCCTGGAGCGTTTGGACGCGGGTTGCATCCCTGCCCCTCCTGCTCACGGCGATCTGGAGCCATACCCGGCTCGGGAACGGAGCGCTCGTGCCCATCGCCCTCGTAATCCTGTGGCTGTGGCTCAACCCGCGCCTGTTCCCGGCGCCCCGCCGGACGGACACCTGGAGCGCCAAGGCAACCTTCGGCGAGCGGGTCTGGCTCAACCGGAAGACCGTACCCATTCCGGACCACCACGCCCGCACGGCGCATCTCCTGACGGCGATCTCCGCCTTGGGCTTTGCCGTGGCCTTGGCCGGGGCCATTCTGAACAACCTTCTCGCGACCGTTTCCGGCGGCCTCGTCGCCTGGTTTGCTAAGATGTGGTTTTGCGACCGGATGGTCTGGCTTTATGACGAAATGAAGAACGTGCATCCGCCCTACGCCGCTTGGGAAAGGGCCGGAGAGAAAGAGGTCCGATGACGGTCCACACCACCTCCCCCCAGTTCAAGCAGAACGCCACGCGGGCCTTGGGCGACGCCCAGCTGCAGAAGGCGCTGGGTAACGTGAAGCAGGGCTTCATCGACAAGCGCCAGAAGGCCGCCGAGGCCCTGCCCGAGTTCGAGGCCCTGCGGGATTCCGCACGGGACATCAAGAATCATACGCTGGAGCATCTCGACCTCTACCTTGAGGCCTACGAGGAGAAGGTGACGGCGTCCGGCGGGCATGTCCATTTCGCCCGCAATGCCGAGGACGCCCGCGAGATCATCCTGGGGATCTGCCGCGAGGCCGGCGCGAAGACGGTGACCAAGGGCAAGTCCATGATCTCGGAGGAGATCGGCATCAATCACCACCTGGAGGCCCACGGCATCAGGCCCGTGGAGACCGATCTCGGCGAGTACATCATCCAGCTCCGCAATGAGATGCCGAGCCACATTATCGCCCCGGCGGTCCACCTCAATGCGACCCAGGTGGAGCAGGATTTCCGCCGCGTCCACCGGCACCTCGACGCCAAGCGCGATCTCTCGGAGCCCGTTCAGCTTCTGACCGAGGCGCGCTCGGTCCTGCGTGAGCGCTTCCTCGCGGCGGATGTGGGCATCACCGGCGCGAACTTCCTCGTGGCCGAGACCGGCACCTCAATCATCGTCACGAACGAAGGCAACGGCGACCTGACCCAGATTCTGCCGAAGACCCACATCGTGCTGGCCTCCATCGAGAAGCTGGTTCCGACGCTCGAAGACGTCAGCCAATTGCTGCGGGTCCTCGCCCGCTCGGCCACGGGTCAGGAATTGTCGGTCTACACCACCTTCTCGACCGGGCCGCGCCGGTCCGGGGACGCGGACGGACCGGAGAACTACCACGTCGTCATCCTCGACAACGGGCGCTCGTCCATGCTCGGCACGAGCTTCGAGGAGATGCTGCGCTGCATCCGCTGCGGCGCCTGCATGAACCATTGTCCGGTCTATCATGCGGTCGGCGGGCACGCCTACGGCTGGGTTTATCCCGGCCCCATGGGCGCGGTTCTCACGCCCTCCCTCATCGGCGTCGACAAGGCGGGCCACCTGCCAAACGCCTCCACCTTCTGCGGGCGCTGCGAAAGCGTGTGCCCGGTGCGGATCCCGCTACCGAAGCTCATGCGTCACTGGCGCGAGCGGGAATTCGAACGGCACCTGACCCCGGCGACGGTGCGTTCAGGGCTCAACCTCTGGGGCTTCTTCGCCAAACGTCCCGCCCTTTACCGCCTTGCGACCCGCGCCGCCATGGGCGCCATGGGCCTCGCCGGACGCCGCCACGGACGCTTCGCCTGGCTGCCGATGGCGAAAGGCTGGACCAAGCATCGAGACTTCCCGGCCCCGCAGGGCGAAACTTTCCAGGCGCGCTGGCAGCGCGAGCGCAAGGATAAGACGGCATGAGCGCCCGCGACGACTTTCTCGCCAGTATCCGCCGATCCCTCGGCGTCAAAGGCAACGAGGCCATCCGGCGGCAGATCGTGACGGAGCGGTTGGAGCGCGCGCCCCGGGGCATCGTCCCCGCCCGCGGCCAGGTCTCCGGCGAGGAGCGGATCGCCCTGTTCAAGACCATGGCCGAAGCCTCGCTTGCCACAGTGACGGAAGTCGCCTCCCCGACGGAGGTGCCGCAATCCATCGCGCTTTTCCTGCGCAACCACAACCTGCCCGCAACTCTGCGCATGGGCGACGATCCGCGCCTTGCCGCCATGCCCTGGACCGAGACGACGCTCGAAATCGCCCACGGACCGAGCGAGGGTACGGACCTCAACGCCGTGACCCATGCCTTCGGCGGCGTGGCCGAGACCGGCACGGTGGCGCTGGTCTCAGGCCACGAGAACCCCTCCACCCTCAATTTCCTCCCCGACAACCACATCGTCGTAGTCTCGGCCAAGGACATCGCCAGCGACTACGAATCCGTCTGGAACCGGGTCCGCTTCGCTTATGGCAAGGGGAGTATGCCGCGCACGGTGAACTGGATCACCGGCCCCTCCCGCTCGGGCGACATCGAGCAGACCCTGCTGCTCGGCGCACACGGGCCACGGCGGCTGCATATCGTAGTGGTGAGGGATTAAAGTCCGAGTCGACAGCAGCATTATCCGAGCCATAATATCCGCGCCGCCTAACATCGCTGGCTGCGAGGCCCCAAGGCATGCCTTCTCGGACACTCATTTTCCGCACCATCCGCTGGTCGGCCTGGGAGGGCTGCGAGGCCGGGATGGAGCATGTGGATATCCGCCCGGCGGATGGCGGGCTCGACATCTCGGGCATCGTGATCGGCCGCGAGGGCGATGCGAAGTTCGGGCTGACTTACCGACTGAGGATCGACGGCTCCTGGCGGACCCGGAAGGTCGATCTCCGCACGACCTCAGGTCAGGCCCTGCATCTGGAGAGCGACGGCCAGGGCCACTGGACAGAGGACGGGAAGAGCCTGCCAGAACTGCAGGGCTGCCTTGATGTGGATATCCAGGGGACGCCGCTCACCAACACGCTCCCGATCCGCCGCCTCGACTGGCAGGTCGGAGAGAGCACCGAGATCCGCCTGTGCTACATCGAGCTGCCGAGCCTGACGGTTTCCGCGGCCGACCAGCTTTATACAGCCCTCATCCCCGGCTCCCTGTAAGGTTTCGAGAGCCCCGGGAGCGGTTTCTCCGCCGACCTGCCGGTCGACATGGACGGGGTCGTTCTGGACTATCCCGGCCTCTTCAAGCGTCTGGACTGATTATCCCCATCAACAGACCGTGACATCTGAGCGCGCCAAGAACCTATGGCGGTTGTCCTGCATTTGAGCTAAATAACTGAAATCAAACGTAGTTTTTAATAGTTCTAAACTAGAAAAACAATGATCGTCTGCTCCTGCAACATCCTCTCCGACGGCGACGTGAAGGCCTGCCTCAAACCGGGGCCCGATTGCCCGCGCACCCCCGCCCAGGTCTATCGCTGCCTCGGGTGCAGCCCGAATTGCGGGCGGTGCGCGCGGACGATCCGCGAGATCATGGACAAGGCCCTCCTCGATGCGGGCGTGGGGGCCATCGCCGTCTGCCAGAAGGGTTGCTGCCCTGCAGCTCTGGAAAAAGCGGCCGCCGAACCTACCCTTTGAACAAAGGGGCTTCCCCCCTAGTTTATAAATCCTCTAAAGATGGATTTGCCGTCCAGGGATGGACTTGGCGCTGTTTTGCGCCGTTTCGACACGAGGGTATGATGAAAGGTGATCCAAAGGTTATCGAGTATCTCAATCGCGGCCTGCGCAGCGAGCTGACGGCAGTCAACCAGTACTGGCTGCATTATCGGCTCCTGGACGACTGGGGCTATAAGGAGCTTGCCAAGACCTGGCGCAAGGAATCCATCGAGGAGATGCACCACGCGGACCGCTTCATCGAGCGCATCATCTTCCTCGAAGGTTTTGCGAACCTGCAGGTGCTCGATCCGCTGCGCATCGGCCAGAACATTCAGGAGATCCTCGAATCCGATCTCGCGGCCGAGTACGACGCCCGCAATCTCTATGGTGAGGCGGCCGCCTATTGCGACAGCATCGGCGACCGGGTGTCGAAGAACCTGTTCGAGGAGCTGATGGCCGACGAGGAGGGGCATATCGACTTCCTCGAGACCCAGATCAACCTCGTGGAGCAGCTCGGTGTCGAGCTCTACGCTCAGAGCCACATTGGCAAGCCCGAGAGCCACTAGGTTTAAAAATCACATAGGCCATATCGTGAGGAGCCGCGAGGCGGCGTCTCCAAGGATGAGGCTGCGAGAGCATCTCGGAGGCCCGCATCAATGATGCGGACCTTTTTCTTTGTCAGCGCCGCTGCGTGAGCTGCCCCGGCTCGTCGATGCTTGCAACCGGCAGAGTGACGACCCGAACTTCCGGATCATCGGGATCGACCCTGATGGAAAAGCCGAGATTGCGGCACATCTCCAGCATCGTGGTGTTCTCGCGCAGCACCTGGCCTTCGATCTCGCGCAGGCCCTCCACCTTCGCCCATTCGATCATTAGGCACATCAGCTCCCAGCCAAGGCCAAGACCCTTGAGGTCCGAGCGCATGAGGATGCCGTATTCCCCGGTCTCGTGGTTCGCATCGGCGTGCAGGCGCACGGCCCCCATCATCTCGCCGCTGTCGGCGCCGAAGGCGACGAAGGCGATGGCGCGGGCGTAATCGAGCTGCGTCAGCCGCGCGAGGAAGGTGTGGCTGAAGTCGCGCACCGGCGCGAAGAAGCGAAGGCGCAGATCCTCCGGCGTGATCCTCTCGAAGAAGCGCCGGAACTCCTCCTCGTCCTCGGGACGCACAGGACGCACGACTGCCTTGCGCCCGTTGCGCAGGGCAATCGTGCGCTCCCATTCCTTGGGATAGGGCCGCACCGCGAAGCGCGGATGCCCCCTGCCCTTGCGGGTCTCGGGCGCAACCGCCACACGCGCATCGACCGCGATCACGCCCGTATGGTCGGCGAGGAGCGGATTGATGTCGAGCTCACGGATCTCGGGGATATCAGCAGCCATCTGCGCGAGCTTCACGAGCGTGAGCGCAATCGCGCCCTCATCCGCCGCCGGCACGTCGCGATAGGCCTTCAGCCTGCGCGACACGCGGGTGCGGGCGATGAGATCGGCGGCGAGCTTCAGGTCGAGGGGCGGAAGCGCCAGCGCCTTGTCGTCGATGACCTCAACGGCGGTGCCGCCGCGCCCGAAGAGAACGACGGGGCCGAACGAGGCATCGTCCGCGATGCCCATGATAAGCTCCCGGGCTTTCGTCCGCCGCACCATCGGCTGCACGGTGACGCCGGTCACCGAGGCTTCGGGTTTGAGGCGCGCCGCCCGTTCGAAGATATCGGCGGCGGCCTTGCGAACCGCCTCCTCCGTGGTGAGGTCGAGCATCACCCCGCCGATATCGGATTTGTGCACTATGTCAGGCGAGAGAATTTTCACCGCCACGGTCGAGCCCTCCGCAAGGATGGGCCGTGCGGCCTCGGCCGCCTCCTCCGGCGTTTTCGCGAGGATCACGGGTGCCGCGGGAATGTCGTAGGCCCGCAGCAGCGCATTGACCTCGAGCGGATCGAGCCAGCGGCGGTTCTGCGCCAGCACCCCTGTGACGATCGCCTGGGCCGCCACCGTATCCGGCGCAAAGTCGTGCGGCAGGCTGTCCGGCGTTTCCATCAATTCGGTCTGCGCCTCGCGGTAGCGCACGAGCTGGAGGAAGCCGCGCACGGCATCTGCCTCAGTGGCGAAATGCGGGATGCGGGCCTCTTCGAAGATGCGGGCCGAATCCGGGTCCTCGCCGATCCAGGAAGCGAAGACGGGCTTCTGCCGCAGCCCATTCGCGCGGTCGCGCTTGATCACGTCCGTGACAGCCTGTGCGACCTCGGATGCCGATGCGACGGCTGTCGGTACATTGAGAATGAGGACCGCATCGTTCTCACGGTCTGCGAGCAGCGCCTCCAGCGCTCCCGCATAGCGGGCGGGATCGGCATCGCCGATGATGTCGATGGGATTGGCCTTGGACCATGTCGGCGGCAGGATGGCATTGAGCTTCTCCCGCGTCTCCTCGGAGATCGTGGCGAGGGTTCCGCCGAGATCGATGAGCCGGTCGATGGCCAGCACGCCGACGCCGCCGCCATTGGTGAGAACCGCGAGGCGGTTGCCGGGAAAGGGCTTCTGCCGGCCGAGGGTTTCGGCAGCGGCGAAGAGCTGGTCGAGATCGAGCACGCGCAGGAGGCCCGCACGGCGGAAGACAGCGTCATAGACCGCATCGGACCCGGCGAGCGCGCCCGTATGGGTCGCTGCCGCGCGCGCGCCCTGCGCATGCCGCCCGGCCTTGATCACGACAACAGGCTTGGTGCGCGCCGCAGCGCGCGCCGCCGACATGAACTTCTTCGCGTTGCCGATGGACTCGATGTAGAGCAGGATCGCCCGGGTCGATCCATCGGCGGAGAAGTAATCGAGGCAATCGCTGAAATCGACGTCGACCTTGTCGCCGAGAGAGACGACGGCCGAGAAGCCGACCTGCCGCTGCGCCGCCCATTCAACGAGCCCCACCGCCACCGCTCCCGACTGGGAGATGAGAGCGAGATCGCCGGGCTTGGCGCTGTGAGCTGCGAAGCTTGCGTTCATCCGTGCGCGTGGCGCGATCACGCCGATGCAGTTCGGACCGACAATGCGCAGGCCGTTGCGGCGGGCGGCCCGCATCACCTCGTTGGACAGGGAGCCCTCGCCATAGCCGAGCCCGGCTGTGGCGATGATCGCGGCCGAGACGCCCCTGCGCCCTGCCTCCTCGATCACATCGAGCACGCCTTTCGGCGGCACGGCGACGATGACGAGATCGGGCGTCTCCGGCAACTTGGCGAGGGAGCGATAGCAGGGTTTGCCCTCGATCTCGTCATGGTGCGGGTTCACCGGGTAGATCGCGCCCTTGAAACCCCCTTCCATGAGGTTCCTCAGAAAGGTCAAGCCGAGCGATCCAGGGCGGGGGCTCGCGCCCACAACGGCCACGGAACGGGGGGCGAAGATCTTGTCGAGGCGATAGGTGGACATGAGCGATCCTTCGTCTCGCAGGGCGACGTCGTGTCCCGGAAGCTAGTAGCACTTCGTGACGGATCAATCACCCGTCCAGCGGTAGCGCACATCCGGCAACCGCTCCGGGTTGCCCGAGCCGTCGGTGGTCTCGACGGGCTTGAACCCGCGCCGCTCGTAGAACTGGCGCGCCTGCAGGTTGTCCTGGAAGGTCCAGAGGTCGAGCTGCCGGCGTCCCTTCTTGATGACGAAGAGAAGAGCCGAGCCCACGCCCTGTCCATGCCAAGCCGGGTCGACATAGAGATGATCGAGCTGGTCCCGGCTTGCCGCCGCGAAGCCGATCAGTTCGTAGCCCTCCTCGGCGAGCCACATGGTGCTGTTGGGAAAGACCTTCTCCTCGAAGAAGGCCAGATCCTCCTCGGGCGTATGGAGATCGGGCAGGTACGGCAGGGAAATGTTACGCACGCGGCGATGCAGCCGGGCGACGGCCTCCATGTCGGAGAATTCGGCGCGTCGGACCTTGATCGGCATTATTCCGCCAGGACCCGCGTGGGCGGGAAGATGACCTCGACGAGGGTGCCCTCGTTCGGGTGGCTTGCGATCTGAAGAGCGCCGCGGTTCGCCTCCACCAGCGCCTTGGTGAGCGGCAGGCCGAGGCCCGTGCCGCCGCGCCTGCGGGCGGTGGCTATCTGGCGGAAGGGTTCGAGCGCCGCCTCGACCTCCTGCTCCGTCATGCCGATGCCCGTGTCGCGCACGCGGAAAGCGACCTCGCCCCGGTCGGTCAGGGCCGTCGAGACGATGACCTGCCCGCCCGCATCGGTGAACTTGATGGCGTTGGAGACGAGGTTGAGCACGATCTGGCGCATGGAGCGCTCGTCGGCCATCACGGGGGGCAGCTTGGCTGCAAAGCTCGTGCGCATGACGATCCGTTCGCGCGCGGCCTGCGGCTGCAGCAGGGCGACGCAGGAGGAGACCAGATCGTTGAGGTTCACGCCGATGAAGGACAGTTCCAGGCGCCCCGCCTCGACCTTGGCGAGATCGAGAAGATCGTTGACGAGGCTGATGACATGCGCACCGGAGGCGTGGACGTCCTTGAGATATTCCTTGTAGCGCTCGTTGCCGATGGGGCCGAAGCGCTCCTCCAGCATCACCTCGGCAAAGCCGATGATGGCGTTGAGCGGCGTACGGATCTCGTGGCTGATCTTGGCCAGCAGGTCCGATTTCTGCGCGCTCGCCTCCTCGGCCGCGCGCCTGGCGCCCACAAGCTCGCCTTCCGCCTTCTTGAAGGAGGTGATGTCGCGCAGAACGGCGCAGAACTTGCGGCCGGGCCCGTCGTTCATCCGGCCCATGGTCATGAAGAGCGGGATCGTGCCGCCCTGGCGCACCCGGCCGAGGACCTCGCGCCCGTCATTGAGCAGGCTCGCCATGCCCGGCGAGCGTAGCCCATCGAGATAGTCGAGCGCCACCATGTGGCTCTCGGGCGCGAGCAGCACGGTGATCGCATCTCCCACCACCTGCCGCTCATCATAGCCGAAGAGCGCCTCCGCGGAGCGGTTGAGGGAGAGAATGCGCCCGGTCTCGTCGAGGACGATGACGCCGTCGGTCGCCGTGTCGAGAATGGCCTCGAGTTCGTGGATCCGTCCCTCGCTCTGGCGCTGTCCGGCGTCAGAGCCGAGGCTCTTCCGCACAATCATCAGGCTTGCCGGCTCGCCGTTCCACTCGGCGGAGGAGAGACGTGCGCTGACGGGGACGGTCTCGTCCTGCCGGGTCGAGAGCGTAAGCAGGACATCCTCTTCTGCCGGAGCGGGCATGGCGCGGAACAGGCGCTTGAGGCCGCCTGCCGCCCTCACCTGCTCCACAGCCTCGAAACCCGCCAGATTGAGAAGAAAGCGGTTGGCGAAGAGGATGGCGTCGCCGCGATGGATCAGGATCCCGATCGGCAAGCGGTCGAGCACGGGAGCGCCATGGAAGATTTCGGCCGGCTGAAGCGGCGGAGCTACTCCCTGCTCCGGCGTTGCCCCTTCAGGGGAAGGCTCGCGCTGCGGCGAGCCTCCGTCCTCGAAGCGGGCGCCCAGGGCCCGCGCGATCTCGCGGAAGGCGTTGCGCTCCGTCTGCGACAGGCCTGAGGAAGCGGCAGGGCGGGGCCTTTCGCTGGGCTCCGCCGGAACCTCGTCAGGCCTGTTGCCCGACAGGGCCTCCGCGACCTTGTCGCGGAGATGGGTGAACCATTGATCGTCGTCCGGGGACGAAGCTTCGGAGCCCGCACCCTCCCGGCTGTCCGCCGGAGACGCCAGTTCCCTGGCCTCGTCAAGGCGCAGGACGCCGAAGCCGCGGAAGCCCGTCAGCTCGCGATGCGCACCGAAGACGGGCATGCCCGCCCACTCGACGGGCACCTGCCGGAGCGGGCTGTCGGCCTTCCAGAGGAGGGAGCACCCGCTCCAGGTCTCGCGGCGCGCGAACAGCCCCGCGACAATGCCTTCCGGATCCTCGGCAACGGAGCGGACGACCTCATCCCAGGTCAGCCCGACGATACTGGACGACCGGGGCCCAACGGCTTGGGCCAGTGCCGGCGACACATGGGTGAAGCGCGTGGAGGCGTCAGTCTGCCAGGTGAAGCGGATCGTCCCGCTCGGCTTGTCCTGCGGAGATGCAATTTCGGCAGCGGCGGACATCTGTGCGTCTGCGATCTCCCCTTCCGTCGGAGCCAGGCGGGCGCGTGACGCAGATTTGGGGACGGGACCGACAAGGGCGGTGACGAGCACGACCTCCCCCTCACCCAGGCCGACGAGGCGGCAGGCGCAGGTCACCGGCAGCCAGGGGCGGGCCGGATCGAGGCGCAGGCGCTCAAGGCGTGTGCCCTCCCGAGGAGCCAGTCCTGCGCTGAGCTCCTTCAGGCGCTCCCGGGCCTTGAACTCGGCGACGAGGCAACCGCTTGCGTCGGCAAAGGCCTCCCGCAACCCCTCGGCGGCCGGGGACGCCCAGAGAAGCCGCTCCACGGCCCGATCCCAGACGAGCACGCCCGATCCGGGCCTGACCACACCGGCCATTCCGGGATCGGCGGCCAGTCGCGCGATCATTGCCTCATAGCGGTTTGGAGCATCCGTCATGAACGGTCTCGGCCTCACCCCTGCCTGGGAGTCATTCAAGAAGAGGTTCTAACCAACAACGGGCAGGGAACATAGACGGCAGAACACTTGATTCCTTTTACTTTCAGGTAACCTTAATAGAAAGCGGCGGGGAGTTGATTTTGCAGCGCACAATGATATTGTGCACCGCACAAGTCACAAGATTCCAATGACGATACGGAGCGAGCAATGGCAACCAATCCCAACCAAAACTACGAAGTCCCGGCTGAGATGCGCGATTTCGCTGAGAAGAGCGTCGAGCAGGCCCGCAAAGCCATCGACGGCTTCATGAACGCGGCCCAGAAGACGGTCGATACCTTCGAGGGCTCCGCGAACACCGTTCAGTCCAGCGCCAAAGACGCCACCCGCAAGACCTTCACCTATGCCGAGCAGAACATCGCGGCAGCCTTCGACCTCGCCCAGAAGATGGTGCGCGCGAAGGACATGCAGGAGGCCATGCAGATCCAGGCCGAATTCGTCCGCTCGCAGTTCGAGGCGATGCAGACGCAGATGAAGGAATTCGGCTCCATGGCCCAATCGGCCATGAAACAGCCGGGCTCGAAGAAGTAAGCGCCGACCCTCAAGAACCATTGCGAGGACCTGCCATGGCGGAACCCAAGAAGATGCGCACAAGAACCCCCAAAGCTGCGAGCGCCAAACCGGATACGAAGCCGGATCTGGTCGAGATGGCGGCCGTGACGGCGATTGAGATCCCGAGCACTGTCGAGGCGGTGCCCGCTCCAGCAGCGCCTGCTCCCAAGGCTTCCGCCAGGAAGGCGCAGAAGATCGAAGCCGGGACCGCGCCCTCCCCGGTCCGCGAGCATGGCGACGCCCTGCGCCTCGCCATGGGCGAGTCCCTGGCGGCCTCCGCCAGAGGCGCCCTCGAAGTCAGCGACAAGGTTATCGATGCGCTGCAGAGCCAGAGCCATGCTGCTCTGGACCTGTGGCGGGGCGCCTTCAGCACTCCTCACCTTCCCGAGGCCTTTCACAACCAGGCCAGCGCTGCGCGCCAAGCCTACGAGACGGCCTCCGCCCAGTGGAAGGACATCGCGGAGACGGCGGCGCGCTGGATGACCAGAAGCGTCGAGCCGCTTCAATCGGCCCTGCAGCGTCCCATGCGCTGAGCAAATCTATCGGCGGCAGGCATGATGCGTTAAGGCTTGGCCATGACTGGCCAAGCCTTTTCCTTTTCGCCCTCGCCGATCCCGGCCGCCATCGCCGTCGTCGTCCATGAGGGGAAGGCCCTGCTCGTCCGGCGCGCCAACCCGCCGGATGCCGGCCTGTGGGGCTTTCCGGGCGGCAAGATCGATTTCGGCGAGACGGTCAGGGACGCGGCCACGCGCGAGCTTCTGGAGGAGACTGGCATCCGCGCCGAGGCGCAGGAGATCATCACCACCCTCGATATCCTGGTGCGGGCCGATGACGGCGGCGTCCGGCAGCATTTCATTCTCATCGCGGTCAGATGCCGGTGGCTTTCCGGAAGCCCGAAGGCCGGCGACGACGCCCTGGAGGCTGGTTGGATTCCGGTTGCGGACCTCCACCCGGACAGGCTGCCCATGAGCGCCGATGTGGATGTCATCGCCCGGCGCGTCGAGGCGCTTGCCCGCGAGGACTGAGCCTCAAAAAGAAAAGCCCCGCCTTGGGGGGAAGCAGGGCCAAGTTCTCATTGTCTCGCGCTTTGAGCCAAACAGGCAAACTGCGTGCCTTATGTACGCATGATTGAAGACCAAGCGTCAATCGAGCCGCCGAAATGTTGGTTTATGAAAAGTAAACGTTCATAGATCATCAATCATATCTCAAGCGAAACATAGTATCGGCATTGCATGTCTTCCCATGCTGCCCTTATTACTCCGGCGACAGGCAATAAATGCCTAGCCCAATTGATCGCTCACTACGGAACAAAACAAATGCGTACCTCTGTCTTCGGCTTGCTTGCCGGCACCGCGGCTCTCATTGCCGCTTCGACCGCTTCCGCCGCCGACCTTCCGTCGCGCTACAGCCCGGCTCCGGCCTACAATGCCGCTCCCCCGATCTTCACCTGGACCGGCTTCTATGCCGGCGTGAACGCAGGCTACGGCTGGAGCACCGGCGACAGCCGCTACTACGATCCGGCCTTCGGCTATATCGGCAGCAGCCGGAAGGGCGGCTTCGTCGGCGGCGCTCAGGCTGGCTACAACTACCAGCTCGGGATGTTCGTCCTCGGCGCCGAAACCGACCTGCAATACGCCGCCGTCGGCAATAAGGGCGCCTCCTACGGCGCTACCTACTACCCCGGCGACGATGACGGCTATTTCGGCACGATCCGCGCCCGCCTCGGCGTCGCCTTCGACCGCGCTCTCGTCTACGGCACCGGCGGCTTCGCCTACGGCGACATCGGCGGCAACCGCGCCTACGACCCGGTCCTCGGCTACCATCGCGACAACAGCACCAATGGCGGCTGGACCCTTGGCGGCGGCGTGGAATATGCCGTGACGGACAACTTCACCGCAAAGGTCGAAGGTCTCTATGTCGATCTCGACACGAAGAGCAACTACGCACTCGGCGAGATCGTCGGCACCCGCCGCGACACCGAGTTCGGCGTTGTGCGCGCCGGCGTGAACTACAAGTTCAACTGATCGCTGACACAGTGCGACCAGGAAAGGCCCGGTGCTCCGCCGGGCCTTTTTTCTTGGCTTCGGCCTGAGGTTGAATTCAGTCGGTATATGATTTCTTATAGCGGAAGGCGCGCATGCGACGCGCCTGCAGGTAGTGCGCCAGGAGCGCCAGCCAACGATACGATCGGGGGTGTCCGGGACGATAGGCCCATAGCCGCTCTGAGGTGGCTGGGAGTTTGCCAATGTCGCAAGTCTTCTGCGGATTTCGAGGCGCTGGAGCACATGGAACGGCATCGCTGGTCGTTGCAGCGGGCCTTGTCCTCGGCACGCCCGCATCTGCTCAGGCTCCTGCGCGGGACTGGCACATCAGCGTTTATGGCAGTCAATGGGTGAATGCCGATCTCCTGGAAATCCCGGAGCGCTCCCTCACCGTAGGGCTCACCCGCGAGGAGGCCTACTTCGTCGGGTTCGGCCTTTCGCGTGCGATCACGCCGCCTTTCTCGATCCCCCTCCCCGGCACCGATTTCGCCTTTCGCGGAAACCGCCTCGAACTCGAAGGACAGGTGCTGCGCCATTTCGGCGATCAGAGCCATTGGGAAGGAACGCTGGCCTTGCTGTTCCGGACGGGTCAGATCCCGCTCTTCGGAGGCCTGAGCGTCAACTTTGCCTTCGGCGAAGGCCTCTCATACTCCTCCGAGCCTCCGAACCTCGAAGGAAGCTTCCGTGTCGAGCCGAGCCGGTTGCTCAACTATCTTAGCTTCGAGGCCGACTTCACCCACGCCTCATTGCCGGGCGTCTCCATCGTCCCGCGGATCCACCACAGATCCGGCATCTTCGGCGTAATCGCACCACGGGAATCCGGTTCGAACTACATTGGCGTCGGATTGCGGGTCGACTTCAGATGATGCCGCGGAAGCAAGAACCTTTCGGTCCTGTCCGCTAATCCGCTTTTGCCATTGTCGGCCGGAAACGGCGCGCTCATCCTGACCCTGGTTTCACGGAAACCGGGGGACAGCCATGAAGCAGATTGCGTGGGTTTTAGCCGGAGCGACAGGCGCCCTCCTTCTGGGGGCGCCGGCCCTGGCGCAGGACAAGATGAAGCGCGGCGAGTATCTCGTGTCGATCATGGATTGCGCCGGCTGCCACACGCCCGGCACCCTGCTCGGCAAGCCCGACATGCATCGCCGGCTCTGAAGTCGGCTTCCAGATCCCGGGCCTCGGCATCTTCTACCCTCCCAACCTCACCCCCGATCCCGAGACCGGGCTGGGCCAGTGGAGCGAGGCTGATATCATAAAGGCCGTGCGCACGGGCGTGCGCCCGGATGGGCGACAGCTTGCGCCCGTCATGCCCTGGCACGCTTACGGCAACATGACCGATCAGGACGCCCAGGCGCTGGCCTCATATATCAAGGCCATGAAGCCGATGAAGAATAAAGTGCCGCCCCTATCGGGTCCGACGGAAAAGGCGCCTGGTCCCTATATGACCGTCGTCGTGCCACAGTAAGGGAAGCCGCCCCTATCGGGGGATCCCTGCGCATGCATCCTTCGCATCCCACATCCGAGCACGCGTGGCTTGACGGATTCTTGAGGAACGGGGTCTATGTTCCGTTACGGAGCCTGGGCATGTGATGGGTTGCGCCAGCCGAACGGCCGCCCAGATCCCCAAGAACAAGACGCCACACGGGTTTTCGAGAGAGTAGACGTGCGTATTCCGGGCCATGCGTGGCTGACCCAGTTTTTCAACCGGCGCTCCCAGAGCAAGGATGCACCCATCGAGTTGTCTGCGGCAGGTCCGACGGAAGGGATCGGCGCACCCAACGCACCGGATGACCAGCGCCTCTCCCAATATGCACGGGCCTTTCTGGAGGGCACGACCGACTGCGTCTTCTTTCTCGACCGTCGCTGGTGTTTCACCTTTCTCAACAGACGCGCCCTTCATGAATTGGAAGGCGGCTTCGATCTCGTCGGACGCAATATCTGGGACGTTTTCCCGCAGGCCCTGGGCACCCCGTTCGAGATCCATTACCGGCGCGCGCTTGCGGAGAACACGACTCAGATCTTCGAAGCTTTTTTTCCGCCGCTGTCGTCCTGGTACGAAGTCCATGCGGTTCCCGTCGGCCCCGGGCTCACGGTCTTTTTCCGCAACATCGACGAGCGGCGCGCTGCTGCCGATACGCTGCGCGAGAGAGAGCGACAGCTGGCAATCGTCTTCGGCCAGACGATGGTCGGCATCCTGCATCGCGACCTGAACCGGCAAGTCCTGATGGTCAATCAGCGCTTCTGCGAGATTGTCGGACGCAGCCGGGACGAATTGAACGGCCTGCCGATGGAGGCCTTCACGCATGCGGACGACATCGTGGAGAATAAGGCCCTCTTCGAGAAGCATCTCGCGAACGGCGAACCGTTTCAGATCGAGAAGCGCTATGTGCGTCCTGACGGTACGGTGGTCTGGTGCGCGGTCAATGTCTCGTTCGTTCAGGACGATTGGGGCCAAGTGGTTTCGACGATTCTCGTCGTCGAGGATATCGGCCTCCGCAAAGTGGCGGAGGAGCGCCTGCTCTGGAATGCACGCCACGATCTCCTGACGCAGCTTCCCAACCGCATGCTCTTCCAGGAGAGGCTCACCGAAGCCTTGAAATGCTCCGCCAGCACCGGCCTGAAAGTCGGTCTTCTGCTGCTCGACCTGGATCATCTCAAGCAGGTCAACGATACGCTTGGGCATGATGCAGGAGACTGCCTGTTGCGCACCGCTGCGGAGCGCCTGCGATCCTCGATCCGTCCTATCGACACGGTTGCCCGCAACGGCGGCGATGAATTCGCTGTCGTCATGCCGGATATCGGGAGCGAGGAGGAACTCGAGGAGATTGTGCGCCCGCTTCTCGCACGGCTGCAGGAGCCCTTCCTGTATGCCGGGCACACGGTCAGCTGCAGCGCCAGCATCGGGGTGAGCATCTGGCCCGATCATACGGACCAGGCCGAAGAGCTGCACAAGCAGGCCGATATCGCGCTCTACATGGCCAAGGCCGGCGGCCGCGGCAAGATCATGATCTTCGAGCCGTCGATGCGTGCGGAGACTCACCGCCGGGCCCAGATGCGCAACAATGCGCGCGAGGCCATCGAGTCCAGCCGGATCGAGCCCTATTACCAGCCCAAGGTCCATCTCGCGTCCGGCAAGCTCGCCG
The DNA here is from genome assembly GCF_020866965.1 of Microvirga roseola. Classification (GTDB taxonomy): domain Bacteria; phylum Pseudomonadota; class Alphaproteobacteria; order Rhizobiales; family Beijerinckiaceae; genus Microvirga; species Microvirga roseola. Next base: position 29,754 of record NZ_JAJATX010000008.1, read on the forward strand.
GCTTCGAGGCGCTCCTGCGCTGGCACGACCCACAGGATGGCCTGCAGCCCCCATCCGCCATTCAGGCTGCCTTCGACGATCCCCGCCTGGCGGTCGCCATCGGTCAGCAGATCCAGGAGCTCGTGCTTGGCGACATGCGCCGCTGGCTCGATGCGGGCGTCGATTTCGGCCATGTAGCCATCAACGCCTCGGCGGCCGAATTCAGAGGGCACGACTTCGCCGATCAGTTGCTGGAGCGCCTGCGCGCGGCCCGCATTCCCTCGCGCTATCTCGAGCTCGAAGTGACCGAGACCGTCTTTCTTGGTCAGGGAGCCGAGCATGTGGAATCGGCCCTGCGCATGCTCAGTGCCGAAGGCATCAGGATCGCCCTCGACGATTTCGGAACGGGCTATGCCTCTCTATCGCACCTGAAGCAGTTTCCGGTCGACATCATCAAGATCGATCGCTCCTTCGTCCGTGACCTGGCCGAGAACCCCGACGACACGGCGATCCTCCAGGCCGTTCTGAGTCTCGGTCAGAACCTCGGCATCGCTACCGTCGCGGAGGGCGTCGAGACGGAGGTCCAGGTCGCCTTCCTGCGCGCGCAGGGATGCGACCTGGGACAGGGCTATCTGTTCGGCAAGGCTGCGCCGAAGGATCGGATTTCCGAGCTCATCGCGTCATGGGACGTGTTCCGGCACCGGAGCCAGACGAGATCGTCCATCGCCCTTCTCTGACAAATGACAGACAGGCCTACGCGGGAGAGGACCTGTCTAAAAGTCTCCTCGCGGCTTGCGAGATCGTGTGGCAGGCATTGCCGCCTCGCTCCGCTTGAGCGCGAGCAGCCGTCGCGCCGCAACACCGCCCGGCTCACTGGATAGAGCCGGTCGTTCAGTACTTCGATCTGCCAGAGCTGCAGCTCGAGCAGGGCTTTCAATCCCCTGACGTGAGCCTGAAGATCGAGAGCGTCCTTGAGAGGGTCCGGTCCGCGATATGTCATAGGACCACCCCTGGAAAATTTGGGATGAATCATGTCTGAACGCGAGACCTAAAAACGGGGCGAAGAGCCCGGGTGACGGGAAAAAACAGGCTACTGAACGCTTTAAGCAAACAATGCGGCCGCCCAATCCGGCCGGCCCGCGCGCTACAAATCACAGGCACTTCTTCATACGATATATCCTGCCGCCCGACAATTGAACGGCGGGTACTTCGCAGTGCTTGCGACGCAGCGTGGCAGGAACCGGGAACAATGTTCGACAGTTGCATTCCAAAACAGCAGGAGATTCCGGACATGCCCGACCGACGTCACACCATGGAAGCCGAGAAATTGCTGGCCCAGATGGGCATTACCCTCGCCGACACTCGGTCTCTGCCACAGCGGCGTCGCCTTCTCGCAGAGGCGCTCGAGCGAGCGGAACGGCGCGGGCGCGGGACGATGATGTCCGGAAGCGAGAAGGAATCGAGCGGCTGAGAGCGCGGGTCCGTAGAGCGGACGCCTCTCACTCCATCATTCCATCAAGCTGCTTTCGGGACTAACCTGTTACGGCGTCCGGTGAGGCGCCTCGCACGAAGGCTGATCGATGCCCAGCAAGGACGAAGAGACCGAGACCGAGACCGACGACAGCGAGTTCGATCCGGAGACCCGCGTCGATCTGCGGGATTATCCGAGCACGATGCTGGTCCTGCTCGGAGTTGCAGGATCGGGCCTAGCCTGGATGCTCTACAACTGGCTGGGGCGCAAGAAACCCACGGACGAGGGCTCTCTCAATAAAGCCACGGGCGAGGCCGCTTCATCGGGCAAAGAGAACACGCCCGGCAATGAGGCCGCAAAGCCCGCATCGCGCCCCAACGCGGGCTAGAGCTGCATCACCCTTTGACGGACCGGGCGCATGGGGATCTGCAGCGGCTTGGCCGACATCCTGTGGCCGCGGTCGATGAGGGGAGCCACCAGGCGTGCGAGCGCCACGGCCTTCTCGTCCGTGCTGCCGGTCTGCAGGAAGGAGGCGTACTGCCTCATCAGCTCCACCGTCACATAGTGGAAGGCCGCCTCCGATCCCTTGACGACCTCCATGCGGCGGGCCGCCGCTTCCAGCTTCTCGAGATAGAGCTTCTGGTCGATGGGCGGAGCCGCCTGGAAGCCGCTGGCCCCGCCGAACACCTCCCGGAAATTGTCCCAGAGCAGCGACAGGTTCCGGGCGACCTTGTCCTGCTGGTCCCGTTCGAGCTTCCCGAATTCCGCAATCACGATATCGACCGGATCGGGCTCTTCCGGCTCGGGCTCCGGAACGTCGAGCAGGAAGGGAAGGACCGTGCGGGCCCGGGCGACGAGAGCGGGGTGAGTTTCCTGGAGCCGGGCCAGCACCTTCGGAGCAAGCTCCTGCGCATGGGGAAGCGCCTGGCGCAGTTCGACCATGCCTCTGCTGACCACAGGTCTCAAGGTGACGACAGTCTGGCGGATATACCAGCGCGTCAGCTGCGGCACCGCGCCGGCGGACCTGATCATCTGCCCGAAGCTACGAGCAGGAAATCCATCACCCTTACGCAAAGCAACCGCACTACCGACAGACTGAGGGAGGCTCTCCATCGCCAATCCGCTCCCACTTCCCCGTGCCATTTTGTGGTACCCACAGAAGATTCGACCTATCCCTTTGAGGGCCATCTTTTGGCGAAATTAAGTTTTCCGAGCAGGGAAAGTACTTCTGAGACGATTACTTGATGCAGAAGAACATCATTGCATTGATCTTCAGGAATATTTTGACATGAAGAAGACTATATACTTTAGCCTGAGCAAATAAGTCTTAGACGTCTTTCTTCGAAGTGAGATGTTCTCTGAAGCGGCAGACCGAACCTTAGCAAGAAACCGGTTTGCACCGGACGGACGCGCGGACATGAACCTCAGCCGGGATGACCGACCCTGCTACGACCGGCGAGGAATGCTACACATCGGGGAACTGAGAGAACGGAATTGAACAGCCGGAGAGTCATATCCCGGCAAAGGGCCGCTTCCGGCCAAAGCCTCGAACCTGCGAGGCGCTAAAGCTTTGATTTGAAGTGGTACAGCCGCCCCGGCTCGAACGGGGGACCCCCAGATCCACAATCTGGTGCTCTAACCAACTGAGCTACGGCTGCACGTGAGGCGTGGTGTAATCGTCCGGGCGATCAATTTCAAGGCTTCTTTGACGTCGCAGTCCATCAAATGAAAACGGCGGGCCCCGCGGCCCGCCGTCTCGAACGCAATGCGTGGCTAAGGCTTATTCCGCCTTGGCTCCGGCAGCCTGGAGGACCGGGGTCCAGCGGGCCACTTCGCTGTCGACCAGCTTCTGCAGGCCTTCTGGCGACTGCTCTTCGGCCGAGGGGATGACGCCGCCGAGGTCGAGGAGGCGCTTCTTGGTGTTCTCATCGGCAAGCGCCTTCACGAGAGCGTCGTTCAGCTTGGCGACGACGTCGTTGGGCGTGCCCTTGGGCGCGAAGACCGCGTTCCAGGCGCTGACCTGATAGTCGCCGAGGCCGGCTTCCTTCGTGGTCGGCACGTTCGGCAGCGCGGGGGAGCGCTCCGGCGTGGCAATGGCATAGGCCTTGATGTTGCCGCCCTGGATCTGCGGAGCAACGTTGACGATCTGGTCCGTCATGAAGTCGACCGTGCCCGCCATGAGGTCGTTGAGGGCCGGCCCCGTACCGCGATAGGCCACCATGGTGGGCTTGGTTCCAACAATGGAGTCGAAGAGCACGCCCGTCGTGTGGGAGACCGAGCCCACGCCCGCATGGGCCTGGTTCACCTTGTCGGCATTAGTCTTCACGTATTCGATGAAGCCCTTCAGGTCGCTGGCCGGAAGGTCCTTCTTGGCCACGATCAGGATCGGGGTGCCGGCGGCCATGCCGATGGGCGCGAAGTCCTTGGTCGGGTCATACTTCAGGTTCGGGTACAGAGCCGGTGCGGCGCCGTGGGTGCCCATATGGCCCATCATGATCGTGTAGCCGTCCGGCTGGGACTGGGCGGCGCGGGTGATGCCCGTGGTGCCGCCGGCGCCCGCCACGTTCTCGATCACGATCTGTTGACCGAGGGTGCGGGACATGTGGTCCGTCACGATGCGGGCCACGACGTCCGTCGGTCCGCCTGCGGCGAAGGGCACGATCATGGTGATCGGGCGATTGGGGTAGTTCTGCTGGGCCTGCGCGCCCGTTGCGGCAATGCCGGCGACGGCGGCAAGAGCCAGAGCAATCTTCTTCATCAGTCTTCCTCCCTCGGGAAAGCTATCGCCCTACATTGTGGGTAAGGGCTTGGCAAAAACAAGCTATTCCGTGAACACCTCGTCCCTCCCCTTCCGGATCGAGGGGAGGAGCGCGACGATCAGCAGGATGGCCGCGATGGCCAGGAGCACGGCGCTGATCGGGTGCTCGATGAAGGTCATCATGTCCCCGCGGGACAGGATCAGCGCGCGCCTCAGGTTCTCCTCCATCAGCTTGCCGAGCACGAAGCCAAGCAGCATCGGAGCCGGCTCGAAGCCGAACTTGATCAGCATGTAGCCCACGAGGCCGAAGAAGGCGATGAACATCACGTCCGTCGGCAGCGAGTTGATGGAGTAGATGCCGATGCAGCAGAACATCAGGATCGCGGGGAACATCAGGCGGTAGGGCACCTTCAGCAGGCGCACCCACATGCCCACCAGCGGCAGGTTGATGACGAGCAGCATCAGGTTGCCGATCCACATGGATGCGATCATGCCCCAGAACAGGTCGGGATTGCGGGTCATCACCTGCGGCCCCGGCACGATGCCGTGGATGGTCATGGCGCCGACCATGAGAGCCATCACCGCATTGGGCGGGATGCCAAGGGTCAGCAGCGGGATGAACGAGGTCTGGGCGCCCGCATTGTTGGCGCTTTCCGGCCCCGCCACGCCCTCGATGGCGCCCTGCCCGAAGCGGCGCGGGTCCTTGGCGAGCTTTTTCTCCAGCGTATAGGCTGCAAACGGCCCGAGCACCGCGCCGTTGCCGGGCAGGATGCCGAGCGCCGCGCCGATGAAGGTGCCGCGCAGCACCGGCTTGTAGGAATGCCGGAAGTCGTCCCTGTTCGGCAGCAGGCGGCCGATGGCCTGGCGGACCACGTCGCGGGTCTCGGTGTGGTCCAGGTTGCGCAGGATCTCGGCGATGCCGAAGACGCCCATGGCCAGCACGGCGAAATCGATCCCGTCGACTAGGAACGGCAGACCGAAAGTCATGCGCTCCTCGCCGGTCTCGAGATCCGTGCCGACCGTGGAGAGCAGCACGCCGACCAGAATCATGGCGATGGCCTTGAGGATCGAGCCGCGCGCCAGGACCACGGCGAAGACGAGGCCCATGGTCATGAGCGAGAAATATTCCGTCGGCCCGAAGATGAGCGCGAGGCCGGTCAGCGGAGCGCCCAGAGCCGCGATCACCAGGGTCGCCACGGTTCCGGCGAAGAAGGAGCCGATGGCCGCGATGCCGAGCGCGATGCCGGCCCGGCCCTGACGGGCCATCTGGTGCCCGTCCAGGGCCGTCACCACGGAGGTCGCCTCGCCGGGAATGTTGACGAGGATCGCCGTGGTCGAGCCGCCATACTGCGCGCCGTAATAGATGCCGGCGAGCATGATGAGGGCGCCGATGGGATCGAGGCCGAAGGTGATGGGAAGCAGCATCGCGATGGTCGCGATGGGGCCGACGCCGGGCAGGACGCCGATGAGGCTTCCCACGAGACAGCCCAGGAAGGCGAGACCCAAGTTCTGCAGGCTCAGAGCGACGCCGAAACCGAGGCTCAGGTTGGAAGCGAAATCACCCATCGATACCCTCGTCCGGTTGGACCACCCTGTCGACTTGCTGCGTGCGCTTCTTCGGCCCAAGGGCATAGACGACGATGGCCCCGACCACCATCGCCGCAGCCATTGCCCTCAGGATATCCTTCTGCGACCAGTCCGCCGGAAAAAGGTCCCTGAGCGCCTGCGGGAAGATCGGGATCGGCAGATTCAGCAGATCGCCGAACAGGACCATACAGAAAGGCGTCAGGCAAAGCGCGAGGATGATCAACTCCCTCAGGCGCATCTCAGGCGTTGCGAAACCGCCGATGATGATGGCCAGCGGCCCCGCAATCACGAGGCCGAGGCCCGGGATCGTCAGCGCCCCGAGCTCGAAGGGACGGATCGTGACGGCGAAGGCCAGGATGCCCAGAACGACGAAGAAGGGCCCGCGCAGGCTCCAGTGATCCAGCTCGTCGCCCTGCTTGGTAAAGGCGAAGGCCAGGAGGGCCACGCCACAGGCTCCGACCCCGACGGCGAGCCAGTCCGGCAGCATCGCCGGCCCCATGGCGTTCAGGGTGCCCTGATCCAGATTGCGATTGAGCCACAGGGCCAGGATGGCCAGGAAGACAAGGAAGATCCCGCCACCGAGGCTCTGCGGTGCGCGAATGGGCCCGCGGCGCCCCGGATCTCCGGGGCGTTCGTGAGGTACAGACATGGACGGCCTCCCGACAGGCGCATGGCATGCGCCTCTCAATTGTTCCAGGCGAGTAGTGCATAAGGCCACCCCCCGGATCAAGCTTCCGCCGCCGAAAGTGCCGGTTTCTCAACAAGGCTCCCCCTGCAATCGGAGAGGTGCGACGCCGCATGTTCCCGAGCCCTGCAGCGCCTGTGACGTGCAGCAGGAGATCACTTGATCGGCTGCGCGGGGTTGTCTAGATGAGACCGCTGTAACCAGGCCGGGCCCCTCTGGTCGCTCCTTTCGAGCGGCGATGTCGGACTGGAGAACCAGGGTCGCCTGGATGCGTTCTCGCACACGGTTCATTCAGTCCTTCAGCAGCCGGCCGGGTCGGTCCGGCACTGCGGACAACGCCGTCGAGCACTCCTCATGCGTACCCGTCGAACCGACACATGAGGACTTGAATGTTTGATCTCTCGCAGTTTTTCGGACCCGAAGTCATCGCCTTCCTGAAGGTGGTCGGCATCGACCTGGCGCTTGCCGGCGACAATGCCATCGTCATCGGTCTCGCCGCCGCGGGCCTTCCCAAGGAGCAACGAAACAAGGCCATCCTGCTCGGCATCATCGCCGCCACGGTGATGCGCATCGGATTCGCCCTGGTCACGACCCAGCTCCTTCAGATCGTCGGCCTTCTCCTCGCAGGCGGCATACTCCTTCTATGGGTGTGCTGGAAAATGTGGCGCGAGCTACGCACGAGCCACACGGAAGAGGTGCAGGCCGAGGAAGCGCTGGAAGGCGTGGACATCGACGCCGACGGTACCATCGCCGGCGCCGCGCCGCGCAAGACCTTCGCTCAGGCTGCCTGGCAGATCATCATCGCGGACGTGTCCATGTCACTCGACAACGTGCTGGCGGTCGCCGGCGCGGCGCGCGAGCATCCCTACATCCTCGCTTTCGGCCTTCTCCTGTCCATCGCCCTCATGGGCCTCGCCGCCTCGTACATCGCGCGCCTCCTTCAACGCTACCGCTGGATCGCCTATGTCGGACTGGCGATCATCCTCTACGTGGCTCTCGAGATGATCTATCACGGCGCCACCGAGATCTACCCGCTGGTCAACGGCGCGCTCTAGCGCCGTTAGCCCGTCACGGGCTCCGTTCCACGTCCCGTCTTCATCATTGACGGATGGGGGTGCGAGAAGGCACAGAGCGCAGGCTCATGTCCGCCTCTCTCCGCCCCCATTTTTCGTCGGCCGGCCTTCTCCAGGGCGCCCGCGCCGCATTCCCTGCGTTGCCGGGCTTCATAATGTTCGCCATGGCATTCGGCACGGCCGCGGCCCAGAAGGGCCTTTCCCTGGGCGAGACCTTCGGGCTCAGCGCCTTCGTCTATGCGGGCGCATCGCAGATGGTGGCGCTCGAAATCTGGCAGCAGGTCTGGACGCCTGCAACGATCCTGAGCATCGTGACGGTCACCGCGGTCGTGAATGCGCGCATGATCCTTCTGGGCGCGACCCTCCAGCCCTGGCTGAAGGACGAGCCCCTCGCCCGCACGGCGCTCAATCTCTTCCTCCTCACGGAAGCCGGCTGGATCATCGGCACGCGCTATCACAGCGGCGGCGGGCGGGACATCGGCATCCTGCTGGGCTCAGGCATCTTCCTCTGGCTGGTCTGGCTGGCCTCGACGCTGACCGGGTTCTTTGCGGGTGCCCTCGTGCCGGAGCCCAGCCGCTTCGGCCTCGACCTCGTGATGCCGATCTTCTTCGGCGCCATGCTGGTGCCCCTCTGGAAGGGTGCGCGGCCCGCCCTGCCCTGGCTCGTGGCAGGCCTCGTCTCGCTCCTCGTCCATGCCCTTGTGCCCGGCTATTTCTTCATCCTCGCCGGCGCTCTCGCCGGGGTTGCCGCTGGCATGGTGCTGGAATGAGCTTTGACACCCTCATCGCCCAGCCCTGGGGAGCGGTCATGGCAATTGCCGGCATGGCGGCTGTCACGTTCCTGTGCCGCATCGCGGGCGTGGTCGTGATGAGCCGCATGCGCCTCACGCCGCGGATCGAGCGGGGTTTGCGGGCTCTCCCGGGCTCGATCATCCTGGCGACGATCCTGCCCGTGGTGCTCGACAAGGGCTGGCCTGCCATCGTCGCGCTCGCGGCCACGATCCTCACGATGGCGCTCACGCGCATCGATCTCCTGAGCCTGGCTGCGGGCCTAGGCACCCTCTCCGTCATCCGGGCTCTTCTGTGAGCGCTGCTTGAGCCGCAGGCGGATGCGGTAGACGAGCCCATCGCGCACATCGCGATAAGCGTCGAGCACCTGCTCGCGGGAGCCCTGCGCGATGGTCGGATCCGGCGTCGGCCAGTATTCCACATCCGCCGCGATCGTCCGCGTCAGTTCGAGCGCGGCGTGGTGGGCCTCCGGCGAGAGTGAGATGATAAGATCGAAATTGAGCCCCTCCCACTCCTCAAGTTCGACGAGGGTGCGAGGCTTGTGCTTGGAGGCGTCGATGCCGATCTCGTCCAGCACGGCGCTCATGAAACCGTCGGCCTCGCCTTTGCGAACGCCTGCGGACTGCACATAGACCGACTTGCCGAAGTAGTGGCGTGCAATGGATTCCGCCATGGGCGAGCGCACCGAGTTCATCGCGCAGACGAACAGGACCGAATGGATCCGTTTCGAGCAAGGCTCGTCCAAGCGTCAGCCCTTCCAGTGAAGCGCGAAGATGAGCGTGAAGATGCGGCGCGCCGTATCGAAATCGAGGACCAGCTTGCCTTCGAGGCGCTTCATCAGGAGTTCGGCCGCCTCGTTGTGCAGCCCCCTGCGCCCCATGTCGATGGCCTCGATCTGCGCAGGCGAGGCGGAACGGATGGCCTGATAATAGCTGTCGCAGATCAGTTCGTAGTCGCGGATCGCCTTGCGAAAGGGCGTCAGCGACAGGTGGTGGGACACGAGATGCGTCCCACCCTGCGATGAGACTTCGAAGCAGAGCTTCTTTTCGATGAGAGCGATGCGCAGGGAATAGGGGCCGCCGTCGTAATTCGGCAGTGCAAACGTGTTCTCTTCGAGGATGTCGTAGATGGCGATGGCCCGCTCATGCTCCTGATCGGGATTGCCGCGGCCGATGGACGCCTCGTCGAGCGTGACGGCGACCAGCCGGCACCGCTCCTTTCCTTCGCTCGCCATCGCCCCTCCGCTCAGCCTTTCAAAGGTTCAGGCGGATCGCGATCGACCGCGCATGACCTTCAAGTCCCTCGGACCGCCCGAGGGTTATGGCTGCGGGGCCCAGAGCACGCAGCGCGCCCGCATCGCATTTCAGGATCGAGCTTCGCTTGATGAAGTCAAGCACGCCGAGCCCGGACGAGAAGCGGGCCGAGCGGGCCGTAGGCAGGACATGGTTCGGCCCGCCCACGTAATCGCCGATGGCCTCCGGCGTGAAGCTGCCGAGAAAGATAGAACCCGCATTGCGGACTTTCGCGGCAAGCTCCTCGGCGTTTTCCGTCTCGATCTCCAGGTGCTCCGGAGCCAGCCGGTCCACCAGCGGAATGGCGTGCTCGAGGGTGTCGATGAGGATGATCGCACCGTAATCGCGCCAGCTCGCGCCGGCGATTTCCGCCTTCGGAAGCGTCCTGAGCTGCCCCTCCACCGCCTTTTCGACGGCATCGGCGAGATCCGCGCTATCGGTGATCAGAATCGACTGGGCGGCGGGATCGTGCTCGGCCTGGGCCAGCAGATCGGCGGCGATCCAGGCGGGATTGGCATGGCTGTCCGCGAGGATGAGCACCTCGGAGGGACCGGCGATCATGTCGATTCCCACCTGCCCGAAGACCCGGCGCTTGGCCGCGGCCACATAGGCATTGCCGGGGCCGACGATCTTGGCAACCGGCCTGATGCTTTCCGTGCCATAGGCGAGCGCGGCGACGGCCTGCGCGCCGCCGATGCGGAACACCTCGTCGACGCCCGCCAGCCGCGCCGCGGCCAGGACCAGAGGGTTGGTCTCGCCTTTCGGGGTCGGCACGACCATCGCGACGCGGGGAACGCCCGCGACCTTGGCCGGCACAGCGTTCATCAGCACGGAAGAGGGATAGCTCGCCCGACCGCCCGGGACGTAGAGGCCGACGGATTCGATGGCGGTCCAGCGCCAGCCGAGGGTCACGCCCAGCGCATCGGTCGTCATGGAATCCTGCGGGCGCTGCGCCCGGTGATAGACCTCGATGCGCTCCTTCGCGAGGGCGAGGGCCTCCAGCGCCTCCTTCGGGCATTGGGCCTCGGCGGCGTCGATCTCGGCATCCGAGATCCGGAGGGTCTCAGGCTGGAGCGCCAGCCCGTCGAAGCGGTAGGTATAGTCGATCAGGGCCTCGTCGCCCCGCGCCACCACGTCCTCGATGATGGCGCGGACCGCCTGGTCCACGTCCTCCGAGACCTCCCGCTTCGCCGCCAGCAGTGCGGCGAAGGCCTGCGGGAAGGAGGCCTCCCGGGCGTCGAGCCGTTGCGCCATCAGACGCGCCCCGCCTGTTGCGGCAGTTCCTCGTGGCTCGGGCGGCTCTCGGCGGCCCAGACGGGGCCGATATCTTTCATCTGCATTTCGACGCACTCCAGGTCGACCTGGATGGCTCCGCCTTCGGCAAAGATCAAGGTCGCAGTCCCCGATGGGGCGTCTCGTTCATCGAAGGAAATGGCGAGAAGGTTAAGAACGGCGTCCTTGTCGGTCTGGTCGATTCCGCGGACGCGCACCCCGGTCACGTGCTCGAAATGCATGCAGGTCAGCCGGCGCTGGGGCGTGGCGGCTTCCCAGTCGAAACGCCGGGTCTGAATGACGAACCGGCGCTCCTTGGGCAGGTACAGGATGTCGCCGACGCGCAGCAGGGCGTCCTGCATGTGGCACGAGATGACGGCGAGGTCTTCCGGATCGAAGGCGACGAGTTTCAGGAGGTCCATGACTCTACCAACCTATTGCTGAGATTTGAGGTTTAGGTAGAGAGCGCCAGGGCCATGCGCAACCTCCGGACTTTCCCGCAGGCTGCCCCGAGGCGCGGATTTTCAGGCCTTTCCGGTGGAACTCCGGCGCTCAGGAGCCTGGGAAGCCAAGCCACTGCCCCTTCTCAGCCCCTGAGCCGCTCGATATCGGCCCCGCAGCGGACGAGCTTGGCCTCCAGCGCCTCGAAGCCCCGGTCGAGATGGTAGACGCGGTTGATGGTGGTCTCGCCTTCGGCCACGAGGCCGGCAATGACCAGGGAGACGGAGGCACGCAGGTCCGTCGCCATCACCGGCGCGCCTTTCAGTCCCGCCACGCCCTGCACATAGGCGCTGTCGCCGTCGAGGCGGATCTGGGCTCCCAGGCGCGCAAGCTCCTGCACGTGCATGAAGCGGTTCTCGAAGATCGTCTCGCGGATGCGCGAGGTGCCGTTCGCCCGGGTCATGAGAGCCATGAACTGGGCCTGCAGGTCGGTCGGGAAGCCGGGGAACGGGTCGGTGGTCACATCCACCGCCTGGATTCCATTGCCGTTACGGCGGATCCGGATGCCGCCGTGGGTCGGCGACACCTCGGCGCCCGCCTGGCCCAGCACGTCGAGAGCGGCCTGAAGGTATTCGGGCCGGGTGTTGTCGAGCACCAGGTCGCCTCCCGTCATGGCCACCGCCATGGCGTAGGTGCCCGTCTCGATCCGGTCCGGCATCACGTCGTGGGAGGCGCCGTGAAGGCGGGCCACGCCCTCGACCACGATCTCCGAAGTGCCGGCACCTTCAATCTTGGCGCCCATCTTCATGAGGCACTCGGCGAGATCCACGACCTCCGGCTCACGGGCCGCGTTGCGGATCACGGTTGTGCCGTTGGCAAGGGTCGCCGCCATCAGGGCCACATGGGTGCCGCCGACGGTGACCTTCGGAAAGTCGATTTCGGCCCCCTGGAGGCCCTTTGGCGCGGTGGCGACCACATAGCCGGCCTCGATCTCGATGGCCGCTCCGAGCTTAGCCAGAGCCATGATGAGCAGGTCCACCGGACGAGTGCCGATGGCGCAGCCTCCAGGCATGGAAACCTTGGCGCGGCCGAAACGCGCCACGAGGGGCGCGATGACCCAGAAGCTCGCCCGCATGGTCGAGACCAGCTCGTACGGAGCAGTGGTATCGATGATGTTCTTGGCCGTCAGGCGGATCGTCTGCCCCGTCTCGGAGGACTGGCCGGGCCGGCGGCCCGCAATCGAGTGATCAACGCCGAAATTGCTCATGATCCGCAGGAGCGAGGAGATGTCCGCCAGCCGCGGCACATTGCCGAGCTCCAGGGTCTCTTCCGTCAGGAGGCTCGCGATCATCAGGGGCAGGGCCGCATTCTTGGCGCCCGAGATCGGAATCAGGCCGTTGAGAGGCGCGCCGCCCCTGATAAGAATGCGATCCATCGTTTTCCCCTTGCAATTCTGGTGGACAAGCCATGCGCTATGCGCGCACCGGCCGGCCCATGCTAGTCGGACGGCTTGTCGCGCTCGTCGGAAACGCTCAAGCTCCCGCCTTCGGTTCCGACGGGCTTGGCGGCCCGCCTTCCACGAGCTTGAGCCTTACGACGCTTAAGATTTTCTTTCAAAGCCGCCTTCAGCCGGTCGGCCTTATCCTGCGATTTCACATCAGCCATGGTTCACGCGACCCATCGTCGCCACCACCAGATAAAGGCTTCGTGAGCGGCTCTCAACCGCAATATACATTAAAGCGATTCCAGAATTTTGACCGGGATCAATGTCCTCTGGCATAATCAGGCGGTATATCCCGGGGCAATCCGTTGCCCATCCGGTGAGATGATGAATTACCAGACCTTCTTCACGTCAGCCCTCGAGCGCCTCCAGGAAGAGCGCCGCTATCGTGTCTTCGCCGATATCGAGCGGCTGGCCGGTCGCTTTCCCCAGGCGATCTGGCACAGCCCGGAGGGCCCGAAGCCGATCACCGTGTGGTGCTCCAACGATTATCTCGGCATGGGCCAGAACCGGGACGTGACCCGGGCCATGGTGGAAGCGGCCTGGCGGCTGGGCACCGGGGCGGGCGGGACCCGCAACATCTCCGGCAACAGCCATCCTATTGTCGAGCTTGAGGCCGAACTCGCCGATCTCCACGGCAAGGAGGCAGGCCTCATCTTCACCTCCGGCTACGTTTCCAACCAGACCGGCATCTCGACGCTCGCCAAGCTCATCCCGAACTGCCTCATTCTCTCGGACGCCCTCAACCACAATTCCATGATCGAGGGCGTGCGCCAGTCAGGCTGCGAGAAGGCGATCTTCCGCCACAACGACCTCGAGCACCTGGAAGAGCTTCTCCAGGCAGCTGGCGACCGGCCCAAGCTGATCGTGTTCGAGAGCGTCTATTCCATGGACGGGGATATCTCCCCCATCCATGCCATCTGCGACCTGGCCGAACGCTATAACGCCATGACCTATCTCGACGAGGTCCATGCGGTGGGCATGTACGGCCCGCGCGGCGGCGGCATTGCCGAGCGCGACGATGCCATGCATCGGGTCGACATAATCGAGGGCACCCTCGGCAAGGCCTTCGGCGTGATGGGCGGGTATCTCACCGGCACCAAAGCCGTGATGGACGCCATCCGCAGCTTCGCGCCCGGCTTCATCTTCACCACCGCCCTCCCCCCGGCGGTGGCTGCGGCAGCCACGGCCTCGATTCGCCACCTCAAGGCCTCCTCAGCCGAGCGGCAGAAGCAGCAGCGCCAGGCCGCCCGCACCAAGGCTGTCCTGAGCGGCGTCGGAATCCCGGTCATGGACACGGTGACCCACATCGTCCCGGTCATGGTGGGGGACGCAGAGGCCTGCAAAGCCGCCTCCGACCGCCTGCTGGAGAAGCACGGGATCTACATCCAGCCGATCAACTATCCCACCGTGCCCCGCGGTACGGAGCGGCTGCGCATCACTCCGGGCCCCTTCCACACGGACGCTCACATCGACGCCCTCGCCGCCGCTCTCCTGGAGGTCTGGCGGGCGCTCAAGCTGCCGCTCGAACCCAAAGTGCAGGCCGCCGAATAAAGATTGCTTTTCAAGCTTGCGCATAGGGCCGCGCTGTGGCAGTAAGCGGCCCTCCTCGTTGGCGAGCTGCCGTAGCTCAGTGGTAGAGCACTCCCTTGGTAAGGGAGAGGTCGAGAGTTCGATCCTCTCTGGCAGCACCATCCCTTCTCCCGGGATTCACGCCAACTTTAAGCAGGACTTCAGGCTCCGGGCGCCCGATTGTACACCAGGGCAGCCCCCATGGTCCTCGCGATGACACGTCCCGGTCCGCTCCCCAGAACCGCATCTGCGAATTCCGCAGCCGCATCTCCGACGGGCTGTGTTCTCTCGTCGGCAAACGCGAGTGAAGCTACTCTTGCATCCAGAACCCTGCTCTCGCACGCGAGTGCTACGCGCCGTCGCCGGGACTTGGAAGCGTGGTTGGAACTCCCGCCCCCAGTCGCTTCCTAGCAAAAGCAGATCGTGCCTCTCCCGGGGAACTCCAACCACCTGACGGTTCCCGCACCGAGGGTGAGCGAGATGAAGCGGAATCGTCTCTGGAAATTTCCGGAGGCTAGACCGACTTCAGCTCGCGCATTCCTCTGTGCGGCGTCTGCCATGCTCCTCGTCCGTCGCTAGGCAGGGCGTTCAGGATTTGCGGGACTGCCTAAACATCGCATCGGTAACACGAGGGTCGGATCCAGCCGCTGGCAATCCGGCCGGACCCGAGCCGCCGTCAGGCGGCAACGAAGAGTTCGTTCCGGCGCCACGAAGTGGATGACCTTCGCTCTCTGGGCTTTGCCAGCGCAATCCGCTCCTCAAAACGCGCTTGCGCCTCGTTCAGAAGGCGGCGCTTGCGCGCGTAGGGCTGAGAGGCGGTCGTGACGTCCTTCACAATGGCAGCCGCCGCCGCGTAGAGATCCGCGGTCGCGGCATCAAGGCCGGGATCGCGCTCAAACAGAGCAAGCAGGCTTGCCAGGTTCTTCCTCAGGAGGGTCTGAAGGTCCCCAAGATAGGCCTGTTCTCCCCCGGCCTGTATCGCTTTCAGGGTTGGAGCGATAAGGTTCAGCTTCTCTTCGATAGCTTCGGTGAGGCTCTTCTCCGTCATGGGCAATCGTCTCCGGATGAGGGGCCCGCCCAGTCCCTGAATCACGCGGAGAAAGGATGCCCGCCTGAGGTTAACCGACAGTTTCAGACCGCCTGCGATTAGGATCCGGAGGCTGCGCCGGGATACGCCACAGACAGCCCATTGCGGGAGGCCCGCAAAGGAAAAGACTCCGGTCTGCTACAGAGCCGGAGTCTCCCGTACGTTCCAATTGAACGTCAGCGCGCCTTCACGGCGTGGTCGGTGAAGTCGCTGAAGAGGCCGTCAACGCCCAGGGCGTAGAAGGCCTTGTACTCCGCTGCGGGATCTCCCTCGAAGTCGGAGGTCAAACGCTTCGGCTCGCTGCGGAAGGTCCAGGTGAACACCTGGAGTCCGGCGGCATGAGCATCCTTGACCACGCTGGACGGGGCCGCGAGCACGCGATCGCGCTCGTCGATCGCCCCATCGTTGTTGAGGTCGTCCGGTTTGCCGTCGTTGTTCTTGTCGACCTGCTTGCTCGCCAGAATGTACGGCTTCCACGGTGCGACGATGTCGGCATAGGTCTTGACCTCGGCCAGCCCTTCCTTCGTCAGGAGATCCTTGTTGGTGCGCTGGTCGCCGACCACCACGAAGTCATAAGGCTGCGCGTAGGGAGCCTCCAGCACCATGTTGCCGTCCTTGTCGACATCGGCTCCATCGACGAGCTGCGCCAGACGAACGTCTATCTTGGTGTTCAGGTACTTGAGGTTCGCAGTCTCGAAGCTTTGGATCACCACGGGGGCATCCTTGCCAGTCCAGCCCGCCTTCTTGAGAACGTCGACGAGACGGTCCTCGATCGGCAGGCCCAGCGCGGCATGGAAGGTCGAATGCTTGGTTTCAGGAGCAATCCCGATGGTGCGCCCGCGGGCGGCAGCCTCCTGCTTCACCAAGCTGATCACCTCCTCAAGGGCCGGGATCTGGAACTGACCGTTCTTGGACTGGTCACGGTCCGCCATCGCCTGCTTGGCGCGGAGCTGCTTGATTTCGTCCAGGGTGAAATCGCCGGCAAACCAATCCGTCGTGTCGACCCCGTCAACCCTGCGTGTCGTCTTGCGGGATGCGAACTCCGGAAGGTCGGCGACATTTGTCGTGCCGCTCAGCATCGGCTCGTGACGGGCGATCAGTACTCCGTCCTTGGTCACCACTAGGTCCGGCTCGATGAAGTCTGCGCCCATCTCGATCGCCAGCTTATAGCCCTCGAGCGTATGCTCCGGGAGATAGCCGCTGGCGCCCCGATGGGCGACGATTGTCGTTCGCTCACCTGTCAGTGTCTTCTCCTGCGCCACAGCTGGCCCGGTCAGGGCGGGAAGCGAGACGAGGATGGCAGCCGATATCGCAATGTTCTTCATATTCTGCTCCTTCTAACCGGATTGACTGCCATCGGAGCCGTGACACCCGAATGACGGAGTCCTTATGCCCTTTCAGGGCCTCAGGATATGGTTGCAGCGAGAAGCTGGCGAGGAGGATTGCAGGAATCGGTTCATCGGGCTCGGCAGGGTTCAGGCCTCTTTAGTGACCTTTGGCCTTCCGACGCGTTCTGGATCCTTCGATACGGATTCGAAGCTGTTTGCAGCACCGGCACCGTATTTAAGGGAAGGCTCAATAACGATAGTTTAGGTGATCATTAGCTGATGAACGTGTTGCACGAGAATTTCAACGAAGGCAGCATCGTTGATATGGTGCGGAACACGAATGATCCGATGGGTATCCGACACCTGAAAGTTTCTCTCGAGGCTCGCGAACAACGCCTCGTTTGCTTCGGGATCGAAAAAGGGCTCTCCGGGAGCATCGAGCATGGACAATCCACCCTCCGGGATCAGCAAATGCACGGGGGCCTGGGATCGGTTCAGCTTCCCTGTCAGCCATTCGCCGATGGCTGCCATCTCGTCCGCGGATGTTCGCATCAGAGTGACATGGGCGTTGTGTGAGTGGAGGAGACGCCCGCGATATTGTTCCGGAATCGTATCCACCGCCCAGAAGTTCACCATGTCCAATGCGCCGCATGAGCCGACCCACGGCACACCTGCCAAAGCGGCAGCCTCAAAGCGGTGAGGACCGGCGCTACATACTCCTCCGAAGAGATAGTCGGCGGCCTCGGTCGTCGTGACATCCACAACCCCTCGGAACAGTCCGGAAGCCGTGAGCGCCTCCAGCGCCCTCCCTCCTGGACTGTTCGCGTGAAACACTTGGCAGTCGAACGTGCTCGACAGGGAAGCTGTCAACTGCTGGACACAGGGCGTCGTCACGCCGAACATACTGATCCCAATGGACGGCTTGTCGTGATCGGGCTTAGGTATATTTCGCAGCATCATTCCAGCGAGCGCATGGGCTGCATTCCCCAGAACGACACAGGAGACGCGATTCAATCCTGCGATGTCCGTTACCGGAAACATCATGATGATGTCGCTGACGCCGACAAAGCGGGAGGTGTCGCCGG
Source organism: Microvirga roseola (assembly GCF_020866965.1). Taxonomy (GTDB): domain Bacteria; phylum Pseudomonadota; class Alphaproteobacteria; order Rhizobiales; family Beijerinckiaceae; genus Microvirga; species Microvirga roseola. The sequence continues at coordinate 47,674 of NZ_JAJATX010000008.1, forward strand.
ACGCCAGTGTCGACACCATTACTTTCGGCGTGCCGATCGGGAGCCCTTGCATCGCCGGCGTGATGATGGCTGTCCCACCGGATCCACCGAGCCCGATGATGCCGCCGACATCCGTACATGTCCGGATGTAGGCCTGAAATGCATCTCTCATCGCATTGACTGCGACGCCGCGTTCACCTGCCCTGAAGACAGCGTCAACTCCGCCTGGATGATAGGAGGCGACCATCTCGGCAGGTATGTCCGCATCTGCCGAGGAGGAGCTGGTTCCGACATCCACCAGAACCGTTGCAACTCCTGCGCCCTGCAGCAAGGCCGCTATATAACGCAGTTCTTCAGCCTTCGTGTCGAAGGTCCCGACAATATAGGCCTTTCCCTTGTCCGACGAGATCGTCATGAGGCACTGCGCCGCCTCGCTTTGGCCACTTCCGCAGCCCCCTCGAAGGCAAAGCGGAACGTGTCCGTCACCCGCGCAACGAGGTCTGTTTCCTGATCGGGTGGGGTATCAAATTCCGCCCACCACTCTCCAAAAGTTTGTTGGCTTTCGGTGACCGGGCGAAGCCGCATTTCGGATACGTAATTCCACAGAGGAACCGATGCTTCGATGGTGGTGTAGCAGCAAAGGTGTTCGCGGTCCGACAGGCTCAAGAGCTTCTCGCGAATATAATCGTCTCCCTCCTTGGTCCTGAAGTTCCGGACACATCCGATCCTGTCGGCCGGCCAGTCATCCTCGATATAGCTCTCCTTGAAGAAACGATGATACACCGGCAAGGCATTGAAGTCGCGCAGGACACTCCACGCCTCATCGATCGTGACGTCCATCACTGCACTCACATAGACGCGGAGCATGAAGACTTCTCCCTCTGGCTGGGTTCGATGGACAGGTTCTTGAAAGTGCGAATGTGCTCTGTGAGGGCGATTTCGGTTGGCAGGCGCTCCATGCTGCTGGCGCCATAGAAGCCATTGCAGTGCTCACTGCTCTCAAGGACATAGACGACATCCTGAGGGGTCGCGATGGGACCGCCGTGCGCAATCACAACGACGTCCTTGCGCACCTTCCGAGCAGCCTCCGCCCATTCGTCGATCAGCGCAACGGATTGCTCGAGGGTTTTCGATGTCGACGCTCCGATCGTTCCACCGACCGTGACGCCCATATGCGGCACGATCAGATCAGCACCGGCTTTCGTCATTTCGACAGCCTCGTCGGCGCTGAAAACGTAGGGTGTTGTGAGCAGATCAAGTTCATGGGCCTGGCGGATCATGTCGATCTCTGAAGCAAACTGGATTCCGGTTTCCTCCAGGCTGATTCGAAACGTGCCGTCGATGATCCCGACCGTGGGGAAATTCTGAACACCCGAGAAGCCCATCTCCTTAAGCTCTCTCAGCAGCACCGGCATGATCGCAAAAGGGTCGGTCCCGTTGACGCCCGCAATAACCGGTGTGTGCCGAACAACAGGGAGGATCTCGCCGGCCATTTCCTTGACGATCTGGTTTGCGTTGCCATAGGCGAGCAGGCCCGCTGAGGAGGCGCGACCGGCCATGCGGTAGCGCCCGGAATTGTAGACGATGATAAGATCGATCCCTCCAGCCTCCTCACATTTCGCGGAAATTCCGGTGCCGGCGCCGCCGCCGATGATGGGCTCGCGTCGCCGGACCATGTCCTGAAAGCGTTCGACCAAAGTTCTGCGCTCAAACCGAGCCATATTTCATCCTAGAGTAAGTATTTTGATCACGCTCTCACTCCCTTCGAGGCGAGAGCCAGTTCGAAATGCCGCGCTCCAGCTGAGCCGGAGCGCGGCACATGATCTGTCAGGATTTGTTCACAAGATAGCACTTGCTCTGGTCGAGAGGCTGGAAAGCCCGCTCGGCCGGAATTGTGTCGACCAGCTTGAGATAATCCCATGGGTACTTGGATTCCGAAGGGGCCTTTACCCTCCAGAGATACATGTCGTGAACCATGCGCCCATCGACCCGTATCTTTCCATCCTTTGCGAAGAAGTCGTTGATAGGCATTTCCCGCATCTTCGCCGAGACGGCGTCCGGTTCGTCCGTGCCAGCCGCCTGCACGGCCTTCAGGTAGTGCATGGTCGAAGAATAGTCTGCCGCCTGGCTCATGTTGGGCATGTTGCCGACACGCTCAAAGTAGCGCTTTGCGAACGACCTCGTCTCTTCGTTCATGTCCCAGTACCAGGCGTTCGTAAGCAACAGCCGCTGCGCCGTATCGAGGCCGATCGCATGAACGTCGTTGACCCACAACAGAAGAGCGGCGAGATCCTGGTCTTTCGTGATCCCAAACTCTGCGGCCGCCTTGATGGCGTTGATTGCATCCCCGCCAGTCGATGCAATGCCAACGATCTTTGCGCCCGATGCCTGTGCCTGCAGAACAAAGGAGGAAAAGTCCGTTGTGCCGAGTGGATGCCTCGCAGCCCCGAGCACACGCCCTCCGGAAGCCCGGACGACATCCGCAACCTGTTGCTCAAGCCCGATGCCGAACGCAAAATCGACAGTGAGGAAGAACCAGGTATCACCGCCTTGCTCGACAACAGCCTTGCCGGTGCCATTCGCGAGCGAATAGGCGTCATACGCATAATGCACCGCGTAGGGCGAGCATACCTGGTTCGTGATGCCCATGTTCGATGAGCCGTTTACGATAATATGCCGCTTCCGATCTTTTGCCAGCGTCGCAACGGATAGTGCAACAGCAGAATTGGAAAGGTCTGCGATCAGATCAACGCCGCCCGTGTCGAACCATTGGCGGGCAGTCGCAGAGCCAATGTCCGGTTTATTCTGGTGATCGGCAAAAATAACATCGATAGGCTTGCCGAGAACGGACCCGCCAAAGTCTTCCGCTGCCATCTTGACAGCCTCGACCGCGCCTTTCCCGGCCAGATCGGAATAGACGCCACTCATGTCCGTTAGAACGCCAATCCTCACCACATTATTGGATATCGCACCCTGCTGCGCCATTGCGGCCGTTACTGCCAGCGGCAGAAGTAGTGAAGCCGAAAGGACACTTTTTAGACTTGCGACCATTGTTTCCTCCATGACATTTTTTGTTATCTTGAATGGAAGTTTGACAGTCGAAGGCTCCGGAAGCCATGGCCGTAGCGCACGAGAAGCTACTCGAAACACACATTGTCGGCGCAAAGACGCAACAGTGGATCGTGCGCGATGATATCTGTCCGCTTCTCCGCCAGCGGCACATTGCGCATGTTGGGGTCGGTGACGCAGCCCCACCCTACCGCATTGTGAGGACAAAGCTTAGCGGCGCCTACCTCCATGGGTCCCTCGGCGGCGAAGGACGCATGTTGCTCGACGGCCGCTGGCGGCCCCATCGAGCAGGAATGACGACCTTCGCTCCGGCCCACGTTCTCCACGCCTTCCACGCCATACCATCGAGGCGCTGGCAGTATTGCTGGGTGCGCTTCACACCCTCCTCGCCCTTCTCCATGATCAGCGCGGTGGCCCCGCTGATGGCCCGCTTCAATCCAGAGCCACTCCGGCACGCGATCATGGGGCTTGTTCATGAAGTGGAAGGCGCTCGCGATATCGGTACGTGCGGCCTCTGGATCGACCTCATCGAACGCTATGTGGACCTGTTCATGGAGCCATGGCGTCGGGAAAAGCGCTTGCTGTCTCTATGGCACGTTGTGCAACAGGACCTCTCGCGCGATTGGACTCTCGGCGAACTCGCCGACTTGGCAAGCATGAGTGGCGAGCACCTGCGCCGGCTTTGCCACCGGAGCCTCGGCCGGAGTCCAATACAGCAGCTTGCAGTCCTGAGGATTCAGCACGCGGCGCACCTCTTGGCCACGACGGACGTAAAAATCGAGCTGATTGCGAACCAAGTAGGGTATGAGAACCCGTTCGCCTTCTCAAACAAGTTTCAGCAGATCACAGGCATCAGACCGTCACAGTTCCGCAAACATAAACACCGAAGCACAATCCTGTAGAAAGCCGTACTCGCTCTATCCAGCAATTCGCCTTGCGCTCTCGCGGGACCAGATCGGCGCGTACCGCTGGCATGACCGGAGCCAAACCATCCGGGATAACTCCCCTGCACGAAGATCAGCTTCACGATTTCACAAAATCTTCCCGCATAGGCGTGAACACGTCGAGAAGAACACCATCCTCGACCGCGACGGCGCCGTGAATGGCGTCAGTGGGTACAAGAAAGCTGTCGCCGCGCCCCAGACGCTCCATTCGACCGGCGATGGTGATATCGAAGACGCCCTCCTCCACTAAGCTGCATTGAATGTGCGGGTGCGAGTGGAGAGAGCCCACGGCTCCTGCTTCGAATGCCACGCGCACCATCATCACGTCCTCATCGTAGGTTAGGACTTTGCGTCTGATACCCTCTCCGGCCGGTTCCCACGGGATTTCACTGTCGAAAGCAAAAGTTTGGCCTTTACGGGTCATCACTCCTCCAGACGTGCTTAGCGCGCCAGCCAACCACCATCCACGGGCAGAACGACCCCGTGAATGTAGCTTGCCGCTGGCGAGGCCAGAAAGACGGCCGCGCCGCCAAGGTCACTTGGTTCTCCCCAGCGGCCTGCGGGGATGCGGCTCAGGATTTCGCCGCTTCGCTTCGGATCATTGCGCAGGGCTTCCGTGTTGTTTGTCGCGAAGTAACCAGGCGCAATGGCGTTCACGTTGATGCCCTTCGCAGCCCATTCGCAGGCGAGCAGGCGTGTGAGTCCCGCAAGACCACTCTTGCTCGCCGTATAGGACGGGATGCGGACTCCTCCCTGGAATGACAGAAGAGAGGCGATGTTGATGATCTTGCCGCCTCCGCCGTCCGCCAGCATATTTCGCGCCACCGCCCGCGAGAGAAAGAAGGTGGACTTCAGGTTCACGTTCATCACGTCATCCCAGTCCTTCTCGGTGAAGTCGATGGCATCGGCCCGACGGATGATCCCGGCATTGTTGACCAGAATGTCCACCCGACCGCTTACGGCTGCCGCCTCGGCGACGATGCCCTCGATGGGATCTAGGCTGGACAGGTCGGCCTGCACGCTGCGGAACTCCGAGCCCGAGGCCCGGCACAGGCTTTCGGTCTCGTCCATCGCCGAGCGTCCCACTGCGACGATGGCGGCGCCCGCTCCGGCGAGCGCCACAGCAATCGACTGGCCGAGGCCCGTATTGGCTCCGGTCACGATGGCGGTTCTGCCGGTCAGATCGAAGGGATTCATCATCTTTAGCCTCTCAGCACAAAGCGTCTATGGGTACCATGTCCATGTCGGCGAAGTCCTGGTTGTCGCCGCCCATGGCCCAGACGAAGGCGTATCTGCTGGTGCCGACGCCAGAATGGATCGACCAGCCAGGCGACAGGATCGCCTGCTCATTGGCGACCACGAGATGCTTGGTCTCGTCCGGCTCACCCATGAAATGGAACACCCGCGCCTCCGGCGGCAGGTCGAAATAGACATAGACCTCTGAGCGGCGGTCATGAACGTGAGCTGGCATGGTGTTCCACATGCTGCCGGGCTTTAACTGGGTCATGCCTAATACGAGTTGGGCCGAGCGGCATACCTCCGGGTGGATCATCTGGAAGATCGTGCGCACGTTGCCATTCGCCGCCTCCCCCAGATCGACGCGACGGGCGCGGTCGAGCCCGATCCTCACCGTCTCGAAGCGGGCATGGGCAGGCGTGCTGACGAGGTAGAACTTGGCGGGGCTGTCCGCATCGGCGGATTCGAAGCGAACCTCCCGCGTGCCCATCGCAATGTAGAGAGCATCGCGTGAGCCGAGCTGGTGAGCCTCCCCATCCGTTGTGACGCGACCGGGCCCGCCGAGATTGACGACGCCGAGCTCGCGCCGGTCGAGGAAATTAGGCGATCCGATCTGCTTGTGCGATTCCAGAACAAGAGGCTCGCGGGCCGGTGTCGCACCGCCCACCACAAGGCGGTCGATATGGCTGTAAGTGAGCTTGACCTGCCCCGGAACGAACAGCGCCTCGATCAGGAAGTGGCGTCGTAGCTCGGCCGCACTGAAATGGCGGACGGCTTCGGGATGGCAAACCTGCCGGACTTCAATGGTCATCATTACCTCTCGGTGATCTCAGGATGAGTAAAGGTCAGCGGAACAGGGCCGGCAGCCAGAGCGACAGGCCGGGAATGTAGGTGACGAGGAGCAGGACGAGAGCGCTCGCTCCCAGAAATGGCCAGATGGATTTCATCGCCTCGCCGATGGTGATCTTGCCCACCGCACAACCCACGAAGAGAACAGAGCCCACGGGCGGCGTGTTGAGGCCGATGCCGGCATTGAGAATCAGGATCACCCCGAAATGCACCGGGTCGATGCCGAAGGCCTTGATGACGGGCAGGAAGATTGGCGTGCAGATGATGATCATCGGCGCCATGTCCATGAAGGTACCGAGCACCAGCAGGATAACGTTGATGAGAAGGAGCACGACGATGGGATTGTCCGAAAGCGACTTCATCAGGTTGATGGTGGCCTGAGGCACCTGTAGGAAGGCCATGAGCCAGCCGAAGGCGCTGGCCGTTCCGATGACGAGGAGCACCATGGCGGTGGTTCGTACGGCCCCGAGGGTCGCCTCGACGAAGGCCTGCCAATTCAGCTCACGATAGACGAGGAGCGTGACGAGGAAGGCATAGACGACCGCGATGCACGAGCTTTCCGCCGCCGTGAAGATCCCTGAACGGACGCCGCCGAAGATGATGAAGATGAGCAGGATGCCGGGCACGGCGGAAACGAAGAAATAGGCCAGCATCCGGAAGCCGGGGAAGGGATCGGCCGGGTAGCCGCGGCGCACGGCGACGACATAGGCTGTGATCATCAGGGCTATTGCCAACAGAAAGCCGGGCACGATTCCAGCCGTGAACAGATCCGCCACCGAGATCGTCCCGCCGGCAGCAATCGAATAGATGATCATGTTGTGCGAGGGCGGAACGAGGAGCGCGATGATCGCCGAATTGACGGTGACGTTGACGCTGTAATCATTGGCGTAGCCACGCTTTTCCATCTGCGGGATCATGATGCCGCCAATGGCGGAGGCGTCCGCAATGGCCGAGCCTGATATGCCTCCAAAGAGGGTCGAGGCCACGACATTCACCTGGCCCAGCCCCCCGCGCAGGTGCCCGACAAAGCCGGCCGCAAGGCGGATCAGGCGGTCTGCGATTCCGCCGCGCATCATCAGGTCGCCGGCATAGATGAAGAACGGGATCGCCATCATGGCGAAGGCGCCCATGCCGGAATTGACCTGCTGGAACACCACGATGGGCGGAAGGCCGATGTAGAGAACTGTCGCCAGGGAAGCGATGCCGAGGCAGAAGGCGACCGGCATGCCGATCAGGAGGAGCAGCGTGAAGACGCCGAAAAGAACCCAGACCTCCATGGCATCAATCCTTCACAGCAAAGAGATGCGGCTCGTCCGCACGCACCAGCGGTACCTCCTCCCCTGCAAGCAGGAGGCGGACGAGTTTCTCGAAGGAGAAGAGAGCGATCAGCACGCCGCCGGTGGCGAGCGGGACGTAGTCCGTTCCCTGCGGAATCGGCAGTCCCGGCATGTCGGCCGCCCAGGTCTCCGCGGCCAGATCCGTGCCGTACCAGGCCATGGCCGCCCCGAAAGCGATCACCAGAACCTCGGTGACGACCGACATGATCTGGCGCAGACCGGGCGGAGCGTGATGGAGGGCGATTTCGAATCCGAGATGGTTGCCCTCCCACACGCCGACGGCGGAGCCGAGAAGAATGAACCAGCTCATGAGCAGAAGGGAGGCCGGCTCCGTCCAGCTCGGAGACTGGTTCAGCACGTAGCGCCCGAACACCTGCCAGGCGATAAAGACTGTCATCAGGACGAGGCCGAACCCGGCGATCCACAGGGCCGCCCGATTCACGACGGCCAGGATACGGGACAGCGCAGCAAGCTCAGCGCGCATCGGTCGCGATCTCCATCGGGGAAGGTGGCGGACCGGATATTCCCGGCCCGCCGCAACATTCGAGCCGGTGGGCTCAGTTCATCGCCTGAATGCGCGCGACGAGATCCTTCACCTTCGGATCCTTGGAGTATTTCTCGTAGACGGGCTTCATTGCCTCGATGAAGAGCTGCTTGTCGACCGTGTTGATCTGGCTTCCGCTGGCGCGGATCTTCTTCTCGGCCTCTTGCTCGCGGGCCTCCCAGAGCTCGCGCATCTTCGCGACCGATTCCCTCGCCGACTCGCGCACCGCCTTCTGGTCCTCGGGCGAGAGCTTGTCGAAGGCCTTCTTCGACATCACCAGCACCTCCGGAGACATCGAGTGCTCGGTCAGGGAATAGAACTTCGCCACCTCGAAGTGCCGGAAGGAGTCATAGCTCGGCCAGTTGTTCTCGGCGCCGTCCACGACGCCGGTCTGGAGCGCCGAATAAACCTCGCCCGGAGGCATCGGCGTTGCGTTCGCGCCGAGGGCATTCACCATGTCGAGGAAGAGGTCGGACTGGATCACCCGCACCTTCAAGCCCTTGAGGTCCGCCGGCGTGTTGATGGGGCGCTTGGAATTGTAGAAGGAGCGCGCGCCGGAATCATAGAAGGCGAGCGCGACAAGGCCGTGCGGCTCAAACGCCTTCAGGATCTGGTCGCCAATGGGGCCGTCCATCGTCTTGCGCATGTGGTCGACGGACCGGAAGATGAAGGGCAGTCCAGGGACCAAAGTCTCAGGGATCAGATTATTGAACGGACCTATATTGATCCGGTTCAGGTCGATGACCCCGAAGCGGGTCTGCTCGATGGTGTCCTTCTCCTGACCGAGTTGGGCCGAGGGGAAGACCTGCACCTTGTAACGGCCATTCGTCTTCTGCTCGAGCAGGGAGCCGAAATATTTCACCGCCTCGACTGTCGGATAGCCGTCCGGGTGGACGTCGGCGGAGCGGAGGGTCGTCTGCGCGCTCGCAGCTCCGCTCAAGAGAGCCGCACACAGGCTAAGGGTGGCAGCGGCCAGGGATCGTCTTGTAAACATCGTATCCTCCTTGAGTTTCCTCGTTTATTTTGTTGTTGCGGAGTCGGTCCTTGCAGCCCGATCCGGCCCGGTAGGGAGGGTCTTGTAGACCTCCCCACCGGGGGACAGTCGGCACTTGTTGTGCCTTACTGTCGACCATTGTATGGTAGTATACTCTGATATGCGAGGCAACTCGCCAACGAACGAGATTTGTTGTGAACACGCCCTTTTCTATGAACCAGGGTTCCGCGGCCCAGCGCATCGAGAGCGAATTGCGCCGGCTCATCGTCGCTTTGGAGCTTCCGCCCGGAAGCCGCCTTTCCGAAAGCGATATTGCGGAGCGCCACGGCGTCTCCCGCCAGCCCGTCCGCGAGGCCCTGATCGGTCTGGCCCGGACCCGGCTGGTGGAAATCCAGCCCCAGCGGGGCACCGTCGTCGTGAAGATCTCGGTTCGTAAGATGATGGAGGCCCGGTTTGTGCGCGAAGCGATCGAGACTGCCGTCGTGCGGCGGGCCTGCTCATCCTTCGATAGGCAGAGCCGGGAGCGGATCGACGACCTTCTCGAGATGCAGGACAATGCTGCGCGCCGCGACGACCACGCAGCGTTCCAGCGCTATGACGAGCTCTTCCACATCGCCCTGGCGGAAGGCGCCGGCTGTCCGCTGGCCTGGGAGGCGATCCAGGATATCAAGGCCCATATGGACCGGGTCTGCCAGCTCACCCTCCCCGGCCCGGAGGCCATGCTGCCTCTCATCGACCAGCACCGCGCCATCGTCGCCGCCATCGATGCCTGCAATGAGGATGCAGCTGCGGAAGCGATGCGCCGGCACCTCACGGAGATCCTGCGAGCTCTACCCCGCGTCGAAGCAGAGTATCCCGAGCTATTCAGCTCATAATTGCGGACCCGGGGTCCTTGGCCCTGATGCACCTATCCGGATCCCCAATAAGCACGCGTATGAAGTCTTAAGGACGGCACATCCTCGGGCGGCGTTCCACAGGTCCAACAGTGCCAGCCCCGTTTCATGCGAAAAGAGGCACCGGAAGGACAGGACTGTCTCGGAACCCATTCACGAGGCGCGCTTGGCCCGTTAGAGTGATCATCCCCTCGCATTTGGATCCCAGCTCATGGCCGCCAGCGTTACCGACCGTTTCCTGCGTTACGTCGTCATCGACACCCAGTCCGACGCCAAGTCCCCGTCCCAGCCATCGACAGAAAAGCAGAAGACCCTCGGCCGGCTTCTGGTCAAGGAGCTTCTTGAGATCGGCGTTGCGGACGCTCATCTCGACGAGCACGGTTATGTCTATGCGACCATTCCGTCGAACAGCCCCAAGAACAACGTTCCTGTCATCTGCTTCTGCGCCCACATGGACACGGCGCCGGACTTTTCCGGCACCAACATCAAGCCGCAGGTCGTCAGGGATTACCAGGGCGGCGACATCCGGTTGCCGGGCGATCCCAGCCAGATCATCCGGGTCGCCGACCATCCCGTGCTGAGGGACCTGATCGGACATGACATCGTCACGTCGGACGGCACGACGCTGCTCGGCGCAGACGACAAGGCCGGAATTGCCGAGATCGTGGCGGCAGCCGAGTTCCTGGTGAAGAACCCGGACATCAGGCACGGCGCGCTCCGCATCCTCTTCACCACGGATGAGGAGGTCGGCCGCGGCGTCGACAAGGTCGACCTGACGAAGCTTGGCGCCGATTTCGGCTACACGATGGACGGCGAGACCGCCGGAACGATCGAGGACGAGACCTTCTCCGCAGATGCGGTGGAGATCGCGATCAAAGGCGTGGCCATCCATCCGGGCTTCGCCTACGGCAAGATGGAAAACGCCATCAGGATCGCCGGCGCGATCATCGCGCGTCTCCCGCAGGACATGGCGCCCGAGACCACCAGAGGCCGTGACGGCTTCATCCACCCGACCGGCGTTTCCGGGGTGATGGAAAAGGCCGAACTCAGCTTCATCATCCGCGACTTCACGGAGGACGGCCTGAAGCAGAAGGAGGCATTGCTGGAGCAGATCACCAAGGAGGTGATGGGGGCCTATCCGGGCTCCAGCTACACCTTCACGGTCAAGGAACAGTATCGCAACATGAAGATCGTGCTCGACCGGCACCCGGAGATCGTCGAGTACGCAGTGGAGGCGATCCGCAGGGCGGGCATGAATCCGGTGCGCGGCAGCATTCGCGGCGGCACGGACGGCTCACGCCTCTCCTTCATGGGGCTGCCCTGCGCCAACATCTTCGCCGGAGGCCATGCCTTCCACTCCCCGCTGGAGTTCGTCAGCAGCCAGGACATGGAAAAGGCGGTGAAGACCATCGTCGAACTCGCGAAAGTCTGGGAGGAGCGCGCTTAAGGCGCTTTTCCGCATCATGGGCGCCTAGTTCTTCCGGATGCTCCGGCAGAACTCGCTCGTGCCGTCCTGGTTTTTTGCGTCATACCGTCCAATAATCGCCGAGCGTCCCTGAAGATACAGGGCGGAGGCAGGGAGGAGACGGCGAATGACAGAGCAATCGAGCAGTTCCTTGGGCGATGCCCAGGGCCAGAAGGTACGCGCCGGCATCATTGGCCTGGGTTCGATGGGCTTTGGAATGGCGGCATCGCTCATGCGCGCCGGTTTCGACGTCGCGGGCTATGACGTGGTCCCGGCCGCCGCCGAGCGCTTCGTTCGGGAGGGAGGACGCCGCACGGCCTCCCCGGTTGAAGCCGCCCGGCAGGCAGACATTGTCGTGTCGGTCGTGGTCAACGCGGCGCAAACGGAGGACATCCTGTTCGGATCGGGCGGAATAGCGCAAGGGATGCCCGAGGGCGCAGTGTTCATCTCGTCCGCGACCATGGCCCCGGAGCATGCTCGCGATATGGCGCGGCGGCTCGAAGCAACCGGCCGGCACTACCTCGACGCGCCGATCAGCGGCGGGGCCCGCCGCGCCGCCGAAGGGGCGCTGACCATTCTGGCCTCCGGGAGCCCTGCCGCCTTCGCCAGAGCCAGGCCGGCGCTGAATGCAATGGCGGCAAAGGTCTATGAGCTCGGCGACGAGCCTGGCCTGGGCGCAGCGTTCAAGATGATCAACCAGCTGCTCGCAGGCGTCCACATCGCCGCCGCCTGTGAGGCCATTGCCTTCGCGGCCAAGCAGGGGCTCGATATCCGGAAGGTCTACGAGGTCATCACGGCTTCGGCGGGCAATTCCTGGATGTTCGAGAACCGGATGCCACACGTGCTGGAGGGTGACTACACGCCTCACAGCGCCGTGGACATCTTCGTCAAGGATCTGGGGATCATCCAGGACATGGCTCGCGACGCCAAGTTCCCGGTTCCCGTATCCGCTGCGGCGCTCCAGATGTTCCTGATGACATCAGGATCGGGCATGGGCCGGGACGACGATACGTCCGTCGCGCGCCTCTATGCGCGCATGACGGGAACCAGCCTTCCGGGCGATGCCGGCTGACGCCAACCTTCAGCCTGTCAGCCCCCCTGCTCGCGCTCGATGCCGTTGAGCTCGGCGATGACATCCGACAGCATGGGGACATAGTCATCCCCGTGCCCTGTACCGACGGCGAGAGCAAAGCTGTTTCGAACGGCCGCCCCGACCGGATTGGCGAGACCGACCGAATTGGCAAAGGATGCGAGATAAGTCATGTCCTTGAGACCATTACGGATCGCGAACCTGTGCGCATTCGGATCCCGCTCGAGCACCCATTTGAAGAAGGTCTGGTAGAAACCGCAATCCATGCGGCCGCCGCGGATCACGCTATCGAAGAGCTGCGGCGTCAGGCCTGCCTTGACGCCGAGCGCGAGAGCCTCGGAATAGATGGCGGCATAGCCCATCGACAGGAAGTTGTTGAGGAGCTTCATGGTGTGCCCCGTCCCGGTCGGCCCGGTATGCACCACGCGCTGCGCGAAGGCATCCAGAACCGGGCGCACGCGCTCGACGACGTCGGGATCGCCGCCGACCATCACATCGAGGGTGCCAGCCCGTGCATCCGCCGGCGTGCGTCCCAGCGGGGCATCGATGAGAGTGATGCCCGACGATGCGAGTTCGGCGGCAAGCTTGATCGTCACCGATGGATCGGAGGTCGAACAATCGACGACGAGCAGCGGCCGGCCGGCCGCTGCAAGACCTTCAGGCCCCTGGAGGATTCCTTGGACCTCCGCCGAGCCCGTGACGCAGAGGATCACGATGTCGGATTGCTCCGCAAGATCCTTCGGACTCCTCGCCTCAGCTGCTCCGCGCCGCTTGAGGTCTTCGACTGGATCGCGGTTGCGATGCGCCAGGACCGTCAGGGGCCAGCCCTTGTCGACGAGGTTGCCCGCCATGCCGTGGCCCATCAGCCCGACCCCAATGAAACCGATCCGCTCCTTCACCATCAGCCAAACTCTCCTCACCTATCTCGCTGCAGTTCCACCCGCCGCACAGCCCGCAGGTCCTGTTGAAACGATAGTCTCAGCTCGGGAACACCCTCTCCAATTCCTCGACGGCCTCACAGGTCAGCGGACGGGCCGGCCGATCTCCGATGAGGAAGAACAGCTTGGAAGTCTCCTCCAGCTCCTCGCTGTTATAGACCGCTTCCTCCAGCGACCTGCCCGACACGATGGGCCCGTGATTGGCGAGCAGCATGGAGGCATGATCCCGCGCAACCTGGCGCACGGCCGCCGCAAGGGCCCGATCGCCGGGTCGATGATAGGGCACGAGCGGCAATCGACTAACGCGCATCACATGATAGGCCGTCAAGGGCGGCAGCACGTTCGCGGTGTTCTCGTGGCACAGGCATGAGAGGGCCACCGCATGGGTGCAGTGGAGATGAACGACGGCGCGAGCCGATGGGCGCTCCTCAAACATGGCGAGGTGAAAGAAGGCTTCCTTCGAGGCCGGATCGCCCGCAAGGAGCGTTCCGTCCCTGGCCAGTTTCGAGATGCGGGCCGGATCGAGAAAGCCAAGACAGGAGTTGGTCGGCGTTACCAGGATACTGCCGTCCTCCAGACGCACCGAGAGGTTGCCGGCGGTCCCATGGGCGAGCCCGCGCTGGTAGAGGATGGCGCCGAACCGGGCCATCGCATCGCGCAGGCGTGTTTCATCGCTCATGGCGTGCTCCTGTGGGCGCCGGACAGCGCCTTCAGCGCCTTGCTGAAGAAATCGGGCGCACCGAAGTTTCCCGACTTCAGCGCCATCGCGATCCCCTTGCCGTCGGCGGCCACCAGAACCGGCACACCGGGATCGATCTCGGGGCCGATATGGAACGATCGCACGCCCAGGGCAGAAACCACAGCCCCCGAGGTTTCTCCGCCGCCGACCACGAGGCGGCGGACGCCCGAGGCGAGCAGCAGTCTTGCCGTCTCCGCAAAGAGCGCCTCAAGCCTGCTTGCGACATTCTCGCGGCCATACCGCGCCTGCAGCGCGGCAACCTGTTCCGGGCGAGAGGAGGAAAAGATCAACGGTGCGCATCCGGCATTCTCCTTCACGAAGGCCTGCAGGTCCTCGGGCGATACCCTGCCGTCCATGACGGCATCCACATCAATGGGAAGGACAGGATGCTCCTTGGCATGGGTCTCAACCTGGGTCAGTGTGGCGCGCGAGCAGCTGCCCACGAGGATTGCCTCAGGCCCTTCGACGGCCTCCACCTGCGGCTGCCCTCCCCTTGCCAGCCCCGCCCTGATGAAGTTGCGCGGCAGGCCCAGCGCAATGCCCGAGCCTCCGGTGAGGAGCTTCGCGTCCGTGCAGGACTCCCCGATGGACAGCAGATCGTCATTGGTGAGCGCATCGACGATCACGAGCCGCTGCCCCTGATCGGCCGAGGATGCAAGCGCTTGTCGGGTTGCGTCGCCTCCTCGCGAAATCACGGACCAGTCGACGAGCCCGACCGGATCCGAGCATTGCCGGCCGAGCCACCGCCGCAGATCGGCGTCGGTCATGGGATTGAGCGGGTGATGCTCCATGCCCGATTCGTTCAGCAGCCGGTCGCCCACGAAGAGGTGGCCCTTGTAGATCATGCGGCCCGCATCCGGGAATGCGGAGCAGGCAACGACGCCCCTCACGCCGAGGCGCTGGGCCAGCGCTTCACCGACCGGGCCGATATTGCCTTGAGGCGTGGAATCGAAGGTCGAGCAGTACTTGAACACGATCTGCCGGCAGCCCTGGGCCTGAAGCCATTCAAGAGCGGCCAGCGACTGGGACACGGCCTCCTGGGCGGGAATGGAGCGGCTCTTCAGGGAGATGACTCCGGCCTCGACGCCCGCCGGCGCCGGCGTGGTCGGCACGCCAAGAAACTGGACCGTCCTGAGGCCGCCATCAGGGCCGTAGCCCTTGGCGATCGTGTTGGCGATGTCGCTCGCCCCCGTGAAGTCGTCAGCGATCACTCCGAGCAGCATGTCAGAGTCTCCCTCCGAACCCATTAAGCGAGGGCCCGCCGCGGAAAGCAAGCGGACCAAGGCACAGAGCCCCATCCTCGATGAAGCGGCAAGCCGTCTGTATTGCAACATAGGGCAGCGTTCGTCACAATCCCATCCTGCGCTCGCCGGCAGCGCGAAGCCCCTTGTACATCCGGATGAACCGATGCCCCGCTTCTCAGCCAATCTCGGCTTCCTCTTCGCCGACCGCCCCGATGTGGACCGGGTTGCCGCCGCCGCGGATTCCGGCTTTGAGGCGGTCGAGATGCACTGGCCCTATCATGTTCCAGTGGCGGAGATGCGCAGCGCTCTCGCGCGAAGCCGCATGACCATGCTTGGACTGAACACCCGCGTCGGCAACGCCGCCGCAGGCGATTTCGGGCTGGGCGCCCTGCCGGGTCGCGAGAGCGAGTTCCAGGCAGCCGTGGACGAGGCCCTCTCCTATGGAAGCGGCATCGGTGCGACCGCCGTTCACTGCATGGCCGGAGCCGTCCCTCCCGGCGATCTCCACCTGGCGGAGAACACGTTCGTCGCGAACCTGAGAGAAGCCGCCGACAAAGCAGCGCAGGCTTCCATGACGGTGCTGATCGAACCGATCAACCACCGAGACAAGCCCGGCTACTTCCTGCACCACATCGAACAGGCTGCCGCGATCATCGGGAAGGTGGGCCGATCCAACGTCCGCCTCCTGTTCGACTGCTATCACACGCAGATCATGCAAGGGGACCTGACGAGGCGGCTGGAAACCCATCTCGGCATCATCGGGCATGTGCAGATTGCCGCCGTGCCCAGCCGCGCCGAACCCGATGAGGGCGAAGTCGACTATCGCGACATCTGCCGCACGCTCGACCGCCTCGGCTATGACGGTTGGATCGGAGCGGAGTACAAGCCGCGCGGACGCACGGAAGATGGGCTCGGCTGGCTTGCAGCCCTGTCCGCAAGCAGGTAATCCGCCGGACAAGTCCATCCGGCGGCCCGGCTGGGTACCCGCTTCATCAGTAAGGTCGCCAATCCCGGCGCTGTTTCCTGGCCCGTGCGATCATCCATCGGTGCCCGGCAGAAGGCGGTGGAATTCGTCCGGCGGGTGCTGAAGCCCATCCGCATCGGTGATGATGACATCCAGCACCCCGTCAGCAAGAAGATCGTGCGCCTTCTCCACTGCCGCGGCCGCCGTCGCGCAGGTGAGCGCCACCGGCCCGTTCAGTCCCTGTCCCGTCACAACAAAGAACATGTGGCCTCCTGTCGCTTTCAATGAAGACATGCAGATTAGGCGTCCCATAGCCACTGCATTTATCGAACACGATCGCCCGGCCCCTCCCAGTCCTGTTTCTCCTGCCAACGGCGAGAGGCCAATCCAGGAAATTGCGGAGAACCGAGACATGAGCTTTCAAATCGTCTCTGTTTAGTTTTGGCCGCAGGCGGCATCCGTTTCAAGGTCAACCCTGAAGCCTGTGATTTCAACTCTGTACTGCGGGTGCCGTGCATCGAGGCGCTACATTGAAGGGCTAAGTTGCCGTTCAAGCTCGGGCGGAAGGCGGATATTGGGGTAGTGAGATAGGATTGAGACCACCAGGAACTCCTGCCAGATTGCCCGCGCATTGCGGAGAGAGATCCGTCAGCTTTGCAGCAAGACGCTTGGGGATATTCCCCCTACCCGATGCGCCACCGAAGCTTGAGCTGCAGGCCTCCTGTCCACAGATGCGCCGGAACGCAAAAATACTTGGGAATGCGCGACGAAATGGGATTGACGGCTTTAAATCCTTACTGATGAGACTAAGCGTAGACTTGGAGTCGCCAATCACAGTTCACAGGAAGGAGCTTCTAGTGGCGAAAACTGCAACGAAGACCAAGACAGCACCGGCCCGCAAGGCCGAAACCAAAGCTTCGGGATCGAAGACTTCCGCAGCCAAGGCCAGCGCGAAGGCGCCGGCCAAGAAGAGTGCGAAGGCAGCCGCCCCCAAGGCCGCTGCGAAGGCACCGGCCAAGAAGGCGGTCAAGAGCACGGCCAAGGCCGCTGCGACGAAGGCTTCGCCGATCCTGACGCTGCGCAACATCGCCGAGAACCTGGCGGAGGCGCACGAGATGCCGAAGCGTCAGGCGAATGAGATGCTGACGCAAGTGGTCGAGATGATCACCAAGAGCCTGAAGAAGGGCGAAAAGATTCGTCTGACAGGCCTTGGGATCCTGCAGGTGCGCAAGCGCGCCGCCCGCATGGGCCGCAATCCGCAAACCGGCGACCCCGTCAAGATCAAGGCCTCGAAGAAGATCGCTTTCCGTCCTGCCAAGGACCTCAAGGAAGCCATCTGATATCCGCACCTGCGGGCTGCTCCGATCATCAGAGGGGCAGTCCGCAGCCTGCGCTGAAACGAATACCGCACACGTCCGACACTCGTGCCGGGACCGGCACGAGGGCATGATGCCCTCCCCGCCGCTCAAGGCCCGTCCCAAGCTCGCACTTGCAATAGAGTGACAAAAGGTGCAGTTGCTTTTGCCGCATCTTGTTGCACTATGGACAAGCTAGGAATGGCTCGCCGTCAGGGCGAAGCGCTTCCTGGACCAACGACCGGAGCGGAACAAAAAACTCCGGCGATAGGGGGCAACAGCATGACACACTCGGTATCGACGCCCGAGAGCCTTGATCCGTATGCGACGCTCGAGAGCATTCTGGAGGTCATCGGCCGATCCTGGCTCACGGAGGAGTGGCGCCTTGAGGATATCCGCGTTCTAGCGCAGACCGCGATTTCAGGCCGCAAGGATCAGGGTACCACGGTTCTCCGACAGGATTTGCCCGACGCCTTTGCGGTGACCATCGAGAGCATGAACAGGGCTCTGAGGCAGATCCGGTCCTCCTCTCTCTGACATCGGTTGACGGCTCGACCTCTACAGCACCGACACATGCTTGGAGCGGTTTACGGCAGTCCGGAGAACCGCCTCCAATCCCTTGCGCTTCCTTCTCTCACACATGCGGCAGATTGTCCGAAGGGATTGAAGTCAGGCACAAAAGACTTTTGGCTTCGTAAGCTGCCTCGTAGAAACAAGAAAACTCACAAGAACGGTTGCACTGCAACCAGGGGCATAGCTACCGATGAAGCAATTAGCTATTCGTCACGACGCGACTCTTCACGGCAGCGCGGGTTCACCTCGCCTTGACGGATAAAGGCGGATCCTTCAGACCCTGTGCCATTCCTTTTTGCGCGCACGCCCGTGCATTCCTTCCAAAGACTTCACCATGCCAGCCGCATCGACTTTCAGCTTCACCGGCAATTCATACATCGACGCCATTCTATGCGACACCCGGTGGGACACGACGCGCCTGACCTACAGCTTTCCAACGATCGCCTCCTGCTATGGGAACGGCTATGGAGAGGGAGAGGCCTCTCACGGCTTTGGCGCCTTCAGCACTGCGCAGCAATCAGCTGCGCGGGGGATCCTGAGTCTTTATACCTCGGTCTGCGGCCTGACCTTCAAACAGGTGAATGAGACGCCCACGCAGCACGCCACCCTGCGCTTTGCGCAGTCGGATTTTCCCAGCACCGCCTGGGCCTATTTTCCGGATGCAGCTGAAAGCGGCGGAGATGTGTGGGTCAACAGGACCAGCAAGGATTACGACAGCCCGCAGCTGGGCAACTACGCCTATTTCACCTTCGTGCACGAGATCGGCCATGCCCTCGGCCTCGACCATCCGCATGAAGGGATCGCAATGCCTGAGAGCCGTGACTCCATGGAGTACACGGTCATGAGCTATCGCTCCTATACCGGCGGCTCCACGACATCCGGCTATGCGAACGAGACCTGGGGCTACGCGCAATCGCTCATGGTCTATGACATTGCCGCCCTGCAGCACATGTACGGCGCGAACTACGCCACGAACAGCGGCAGCACACGGTATTCCTGGAATCCGACAACAGGAGAGATGTCCGTCAACGGACGCGGCCAGGGCACGCCCGGAGGCAACCAGATCTTCCAGACCATCTGGGATGGCGGCGGCTCCGACACATACGATTTCTCTCAGTACAGGACCGGCCTGAAGATCGATCTTCAACCTGGAGCCTGGACACAGACATCCTCCGAGCAGCGCGCGAAACTTCACTGGAGCGGTTCTGAGGTGGCCGCTGGCAACATCGCCAATGCGCTTCTCTACAACAATGACAGTCGCTCCCTGATCGAGAATGCGGTTGGGGGCTCGGCTGCCGACAGCATCAAGGGCAACATCGCGGCCAACAGGCTCATGGGAGCCGGCGGCAATGACAGGCTCTACGGCCTTGACGGCAACGACGTCCTGACCGGCGGAACGGGCAAGGACTATCTCAGCGGCGGCAGCGGATCGGATTATGCAAGCTATTCGAACGCCAAGTCGGGCGTGAAGGCCGATCTGGTTTCGGTGACCACCAATAGGGGCGATGCCCGCGGCGACAAATATTCCGGCATTGAGGGATTCTACGGCAGCAACTACGCCGACTCGCTCCACGGCAACGCCGCTGCCAACAAGATCAAGGGCCGAAGCGGGAGCGATACCCTGCTGGGACGCAGAGGAAACGATCTTCTCGATGGCGGCTCCGGCAATGACAAGCTGTATGGGCAGAGCGGAGCGGATACGCTGATCGGCGGCAGCGGAGAGGACATTTTCCTCTTCAAGACGGCAAGCCAATCGCGTGGCTCATCCACCGATACGATCAAGGACTTCAAGCGCAGCGCCGACCATATCGACCTGCGCAGCATCGACGCCAACACGTCGGCTGCCGGCAATCAGGCTTTCACCTTCATCGGCAAGGCCGGGTTTCATGGGAAGGCGGGTGAGCTGCGCTTCGCGAGCGGCCTGCTTTCGGGTGATGTGAATGGCGATGGCGTCGCGGACTTTCAGGTCAGGGTTCCCGGCCTGACCTATCTCAGCAAAGGCGACTTCTATCTTTGACAGTATAAGCGGCAGCGGCATTCCTTCGCCGCGCCTGCCACCTGAATGCGTCCTCACGCAGCAATGCGACTGCCGCCAGCGGCGGGTCCCGGCTGGATTGATCGAGGCGGTTGATCTTAGAGGTCGGAGGCGTCGAGATAGATCCGGACGAGCCTCTCGCACCCCTCCCGGTCCTCCTCGTCGAATCGGTTCGGGCTTGGACTGTCGAGATCAAGAACGCCCAAAACCTGTCCGTCCTTGATGAGCGGCACCACGAGTTCGGAACGGGAGGCGCTGTCGCAGGCGATGTGCCCCGGGAAGGCATGAACATCCGGCACGACCACGGAGGCCTTCCGCTCCACGGCTGTCCCGCAGACCCCGCGTCCGACTGCGATGCGCACGCAGGCCGGCTTTCCCTGGAAGGGACCGAGCACGAGTCCCTCGCCGCGCATGAAGTAGAATCCCGCCCAGTTCAGGTCTGGCATGAGCCCGTAGATCAGGGCGGACATGTTGGCGGCATTCGCGACGGCGTCGGGCTCACCCTCCAGCAGCCCGGAGAGCTGCTGGGCCAGGGAACCATAGAAACCGCGCTTATCGCCGGCGGAGGAGATGGGCTTCGCTTCGAACATGGGATTCCCTTATGAGGCCTGGTCAGCCTTGTCCAGAGGAAGATAGCAGGTTGCAGAGGCTGGCTAGCGGCCTCATTCCGCAGCCAGATCCGACGCGCGCTCCGCTCTCGCGAAGTCTAGTCCCTGGTGATCGCAGAGGCGGCGGTAGAGGCCGCCCTTGCGGTAGAGGCTTGCGTGGTCACCCTCCTCCACGATACGCCCCTTCTCGAAGATGAGGATGCGGTCAAGAGCACGTACCGTGGACAGGCGGTGGGCGATCACGATGGAGGTGCGCCCCATCATGAGCCGCTCCATCGCCTGCTGGATCAGCGCTTCCGATTCCGAGTCGAGGGCCGAGGTCGCCTCGTCGAGGATCAGGATCGGCGCGTCGGCCAGGAAGGCGCGGGCGATGGCCACCCGCTGGCGCTCGCCGCCGGAGAGCTTCACGCCGCGCTCGCCAACGAGCGTGGCATAGCCTTTCGGGAGCTGCATGATGAAGTCATGCGCATTGGCGAGCCGCGCCGCACGTTCGATCTCCGCCATGCCGGAGCCGGGACGTCCATAGGCGATATTCTCGGCCAGCGTGCGGTGGAACAGGATAGGCTCCTGCTGCACGATGGCGATCTGCGCGCGCAGGGACGATTGCCGGGCTGCTGCGATGTCCTGTCCGTCGATGCGGATCTGCCCGCCCGTTACGTCGTAGAGGCGCTGGATCAGCTTGACGAGCGTGGTCTTGCCCGATCCCGAAGGACCGACGAGACCGACGCGCTCGCCCGCCCGGACGGTCAGCGAGAGGTCCCGGTAAAGCGGCTCATCGTGGCCGGCATAGTGGAAAGTGACACGGTCGAACTCCACCTCCCCCTTCCCGATCCGGATCGGGTTCGCGCCGGGGCGATCCGGCACGCCGATCGGCTCTCCGGTGATCGCAACGAGCTCCTCCATGTCGTTCACCGAACGGCGGAGGTTATTGATGTGCATGCCCACATCCCGCAAATAGCCGTGGATCACGAAATAGGCCGTCAGCACGTAAGTGAGATCACCCGGCGTCGCACGCCCCTGCCACCAGAGCCAGATCGCTGTCCCGATGATGGCCGCACGGATGCCGAGCAGCGCGATGAACTGCGCCGTGCCGCTGTTGGTGCCTCGCTGCCAGACCCGCCGCGTGCGGCTCTGCCACTTGCCGACCACCCAGGCGAGACGTTCATCCTCGCGGGTCTCCGCACCGAAGGCCTTCACGACTGCGTTGCAGCTCAGGGCATCGGCGAGCGTGCCGCCCATCCGCGTGTCCCAGGAATTCGCGAGCCGCGCTGCGGGCGCGACATAGCGCACGGCGAGAAAGCCGGTCATGACGATGTACGCGAGCGCCGACAGGGCCACGACAAGACCCATGATCGGCCAGCGCAGGCCAAGAATGAGCATCGAGCCGACGAGGACGACGAGCGAGGGCAGCAGTGCCAGCAGCAGGGTGTCATGCAGAAGGTCGAGCGCCCACATGCCGCGCGTGATCTTGCGCACGGTGGATCCTGCGAAACTGTTGGCATGCCAGTCCGTGGAGAAGCGCTGCACGCGCGCGAACGCATCCTGCGCCACGCGCCCCATGACCCGTAGCGTCAGTTCGACGATCCCGTAGAAGGCCAGATGGCGCATGACGATCATGATCAGCCCTAAGCCTGTCATGAGAGCGAAAGCGACGAGAGCCGCATGGAGGGCGTCGTCCCGAGAGCCGCCTGTGGCGATGGCGTCGACGAGCTGTCCGGCAAAGACCGGCATGAAGACGTCCGCAAGCGTGGAGACCATCATCGTCGCGACAATGAGGACGACATAGCGCGGCTCTTCTCGCCAATGGCGGAATGTGAAACTCAATACGTCGCGGGTCGCGTCCCCGCTCTTCGTCTGCTGGGTCATCGGCCGAACAGACCGCGCGCAAAGCGCAGCCTCTCCTGAAAGCTCGGATGAGCGGCAGACGGCAACAGCCTTCGAAGGGACGCCGGACGCCGCTCGGATCTCTGTGAAATGGGGAAGGTTTACGGGGGCGCAGGGCCTCTCAGCCCCGCATCGACAAGCCTAGCGCCTGGATGCGGGAGGTTTCGTCGGCAAGCACATGAATGCCATGCAGTCCTCCCTCTCTTGAAAGCAAACCTTCCAGCTACTTACCGGAAACGGCGCGATTTGGCAACCAGCCGGCAAGACACGTCCTCAAAGACAGTTCCTCAAACACATTCCAAGGGCCGGTATGGCCCGGGCGGGTGCTCGACCCTGATCGAATCGCCCGGTCGAATCTCGCCGCCCTCGATGACGATCGCCATGACCCCGGATTTGCGGATGACGTTGCCCTCCGCGTCCCCATCCAGCACCGCCTGCATTGGGCCTTTCTGGAAGCGGTCGATCTGGACGCAAGGATTGCGCAGACCCGTCACCTCGATCACGGCCGCTGTCCCGATGAGCAGGCGCGCCCCGGTCGAACGCCCCAGCAGATCGATGCCGCGGGTGGTGACGTTCTCTCCCATCTCGCCGGCGCGGACACTGAAGCCTTTGGCCTGCAAGTCATCGAACAGCTCGGAATGGATCAGGTGGACCTGACGGAGATTGGGCTGGCTCGGATCCTTCGCTACGCGCGAGCGGTGCTTCACGGTCGTGCCGAGATGGGCGTCGCCCTCAATGCCGAGGCCGGCCAGCAGGCGGATGCGATCTCGATTCGCCTTGCTGAAACGATGCGTGCCACTGGAACTCACCGCCGTGACGATTGCGTTCATGACCTTGAGCCCTCTCCCCAGCCCTCCTCTGCATTGGGCTACAGGACCGCCAAGTCTACCGTCTCGAAGCCTCTCTCCGCCAAGCGCTGCGCCAGAATGCGGCGATGGCAATGGGCGGGATCGCGTTCGAAGCACAGAAGGCATATGGGTTGATTGCGTGCCAGGGCTTCGAGGTCCTGGAAAGCTTCCTGCGCGGCTTCGGTGGCGAGCACCGCGTCGCAATAGATCCGGCGCATCGTCTCCCCATCCCCGGCGCGGGCAGCCTGGCGGCCCTCCTTGGGCGTGCCGAGGTGAATGAAATGCTGGTAACCGATCTCTTCGCGGGTCAAAGCTTCACGCAGCGCGGATTTGGAGAAGCCGCGTTTGCGAGAGAGCGCGACAGCCCTGACATCCGCCAGGGCTGATACGCCTGCGTCCTTGAGTGTCGCGAGAAAGCGGTCCACGTCCGCTCCCTCGTAGCCGATCGTAAATACCTGCGGCTTCGCCATGCCGCGAGGTTACATGGATGGCTGCGGATGTCGAGGCGGCTCCGGTTGTGTATAGGGGCGCAGGGGATCCGGCGTGCGGAACCCACGCGGGGCCTCGAAATCGCTTGCTGCGCCTCGGGCCTGCTCCACGCCGCGCGGGAAGCCGCTCCGGCCGGAATAGTCCTGCATGGGCGGCAGCCGGCGTCGGCTCTCGCGGCTCAGGGTCTGGGCGCAGTAGACATCGAGCGCCGTCACGCCGGCCACAGCCGCCATGGCGATCCCGATATTCTCCTTCTTGCGGTTGCGGCCCTCGAGCCCGGTCGCAAGCGTCGCCAGATCGAGCGCATCGCCAGCGACACGGCCCCAGATCCAGGGTGCAGGATCCTTCGACGCAAGAATGCCGATGCCTGTCGCGATCTCTCTCACTCCATAGGCCGCGATGAGCTTCTCGGAGCCGCGCATGCCGAGCGAGCGCGCCAGCTTGCGGGGCGCAGCGATTTCGGCGATCCCGAGAGCGATGGAGAACAGCCCGAGGCCACGGGCCAGGGTGTCGGTGGCCGTGTCGGCGTGACCGCGACGGCGCGTTCTTTCGGTTTCGTAGCGCATGGGTGGCACCTCAGGGTTTGAGAACGACCTTGACGCAGCCGTCCTGCTTGTCGCGGAAGATCTTGTACATCTCCGGCCCCTCCTCGAGGGACACGTTGTGCGTGATGACGAAGGACGGATCGATCTGCCCCTCCTCGATGCGCCGCAGGAGATCGTCGGTCCAGCGGTTCACATGGGTCTGGCCGGTGCGGATCGTGAGCCCCTTGTTCATGATCGCGCCGAAGGGGATCTTGTCGAGCAAGCCGCCGTACACGCCGGGCACCGAGAGAGTGCCGGCGGGACGGCAGACATAGGCCATCTCACGCAGCACGTGCGGCCGGTCCGTCTCCATCATGGTGGCCTGCTTCACCCGGTCGTACATGGCGTCGATCGTAGCTGTCGCATGCGATTCCATGCCGACCGCATCGATGCACTTCTCCGGGCCCTTGCCGTTGGTGAGCTCATTGAGCCGTTCGATCACGCTCTCTTCGTCGAAATTGATGGTGATCGCCCCGCCCGCGCGGGCCATGTCGAGACGCTCGGGAATACGGTCGATGGAAACGACCTGCTTGGCGCCGAGAAGAACGGCGCTGCGGATCGCCATCTGCCCGACCGGTCCCGCGCCCCAGATCGCCACCGTGTCCGTCGGCTCGATGTCGCACTGGACGGCGGCCTGCCAGCCGGTGGGAAAGATGTCGCTCAGGAAAAGCAGCTGTTCGTCGGTCAGGCTGTTCGGCACCTTGATGTGGGTGGTATCCGCAAAAGGCACGCGCAGATACTCGGCCTGTCCGCCCGGATAACCGCCGGTCAGATGGGTGTAGCCGAAGAGGCCTGCCGTCGTATGGCCAAAGGCCTTGGCGGCGATGTGGCCGTTGCGGTTCGTGCGCTCGCAGACGGAGAAGTTGCCGCGCTTGCACTGTTCGCACTCGCCACAGATGATCGTGAAGGGAACCACGACGCGGTCGCCGACCTTCAGCTTGCCCTTGGTCTCCGCCCCGACCTCGACCACCTCGCCCATGGCTTCGTGGCCCATGATGTCGCCGGATTTCATGCCGGGCATGAAATGATCGTAGAGGTGAAGGTCGGAGCCGCAGATGGCGCAGCTCGTCACCTTGATGATCGCATCGCGCGGATGCTCGATTTCCGGATCGGGCACGGAGTCACAGCGAATATCCGTCGTGCCGTGCCAAACCAGAGCCTTCATGGAAATCTCCCTTACCGTAACCTTCAAAAGGCCAAGCTTCATCGCTCGGCGGATGCCGCTACGGGGGAAAGACTTCTTGGGCAGGCTTGCGTTCCAGAAGGAACTGCAAAAATTCCGGGCGCTACTCCGTAAGGGCGTGCGCCTCGGCGCCGATATGCCCGGGCAGGCTGCGGATGAGCTCGGCAAGCGCCGGTTCGAGCACCTGGTGCGCCGCATCCTCGACGGCGAACCACTGCACCTTGCGCTGCCCTTTCTCGCGCCAGGTTTCGAGCTGCTTGGAGACCTCCAGCGGATAGACATTGACCCGGCACAGATCGAAATGGGCCGCGCGGCGCTTCCAATACCTGTAGTGGCCGATCGGCTTATTCCGAACCTCGCCCTTGACGCCGGCCTCCTCCACCGCCTCCTGAGCGGCAGCCTTGTGAGGCTTCTTGCCCTTCATCGGCCAGCCCTTCGGAATGAGCCAACGCTTGGTTTCGCGTGACGTAACGAGAAGCACCTCGACCTTTCCATGATTGATCCGGAAGGGAAGCGCTGCGACCTGACTGAGTTCTTCTTTTTTTGGCGCTCGGGGCATTAGGACTGGTGATTCGGAAGCGATATTTTAGAACGTAGTTGATTTAAGCCGGCTAATAAAGAATCTATTGGTCTGGCTTCAAGGACATTTTGTGTCTCCCGAATGGCACAGCTTGCGCAGTGTAGCGTAAGAAAGTGAATGTCCGACAACAGCCAAGCTGCCTTTTTTGTTCCTGAAGGACGACACGACGCTATGACGACCGAGGGCCTGGACATGAGATTTGCCGCAGCCTGCGCCATTGCCCGGGAAGCTGGCGTTCTGGCGCGCAAGCGGTTCCTGGAGCGGCCGCGCTCACAGCGTCCCGACTTCAAGGGGCCGCAGGATTTCCTCACCGCCACCGATGCGGAGGTCGAAGAACTGATCCGCCGTCGCCTGAGCGAGCTCTTTCCGGGCGATTCCTTCTTCGGGGAGGAACGCGGCGGCTTCTTCGAGCGCGATGTCTGGGTGGTGGACCCCATCGACGGCACGGCGAATTTCGCCCGCGGCATCCCGCACTTTGCGATCTCCATCGCCTTCGTGCGCGACAACCAAGTGGAGATCGGCGTGATCTACGACGTCATGCATGCCGAACTCTACATGGCCCAGCGCGGACGCGGCGCGATCCTGAACGGCGAGCCGGTCCGGGTGAGCGGCCTGACGGATATGCGGCAGGCCACCGTCGAGGCCGGCTGGTCGCCGCGCCTGCCGCCCGAACCCTATGCCGACATGGTCGGACGCCTGAAGGCGAGCGGCGCTAACGTGCGTCGGGCAGGCTCCGGCACCCTCGGCCTCGCCTATGTCGCCGACGGGCGTATCGACGCCTATTGCGAGTTGCACATCAATTCCTGGGATGCGCTGGCGGGATTGCTGATCATCGAGGAGGCGGGAGGGTGGACCAACGACTTCCTCGCCGGGGACGGCCTGCGCTCCGGGAATCCCGTGCTCGCCTGCACCCCGGGTCTCGCCCCGGCCCTGAGGGCTGCGACGGGGATCGCTCGCGAAACCTGAGACCACTTCCCTATCCACAATCCGAAGGGAAATGACCTGCTGTTCCCGACGAAAGTTCCCGGATCCCGGCAAAACCCTTGACCGTCGCCCTCAATGGAGGGAGCTTAGCCGGCTAACAATAACAACGACGCCAAGAACGACACGGGAGGATCTGATGAATCTTAAGAAGACATTCGCGACTGCGACCATGCTGGCGGGGGCCGCGACGGCCCTGTCCTTCATGTCGGCTGGAACGGCCCAGGCCCAAGGAGCGCTCGTCATGTATTGCGGCGTTCAGGAGGAATGGTGCCGCGCCATGACCAACGCCTTCGAGCGCGAGACCGGCATCAAGGTCTCCATGACCCGCAAGAGCTCCGGCGAGATCTATGCGAAGGTGAAGGCAGAATCGCAGAACCCGCGCGCGGACATCTGGTGGGGCGGCACGGGCGATCCGCACATGCAGGCGGCGGAAGAAGGCCTGACGGTCGAGTACAAGTCGCCCAAGATGAGCGAGCTTCAGGATTGGGCCGTGCGCCAGTGGGAGCAGTCCAACGACCGCACCGTCGGCATCTATTCGGGCGCACTCGGCTTCGGCTACAACACCGAACTGGTGAAGGCGAACGGCGTAGCGGAGCCGAAATGCTGGGCCGACCTTCTCAATGCCAACCTGAAGGACGAGGTTCAGGTAGCGGACCCAACTCATCCGGTACCGCCTACACGCTTCTCGCCACCATCGTGCAGCTGATGGGCGAGGAGAAGGGCTTCGACTACCTCAAATCCCTGCATAAGAACGTCAACCAATACACCAAGTCCGGCTCCGCTCCCGCCAAGGCAACAGCCCTGGGCGAGACGACCGTCGGCATCGCCTTCATGCACGACATCGTCACGCAGGTGGTGAACGATGCCCCGATCAAGGTGGTCGCGCCCTGCGAGGGCACCGGCTACGAGATCGGCTCCATGTCCATCATCAAGGGCGCGAAGAACCTCGAGAACGCCAAGAAGTTCTACGACTGGTCCCTGACGGCCGACGCCCAGAAGCTCGGCGCGGAAGCCAAGTCCTACCAGGTGCCCTCCAACAAGAACACGCCGGTTCCGCCGCAGGCTCCCAAGCTCGACGAGATCAAGCTCATCAATTTCGACTTTGCAAAATACGGCTCTTCCGACGAGCGCAGGCGCCTCCTGTCCAAGTGGGACAAGGAGGTCAAGAACCTGCCGAAATAGCCGGCCCGGACACTCGCCGGCGAAACGGCGGCCGGTTGCTGGTTGCCGGTGAGTTTCGCCATTGAACGAACTCGGACCGGACTTCGCATGAAGTCCGGTTCCGCCTCACGCGAGAATGGATATGTCACGGGCAACCCTTGGCTGGATCGTTCTGGGCTGGGTCGGCTTTGCCCTCTTGCCTTGGTACGGATTCGACCGCTACGCCGATCCTGCCTTGAGCGATTACCTGGTCACAGGATCGGGACTTGTGCACGGCCTGCGCGAAGCCTGGTGGCTTCTGCCGATCCTGGCGCCGCTGCTCATGACCCTGCGCCCGGCACTCTCGTCCTCACGCCAGTCCGACAGCACCTGGCTCATCGCCTCCGGCGCACTCGGCCTTGCCCTGATCGTCATCCAGGGCTTCTCCATCGGCCTCAACGGCTGGACCACGGATATCCTGAAGACGATCTTCGGCGAGCCGGGCCCGAGTCAGGCCGGCATGGGCTATGGCGCGGCACTGACCTCGACCGCCTTCCTCATCATCCTCTGCCACGGTCTCGCCGCGCGCGGCTGGTGCCGCGGCGACGCCTTCGTCACCTCCTCCATCGGCCTCGTCATCGCGCTCATCGGCATCTTCGTCTTCTTTCCCGTCTCGGCCATTCTCGCGAGCGCCTTCGCCGACAATGACGGCAACCTCGCTCCGCTGGAATTCGTGGCGAAGTTCACGGACAGGTCGATCTGGGGCCTGGACTGCCTGACCAGCGACCTGCGTTGCGGGGTTGCCTGGAACACGCTCTTTCTCGGCCTGCTCGTCGGCGTCGGCACCACGGCGCTCGGTCTCGCCTTTGCGCTGATCGCAACCCGAACGGAGTTCCGCTACAAGAAGCTCCTGCGCGTGATGAGCGTGCTGCCCATCATCACGCCGCCTTTCGTGATCGGCCTGGCCCTGATCCTGATCTTCGGCCGCTCGGGCATGCTCTCCACGGCCCTGTGGGAGTGGTTCGGCATCCCGCGCTCCCGCTGGATCTACGGGCTGCCCGGAATCTTCATCGCCCAGCTGCTCGCCTTCACGCCCATCGCCTTCCTCGTGCTCATCGGCGTGGTGCAGGGGATCAGCCCGACCTTGGAGGAGGCCTCGCAGACGCTGCGCGCCAAGAGCTGGACCACCTTCCTTACCGTGACGCTGCCGCTCATGCGGCCGGGCCTCGCCAACGCCTTCCTGCTCGGCTTCGTGGAAAGCCTCGCGGATTTCGGAAACCCGCTGGTGCTCGGCGGGAATTACGAAGTGCTTTCGACCAAGATCTTCTTCGCCGTCGTCGGCGCGCAGCAGGACCAGGGCCGCGCCGCCGTGCTCTCCATCATCCTGCTCGCCTTCACGCTCGGCGCCTTCCGGCTTCAGCATGCCTGGCTCGGCAAGAAGGTCTACACCACCGTCACCGGCAAGGGCGATACGGGGCTCGCCCTTCCCCTGCCCCGCCGCGTGGCGATGGCATCCTGTGCCACGGCGATCCCGTGGGCTTTCTTTACGCTGGCCGTCTACGTCGTCATCGCCATTGGTGCTTTCGTGCGCTCCATGGGCCGCGATTACACGCCTACTCTCGAGCACTTCCTGACCGCCTTCAGGATCGAGCGGACCGAATGGGGGCTCTTCTTTGCGGGCTCTGCCTGGGATTCGTTCTTCGCCACCGTGAAAGTTGCAGGCGTTGCGGCGCCTCTCACTGCAGCAGTCGGCCTGCTAACAGCCTATCTTCTCACGCGTCAGCGTTTCTCGGGCCAGCGCGCCTTCGAGTTCGGCACGCTGCTCAGCTTCGCCATTCCCGGCACCGTCGTCGGCGTGTCCTACATTCTCGCCTTCAACGTGCCGCCCATCGAGATCACGGGAACTGGCTTCATCCTCGTGATGTGCTTCGTCTTCCGCAACATGCCGGTGGGCGTGCGGGCCGGCATCGCAACCCTGAGCCAGATCGACAAGAGCCTGGACGAGGCCTCTCTGACGCTCGGCGCGCGCTCGGCCACCACCATGCACCGCGTGGTGCTGCCGCTCCTGCGTCCGGCGGTCGTCGCCTCCCTCGTCTATTCATTCGTCCGCGCCATGACGGCGGTGAGCGCCGTGATCTTCCTGGTGACCGCGGAGTACAACATGGCCACCACCTATATCGTCGGCCGCGTCGAGGCGGGCGAATTCGGCCTCGCCATCGCCTATTCCACCGCGCTCATCTTCGTCATGCTGCTCGCCATCGTGGCGATCCAGTTCCTCGTGGGCGAGCGGCGTCTCGGACGCCGCTCCTCCAGCGCCTCCACTGGTCGCGCTCCCGTTCCGGCTGTCTCATCATGAACCAGATGACCTCACCCAGCACCCTCCCCCATGCTCCGGCGTCCCGGAAGCAGGCGGCTTCCGTCGAATTCCGCAATGTGACCAAGCGCTATGGCATCGTCACCGCCGTGAGCGACGTGTCCTTCACCATCGAGCCGGGCCAGCTCGTCACCCTGCTCGGCCCCTCCGGCTGCGGCAAGACCACGACTCTGCGCATGATCGCGGGTCTCGAGATGGTGAGCGAGGGCCAGATCCTCATCGGAGGAAAGGATGTAACCCATCTCTCCGCCGCCGACCGGGACGTGAGCATGGTGTTCCAATCCTATGCCCTCTTCCCGCACATGTCGGTGCTGGAGAACGTGGCCTATGGCCCATCCGTCCAGGGCATTCCGAAGAAGGAGGCCTATGCGATGGCGATGGAAAAGCTCTCCCTGGTCGGTCTCAACGGACTCGAGAAGCGTGCGCCTTCCGAGCTCTCCGGCGGACAGCAGCAGCGCGTCGCCGTGGCTCGCGCCCTCGTGCTGGAGCCCCAGGTTCTGCTCTTCGACGAGCCGCTCTCCAACCTCGACGCCAAGCTGCGCCGGCGCGTGCGCGAGGACATCCGCGAATTGCAGCAGAGCCTCAACCTCACCGTCGCCTATGTGACCCACGACCAGGAGGAAGCGCTCGCCGTTTCCGACCGCATCATCGTGATGTCGAACGCGCGCATCGCCCAGACCGGCACGCCGCGCGAACTCTACGAGGAGCCTGCGGACCTGTTCGTGGCCGACTTCATCGGCGACGCCAATATCCTGAGCGGCGAGCTCGTATCCGTCACCGGCCCGCTGGCGCTGGTGCAGACCGGAGGCGCCAGCCTCCACCTTCCCCACCGGGGCATGAGGCCGGGTCCTGTCAAGCTCGCCGTCCGGCCGGATGCGATCCTGATCGACGAGGCGACCTCTTCCTCCGGCGCGGTTGCGGGCCGGGTGAGGAAGGCCTCCTACCTCGGCACGCAGATCGAATACGAGGTGGAGAGCCCGGTCGGCGACCTGTTCGTGGTGCAGTATGGCCGGAAGGAACCGATCGCGCCGGGCGCTCAGGTCTCGCTCGCCTTCGCGGAAGGACGTGGAGTGGCGATCATTCCATCCGCTTGAGCCGCCTCAGACGGCGCCCTCGTCGGGAATGTTGAGGATCGTGCCGCAGGCCTTGCAGTGTACCGCATCCCGATCGTGACGTTGCAGGCCGCAGACAGGACAGGGATGGCGGACCTTGTTCGGCCTCAACAGGACCTGCACGAGCCTTAGAAACAGCGTCACGCCGAAGATCATGATGACGACGGACAGAAGATGGCCGAGCGTGCCTGTCAAGGTAATGTCGCCGAAGCCGGTCGTGGTGAGAGCCGCTATGGTGAAATAGAGCGCATCCACGTAGTTGCCGATCTCAGGATTGGTCCATCGCTGCGTCTCGTAGACGAAGCCGGTCATGATGAAGATGAAGACGCCGAGATTGACGGTTGCGATGATCAGTTCCTCGTTCCGGCGGAAGAAGGTACTGTCGCTCCGCAGGCGGACGAGCAGTTGATAGGTATGCAGGAGACGCACCGTCCGTAGGATGCGAATGAAGCCAAATCCCTCTCCCACAACCGGCGCCAGGAAGGAGACGATGGCGGCGAGGTCAGCCAGGGTCACCGGATGCACCAGATATCTCCAGGGCCTGCCGCTGATCGCGAGGCGGGCCGATAAATCGGCCAGGATGAAGATTCCGAAGATGGCATCGAGCCACCACTCAAGCTCCCGCAGACGCGGCAGGAACGATGACACGACGATATAGGCGATCGTGGTCAGGTCAAAGAGGAGGAGCGCATAGCGGAAGCGATGGGCTTCCGGCGTGTCGCCCTCATAGAGAAGCCTAAGCTTGCCGACGATCCTCATCGGGACAGCCCGTCAAAGCGGCCGGGAAAAGTGCGGGTCATGGGAGCAACGGGGCGAGGTGAAGGTTTATCCATTGCTCATTTATCTGTAAGGCAGGGGCGAAATTCCAACGGGCGAGTCTCGAAGCTTTGCCTTGCCCACCTTCTTTTCCTCCCGATCCGCACGACGAGACAGCCCGATGCTTAAAGCCCTGATCTTCGACATGGACGGCACCCTGGTCCACAGCGACCCCATCCACCTCCAGGCTTTTGCCGAGATTCTCGGCCCCGAGGGCGTCGAGATCACCGATGACCTCTACAGGACTTCGATCATCGGCCGGACCAACGAGGCCATTTTTGCCTCCCTTCTGCCGGATCATCCGGTCGAAGAGCACCAGGCCTTTGCCGACCGCAAGGAGGCGGCCTTCCGCCGCCTGGCGCTGAATCTCAAGCCCCTGGACGGGCTGAACCATCTGCTCGACTGGGCCGATGCGCGCGGCATAAGGATCGGCCTCGTGACCAATGCTCCGCTGCTGAACGCAACCCACATGCTGGACGTGCTCGACATCACGGATCGGTTCGAGGTCAAGATCACCATCGAGCAGGTCGCCCGCGGCAAGCCGGATCCCCTGCCCTACCTCACGGCCCTGGAGCGACTGGGCGTTGCGGCAGAGGCGGCCATCGCCTTCGAGGATTCTCCCTCAGGCATGCGCGCCGCCAAGGGCGCGGGGATGTTCTCGGTGGGCGTGCTGACGGGCCTGACGGCGGACGAGATGAAGGCCGTCGGCGCCGATGCGACCATCGACACCTTCCATGACAGCGCTCTCTGGGACATCCTGGAGCGCAGGACCGCCGCCTGAGGCAGGTCCTCGCTCAGGCCGCCCTGTACGGCTTCGGCACCGGAGCCGAATCGGCAGCTTCGGCCCTGTCGTAGCGCCGGCGCGCCTCCAGGATCTCGTCGCGGTTCGCGACAGCCCACATGCCGAGCTCACGAACCGTCTTGAGCAGGGAGCAGCCTAATCCTGTGAGCTCATAGTCAACCCGGGGCGGAATCGTCGGATAGACGGTGCGCGTCACGAGGCCATCCCGCTCGAGTCCTCGCAGCGTCAGGGTCAGCATCCGCTGCGAGATGCCATCGACGACCCGGCGCAGCTCGTTGAAACGCCTGGGTCCCTCGCCGAGCTGGACCACGACCTGAACGCTCCACTTGTCGCCGATCTGGGACAGGATCTCCGTCACGATCCGGCAATCGGTAGGCACATGGATGTAACTGAGTGACAAGAAAGTGCCTCCTTGTGCGCTTTTCAGAAAGTTACTTAATGAGCATCGGTTACAAAACGGAACTTAGTCGTTGTTCCGGCCCATGGCAAATCAGGAGACACAATGACCCTCAAGCTTCACACCATCGTCGTCAGCACCCGCCCCGGCCGGATCGGGCCGAGATTGCGAAATGGTTCAACGGCTTTGTAGCAGAGCACGGCAAGTTCGATCCGACCCTGATCGACCTGGTCGATTTCAAGCTGCCGATCTTCGACGAACCCGACTTTCCGATGATGCAGAACTACAAGAATGCCCACACGAAGGTCCGGGCGGAGAGCGTGAGATCCGCCGATGCATTCGTGTTCGTGACCCCGGAATACAACTACTCGCCGCCTCCCTCCCTCGTTAACGCCATCAGCTATCTCTCGCTGGAGTGGAACTATGCCCCCGTCGGCTTCGTGAGCTATGGCGGCATTTCGGGCGGTCTGCGTTCCGTGCAGGCGGCCAAGCAGCTCGTGACGTCGATGAAGATGATGCCGATTCCGGAAGGCGTGCCCATGCCGATGGTCTTCCAGAACCTGGACGAGAGCGGCAATCTCAAGCCGACCGACATCTACAAGTCCTCGGCCGCGGCGATGCTCGACGAACTGCACCGGTGGGCCGAGACGCTGAAGCCGCTGCGGATCGAGCGCAAGACGCCCCCTCAAGGCGGCTGCCTGAGCCGAACGCTGGATAATGGAAAAAGGCACCGCCGTGGCGAACGGCGGTGCCTTTCCCGTTTGCGGACGCGAGCCGGTCAGAGCCGCCCGGCCAGCGCGTCCTCGAAGAGCTTGCGGGCGCTTTCCTTGGTGATCGGCACCGGGTTGCCGCCGGCGGTCGGATCGTTGGGCGCCATGTCGGACATCTCGTCGAAGCGCGCGCTGTCGACTTTCAGGCCTTCGAGGGTGTGCGGCACGCCGAGATCCTTGCGCAGTTGCAGCACCCAGTCGAGGAAGGTCTGGAAGCTCGGCTCAAGGCCGATATAGGCGGACAGCCGCGCGATCCTCTCCTCGATGGCATTGCGGTTATAGACCAGCACGTAAGGCATGAAGACCGCATTGGTCAGGCCATGATGCGTGTCGTAGAGCGCACCGGTCGGATGCGAGAGCGCATGGATCGCCCCCAGCCCTTTCTGGAAGGCGGTGGCGCCCATGGCGGCGGCGGACATCATCTGCGCGCGGGCCTCGATGTCCCTGCCGTCTTTGTAGGCGCGCGGCAGGTATTCCTTCACGAGGCGGATGCCCTCCACCGCGATGCCGTCGGCCATCGGGTGATAGCCCGGCGCGCAATAGGCCTCGATGCAATGCGCGAGTGCATCGAGGCCCGTGCCTGCCGTGATGTGGGGCGGCATGCCCACCGTCAGTTCCGGATCGCAGATCACGATCTTCGGCATCATGAGAGGATGGAAGATCACCTTCTTGGTGTGCGTGGCTTCCTGCGTGATCACGCCGGCGCGACCGACCTCCGAGCCTGTGCCGGCCGTCGTCGGCACGGCGATGATCGGCAGAATGCCGTTGGGATCCGCCCGGGTCCACCAGTCGCCGATATCCTCGAAATCCCACATGGGCCGGGTCTGTCCCGCCATGAAGGCGATGACCTTGCCGGCATCCAGCGCCGAACCGCCGCCGAAGGCCACGACGCCGTCATGCCTACCGCTCTTGAGAGCTTCCAGCCCCCTGTAGACATTCGTCTCGACCGGATTCGGCTTGATGTCGGAGAAGATCGCCGCCTTGAGACCAGCCGTGAGAAGCTGGTCGAGCGCCGCCTTCGTCATGGCTTGAGTCGCCAGAAACGGATCCGTGACGATGAGAGGAGCCGAGATGCCGACGGCCTTGCAGGCCTCGGCCAGTTCCGAAATGCGGCCTACGCCGAAGCGCACGGCGGTGGGATAGTTCCAGTTGGAGCGAGGTGATGAGGTCATCTTGTTTTCTATCAGATCTGACGGAGGTGGTAGGATTTCGGGCGGGTGAGCGATTCATAGGCCAGCCGCGACAGGCTTGCGCCGCGGCCCGTCTCCTTCACGCCGGTCCAGGCGAGCGCGGGATCGAGATAGTCGCAGCGGTTCATGAAAACGGTGCCGGTCTCGAGCTTCTCCCCGATGGCCTCCGCCGCGTCGACGTCGGACGTCCAGATGGCGGCCGAGAGACCATAGGGCGAATCGTTCATGAGGCGGATGGCCTCCTCGTCGCCCTTCACCTTCATGATGCCGACGGTGGGGCCGAAGCTTTCGTCCCGCATGACGCTCATGGAGTGATCGACATCGGTCAGCACCTGCGGCGCGAGATAGGCCGTATTGCCCGTATCCGCCAGGAAGCGTTTGGCATCGATGTGGGCCCCTGCGCCCTTTGCCACCGCTTCCGCATTCTGCTGGCGCACGAGATCGGCGAAGCGCTTGTGCGCCATGGGGCCGAGCGTCGTCGCCTCTTCGAGCGGGTTGCCGAGCACGTATGTGTTCACGAGATCGACCGCGCCCTCGACGAAGCGGTCATAATGCTTCTCGTGCACGTAGATGCGCTCGATGCCGCAGCAGCACTGGCCCGAGTTGAAGAAGGCGCCGTCGACGAGGTTCTCGATGGCATGGTCGATGTTCGCGTCCTCGCGCACATAGGCCGGGTCCTTGCCGCCGAGTTCGAGGCCGAGAGAGGTGAAGGTCCCCGCCGCCGCGCGCTCGATGGAGCGCCCGCCGGTGACGGAACCGGTGAAGTTGCAGTGATCGACGAGACCGCCGCTCAGGATCCGGCTCGTCTGATCGTGGCTGAGATGCAAGTTTTGGAACAGGCCCTTCGGCAGGCCCGCCCGGTCCATGGCCATCTGGAAGCGTTCGCCGGCCAGAACCGTCTGGGATGCGTGCTTCAGCAGCACCGCATTGCCGGCCATGAGTGCCGGCACGATAGTGTTGATGGCGGTCAGGTACGGATAGTTCCAGGGCGCGATCACGAGAACGAGCCCCACGGGCTCGCGCTTGATCATGCGGCGGAAGCCCGACTTCTCGTCATCGGCGGGAATGGGCTGGAGGCTCTCCTCCGCGATGCCGATCATATGGCGCGCGCGCTCCTCGACCCCGCGGAACTCGCCGCCGTAGCGCACCGGACGGCCCATCATCTGGGCGATCTCAGGCACCACCTCCTGGTTCATGGCCAGCAGGGCATCGAGGAAAGCGGAGAGCCTGCTCGCGCGCTCAGCCATGGATGTGCTGCGCCATGCCTTCTGCGCCTCGCGTGCCGCGGCGATGGCCGCATCGATGGCCGCCTCGGACATGATGGGACGGCGGACGAACTCACGCCCGTCGATGGGAGAAATACAGACGATATCGGTGTCGGCCATGATGATGCTTTATCAGATGATTTCGAAGTAGCGGGCGAGCTGCCAGTCGGTGATGGCCTTGCGGGCCTCACGCTCCTCCCATTCGCGCGTTGCGGCGTAATGGTCAACAAAGGTATCGCCAAAGAGCTGGCGCGCCGCCTGAGAGCCCTTGAGCCGCTCGGCGGCCTCACCCAGCGAGCGCGGCAGGGCGCGCTCCTTCGGGTGTTCGACCGCATAGGCGTTGCCCGCGACGGGCTCGCCCGGATCGACCCGGTTCTCGATGCCCCAGAGGCCTGAGCCGATGGCGGCGGCGAGCGCGATATACGGATTGATATCGGCGGCGGCGACCCGGTACTCCACCCGCTGCGACTTCTCGGAGCCCGGAATGACGCGCAGCGCCGTGGTGCGGTTCTCCACGCCCCAGGCGGAATCCGTCGGCGCCCAGAAGCCGGGGATCAGCCGTGTGTAGCTGTTCACCGTGCAGGCGACCATGGCAAGGATCTCGGGCATCAGCCTCTGCTGGCCGCCCACGAACCAGCGCATGGTCTCGGACATGCTGTGCGGCTTCTCGGGATCATAGAAGGCGCCCTTGCCGGTGCGGATATCGCGCAAGGACGCGTGCAGGTGGCCGGACTGGCCGGGCCAGTCGCGCGACCACTTGGCCATGAAGGTCGCCATCCAGCCACGGCGCTGCGCCAGGATCTTGGTATATGTCTTGAACAGGGCCGCCTTGTCCGCCGCGCTCAGCGCATCGTCCACGCGGATTGCGGCTTCCAGCACGCCGGGACCGGTCTCCGTGTGCAGGCCCTCGATCTCGAAATCCATCTTCCGCCCGAGGTCGAGAAGCTCGTGGTAGAAATCGGAATGGACGCCGGAGCGCAGCACCGAATAGCCGAAGAAGCCCGGCGTGATGTTCTTCAGGTCCCGGTAGCTCTTCTCGCGCACGGAATGCGGAGTTTCCTCGAACAGGAAGAACTCGAACTCGGCGGCGGCCGAGACGGCGAAGCCCATATCCTCCGCCTTCTTCAGAACCCGGCGCAGAACGCCGCGCGGACAGGCGGCCTCCGCATAGCCCTCGAACTCGGCGAGGAAGAACGGCAGGTCGTTCTCGAACGGAACGAGCCGCATGGATTCAGGGATCACCCGCGCCGTCGCATCGGGATAGGCCGTGTGCCAGCCGGTGAGCGTCGTGTTGTCGTAGAGCTGATCGTTGGAGTCCCAGCCCAGCACCACGTCGCAGAAGCCGAATCCCTTCTCCAGGGCAGATTCGAACTTGTCGCGGGCCATGTACTTGCCGCGCATGATGCCGTCCACATCGGTGAGGCCGATCTTGACGAAGGGAAGATCGCGGCTGCGTACGTATTCGGCAGCGTCGGCGGCTGTCTTGATCTTGGGAGCGTCCATCCGGAAAAAACCTTGAGCGAGGGAATGTATGGGGAGCGCGCCTCATGCGCGCTCCCTTGGTCTCGTCAGTAGGACTTGTATTCGCCCTGCCCCTTGGTGAGAGCGAACTCCTCCTCGGGAGAGAGGATCAGCTTGTGACGGCCGTGGACCAGGAAGTAGGCCATCATGACCGCATAGTAGATCGCCACGCCGATCACGCCGGCCCGGAACACGGGATCCGCGAACTGGAAGTAGAGCGTGACCGCCGCGATGATCATGCAGATCGCCGCGCCTGCGATGCCGAACGGGCTCTTGTAAGGCCGTGCGATGTGCGGGAACTTCTTCTTGAGGACGATGTAGGACATGCCCTGCATGAAGTAGGCCAGCATCGCGCCCGCCACCGCCATGTTGAGCAGGGTGCCGCCGATCACGCCGGCGCCGGCCTCGGCGCCGACCGAGAACCAGATGATCATCATCACCACGAGGCCCATCACCGCGCCTGCGATCAGCGCCACGTGCGGCGTCTGGCGCCCGCCATGCGTCACCGACAGGAAGCTCGGGAAGTAGCCCGCCCGCGAGAGCGAGTAGATCTGCCGCCCGAAGGCAAAGATGATGGTGTGGAACGAGGCGATGAGGCCGATGACCGCGATCGCCGCGAGGATCTTCGCGATGTCCGAACCGAACAGGGTGCGGAACCCATCGAGAAGCGGCTCGCCCGACTTGCCGAGAACGGCGGCACCCGGCGCGATACCCGTGTTCAGGAAGAGCACGAGGAAGGCGGAGACGATGAGCGTCAGGATGCCCGCGATGATGCCCTTCGGCATGTCGCGCTGCGGGTCGTGCGATTCCTCCGCCGCCAATGGGAGCTGTTCGATGGCGAGGAACAGCCAGACGGCGAAGGGCAGCGACGTCAGGATGCCGGCGACGCCCATCGGCAGGAACGGCCCGTTTCCTTGGGGCAGTTCTGTGCCGTCGGC
The DNA here is from genome assembly GCF_020866965.1 of Microvirga roseola. Taxonomy (GTDB): domain Bacteria; phylum Pseudomonadota; class Alphaproteobacteria; order Rhizobiales; family Beijerinckiaceae; genus Microvirga; species Microvirga roseola. The sequence continues at coordinate 87,407 of NZ_JAJATX010000008.1, forward strand.
GCCGATGTTCAGCGCCCAGCGGGAGAAGTCGAACTCACCGGAGACCAGCACCGAGACGTAGAAGAAGGCGAGCACCGCGAGCGCCATGAGCGTCACGGTGACGGTCACCTTGAACGACAGTTCGACGCCGACGATGTTGAGCCCGACGAAGAGCGCATAACAGAGGACCCAGTAGACCGGCTGGAATGCAGGCGACGTCTCGAAGATCGCCGAGAGATAGGCGCTGATGAAGAACACGATCACGGCCGGGGTCAGCACGAACTCGATGTTCTCGGCAATGCCCGTGATATAGCCCGCCCACGGCCCCATGGAGGTGCGGGCGAAGGAATATGCGCCGCCCGTATGCGGCAGGGCCGGCGACATCTCGGCCAGCGAGAAGGTGAGACCGAGATACATGATCGCGATGATGATCGTCGCGAAGAACATCGAGCCGAAGCCGTTGGCGAGGCCGAGGTTCCAGCCCGAATAGTGGCCCGAGATCACCGCGCCGACGCCGAGCGCCCAGAGCGACCAAACGCGGGCGTGCCGCTTGAGGCGACGCGCTTCGAAATAGGTTGCGTCCACCGTGGTGTAGGTAATTCCGGCGGCGCTGTGCACCCCGGTCTGCGGGGTCGGTGCCCCGGCGCTTTCGATCGACATGTCTCTTCCTCCAAGAAATGTCTGTCCCTCGGGCCACGGCACATCATGCGCCATGCCCGTCATCAGAGCGTCCGTGCCCCCTCCCTCAAAAGCGGCGCGAGACGGCTTGCCCACGACGCCTGGCCGTCTTCCGTGCGGATCAGGTCGTTGCGGATCTCGATCATCAGCGGTGCGAGCCCGCGCCTTTCGGCGTGGCGTTCGAGGGTGTGGAACACCCGGTCCGCTGGCGAATAGGGTTCGTTCATGCCGACAATCAGCGCGGGTTCGCGCTTCAGGCCTGCTTCGACGCTGCGGGCGAGGCGCTCGTCCCGGTCGAAGATGAGCCCGATCTGCCAGGGACGCGGCACGTCGCGGTAGACCGGCGTGAAGGAATGGATGGAGACGACAGCCCGCGTCTGTTCCGTCCGGACGCGGGGCTCAATGAGCCGGTCAACGCCGCGATGGAAGGCGTCATAGACCTCCCGGACCCGGTAGGCCCGCTCATCCGGATCGATGGTCTCGTTCGCCGGAATGACCGTCCGCTCGCTCAGGGTCCAGATGGAATCGGGGGCGGAGGGATCGCGGTTGAGATCGAGCACGAGGCGCGAGACCGTCGCGTGAACGAGCGGCGCATCGAGGAGACGCGACAGCTCCCTCGCGGCGCCGAGCGCGCCCGGGTCCCAGGCGATGTGGCTCTCCAGTTCGGCAGGGCCTAGTCCGAGGGTGCCGTAGCGGCGGGGGAGAAAATTGGAGGCATGCTCGCAGATGAGGAGGATGGGGGAGCGCCCTTGGGGATTCTCCACGCGGGCGACCGGCTCTGCTGCCTCGGCAGCAGGCTCGACATCGGTCGCCACCCGACTCGCATTCCTCATGCGGTCCTCCGTTGCCCTGCCGGAGCAGGTTTAGGTCCCTCTTTGAACGATTGGTACGTTCATTATCGTTTTTTGCTATTTTGAAATTTCTGATACAGCTTTTCAGAACCGTCAAGGAGGGGCTGTGGATCGATCCGGAATGCGCGATGGGAGAGACCTCCCCCCAGCCGACCAGCCCAGCCTCGCCGAGCGCATCCGGCACGAGATGGATTCCTTCACGCCGAGCGAAAAACGGGCGGCGCACCTGCTCCTGAGCCATTATCCCTTCGCCGGCCTGGATACCGCTGCGGAATTCGCCTCGCGCGCGGGGATCTCCGCCCCCTCGGTCCTGCGTTTCGTCACGCGGCTGGGATTCGGCGGCTTTCCCGATTTCCAGAAGCATTTGCGCGAGGAACTCGAGGCCCAGCTCCTGTCCCCGCTCGCCAAGGCCGGCCCCTCCGACAAGGGACAGGGCGCACCCGCCCTCGCCTCCTTCGCGGAAGCGGTGATCGGGAACCTGCGTGCGACGGTGGACAATATCGCCCCGGCCGAGTTCGATGCGGTGGTCGCGCTGCTCAGCGACCCGCGCCGGAACATCCATTTCACGGGAGGGCGTTTCACGGGCGCACTCGCCCGCTATGCGGAAAGCCATTTCCGCATCGTCCGCAGCCAGGTGGACTTCATCGAAGGACAGCCCGCCCTCTGGCGCGACCGGATGATCGAGATCGGAAGGAAGGACGTGATCGTCGCCTTCGACATCCGCCGTTACCAGGAGGATGTGATCGCCCTGTCAGAAACCGCGGCGGGACAGGGTGCGACGGTCGTGCTCCTCACCGACCCCTGGCTCTCCCCCATCGCCCGCGTGGCGCGCCATGTGCTGCCGGCCCATATCGCAGCACCCTCGAACTGGGATTCCTCGGCGGCGCTTCTCCTGCTCACGGAGGCCATCGTCGCAGCCGTCACCAAGCGCCTGTGGGAGACGGCGAAGCCGCGCATGGAGGCGGTCGAGCGGCTCAGAAACGAGCGCTCCTGATCCTCACTCTCCCGGCGCCACCTTTTCCCGCTGCAGCCAGCCGATGAGGAAGGGCAGGATGAGGCCGATGCCAAGAAACCGGACGAGGTGGTGGATGCCGACGTAAAGCGGATCGAGCCCGAGAACGAGGGCCAGCACCGTCATGGCCTCGAGCCCGCCCGGCGCGAAGGCGACGAGGCTGTTGGCGAAGCTCACCCCCGCGAGCAGAGCGGCGAGCGCAGCGAAGAGCGTGGCGACAGTCATCCCGACGAGAAAGGAACCGAGCGCCGCCGTCAGGGCCCGCCGCAGGGTCGAGCGCTGGATGTTGCGGAAACGCTCGGCGATGAAGATGCCGATGAGCACGAGGCCGCCCGTCGCGATGACGGGAGGAATGACGCCGGTCACCACCTCCGTGGCATGGCTCACCGTGCTCACGACGGTGGCGCCGAGCAGAACCGGCGCGGCAACTTTCAGGATCTTGAACACGGCACCCAGAGCAAGGCCGCCCAGCAGAACGACGGCCATGCCGACCGGCGTCGCGACCGGCAGCCCCTCGCCGATCAGGGCGCCGATATTGGCCCCTCCGCCGGTGAGAACCACGAGGCTCGGCAACAGCGCGATCAGCACGAAGAGACGCAGGTTCTGGGCGATGGCGATGGAGGCCACATCCGCCTTCCGGTCGGCCGCGACCGCAAGCACCGTCGAGAGCGCGCCGGGAACGGAGGCCAGCACCGCATCCGCCCTGCGCCAGCCGGACATGCGGGTAAGCCAGAGCGTGGAGGCGGCAGAGATCGCGAAGACACCGATGACCAGAAGGACGAGGCTGCCCGGATAGCGCCCCACGGCTGCAACCGCCGCCGGCGTCACCGCAGCGCCCATGGCCGCGCCCGAAATCAGCATCGCCGCATCGGCGAGAGCCCGCGGCATGGACACGGCCCAGCCGGTCAGTCCCCAGAGCGTCGTCGCAATCGCAGCGCCGGAGAGCCATGCGGCCGGGACGCCGAGCCAGTGGAAGACGAGGCCGCCGAGGCAGGCAACGAGAATCTGGGCGAGATGGGCAAGGATGAGGCGCATGATCGAAACTGAACGGAGTCGAAAGCCGCTGACGGTCGGGCGGGACTTCCCGCCCCCACGTCCCAGGACCATTTCGGCGGCGACACCGTCACCGAATCCGCTTTTCATGAAGCTCCTCCTTGCAGGAAGGAGCTTCATGCCGGGATCACCGAAGGGTCAATCTTGAATCAAGTTATCAACCTATGAGGTCTCTTCCTCACCTCAGCGGATGAGAGCCGTCACGCCACGAGCTTCGGCAGGGCGGCGGCGATGCGCCGGACCGCCTCCTCCAGATCCTCCGCCTTGCGCAGGTAGCAGAGGCGTAGGTAGCCCTCGCCCGCCTCGCCGAAGGCGGAGCCGGGCGCGAGACCGACATTCGCCTCGTCGATGAGGCGGAATGCGATGTCCTTGGAGCTGGTCGCACCCTTGATCTTGAGGAAGGCGTAGAATGCGCCGCTCGGTGGCGGAAGCTCCACGAGGCCCGTTTCCGCCAGCCGTCCGACGATCTCGCGCCCGGCCTTCGCCTGGGCGATCTGCTCGGCAAGGAAGTCGTCGCCCTGCTCGATGGCGGCGACGCCCGCCCGCTGAACGAAGACCGGCGTCCCCGATGTCTGGTACTGGAGCAGGTTCTCGATGACTTGCCCGAGTGCGGGCGGGGCCTCGATCCAGCCGAGCCGCCAGCCGGTCATCGCCCAGTTCTTGGAGAAGGTCTGAACGAAGAGGATCTTGTCTTCCGGCGTCATGATGTCACGGAAGGACGGCGAGCGTCCCTCGACCGTCAACGCCGGATCATGAACGAACCGGCTGTAGATCTCGTCGGCGACGATCCAGAGGCCGTGCCTGCGGGCCAGTTCCAGCGCGGCCTTGAGATCCGCGCGGCTTGCGGTCCAGCCCGTCGGGTTCGAGGGCGAGTTGATGACAAGTACGCGGGTGCGCGGCGTGATGGATTGTTCCAGCCGCTCGAAGTCGAGGTGCCAGCCCTGCGCATCGATGGTCATCGGCACGGCGACGGCCCGTGCGCCGGAAATCGTGATGGCGCCCACGAAGTTCGGCCAGGCGGGGGTCGGCACCAGCACCTCGTCGCCGGCGCCGCAGGTCATGCGAAAGGCGATCTGCATCGCAGGCATTCCGCCGGAGGTGACGAAGATGCGCTCCAGATCGAACGGCTTGCCGTAGACCTGCTCGTGGTAGCTGGCGATGGCCTGGCGCAGTTCCGGAATGCCGCGCTGGTAGGTGTAGAAGGTCTCGCCGTCCTTCAGCGACCGGGCCGCCGCCTCGCAGATGAAGGCGGGCGTCGGCAGATCGCCCTCGCCCACCCAGAGCGGGATGATGCCCGGGCGTCCCCGACCGTAGCTGAACACATCCACGATGCCGCTCGTCGGAGCCTGCTCCGCTTCCGGGCGCAGATTGAGAAGGGAGGAAATCGAAACGGATGCGTTCATCAAGGCCAATCCTCAAACAGGCGCTCAGGCATGGCCCGTTCGCCTGCCAAAGGCAAGCGTCGCCGCCCCATTCATCAAAAGAAGCGAAAGGATCCATCGGATCCGGTGATGGAACAGGCGGCCTTCTGTTCTTTGAGGATGTCGCGGATTTCCGAAAGGAGCTGCACGTCGGCGGGGAGTTCCGGCGCCTTCGCTGTGCCCGCCTTGTCGTCCTCCGTACGCCGCAGCCGGTTCATCGCCCTCACCACGAAGAAGAGGATGAGGGCCACGATGAGGAAAATGATCGTGACCGTGATGAAGTTGCCCCAGGCGAGGACTGCGCCCTGCTTCTTGGCTTCGACGAGCGACTGCGCCGTGACGGTGTCGGCCAGCGGGATGAAGTAGTTCGAGAAATCGAGGCCGCCTGTGATGGCCCCGATGATCGGCGTGAAGATGTCGCCGACGATGGAATCCACGATCCGGCTGAAGGCCGCGCCGATGATGACGCCGATGGCGAGGTCGACCACATTGCCGCGCAGGGCGAACTTCTTGAACTCGTTCAACATGGCCGGACCCTCTCGTCTCAATCGTCGAGCTTAAAGGTGTCCGGCCTGCAATTTTCGTCAAGCGCTGCGTGCCGCCAGCAGGTCCTGCAGGTCGAGGCGGCGGGTGACCATCTGCAATTCGCCGTCCGGCGTGCGCGGCCACTGGTCCGTCGGCCTGTCGACATAGAGTTCGATGCCGTTGCCGTCCGGATCGCTCAGGTAGAGCGCCTCGCTCACCCCGTGATCGCTCGCGCCCTGGAGCGGGATATCCGCCTCCGCCAGCCGGCCGAGAGCATCGGCCAAAGCCGCCCGCGTCGGATAAAGGATCGCCACATGGTAGAGGCCCGTCGTGCCGGGAGGCGGCGGCGAGCCGCCTTTGCTCTCCCAGGTATTGAGCCCGATATGGTGGTGATAGCCGCCTGCCGAGACGAAGGCGGCCTGGGTGCCGTAGCGCTGCATCAACTCGAAGCCGAGAACGCCGCAATAGAAGGCGAGCGAGCGGTCAAGGTCGGCCACCTTCAGGTGGACATGCCCGATACGGACGCCGGGATCGATGGGGCGGGCCGCCGGAGATCCGGCGGCCGGGGAAGCATTGGGATCGCTCATGGCTGCTTCCATCAGGCCGACCGGGTGGACAACGCGGGAGCAGCCTTTGCCGATCCGGACGACAGGGCGTAGGCACCGTCGCCGAGGAGGGCCTGCGCCCCCAGGGCCGCGATCCAGAACGCCAGGAATTCCCAACCGCCGTTGGGGTTGGAGAAGAAGAACCCGGCCGAGCCGTGGACCGTGACGATGGCACCAAGGAGGATCGGGATGAGCGCCAGCGCCGCCCAGCGGGTCAGGAAGCCGAGGATCAGGGCGAGGCCGCCGGCCAGTTCGGCCAGAATGACCACATAGGCCAGGAAGGACGGCAGGCCGAGAGTGCCGAAGAACTGCGCCGTGCCGGCGGGCGTGAAGACGAAGATCTTGAGGCCCGCATGGGCCAGGAAAAGAGCCCCCAGCGTCACACGGAGGACAAGGGCGGCATAGGGAGCGGTGCGGGTGTCGATCATGGGGAGAGGTCTCCTGCTTTGGAACTCCCATATGACCTCAAACCAAAGACATGATAATCGCTCCATCCGAATATCAGCTCACACCCGGGGAGTGAGACATGCTCGACCGCGTCACCAGCATGCAGGTCTTCGTTCGCGTGGCCGCGCTCGGCAGCTTCTCGGCGGCGGCGCGGGCGCTTCACCTCTCACAGACCATGGTGACGAAGCACATCGCCGCCCTTGAGGAACGGCTCGGGATCAAGCTTCTGAACCGCTCGACGCGCCGGCTGGTCCTGACCGAAGGCGGGCGCAGCTATCTGGCCGCCTGCGAGCGCATTCTGGCCGAGATCGAGGAGGCGGAAGCCTCGGCCAGCCTCGACCGGATCGAGCCCCGGGGCACCTTGCGCCTCAATGTCCCCCTCACCTTCGGCTTCCGTCAGATCGTCCCGGCTCTCGCCGAGTTCAGCCGCCTCTACCCGGCCATTTCCGTCGATCTCGGCCTAGCGGACCGCTATGTGGACCTGATCGAGGAGGGCTGGGATCTGGCGATAAGGATCGGGCGGCTGAAGGATTCGAGCCTCATCGCCCGGCGGCTTGCCCCCTGCCGCATCGTCGTCTGCGCCGCGCCGTCCTACCTCGAGGCGCATGGGACACCGAAGACCCTGGAGGATCTCTCCCGCCACAACTGCCTCGGCTACACCTTGTCCAGCACCGTCGGCGCCGATCGCTGGGCGTTCGGAGCGGAGGGCGAGATGGTGGCGTCGGTCCAGGGCAATCTGCGCGCCAACAACGGCGACGCCCTGCTTGCCGCGGCGCTGGCCGGACAGGGGCTGATCTATCAGCCGACCTTCCTCGTGGGCGACAGCCTTCGCGAGGGAACGCTCATTCGCCTCCTCGACGACTACCCGGCCTACGAGGTGGGCGTCCACGCCGTCCTGCCCTCGGGCCGGCAGGTCCCGGCCAAGGTGCGCGCCTTCGTGGAGTTCCTGAGCCGGCGCTTCGCGCCTGAGCCGGAATGGGACCGGGGCTTGTGACGATGCCTCTGTGGCGTTCGAGAGCCTGAACGGCTAAACCTGTAGCAGTTTCTTGCGAGGATCCATCCATGGTCGCCAGCTGGGCGGTTATCCTGACGGCGCTGGTCTATCTCTGCCTGCTCTTCGCGGTCGCCCACTGGGGCGACAATGCGGGGCGGCGTTTCGTGCAGGGGCCGTACCGCGCGACGGTCGCCGCCCTGGCGCTCGCCGTCTACTGCACCTCCTGGACCTTCTTCGGATCGGTGGGGCTTGCCACCCATTCGGGCCTCGACTTCCTCGCCATCTATATCGGCCCCATCCTCGTCATCGGCCTGGGCCATGTCCTCATCGCCCGCATCGTGCGGGTCGCAAAGACCCAGAACATCTCGTCCATCGCCGACTTCGTCGCCGCCCGCTATGGCAAGAGCGAGCGCGTCGCCGCTCTCGTGAGCCTGATCGCCCTGATCGGCTCCATTCCCTATATCGCGCTACAGCTGAAGGCGGTTTCGTCCTCCCTCGACGTGTTCCTGACCGCCGCCAACGGCACCGTGCCGACGGAAATCCCGTTCGTCGGGAATCTCTCGCTCGTGGTCGCCTTCGTGCTCGCGGGTTTTGCGGTCGCCTTCGGCACGCGCCACACGGACGCCACCGAGCACCAGGACGGGCTGATGATGGCGATCTCGCTCGAATCCGTGGTGAAGCTCGTCGCCTTTCTGGTCGTCGGCGGCTACGTCACCTTCATCATGTTCGACGGCTACGACGCCATCGTCGACAGGCTTCATGCACAGGGTATCAGCGCGAACATCGCAGGGCGCACCTCGGGCTTCGGCAGCTACATCACCCTGATCCTGCTCTCCGCCTGCGCCGCCCTGCTGCTGCCGCGCCAGTTCCACATGACCGTGGTCGAGAACCGTGGCATCGGGGACATCAAGCGCGCGGCCTGGATGTTTCCGCTCTACCTCGTGCTCATCAATCTCTTCGTGATCCCGGTGGCGCTCGCAGGCCTCGCCGTTTTCCCCGAGGGCACCATCGACCGCGACATGACGGTGCTGGCCCTGCCGCTCCTCAACGATGCGGGCACCATCGCCATCATCGCCTTCCTCGGCGGCTTCTCGGCGGCCACCGCCATGGTCATCGTCGATTCCGTGGCGGTGGCGGTGATGATCTCGAACCACCTCGTCATGCCCATCGTCCTGCGGCGGCGGTCCTTCGCCGGCATGGATCCCGGCGGGTTCGTCATCGCCGTCCGGCGCGCCTCGATCGTGGCGGTCATCCTCCTCGCCTATGTCTATTACCGGAACTCGGGCGAGGCGGCGCTCGCCGCTATCGGCCTGCTCTCGTTCGCCGCCATCGCGCAGGTCGCCCCGGCCTTCCTCGGCGGGCTGATCTGGTCGCGCGGCACGGCGCTGGGCGCCAGCGCCGGCCTCATCGCTGGCTTCATCACCTGGGCCTACACGCTGCTCCTGCCCAGCCTCGTCTGGGACGGGGTGTTCTGGTCCGATGTGGTCGTGACCGGTCCCTTCGGGATCACCGCCCTCAAGCCCACCGCCCTGTTCGGAGTGGACCTGCCCCAGCTCACCCACGGCGTCGTCTGGAGCCTGTCGCTCAATATTCTCTGCTATGTCGGCTTCTCCTTCTGGCGGCCCGCGACGGCCTTGGAGCAGATCCAGTCCAACGTCTTCGTCGGCGAGACGCCCGTTTCCGTCGCGCCGAGCTTCCGCCTTTTCCGCGCGAGCGTGACCGTGGACGAGCTGCGCGCGACCATCGCCCGCTATCTCGGCGAGGAGCGCACGACGCGCTCCTTCGAGGGCTTCGCCCACAGCCGCGGGCAGAGCCTGGAGCCGCGGGCCGAGGCCGACATCCACCTCCTGCGCTATGCGGAGCACCTCCTGGCGTCGGCCATCGGAACCGCGTCCTCGCGCCTCGCCCTCTCGCTGCTTTTGCGCCGCCGCACCGTCTCGACCAAGGCCGCCCTCAAGCTGCTGGACGACGCTTCGGCTGCGATCCAGCACAGCCGCGATCTGCTCCAGCACGCGATCAACTATGCCAAGCAGGGCATCACGGTGCTCGACCGCGACCTGCGCCTGCTCGCCTGGAACCAGGCCTTCGTCGATCTCTACGACCTGCCGCCCAACCTCGTGCGCGTCGGCGTCGGCATGGACAGCATCATCCGCTTCAATGCGGAGCGCGGCTCCTACGGCGCCGGCGAGCTGAATGCGCTGATCCAGGCGCGCATCGATTCCTTCCTGCACGATTTCGCACCGGTGCGCCTCAGGCTCTATCCCTCCGGCAAGGTGATCGAGATCCGCTCCAACCCGCTGCCCGATGGAGGTCTTGTCACAACCTACACGGACGTGACCGAAACCGTGCAGGCGGAGGAGGAAAGCCGCCGCGCCAACGAGACGCTGGAACAGCGCGTGCGCGAGAGAACCGAGGAGCTGACGCGCCTCAACGAGGCGCTCAGGAACGCCAAGGCCGAGGCGGACGAGGCGAACATCTCGAAGACGCGCTTTCTCGCCGCCGCCTCCCACGACATTCTCCAGCCGCTCAACGCAGCGCGGCTTTACGCGACATCGCTCGTGGAGCGCGACCGGGACGCGGGCGACGCGACCCTCGCCGAGAATATCGACGCCTCCCTCGACGCGGTGGAGGAAATCCTCACGGCGCTTCTCGACATCTCGCGCCTCGATACGGGCGCGATGAAGCCGCAATGGTCGAGCTTCCGCATCGACGAGCTCTTCCGTCAACTCGAGCGCGAATTCGACCCGGTCGCGCGGGAGAAGGGTCTGAAGCTTACCTTCGTCCCCTCCTCCCTCACGATCCGCTCCGACCGCCGCCTGCTGCGCCGCCTCCTGCAGAACCTGATCTCGAATGCGATCAAATACACGCTGAAGGGACGCGTGCTCGTCGGCGCGCGGCACCGCCACGGGCATCTCGTGCTGGAGGTCTGGGATACGGGCCTCGGCATCCCGCCCTCGAAGCAGCGCATCGTGTTCCGCGAGTTCCAGCGCCTCGACCAGGGCATGAAGGCCGCGCGCGGCCTTGGCCTTGGCCTGTCCATCGTGGAGCGCATCGGCCGCGTGCTGAAGCACCCCGTGACGCTGACATCGGAGGTCGGGCGCGGCTCGGTCTTCAGGGTCGAGGTGCCGGTCGTCGCAGCGCTGCCCGCCACGGAGATGGCCGCCGAACCGCCGAAGCCGCCGGTGACGCCGCTCTCGGGCCTGCGCATCCTCGTGGTCGACAACGAGCCGGCGATCCTGGAAGGCATGCGCCTGCTGCTCGCGGGCTGGGGCTGTGAGGTCTGGACCGCCTCGCACCTCGAAAGCGCACAGCAGGTCCTGAAGACCAGCAGGCTGCTGCCCGAGGTCTTCATCGCCGATTACCACCTGGACGAAGGCGACGGCCTCGAACTCATCAAGGCCCTGCGCTGGAAGACGCAGGTCAACACGCCCGCCGTGCTCGTGACCGCCGACCGCACGCCCGCCGTGCGCGAGGAGGCCACGGCCATGAACGTCCACATCCTCAACAAGCCGCTGAAGCCCGCAGCTCTCAGGGCTCTGCTCACCCAGTGGCGCGCGACACGGGTCGCAGCGGAGTAGGAGTTCCGCCTTTCCTCAATTAGCGAGGGCGTAGTCGACGGCGGAAAGGGCGTGGATCGTCGTGGTGTCGAACAGCGGCACGGCGCTATCCTCACCTGAGACCAGCAGCATGATTTCGGTGCAGCCGAGAATGACGGCCTGCGCGCCCCGCGCGATCAGGCGGGCGATGATCTTGCGGTAGGCCTGCCGTGACTCCGGCCTGATCCGTCCGAGCACGAGTTCCTTATAGATGATCTCGTGGACGATGCGCCGGTCCTCCGCCTCGGGCACGATCACCTCGAGGCCGTGGGCCTGCTGCAGGCGGCCCTTGTAGAAGTCCTGCTCCATGGTGAAGGCGGTGCCGAGCAGGCCGATCTGGTTGAGGCCGGCAGCCTTTATCCTCTCGGCCGTCGGATCGGCGATATGCAGCAGTGGAATGCTTGCAGCCGAAGTGATCGCATCGGCCAGGCGATGCATGGTGTTGGTGCAGAGGACGACGAAATCGGCGCCGCCGCGCTCCAGCCGGATCGCCGCATCCTGCATGGACCGGGAGAGCCGGTCCCAGTCTCCCGCATGCTGAAGCTGCTCGATCTCGCCGAAATCGACCGAGTACATGAGGCTGCGCGCCGAGTGGACGCCGCCGAGGCGTCTCTGCATCTCCGGATTGATGATGCGGTAGTACTCGGCCGAGTTCTCCCAGCTCATCCCGCCGATGAGGCCGATCGTCTTTTGCTGCGTCATCGCCTCACACGTTCGGCCGGTAAGGCGCGCGTCCGCCTGTCAGGGCGTCGTCGAGGAGTTCCAGGCGGTCCTGCCCCCAGAAAACCTCGCCGTCGAGGACATAGGCCGGGGAACCGAAGATGTCTCCCGCGACCGCATTCTCGAGGTTGAGCGCGTAGAGCGCCTCGGTTGTCGTGCCCGTCGCGGTTTCCATCAGGGAGGAGGAATCGAGCCCGGCCTGCTCGGCGATTTCGGTCAGCACCAGGGGATCGGCCAGATTCCGCTCCTCCTCCCAGACAGCGGCATAGGCGCGGCGCAGAAAGGCGTCGGGGCTCTTTCCGGCAATCGTGATGGCGATCGCGAAGCGATCCGCCAGGTTCACGTCGAAGGGCCAGTGCTTGGGCTGGAGATTGAAGGAAAGGCCACGCTTCTCCCGCCAGCGCTGCAGCTCGACCATGCGGTAGCGCTGGCGCGCCGGGTGGCGCTGGGGAAGCGGCAGGCCGCCGGTCTCGGCGAAAACACGGCCAAGGAAGACGGGCTTGTAGTTGATCTCGACCCCGTGCCTCTCCGCAATCTCCATGAAGGGGGCGTGGCCGATATAGGCCCAGGGGCTCACGAGGGAGAAGTAATAGTCGATAATGCGGGGCATGGGCTCAGCTTCGCTTCTGTGACAGGCAGCACGAAACTACAGCACCACGCCGAACCATCAAGCCGCCTGCTTCAAGGTCTCCTCGGAACTCAGAAAGGCCAGGACCTCGGGCGAGGCTGCCGGCGGCTCCGCCTTCAGGCCGATCTCGCCGAGCAGGCGCTCCATCGAGACGAAGCTCTTTTTCTTGCGGTCGTAGAGTCCGGCCCGCACGAGAGCGATGGCGTTGAGGACCGGGCTGCCGTCCCTGGCTTTCGACACCAGCCGGTGCTCCATCACCACATGGCTCTCGGACCAGGTGAGAATACGGGTTTCCAGGGTGAAGGGCTGGAACGGCCTCAGCTCCCGCCGGAAACGGATCTGGCCAGCGCCGACGATGGGCACCCAGCCGTTCTTGAGGATCACCCGCCACAGTCCCGAACGGACCATGATGTCGGTCCGACCGAGATCCATCAGCGTCCAGTAGCGGCCGTTGTTCAGGTGGAGCGACGTGTCGAGATCGTGGGGCCAGACCCGGAAGGACAGGCGCGAGACGTCCCGAACCGGGTCGAGCCTCGGGCGGACGAAGGCGGAAACGATCAGGGAGATGAGGCGCAGCCAAAGGTTCATGCCATGCCCATGCCGGTTTCGCGCTGGAACGGAACGAGGTCGAGAGATGGCGCCTCGCGACCGAACCCGGTCAGGATGCAATGGGCCTGGCCCCGATGATGGGTCTGGTGGTTGAAGAAGTGGAGCAGCGCCGGCGCAAGCGGCTGCTCCACGGTCTCCGGCCTTGAGATGAGATTGTAGCGGATGGGTCCGGACAGATCGGACTCCGACAGGCGGTCGACATAGGCGACGATCCGCGCATCCTCGGCCTCTCGCGCCTGGCGCAAGTGTTCAAGCTCATCGAACAGGATGGCGTCGAGGCGCGTCGGCGCATCGCCCTCGCCGGTGAAGCGCCGCAACCAGATCCGGTCGGCCACGAGGATGTGGTTCAGCGTGCCGTGCAGGGACTTGAAGAATGCCCCGCGGTCAGCACGGTAGTCCTCGTCTGAGAGCTCGGACGCCGCGTCGTACAGGCGTCGATTGCACCAGGCGTTGTAGCCCGCCAGCATGGTGAAGAGGGGTTTCATGGTCGGCTCCTGTTGTTCCGGGGCCAGGAAATGGCCCCGGAACGCCGGATGAGGTCAAGCAGCCTTCTTCGCCGCGGCGCGGCCGTAGAAGGTCTCGCCGGAGGCGGCCATGTCGAGCAGGATCTTCGGCGGGGCGAAACGGTCGCCGTGCTTCGCCTGCAGCTTCCCGCACAGCTCCACGAAGGCCTTGGGCCCCATGAAGTCGATGTAGGAGAGCGCGCCGCCCGTATAGGGCGCGAAGCCGAAGCCGAGGATCGAGCCCACATCCGCCTCGCGGGGATCGGTGATGACGCCCTCCTCCACCGTGCGCGCGGCCTCCAGTGCCTGCGTCACGAGGAGGCGCTGCTTCAACTCCTGCATGTCAATGAGTTCGGCAGCCGCCGGATTCACCTGGAGACCCTTCAGGCCGGGCCAAAGGCGCTTGGGGCCGCCTTCCGGATAATCGTAGAAGCCCTTGCGGTTCTTGCGGCCGAGACGGCCCTCCTTCTCCACCAGGGTCGTCAGCAGCTGCTCCTGCTCCGGGATGATGGCGGCATCGCCCAGCTGCGCCCTCGTGGCCCTGAGGATCTTGAGGCCGAGATCGACGCCGACTTCGTCGTTGAGCGAGAGCGGGCCGACAGGCATGCCCGCCTGCTTGCCTGCCTGTTCGATCATCGTCGCAGGCACGCCTTCGGTCAGCATGAGATGACCTTCGAGGATATAGGCCAGCACGCAGCGATTGGCGAAGAAGCCGCGGGAATCGTTGACGACGATGGGCGTCTTCTTGATGGCCCGCACGTAGTCGAGCGCAGTGGCGAGCGCCTTCTCGCCCGTCTCCTTGCCCATGATGATCTCGACCAGCATCATCTTCTCGACCGGCGAGAAGAAGTGGATGCCGATGAACTGGCCTGCGTTCTTCGAGGTCTTGGCGAGCCCCGTGATCGGCAGCGTCGAGGTGTTGGAGGCGAAGATGCAGTCGGGACGGATCGCCGCCTCCACCTTCGCGATCACCTCGGCCTTCACCTGCGGATCCTCGAACACGGCCTCGATGACGAGGTCGCAATCCTTCAGGTCGCTGTAACCGGCCGACGGCGTGATGCGCGCGAGCAGCGCATCGCGATCCGCGGTCTTGGCGCGGCCCTTCATGATCTGGTCGGACATGAGCTTGTGCGAGTGGGCCTTGCCCTTTTCCGCCGCCTCCACGTCGCGGTCGATCAGAACGACCTCGAAGCCCGCATTGGCGGTGACATAGGCCACGCTCGCGCCCATGAAGCCTGCGCCGATGACGCCGACCTTCTTGAGCGACGTGGGCGGCACGTCCTTGGGACGGCGCGCGCCCTTGTTGAGGTCCTGCATGGAGACGAAGAGCGTGCGGATCATGGCCGCCGCCACCTTCGAGCGCAGGATCTTGGCGAACCAGCGCGACTCCACCTTCAGCGCCAGATCCATCGGAAGCTGCAGGCCCTGGTAGACCGATTCCAGGATCGCGTAGATGGCCGGGTGGTTGTCCTGCGTCTCGCGGCGATAGATGGCGTTGGCCGGAGGCCAGATCTGCATGCCGGCCGCCGAATAGACCTTGTTGGAGGGAAGCTTAAAGCCCTTCTGGTCCCACGGCGCTTCAGCCGAGCCGCCCTGCTTGATCCAGTCCTTCGCCGCCTGGACGATCTGATCGCGCGGCGCGACCGCGTGGGCGAGGCCCATGTTGCGCGCCATGAGCGGGCGGATCTGGTCGCCCTTAAACAGCATCTGCAGCGCATCGCCCGTCTGCATCAGGCGCGCCACGCGCTGTGTGCCGCCGGCGCCCGGGAAGAGCCCGACCTTCACCTCGGGCAGGCCGACGCGGGTGGAATCCACATCCGACAGCACGCGGTAATGGCAGGCGAGCGCCAGTTCGAATGCGCCGCCGAGGCACACGCCGTGGACCGCGGCCGCGAACGGCTTGCCGCAGGTCTCGAGGCGGCGGTAGAGCAGCGAGAGCTTGCGCGACTCGTCGAAGAAGAACTGCATCGCAGCCTCTTCGCCCTTCTCCTTCGCCAGCCGCTCGTATTCCGCGCCGAGTCCCTGGAGCATGTTGAGGTCCGCGCCGCCGGAGAACGAGTCCTTTCCGGAGGTGATGACGCAGCCCTTGATGGCTTCGTCGCCCGCGACCTTATCGACGATCTGCGACAGCTCTTCCATCACTTGCGGCGTGATGACGTTCATGGAGCGGTCGGCCATGTCCCAGGTCGCGAGCGCAATCCCGTCGCCGTCGACCTCGAAGCGGAAGTTGGTGAAGTTCGTCATAGTTCTCTCCCGGACTTTCGTGTCATTCCCGACCGGAGCGCAGCGGAGGGGAAGGGAATCCACTTGCGTGCGCGCCGGTTGATGGATCCCCTTCCCGGCCCTTGCGGGCCGCCAGGGATGACAAAGCGTTAAACGCGCTCGATGATCGTGGCCGTGCCCATGCCGGCGGCGACGCAGAGGGTCACGAGAGCGGTCTGCTTGTTCGTGCGCTCCATCTCGTCGAGCACCGTTCCCAGCACCATGCCGCCGGTCGCACCCAGCGGGTGGCCCATGGCGATGGCGCCGCCGTTCACGTTGACGACGGACGGGTCGAGATCCATGGCCTGCATGTAGCGCAGCACCACCGCCGAGAAGGCCTCGTTGATCTCGAACAGATCGATATCGTCCTTCGTCATGCCGGCCTTGCGCAGCACGAGCTCGGTCACGTCCACGGGCCCCGTGAGCATGAGCGCGAGATCGGAGCCGATGGAGGCGAAGGCCTTGATGCGCGCGCGGGCTTTGAGGCCCGCCTTCGCGCCGCCCTCCTTCGAGCCCACGAGCACAGCGGAAGCGCCGTCCACGATGCCCGAGGAGTTGCCTGCGTGGTGCACGTGGTTGACGAACTCCACATCGGGATGCGCGGCAATCGCCACCGCGTCGAAGCCGCCCATCTCGCCCATCTGCACGAAGGCGGCTTTCAGCTGGCCCAGGGACTGCATGTCCGTCTGCGGCCGCATGTGCTCGTCCCTGGCCAGGATCGTGAGGCCGTTGACGTCCTTCACGGGCACGACGGACTTGGCGAAGCGCCCCTCCTCCCAGGCCTTCGCGGCGCGCTTCTGCGACTGGACGGCATAGGCGTCGACATCGTCGCGGGAGAAGCCGTATTTCGTCGCGATGAGATCGGCCGAGATGCCCTGGGGCAGGAAGTAGTTGGCGATGGCGATGCCGGGATCGACCGGCCATGCGCCGCCGGATGCGCCCATGCCGACGCGGCTCATGGATTCCACGCCGCCGCCGATGGTGAGGTCCTTCATGCCGGACATGACCTGCGCCGCCGCAAGATTCACGGCATCGAGGCCGGAGGCGCAGAAGCGGTTGATCTGCACGCCGGGCACCTCCTTGCCGAAGCCCGCCTTCAGGGCTGCGGCGCGGGCGATGTCGCCGCCGGCCTCGCCCACCGGATCGACGCAGCCGAGCACCACGTCCTCCACGAGCGCGGGATCGAGGTCGTTGCGGCTGCGAATGGCGTCGAGCGTCGTGACCGCGAGATCGACCGCCGGCACCTCGTGCAGCGAACCGTCCGGCTTGCCGCGTCCGCGCGGGGTGCGGACGGCGTCGTAGATGTAAGCTTCGGCCATGAAAGCCTCCCAGAGTGATTGTGCGGCGTCCCGGGCACGCCGACCGCGACCCGGGACCATTTGCGGATATTCGTACTCAGCGACGCGATCCCGGCCCTCGCTCACGCTCGGGCCGGGATGACAGTCCTACAATCAGAATGCCTCCATCGGCATCGCCATGGTGACGTCCGCACCGGTGGTGATGCGGGCGAGCCGCGTGGCGGTCTCCGGCATCAGGCGCTCCATGAAGAAGCGGCCGGTGAGCAGCTTGGCGTCCATCCTGTCGGCCGCGCCGTTGCCTTGAGCCCTCTTCGCATTCGCGGCCTTCGCCATCTTCGCCCACATGTAGCCCATGGCCACGAGGCCGAAGAGGTGCATGTAGTCGGTCGCGCCCGCCCCTGCATTGTTGGGATTGGCCATGGCGTTCTGCATGAACCACATGGTGGCCTGCTGGAGGTGGCCGATGCCCTGCTGCAGCGGAGCGATGAAGGGCTTGAGATTCTCGTCGCCCTCGTTCTCCTGGCAGAAGGCTCCGACCTCGTTGAAGAAGGTCATGATGGCGCGCCCGCCGTCCTTGGCGAGCTTGCGGCCGACGAGATCCATCGCCTGAATGCCGTTGGCGCCTTCGTAGATCATGGCGATGCGGGCATCGCGCACGAACTGCGACATGCCCCATTCCTCGATATAGCCGTGACCGCCGAACATCTGCTGCGCCTTCACGGCGTTGTCGAAGCCGAGATCGGTCAGCACGCCTTTCACCACGGGCGTCAGGAGGCCCATGTAGTCGTCGGCCACCTGGCGCTGCGCCTCGTCGGAGGAGCGGTGGGCGATGTCGCTGTTGAGACCCGTCCAGACGATGAGGGCGCGGGCGGCCTCGTTGATCGCCTTGACGGTCAGAAGCGTCTGGCGCACGTCCGGATGCACGATGATCGGATCGGCGGGCCTGTCGGGGAACTTCGCGCCTGTGAGCGAGCGGCCCTGGAGGCGGTCCTTCGCATAGGCCACGGCGTTCTGGTAAGCGACCTCGGACTGGGCGAGGCCCTGCACGCCCACGGCGAGGCGCGCCTCGTTCATCATCACGAACATGGCGTTGAGGCCGCGGTTTGCCTCACCCACGAGCCAGCCCTTCGCGCCGTCGTAGTTCATGACGCAGGTGGCATTGCCGTGAATGCCCATCTTGTGCTCGAGAGAGCCGCAGGCGACGCCGTTGCGCTCCGCCAGCGAACCGTCCTCATTGACGAGGACCTTGGGCACGAGGAAGAGCGAGATGCCCTTGGTGCCCTGGGGTGCGCCCTCGATGCGGGCCAGCACCAGATGGACGATGTTCTCCGCCATGTCGTGTTCGCCGGCCGAGATGAAGATCTTCGTACCGGAGATGGCGTAGGAGCCGTCGCCGTTCGGCACGGCCTTGGTCTTGAGCAGGCCCAGATCCGTGCCGCAATGGGGCTCGGTCAGGTTCATGGTGCCGGTCCAGGCGCCCTCGACCATCTTGGGCAGGTACTTCGTCTTCTGCTCCTGCGTGCCGTGCACCAGCAGCGCGGCGATCGCGCCTTGAGTCAGGCCCGGATACATGCCGAGCGCGAGGTTCGACGAGGAGACGAATTCCTGCATGATGGTGTTGAGGACGGAAGGCAGCCCCTGTCCGCCATATTCCTCCGGCACCGAAAGCCCCATCCAGCCGCCGGAGGCATAGGCCTCATAGGCCTCCTTGAAGCCCTTCGGCGTGGTGACGGAGCCGTCCGGGTTGCGGGTGCAGCCTTCCAGATCGCCGGTGCGGTTGAGAGGGGCGAACACCTCTTCGCAGAGCTTCGCGCCCTCGCCAAGGATCGCCTCCACCATGTCCGGCGTCGCTTCGGCGAAGCCCGGCAGGTTGTTGTAGCGCTCGATGGAAAAGACGTCGTTCAGAAGAAAGGTCACGTCTTCGACGGGGGCCTTGTAGACCGGCATGCGGACTCCTCCCAGTTCGGAGGCCGGCAGGCGTCAGGGCCATGCCGGCGAATAAGATAGTTTACATATAAACTATCCGATCTCCGTAGGGAAGAGGTAGGGCGCGAGATCGCCCCTGAAATGGGTCAAAAGGCCGTCGGGTCAGCCCCTCGCGCCCATGCGAAAAGCGCCGGAGAAGGGCTCTCCGGCGCTCGGAGGAAAAGAAATTGAAGGCGATCTGCTCAGGCGGCGGCGAGGGTCGTGCGGCGGGCCTTGAGCTCGATGAGGGCCTCTTCGATCTCCATCTTCTGCTGCTCGAGATGGCGGATCTGATCCTCGACCTGGTCGAGGGAGAGGTTGAGGTTCAGGGACGGCGTGCCGCCGGCACGGTCCTCGGCGAGCATGGCGCGGATCTCGGTCAGGGTGAAGCCGAGCTGCTTGCCCTTCAGGATGACGGAAAGGCGCTCACGGTCGCGGGCATCGTAGATGCGGGCGGTGCCGTCGCGGCGCGGCGAGAGAAGGCCGCGATCCTCATAGAAGCGCCGCGTCCGCAGCATTACGCCGAATTCGCGCGCCAGATCTCCGATGGTGTAGGAGTTTGCGCCATTGCCCGGCTCCGCATGGCCGGAGGCGCTCGCGTTGAGTGTCATATCGTGCCCCGTCAATTCATTATTGGTTCCGCGCTTACACGCGCATCACTTGTAATAGTATGATAGAACGTTATTTATGCTTATTGCAAGCATGTTACGTCTTGTGGCTCCCGCTGGGGCAAAGCCCCCTCCCTTTGGAGAGGCTCCCTGAGAGGAATGAGCCGCTCCGGGCCGGCGGCCGCCGCTAAATGCCCCGCGCTTAACAGCTTTTTTACTACGTTCGCCAAAAGCTGCGCCATCGGTCAGAGAACCCGGAGGCGTCGCCGCGATTCGCCCGCGCCGGCTCTGATCGTCGCGGCGGGCATGGACATGGGGCCATGGGCGTCGCCAGCGTTCCAGTACCCCCTGCGAGCCGGCCATGAGACGATACGTCCTCCCGAATCTCGACGATCTCGACCTTGAGGCCCGCGATCTGGCGAAGGTCGCAGCACGCCGGGCGGGCCTGAGCCTCGAGGACTGGGCGGCCCGGATCCTCGCCGGGCAGGACGGCGCGGCCGAAACGCTCACCACGCGCGCCCGCCGGATCACGGCCGAGGACCGGGAGGCGCTCATGGCGGCCGCCGCGGCCGAGAGCGAGCGCCGTTTCAGGGAGCGGCAGACCGAAGTCCGGATGCCGCGGGAGGCATCCAACACGCGCACCGAGATCGCTCTCGAATCCATGGCGAGCTGGATGGAGCAGACCGAGGAGCGCCTGACCGAAACGGCCCGCGCCTCCGCCGATCACCGGGACCGGACGACGGAAGCCCTGTCGCAGATCCTGTCCGCGGTGAAGGACCGCCTCGACACGGTCGAGCAGCGGACGGCTCCGGCCCGCATCGAGTTTCCGGTCCAGGACGCCCTCAAGGCGCTGGCTCCGCTCTCGGAGACCCTGGTCGGCCTTCGCTCTGACATGTCGCGCCTTGCCGAACGGCTGGAGCAGCCGGGCGCATCGAGCCCCGCGGTGGAGGGAATCCGTGCGGAGATCGAGCATCTGCGCTCCTCCATGGAGAGCCTCGCCACCCGCGAGGAGATCACCGCTCTCGACCATGCGGTGAAGGACCTCGCCCGCGGCCTGGACAAAGGGCGCGCCAGCAAGGACCTCCTCACCCTCGCCTCCTCTGTCGCCGCCCTCTACCGGCAGGTCCAGACCCTCTCGGAGGAGCTGGCGGAGGGCATGCACCGGCGCCTCGGCGGTGAGATCGAAATTCTCCAGCGCAAGATCGACCGGATCGCCGAGACGGGCGTGGACCGCTCGGTGATCGACTTCCTGAGCAGCCAGATCGTCGACATGCGCCACGACCTCGCCCAGAGAGCCGAGCCGCAGCAGATCGAGCGCCTGTCCGGCGAGATCGCAGCCCTCGGCGGGCAGATCGCGGAGTTGCGCGCGCATCAGGTCGGCAAGGCCGATTTCGCGGCCCTCAAGACCTCGCTCGAGAATGTCTGCACGGCGCTCGGCCGCACCGTCGCGGCGCAGGAAGCGAGCGACGTGCCCGAACAGCTCCAGTCCCTGAGCCAGCGCCTCGACGTTCTCGTGAGCCGTCCGGAGCCGGAGCCCGCCAATCTCGATCCTATCGCCATGCAGCTCGCGCTCCTGACCGAGCGGATGTCCGAGCTTTCCAGCAGCCGATTCGATCAGGCCGAAGCCCTGACCGAGATGATCGGCCGCCTGTCCTCGCAGGTCCAGGATGTCGCATCCCGCGAGGCTCCCTCGCAGGAGCCCCTGTTCCGTCGCTTCGACCAGCTCGAGGAGGAAGTGCGGCAGGTCGGCCAGCGGATGGACACCTCCGCCCTCGAGCTCATGCTGCGCAATCTCGACGAAAAGCTCGACCGGGCTCCTGCCGGAACGGGCGCGCCCCTCCAGAAGGCCGTGGACGAGGCGGCGACCTATCTCAAGAGCCTGCAAGACGAGGCCTCGGGTCTGGCGGAGCGCACCGCCAGGGCCGTGCTCAAGGATATCGGGCCCAGCCTGCCGCATCCCGGCGACGTGGACGCCCTCAAGCAGGGCTTCGTCGAGCTGAAGGCTCTGCAGGCTCGCGCCGACAAGAAGACCCAGGAGACCCTGCGCGCCGTTCACGGCGCGCTCGAAACGCTGATCGCCCGCTTCCCGGACCAGGGCGTCGCCCTGCGCCTCGCCGGGGCAGGCATCCACACGCAGCCGGAACGCGCGCCGGAGAAGCTTCCCTCGGCCGACCGTCTGGAAGCCGCCGTGCGCCGGCTTCATGCGGCCGCCCTGTCCCAGATGGAGGAGGTCTCCGCCTCCCTCGCAGCGGTCGACGCCACGGAGCCTCGCGTCGTTTCGATGACGAGCAGGGCGTCGCCCGGCCTCGAATCGCCTGCCGCGGCCTCCCCGCAGCAGGAGGCCGAACTCGGCAATCTGCGCGCGAGCTTCATCGCGGCGGCCCGCCGCGCCGCGCAGACCATCATACCGGACAGGTCCGAACCGGAACTGTCCGCGCCCGCGGATACGGGAGCCAACCTCCGTCATGAGGCCGGGCGCGGCCCGGCGGACGAAGCCGCGCTCCCGATGCCCTCTCTCCTCGAGCGTCTCCGCCGAACCCTGGACAGCCATCGCCGTCCCCTTCTCCTGGGGATCGCCCTCCTGATCCTTGCCGCCGGCACGGCGCAGGTCCTGCTGGCGGGAAGGCATGCGCCGTCCCTCACCGCGGCATCGCCCGACGTCGCGCCGGTCGAGACGGCAAACGCCGTCGGCACGTTGCCCCCTGCGGATGGGGCGGGCCTGTTCCGCGCCGTGAGCCTTTCCGAAACCGCCTCCCATTTTGCCCTTCCGGCTCAGGCGAAGTTCTTCATCGACCCCACCACGGTGGGCGTCATTCCGGAAGAGGCGCCCGCCGTCCTGAGGCAGGCGGCGCTCTCCGGCGATGCGGCGGCGCTCTACGCCATCGCCGCGCAGGCGGCCGAAGGGCGCGGGATCCCCCAGGACATGACCCTGGCCCTGCGGCTCTTCGAGCGGGCGGCCCAGGCCGGCCTGCCCCCGGCTCAGGAACGGCTCGCCATGATCTACGACAAGGGGGCGGGCGTTCCCCGGGACGCGAAGCTCGCCGCCACCTGGTACGAGCGCGCGGCCCAGGGCGGCAACATCCGCTCCATGCACAACCTCGCCACCCTGCTCGCCTCCGGCGCGCTCGGGAAGCCGGACTACGCGGCGGCGATGCGCTGGTTCGGCGAGGCCGCCGCCGGAGGCTGGCGCGACAGCCAGTTCAACATGGGCGTGCTCCTGGCCCGCGGCGCCGGCGGGGTCAAGAACCTGGCCGAGGCTTTCACGTGGTTCGCGCTCGCGGCCCGGCAGGGCGATGCGGAAGCGGGCAAAAGGCGCGACGAGATCGCGGCGCGGCTCTCCGCCGCCGATCTCCGGACCGCCCAGGCGGCTCTGGAGCAATGGCGGGCGCGCACTGTGGACCCGGAGGCCAACGATATTCCGGTCTCGTCCCCAGGCCAGACGGTGGCCCTGGATCGAACCGGAGCGGACAGGAGTTGAAACCACGGATGGCGGCTGTCACCTTCCGTTCATCAGGTGAGCCGTAAACCGCCTGACGATGTCCTAACAACAGGATGGCTGCGCCGGCCATAGGGGAACCGGGTTGCAAATCTATTTGCCTATCGCCGAAATGCCTGTGAGCGTACTTCTCATTCTGGGAATGGGTGCGGCGGTCGGCTTCATATCGGGCCTCTTCGGCATTGGCGGCGGCTTTCTCATGACGCCGCTCCTGATCTTCATCGGCATTCCGCCGGCGGTCGCGGTCGCGACCCAGACCGCGCAGATCGTCGCCTCCTCCACCACCAGCGTCCTCGGGGCCCTGCGCCGCAGGGCGCTCGACATGAAACTCGGCGGGATCCTCGTCGCCGGAGGCTTCGTCGGCTCGGTGCTGGGCGTCTGGTTCTTCGCGGCGGCCCGGCGGGCGGGCCTGCTCGATCTCGTGATCGTCGTCTCCTACGTGACGCTCTTCACCGTGGTCGGCAGCCTCATGCTGAAGGAGAGCATCCGGGAGTTCTGGACTAAGAGGAAAGGCGGCTCCGTGCGCCCGCGGCGCAGGGCCGGCGAGCACCCGCCCTATCTCGGCTGGCCGCTGCGCATGCGTTTCTACCGCTCGAAGCTCTACGTGAGCGTGATCCCGATCACGGGGCTCGCCCTCTTCGTCGGCTTCGCGGGCGCGCTGCTCGGCATCGGCGGCGGCTTCATCGTGGTCCCGGCGCTGCTCTACATCTTCCGGGTGCCGACCACCATCGTCGTGGGGACCTCCCAGTTCCAGATCGTCTGCACGACCATCGTCGCCCTGGTCCTGCACGCGGTGCAGAACCAGGCAGTGGACCTCGTTCTCGCCATCCTGCTCATCGTCGGCGGCGTCTTCGGAGCGCAGTTCGGCGCACGGGTCGGGCGTAACCTGAGGGCCGAACTCTTCCGTTTCCTGCTCGCGATCCTGCTGCTGGCCGTGGGCCTGCGCTTCGCGCTCGAACTCGTGGTTCGCCCGGAGGATCCCTTCACCGTCACGACGCAGGAGGTCCACCAGTGAGAGCGCTGGGCCTTCTCCTGTTCTTCCTGTGCAGCATCACGGCCGCCTCGGCGGAGAACCTGATCATCACCCTGTCGAACCACCGGGTGCTGATCAGCTCCAATTATACCGGCACGTCGATCGCGGTGTTCGGCACCATCGAGCGGGATGCGCAGACGGTCGCCCGCAGCGCAGGCTACGACATCGTGGTCACCGTGCGCGGGCCGCTGCAGTTTCTCGTCGTGCGCGAGAAGGAGCAGTTCGGGCCGGTCTGGATCAACCAGGGTCAACAGAAATTTCCCATGGCCCCGGCCTACCTGAGCGTGCTGACCTCACGGCCCGTCGCGGAAATGACGAGCATTCAGCTGCGCCAGCGGCAGAAGATCGGCCTGTGGGCCATCATCAACTCCCCCGATCTCACCAACGAGCGCAGCGGAGCGGACCAGCCCTTCCGCGAGGCCCTCTACCGCATCAGGTCGCAGGAGGGGCTCTATCTGGAGGATCCCCGGGGCGTCTCGTTCCTGACGCCCACGATCTTCCGCGCCAACATCCCCCTGCCCGCCACCGCCCCTCCGGGCACGTACGACGTGGAGGTCACGCTGCTCGCGGACACGGTGATCCTCGACCGCGAGGTGACCCATTTCGAGCTGGTCAAGACCGGCTTCGAGCAGCAGGTAGGCGAGGTCGCCCGGGACTGGTCGGCCCTCTACGGCCTTGCAACCGCGCTCATCGCCATCCTCTTCGGCTGGGTCGCCAACGTCATCTTCAGGCGGGATTAAGAAGCCCTTGTCTGTCCGTGTCGTTCCCGGCCGGAGCGAAGCGGAGGGGAAGGGAATCCACCCGTCTGCGCCGCGCCAATGGGTCCCCTTCCCGGCCCTGACGGGCCGCCGGGGATGACAACAGGACCTCAATCCCGGCAGAGCATGGACTTCGCGATGGCGAAGATGCGCTCCGTGCCGATGAGGTGAGCGGTGAAGCCCTTCGGGAAAAGCGGCTTGAAGGCGGCGTCGCAGGCATTCAGCCCGCCCGCATAGGCGCCGAGCGCCGGCATCACGCAGCGCACGCCATCGGTCACGAAGCAGCGCCGCCGGGTGGCGCGCCCGCGCATCACCACCTTGCCGACCGGGTGAAGGTGGCCTGCGATCTCCGCCTGCTCGCCGGCCGAAGGCTCGTGGCGCAGGGTCAGGCCGCCCAGCGCCATCTCCTCCACCACCTCGCCCCCGATGCTCTCCGGCAGGATGCGGTCGTGGTTGCCCGTGACCCAGATCCAGTCGCGCCCCTTCTGCACATCGGCGAGCGTGGCGCGCTCCTCGGTTCCGAGCCGGTCCGGCCCGCCGATGTCGTGGAAGCTGTCGCCCAGCGCGATGACGGTTTTCGGATCGAAGCGGAAAACCGCCTCGGAGAGGGCGACAAGCGTCTCGCGGGTATCGTAGGGCGGCAGCATCATGCCGCGCCTGGCGAAGGACGAGCCCTTCTCGAAATGGAGGTCCGCCACGAGCAGCGCGTCGTGCGCCGGCAGGACCATCGCCCCGGTGAGGTCGAGGATGGCCGCCTGACCGTTCAGGTCGATCTCGTAGGTTGTCTGTTTGTTCTTGAGCAAAGCCGTCACGCCAAAGCCTCGTCGAGAAGCGCCGCTTCCGCCTCGGCCAGAATCTCGTCCGCATCGTCGCTATAGACGCGCTCGCGGCCGATCTCCAGCATGACGGACACGCTTAAGGGAGAAACCCGGTCGAGCGGCTTGTGGATGATTCGCCCCCGGATGCGCTCCAACATCATGCCGAGGCGCCTCACGTCGAGGAGTCCCGTTGCCGCATCCGCCCGCGCCGCCCGCAGCAGCACATGGTCGGGCTCGTGCTTGCGCAGCACGTCATAGACGAGATCGGTGGAGATCGTGACCTGACGGCCGGTCTTCTTCTCTCCGGGAAAGCGGCGCTCGATGAGGCCCGCGATCACGGCGCATTGGCGGAAGGTGCGCTTCATGAGGGCGGATTCCGCGAGCCAGTCCTCCAGGTCGTCGCCCAGCATGTCCTCGGAGAAAAGCTCATCCAGGAAGCCCGCATCGCGCGCCGCCTTTGCGGCGATGTCGCCCGAGGCATAGACTGCGATGCCGTAGTCGTTCGCCACGAAGCCGAGGGGCTTGATCCGCGCGCGCTCCAGGCGGCGGGTGAGCAGCATGCCCAGCGTCTGGTGCGCGAGCCTGCCCTCGAAGGGAAAGCAGGTCATGTAGAAGCGGTTGCCGCGCGGAAACGTCTCGACCAGCAGATCGCGCGGCCCCGGCACGACAGAGCGCCGCCGCTGCTGCAGGAGCCATTCCGTCATCTGCGGCGGCAGCCGGTCCCACTCGAAGGGATCGGCGAGGATGGCGCGCACGCGGGCGGCGAGAAAGGTCGAGAGAGGAAACTTCCCGCCCTCGTAGGACGGGATCATCGGATCGGTTCCGGCGCCGGCCCGCGTCGCCAGCACCTCGTCCTCGGCGATGCCCTCGAAACGCAGGACCTCGCCTGCAAACAGGAAGGTGTCGCCGGGCGTGAGCGTCTCCGCGAAATACTCCTCGATCTCGCCGAGGATGCGTCCGCGCGGCAGCACGGTGCCCGGCCGCGAGCGCATGGACCTGCCGAGCCGCACCTTGATCATGCTCGACTCGACAATGGTGCCGACATTCAGCCGGTACTGCTGCGCGACCTTCGCATCGCGCACGCGCCACAGCCCGTCCTGCCCCCTCACGATCTTGGCGAAGCGCTCGTAGGCGCGAAGGGCATAACCGCCGGTGGCGACGAAGGCGACGCAGGCCTCGAAGTCTTCCCAGGTGAGTTGCGCGTAAGGCGCGGCGGAGCGGACCTCCTCGTAAAGCTCTTCGAGCCTGAACGGCTCGGCGCAGGCCATGCCGAGGATGTGCTGGCAGAGCACGTCGAGCGCGCCGATGCGCGCGTCCGGCGTATCCTGCGCCGCCTCGTGCACAGCATCCAAGGCCGCGCGGCATTCGAGAATCTCGAAGCGGTTGGCAGGAACGAGATAGGCCTCCGACGGCTCGTCCATGCGATGGTTCGAGCGGCCGATGCGCTGCATGATGCGCGAGGCTCCCTTGGGCGCGCCCACATTCACCACGAGGTCCACATCGCCCCAGTCGATGCCCAAATCGAGGGTCGCGGTGCAGACCACGGCCTTCAGCTTTCCCGCCGCCATCGCCTCCTCGACCCGGCGGCGCTGCGCCACGTCGAGAGAGCCGTGATGGAGCGCGATGGCGAGTCCGTCGTCATTGAGCCTCCAGAGTTCCTGGAAGGTGTATTCCGCCTGCAGCCGCGTATTGACGAAGACGAGCGTGGTCTTGTGCGCGCGGATGAGTTCATAGATCGCGGGCATCGAGAGAGAAGCCGTGTGTCCCGCAAGCGGCAGGCGCTCCTCGAGTTCGAGCATGCGGATGTCGGGCTGCGCCCCGCCCTCGGCGACGACGAGATCGGCCATCGGCATTTCCCCTCCCCCCTGCGGGGAGGGGCCAGGGGTGGGGGGGGTTCGGCGGGGCGAGCGTTCAACCGACTTTGGCGCTGTACCGGCGTTTGCGTTCGCTGGGTGGCCTGCAGAGCTTCGACTTTCCGACCCCCACCCTTTATCCCTCCCCGCAAGGGGGAGGGAATTCGCGGAAAGCTGCCCCGCCAGATACCTCCTCAGCTCGTCCGGCTCGCGCACGGTCGCGGACAGGCCCACGGCGGCGGCCTCCGGCGCAAGCGTCATCAGCCGCGCGAGACCGAGTGACAGGAGGTCCCCGCGCTTCGACGTGACCAACGAATGCAGCTCGTCGAGCACTACCCGCCGCAGATTTTGGAAGAACTCCCGCGCCTCAGGATGGGCGAGCAGCAACGCCAGCTGCTCCGGCGTGGTGAGCAGGATATCCGGCGGCCGCTCGATCTGCCGCGCGCGCTTGTGCGAGGGCGTGTCGCCGGTGCGCGTCTCAATGCGGATGGGAAGCCCCATCTCCGCGACGGGCCGCTCAAGATTGCGGGCGATGTCCGTGGCGAGCGCCTTCAGGGGGGAGATGTAGAGCGTGTGCAGGCCCTGCTTTTCCTGGCTCTTTTGCTTGCTCTTTCCCTTGCCCCCTGCCCTGTCCGCCAGCTCCACCAGGCTCGGCAGGAACCCCGCCAGCGTCTTGCCCGCCCCCGTGGGCGCGACGAGCAGCACGGAGCGGCCCTCCTTCGCCTTAGCGAGCAGATCGAGCTGATGCGCCCTCGGCGTCCAGCCGCGGCCTGCGAACCAGTCACGGAAGGTCTTGGGGAGAAGGGATGGGGAGGCTTTCGGCATGCAGAGCCGAAGATAGGACGCCCTCGGCGACTTAGCCATGGCAGAGGACGCACCCTGCAATCGGCCAGCTTGACCTTGTGCCCCCCTTCCCCTTTGCTGGCCCGGGAGGACAGGCCTGTGAGCTACCACATCCGAACGGCCCGGCGGGACGAGCTGGAAGAGATTGGCCGGCTCTATCACGCCGTCTGGCTCGAAACGCAGGCTCCCCTCCAGCCCCGCAGCGTCGCCGAATACCGGAACGAGGCCTTCTTCATCGCCCGGGTTCGCCGCCTCCCCTCTTCGCCCCTCGTCGCAGTCTCACAGAATGCAATCCTCGGCTTTTCCGCATGGAGCGGCAACTATCTCGGCCAGCTCTACGTGCTGCCGGAAGGACGCTCCCTCGGCCTCGGGCGCTCGCTCCTGCAGGAAAGCGAGAACGCCATGCGCGCCTCAGGCTCGGACTGCGCCTCCCTCCATTGCTGGTCGGCAACGACAGGGGCCGCTCCTTCTATGAGCGGAGCGGCTGGCGGGTTTCGTCCACCCTCACGGAGGAGGCCGAGACCCTGAACGGCCCGGTTCCGGTGGCATGCTGGGAAATGACGAAGGACCTGCGCGCCGCCTGACAGGGGACGAGCCTCGGCCCGCTTGCCATCCGGCCGGGATCGTTTCAGCTTGGCCTCAACGCCACCACGACAACAAGGGCTTGCCACCATGCCGCACGAAATGCAGTTCCAGAACGCCGTCGCCGTGATCACCGGGGCCACCCAGGGCCTGGGAGAAGCCATCGCCCGCCTGCTTGCCGAGCGCCGCGCCAAGGGCCTCGTGATCTGCGGGCGCAACGAGGAGCGCGGCCATGCGGTGGCGCGGGAGATTTCCGGCCAGGGCTGCCACACGGAATTCGTGCGGGCCGATCTCGAGAGCGTCGAGGAGGCGCGCCAGGTCACGGCGCGGGCGGACCATGTCTTCGGGCGCATCGACGCCCTGGTGAACGCCGCCGGCATCACCGACCGCGGCACGATCTTCGATACGAGCCCGGAACTCTTCGACCGCATGTTCGCGGTCAATGTGCGCGCGCCGTTCTTCCTCATGCAGGAGACCGCGAAGATCATGCGGCGGGAGAGGATCGAGGGCGCGATGGTCAACATCCTGTCCATGTCGGCTCATGGCGGCCAGCCCTTCATCACCGCCTATTCCGGCTCGAAGGGCGCGCTTGCGACGCTCACCAAGAACGCCGCATTCAGCCTCATGCCCTGGCGCATCCGCGTGAACGCGCTCAACATCGGCTGGATGAACACGCCGGGCGAGCACCTGACCATGAAGACCTATCACGACGCGCCCGACGACTGGCTGGAGAAAGCCGTGAAGGAGCAGCCTTTCGGCCGCCTGCTGGAGCCAAGGGAGGTCGCCCGCGCGGTGGCGTTCCTCGCGAGCGCCGAATCCGGCATGATGACGGGCTCGGTGATCGATTTCGACCAGTCGGTGGCGGGCTGCTACGAGAGCGCCCCGCATCCCTCGACGCCGCCGCAATATTGATCACCGCTGCAGCACGCACAAAAACCCTGGAACCGGTGCGCCGCGATCCTCCCGGATCGAGGCGCGCTCGAAGACGAGGATCGTGAAGCCGACCGTCTCCGCGAGCTCCCGCAGACAGGTCTCGCTGTGCGCATAGCGCGCATCATGGCCCAGAACGACGCCGTCTCCCGGATGCGACTGGACCGTGAAGACGAAGAGCCCGCCGGGTTTCAGCACACGGTGCGTCTCGCGAAACACGGGTGCGAGGTCCGCCAGATAGATGAACACGTCGGCTGCGATCACGAGGTCCGCCTCGCCCTCGCCGCGACCCACGAGGAACGGCGTGAGGTGGCCCTGGTGGAGCCCCGCATAGAGCCCGCTTTGGCGGGCGCGCTCCAGCATGCGGCCTGAGAGATCCACGCCCTCCATGGTCCCGAAGGCGCCCTGCAGCGCCTTCGCCATCAGCCCGGTGCCGCAGCCGAGATCGAGCGCCCGCTCGAAATGCACGGGATGCGAGCCTGTGGCGCAGACCCGGCGAAGGGCCTCCACGATCAGGTCCGGCCCGCAATAGCCGAGGCTCTCGGTCAGATGCTTCTCGAACCGGGGGGCGTAACCATCGAAGAGCGCGCGCACATAGCCGTCGGCGATGGCCGCTCCCGGCTCGAGCGCGCCCAGCCGGGCAAGATCGATGCGCAGGCCGAGCGCATCCTCGGGCTCGAGCTCCAGCGCCTGGAGAAGCGCCGTCACGGCCTCACCCTGCGGACCCGTCATTGCCAGCGAGCGCCCCAGCAGGGCATGGGCCGCGGCGAAGCCCGGCGCGAGCTCGATCACCTGCCGCGCTAGATCGGCGGCGGCCGCGAAATCCCGCTCGTCGAAGGCGGCGCGGGCGTATTCGTAGCGGCGGTCGGCCCGAAAATCGCCGGAGGATCGGTGGGTCGCAGTCAGGGACATGGCGCTGCAATGAGCGAGGCCGGAAAGGCTGTCAATCGGGTCCGAAGAGGCCGCGATGCCGCTGCCTGGCATGACAGGCGCGGCGCGAACTCTCCTCCCCGCAGGCCTCGGGCCCTGCCCCGACCTGCTGTCTCTTGCGCAAGTCGGGAGTGACGAGCGCGACCGAAGCCCTCCTCCCCCTTGTGGGGAGGAGTTGGAGGTGGGGGTGTCATGGTCTGAAGCCTTGGCCCCACCCCACAATGGGGAGGGGAATGGGCGTGTCATCCCCGGCGACTCGAAGAGCCGGGAAGGGGATCCATGGCAGCGCGGGAGGGTGGCTTCCCTTCCCCTCCGCTGCGCTTCGGCCGGGAATGACACCTTCCTGCTCCCCTCGCCGTCGTCCCCGGCGTTGTTCCGGAGCATGTTCTTATTTTGTTCTTTACTGTGGGGACAAGCTTTGCTATAAGCGGATCAGATCTGCTCCACGAGGGGCGCGCTCGCGAGGCGTCGCAAGAACGGGAGCAGGCACGGTCCTGCGGGAGGGCGACACGCACGCGCTCCCGACGGGAGGCCAGTCGCATCCGGCAACGGGTGATGGACCGCCTAAAAAAGCCGTGCGCGAGGGGCCACCCGGCTCTTTCCATCTCACCCATTTCTGAGCCGGATGCCTCTCGCGCCCCCTCTTCACCCCTTCAGGCTCGGAGCCAACAGGCTCCGGGCCCGAAGGTGCTGCTCTTTTTCGGATCAGCCCCTTTGACACCCTGCCTGACATCCCTCCGGCTCTGCCTATATCCTTATCCATGGCGCTGCGTTCCACCGATATCCTCACCCAGACCCCGCAAGGGCTCTACTGCCCCTTAGGCGACTTCCACATCGACCCGGTCCGTCCCGTGGAGCGGGCGCTCATCACCCATGGCCATTCGGACCATGCCCGCGCAGGCCACCGTCACGTCATGGCGACGCGGGAGACGCTGCGCATCATGGGCGTGCGCTACGGCGAGGATTTCGCGGGCACGACGCAGGAGGCGGTGCTTGGCGAGGGCCTCCGCATCGGGGATGCGGGTGTGCGTTTCACGCCCGCGGGCCATGTGCTGGGCTCGGCGCAGATTGTCATCGAGGCCGGCGGCACCCGCATCGCGGTGTCGGGCGATTACAAGCGGGCGGAAGACCCGACCTGCATGCCCTACGAGGTCGTGCCCTGCGATGTCTTCATCACGGAGGCGACCTTCGGCCTGCCCGTCTTCCGCCATCCCGACACACGGGCGGAAGTGCGAAAGCTTCTCGATTCCGTCGCCCTGTTCCCCGAGCGCGCCCACATCGTCGGCGCCTATGCACTCGGCAAGGCGCAGAGGGTCATGGCGCTGCTGCGCGAGGAAGGCTACGACCGGCCGATCCATCTCCACGGCGCCATGGAGCGCCTGACGGAGTTCTACAAGTCCGAGGGCATTCCTCTCGGCGAGACGCCGAAGGTGGTCGCGTCCGAGCGCTCGAAGCTCGCAGGCACCATCGTGATCTGCCCGCCCTCCTCCATCCAGGACCTCTGGTCCCGCCGCTTTCCCGATCCCGTCACCTGCTTCGCCTCCGGCTGGATGCGGGTGCGGGCGCGGGCGCGGCAGAAGGGCGTGGAGCTGCCGCTCGTAATCTCCGACCATTCCGACTGGGACGACCTGTGCCGCACGATCCGGGAAACGGGGGCGGGCGAAGTCTGGGTCACGCACGGACAGGAGGACGCCCTGGTCCATTGGTGCGAGACCCGCGGCATCAAGGCGCGGCCCCTGCACATGCTGGGCTACGGCGACGAGGGCGAGGCGGAGGAGGCTCCCGCATCCGAAGACGCGGGAGGCGCGGCATGAACCGCTTCGCCGCCTTCCTCGACCGGCTCGGCTACGAGCCGCGCCGCAACGCCAAGCTGCGGCTGCTCACCGATTACTTCAGCCGCACGCCGGACCCAGAGCGCGGCTATGCGCTGGCCGCCATGACCGGCGCGCTCATGTTCAAGGAAGCCAAGCCCGGCCTGATCCGCGGCCTCGTGGAGGAGCGCACGGACCCGGTGCTCTTCCGCATGTCCTACCATTATGTGGGCGACCTGGCGGAGACGGTGGCGCTGATCTGGCCTGCGCCGGGGCATGAGGCGGGCTTGATCCCCTCCCCCTTGCGGGGAGGGGCAGGGGTGGGGGTCGGAAAGTCGGAGCGCATCCCGAAGCTTGCTGAGAATGAAGCCCCTACAAGCGCTTCACCTGTGGACGCCTCATCCGGTCGAACCACCCCCACCTCCACCTCCTCCCCGCAAGGGGGAGGAGAGATCGGCATCGGCCACAACAATCCTCCGCCCCATGTGCCGAGCCTCACGGAAGTCGTCGAGGCTCTGGCGACGGTCAGCAAGAGCGACCTGCCGGGCCGCATCGCTGGATGGATGGACGCCCTCGACGAGACCGGGCGCTGGGCCCTCATCAAGCTGATCACCCGGGAGCTGCGCGTCGGTGTCTCGGCGCGTCTCGCCAAGACGGCGGTGGCGCAGCTCGGGGGTGTCGAGCCCGACGAGATCGAGCTGCTCTGGCACGGGCTTGAGCCGCCATACGAAGATCTCTTCGCCTGGGTCGAAGGAAGGGGCGAGAAGCCCGAATCCGGCAACCCGGCACCATTCCGCCCGCCCATGCTCTCGCATCCGCTGGAGGAGGAGGATTTCGAGAAGCTCGACGCCGCCGACTTCCTGGCCGAGTGGAAATGGGACGGCATCCGCCTCCAGGCCGTGGCGGGCCATGCGGGCGACGGCCGCCCCGTGCGGCGCATCTATTCGCGCACGGGCGAGGACGTCTCCCGCGCCTTCCCGGATCTCGTGGAGGCGCTTGCCTTCGAGGGGGCCATGGACGGCGAATTGCTGATCGTGCGCGAGGGCCGGGTGCAGAGCTTCAACGTGCTCCAGCAGCGCCTGAACCGGAAGGCCGTGACGCCCAAGCTCGTTGCGGAGTTCCCGGCGCACCTGCGCGTCTACGACATTCTGGCCGAGGGCGAGGAGGATCTGCGCGACCTGTCCTTCGCCGAACGGCGCAAGCGCCTGGAGGCGCTGGTCGCCCGGCTCGACGATCCGCGCATCGACCTCTCCCCCATGGTGCCGTTCGCGACCTGGGAGGACCTCGCCGCCGCGCGCTCCGACCCGGCCTCCGTCGGCGCAGGACCCGATGCGGACGCCATCGAGGGCTGCATGATCAAGCGCGCGAACAGCCCCTACCTTCCCGGCCGGCCCAAGGGCTACTGGTACAAGTGGAAGCGCGACCCGTACCTTGTCGATGCGGTGATGATGTATGGCCAGCGCGGCCACGGAAAGCGCTCGTCCTTTTACTCCGACTACACCTTCGGCGTCTGGCGCGACGGACCGGGCGGCGAGGAGCTGGTGCCGGTGGGCAAGGCCTATCACGGCTTCACCGACGAGGAGCTGGTGAAGCTCGACCGCTATGTCCGCAACCACACGGTCAATCGCTTCGGCCCGGTGCGGGAGGTGGAATACGGCAGGGACCGGGGTCTCGTGCTGGAGGTGGCCTTCGAGGGGCTGCAGCGCTCGACCCGGCACAAGTCCGGCGTTGCCATGCGCTTTCCACGGATCAACCGCATCCGCTGGGACAAGCCTGCGGCGGAGGCCGACCGGATCGAGACCCTGGAAAAGATCCTCGAGCGGGGCGAGAAGGAGATCCACCCGCTGCAGGATCAGGAGACATGACCATGCCCGACATCGAGACCCTCGCCGAGGGCAGCGTGACGCGACAGGCCAGCGGGCGCCTCACGGTGGAGACCAGGGGACAGGGCTTCACCGAGATCACCGGCGCGGCGTCGCGATGGGTCGCTGGAACCGGCATCCGCGATGGCCTGCTCACCGTGTTCTGCCGCCATACCTCGGCCTCGCTCCTCATCCAGGAGAATGCCGATCCGGATGTCCGCCGGGACCTCCTCGCCGCCTTCGACCGCCTGGCTCCGC
The DNA here is from genome assembly GCF_020866965.1 of Microvirga roseola. Classification (GTDB taxonomy): domain Bacteria; phylum Pseudomonadota; class Alphaproteobacteria; order Rhizobiales; family Beijerinckiaceae; genus Microvirga; species Microvirga roseola. Next base: position 122,335 of record NZ_JAJATX010000008.1, read on the forward strand.
GCAATGCGGGCTATGTCCATTCCACGGAGGGGCCGGACGACATGCCGGCCCATATCCGGACCATGCTCTCGGGGAGCTCCCTCGGCATCCCGGTCGTGGAGGGACGGATGGTGCTGGGGACCTGGCAGGGCCTCTACCTCGTGGAGCACCGGGACCGGCCCCTTAGCCGCGAACTTGTTTTCCACCTGATCGGAGCGTAATCCACATACCGTAAGTTCCCGGATGTTGTCCCCCGGTGCTTTCCAGTAGAATGGCCGTGGTTTTCCATTGCCGCCTTGCTATTTCATCGGGGAAGCGGCTAAGGCACTTGAAAAAGCCTCTCGTGGGAGAAGACGACAGTGCAGGGTCCCGCCACCACGATCATCATCGCCGATGACCACCCCCTGTTCCGCGGTGCGCTGCGGCAGGCCATCGCCTCTTCCATGCCGCAGGCGCGCGTCATCGAGGCGAGCGGCATGGAGGACCTGAACGCGGCTCTGACCCAGGAGCGGGACGTGGACCTGATCCTGCTCGACCTCACCATGCCGGGCGTGCAGGGCTTTTCGGGCCTCATGTCCCTCCGGGCGCAGTTCCCGGAACTGCCGGTGGTCATCGTTTCCGCAACGGAAGAGCCTACCGTCATCCGCCGCGCCATGGACTTCGGCGCCTCGGGCTTCATTCCGAAATCCATCGACACGGACAGCATCGGCGGTGCGATCCAGGCCGTACTCGACGGCGACACCTGGACCCCGCCGGACGTGGATCTTTCGGCTGCGGAAGACAAGGAAACCGCCGATCTCGTCCGCCGCCTCGGCACCCTCACCCCACAGCAGGTCCGCGTGCTGACCATGCTGTCGGAGGGACTGCTCAACAAGCAGATCGCCTATGAGCTGGGCGTCTCGGAGGCCACCGTGAAGGCCCACGTTTCCGCCATCCTCGACAAGCTCGGCGTCGACAGCCGCACCCAGGCCGTGATCGCCGCCTCGAAGATCGGCGTCACCCAGCGCCCCTCCCCCGCCAGCGCCGATTAAAGCGCCTCCACGAACGCATCGATCCGCGACAGGGCCTGCTCCGACATCGCGCTGTCGAAGCGGATGAAGACATGGCAGCCGCCCGGCCAGATGGCGAGCTCGGTCCGGTTGTTGGCGGCAGCCCAGCGGGAGGCCATGAAGAGGGTATCATCCAGGAGCATGTCCCGCGTGCCGACGGAAAAGAGTGCGGGCGGCAGGCCCTTGAGATCGGCATAGAGCGGAGAAACCGCGGGGTCGCGCCGGTCGAGGTTCGGACCGCAGAAATTGTCGGCGAAAACCTTGACGCCGGGGGTGTTCAGGATGAGCGGTTCGTTGCCCCAGTTGGCGGCGCTCGGGGTCATGCTGACGTCGTAGCAGCCTGCAAAGAGGTTCGCGCCACGGAACGGGCTGAGGCCGTGCCTATCGCGCAGGCGCAGCAGGGTCAGGGCCAAAAGATGCGCTCCGGCCGACTCGCCGCCGATGAAGAGGCGCGACGTGCCGAAGCGGCTCTCCGCCTCCCGAGCAAGCCAGAGGGCCGCCGCCTCGCAATCGTCCGGGCCGGCCGGGAACGGGTGTTCGGGAGCAAGCCTGTATTCCACCGAGACCACCGCAAGGCCGCATCTGTCCGCTAAGCGGTCGAGCCAGGGGTCCTGCTCGTCGGCGGTGCCGATGGTCCATCCGCCGCCGTGGATGTGGAGATAGGCTCCGCGAGGATTGTCCGGGGCGATGATCCGCAAGGGGATCGGCCCGCCCGGGCCGTCGATGGCGATCGTTTTGGCCCTGAGGCTGAAAGGCAGGGGCGGAAAAATCCCTGCGCCCTTGCGGCGGTTCTCCCGGATGAGGGCGGGGGGAGCCTCCCAGTAGCGCCCCATGCCGGAGAGCTTCGCCACGATGTCCGCATTCTGAGCACGGATCTCGTCGCTGATGGCTGCGGGGTCGAAAAGCGCTGGATCGATCATGCCGGCCTCGGATGGGTTGCGTTCGTCATCGACCCTTGCGATGAAGCACACGCCAATGCGCAGGTCCAGTTACGCTTTCTGACGAGATTGAGGATATGTCCAACCTGAACCGGTTTCTCGGCGGCTCCCCCGGCACTGTGCTGGCGAAGCTGATCTTCCTGTCCCTGCTCGTCGGCGCCTTCATGGCGTTTCTCGATATCACGCCGGTCGGGCTGATCGAGGGCCTCTTCAACTGGCTCGCCTCGATCCTGGACCTCAGCTTCGAGACCGTGAAGGAGGTCGGGCTCTGGATCCTCTACGGCGCCGTCATCGTCGTGCCGCTCTGGCTCATCTCCCGCCTGCTCAGCCGGCGCTGATCGTCGAGGATCGTGATGGACGGCTCCCTTAACACCGAGCGCCCCGAAGTCTCCCACCGGCGGATCCTGGCGCTCGCGCTGCCGATGACCCTGTCGCATGTGACGACGCCCCTGCTCGGCCTCGTCGATGCGACGGTCATCGGACGCCTGGGCGACGCCTCTCTGCTGGGGGCCGTGGCGCTCGGCGCCGTCATCTTCGACTTTGTCTTCTGGAGTTTTGGGTCGCTGCGCATGGCCACCGCGGGCCTGACGGCCCAGGCGACCGGCGCCGGAAACCGGCACGAGGTCGATCTTACGCTTGCCCGTGCGTTTCTGGTGGCGGGCGTGACCGGTGTCCTGCTGATCCTGCTGCAATGGCCCATTGCAGCAGCCGCCTTTTCGCTCGCCGGCGCGAGCCAGGCGGTGACGGAGGCCCTGTCCGTCTATTTCTTCATCCGCATCTGGTCCGCCCCGTTCACGCTGGCGAATTACGTGATCCTCGGCTCGACGCTGGGACGGGGCCGCACGGATCTCGGCCTGCTGCTGCAGGTCGCGATCAACGTCGCCAACATCATCCTCACCGCCGTGCTGGTCCTCGTCTTCGAGATCGGCATCGCGGGCGCGGCCATCGGCACGGCAGTTGCGGAGGTGTTCGGCGTCGGCCTCGGGATGCTGGTCCTGCGCCGCCTCGGCTCTAACCCGTTTGCCGTGACATGGCCCGAGGTCCTGAACCGGGCGGCGATCCTGCAGACGCTCGCCATGAACCGGGACATCATGATCCGTAACGTGGCGCTGATCCTCGCCTTCTCGATCTTCAGCTCGCTCGGCGCGCGCTCCGGCGATGTCACGCTCGCCGCGAATGCGGTGCTCTACAACATGTTCCTGATCGGCGGCTATTTCCTCGACGGCTTTGCGACCGCCGCCGAGACCCTTTGCGGCCAGAGTCTTGGAGCCAAGGACGAAAGAGGGTTCCGCCGCGCCATCCATCTGAGCCTCGGCTGGAGCATCGGCTTCGGCCTTGCGGTCTCGTCCGTCTTCCTCATCGGCGGCGGGCTCTTCATCGATTTCGTCTCGACGAGCCCCGAGGTGCGGGCCTATGCGCGGGACTATCTCGTCTTCGCGGCGCTCACGCCCCTTTTCGGGGCCGCCGCCTTCGCATTCGACGGCATCTATACGGGCGCAACCTGGACCAAGGCCATGCGCGACCTCATGCTCGTGGCCCTTGCCGCCTACGGCCTCGTGCTCCTCGCCGCCAGCAGCCTCGGTAACACGGCGCTCTGGGTCGCGATGCTCGTGTTCCTGAGCGCGCGAGGCGTCGGCCAGGCCCTGCTCTATCCGAGCCTTGCAAGGCGAACCTTCGCGGCCATTGCCTGACAGCGCGGCTCAGAATCGCCCCTGCGCAATGGCGGCGGCGTCGCGGCCCAAGGCCTGGGCGAGATTCGTGTTCTCGCTCTCGAGCTTGCGCAGCAGGCCCTGCTTGATGTCGCCGATCAGCCCCGGCCCCTTGTAGACCATCGCCGAATAGAGCTGCACCAAGCTTGCGCCCGCCCGGATCTTCGCCCAGGCAGCTTCTGCTGAATCGATGCCGCCGACGCCGATCAGCGGAAGCTTGCGCTCCACACGAAGAAAGGTTTCGGCCAAGAGCTTCGTCGACGGCACGAAGAGCGGCTTGCCCGACAGACCACCCGTTTCCGTAGCGAGCGCCCGTTCCTGGAGGCTGTCAGGCCGCGCGATGGTGGTGTTGGAGACAGTGAGCCCATCGATGCCGCGGTGGAGCGCGGTCGCCACCATGGCGTCGAGCGCATCGAGGGAAATATCGGGCGCGATCTTGAGCAGGATGATGGTTTTTCCGTCCCGGTCGGCTTCGCTGCGCGCCTCGACGCAGCGCGCGAGAAGGTCGTCGAGAAAGGCCTCGCCCTGCAGGTCGCGCAGGCCCGGCGTATTGGGTGAAGAGACGTTGATCGTGAGGAAATCGACGAGGCCGCACAGGCTCCGGATACACGTCACATAATCGGCGATGCGATCGGTGGAATCCTTGTTCGCGCCGATATTGACGCCGACGATGCCGGGCCTGCCGCGGCGGCGCTCAAGGCGCTGGCGCGCGACCTCCAACCCGTCGCTGTTGAGGCCGAAGCGGTTGATCACGGCCTCGTCGCGGGTCAGGCGGAACACCCGCGGGCGCGGATTGCCTGCCTGCGGCTTCGGCACCACGCCTCCGAGCTCCACGAATCCGAAGCCGAGCGCCAGGAGCTGGTCGGGAGCCTCGCATTGCTTGTCGAAGCCGGCAGCAAGGCCGACGGGGTTCGGGACATGACGGCCGAACACATCCACCGCGAGGCGTGGATCGTCCGACGTTAGCGACACGGGCGGCATCAGGGAGAGGCTGCGGATCGTCAGCTGATGCGCGGTTTCCGCATCGAGGGCGTGGAGAGCCGGTTTGGCCAGAGAGAAGAGCGCGCCGATCATGGGGCAAGGTCCGGAAAGATGTGTTGGCCGTCCGCGCCCAAGGGAAGAGGCTTCACCCAGAGAACGGCGGATAGAGGCAGATGGGCGTAGAGATGAGGGAAGAGATCCCCGCCTCTCGAGGGCTCGAAGCGCAGCGCATCGCCAAGCGAGTCGGCATCGATGCCGATCAGCAGGAGATCGCTCTGCCCCGTGAAGTGCTTTGCCACGGTTTCGCGCAGCTGTTTTTCCGTCGAAAAGTGGAGGTACCCATCTTGTATGTCGATGGGAGCCCCAACGAAAATTCCGGCCTTTTCGGCCTCTTCCCAGAGAGATTTCGGACAGATTTTGTAAATGATGCGCATGAGTTGTGAGTAGTGCCCTGTCGCTTCAGGAGCAACCCCGACTAGACATATTGTCTCAATGAACCGTTGCGTGTTGCCGGAGTCATAGAAGAACCTTAATTCCTAAACTTGCTTCGGTTTCATCAATTTTTTCGCAGCGTTCGAAGGTTTCATACAATGTTGTCTCACGACCGGGTTTGGGCTGCGATCGATGCGCTGGCCGCACGTCACGGGATGACCGCATCGGGGCTGGCCCGCAAGGCCGGTCTCGACGCGACGAGTTTCAACAAGTCCAAGCGCGTCAGCCCCGAGGGACGTGAGCGCTGGCCCTCCACGGAGTCGATCGCCAAGATCCTGCGCGCTACCGGCGCATCTCTTGAGGACTTCCTGCGGCTCGTGGAGCCTGCAGGCTCGCTGCGCCGTTCCATGATCCCCATGATCGCGCTGCCCCAGGCCAGCGACAACAAGCTCTTCACCGACGAGGGCCTGCCGACGAGCGGACCGGGCTGGGACGAGATCGAGTTCCCCGACTTCGGCCAGGAGAGGGTTTTCGCCCTCGAAGTGACGGGCGACAGCATGGCTCCTCTCTACCGCGACGGAGACGTGCTCATCGTCTCGCCCACCGCCAGCACGCGCAAGGGCGACCGTGTCGTCGTCTGCACCACAAATGGCGACATCATCGCCAAGGAGCTCAAGCGCCGCTCCGCCAAGACCCTGGAGCTCGCCTCCTTCACGCCGGGCCAGGAGGATCAGGCGATCCCGGCGGAGGAGGTCGTCTGGAGCGCCCGCATCATGTGGGCGCGGCAGTAGAGGTTACGCCGCGCGCCCGGCCCCGCGCTCCTTCAGGAAAGCCTCGTGCTCTCGCACGAGGTCGCCGTTCAGCGCCTTTCTGATCAGCGCGCGGGTTTCCTTCACGCCATAGAGCGCAACGAAGGAGCCGAAGCGCGGACCGCGCGGCTCGCCCAGCAGCACCTGATAGATCGTGTTGAACCACTCGATGGATACGCCGGGGCGTTCGGGTGTCGCGCCCTTGGCCTTGAGATCCTGGTAGCGCGGCTCGGCGCGGCCCACATTGTAGATCTCTTCCTGGATCGCCTCAGCGGTGGCAGGCCGCTCGCCCGCTTCGAACGCGCCTAGCACCTCTTCCAGGCGGCGCAGGGAGGCAACTTCCACCTCGTCCGCCAGGCGGTAAGTCTTCTGCGGCTTCACGAAGTCCTCGAAGTAGCGCACGGCGCGCTTCACGAGGCTGTCGAGGCGCGGATGCGTCTCGGGCGACACACCCGGCGCATAGCGGCGAATGAAGCCCCAGAGCACGGCGGGGTCCTCGGAGTTCGCCACGGCGACGAGGTTGAGCAGCATGGAGAAGGAAATCGTCGTGCCAGGCTGGTTGCCACCTCCGGACGAGACCAGCTCCGGCGCTGGCGGCTCGCCCGCATGGAGATGCCAGACTGGGTTCATCAGGCGCACCTTGGCGTCCTGCGCGGGGTACTTCTCCAGGAAGGTGAGGTAGTCGTCCACCTGGCGCGGGATCACGTCGAAATAGAGTCTCTTGGCCTCGCGCGGCTTGTTGAACATGAACAGCCCCAGGCTGTCCGGCGTGCCGTAGGTGAGCCACTCGTCGATGGTCAGGCCGTTGCCCTTGGACTTGGAGATCTTCTGGCCCTTCTCGTCGAGGAAGAGTTCGTAGTTGAAGCCCTCCGGCGGTAACCCGCCGAGCGCCTTGGCGATCTCGCCCGACAGCTTGACGCTGTCGATCAGGTCCTTGCCCGCCATTTCGTAATCGACGCCGAGCGCCACCCAGCGCATGGCCCAGTCGGGCTTCCACTGCAGCTTGGCGTGGCCGCCCGTCACGGGCGTCTCGAAGCGCTCGCCCGTCTCTGGATCGCGCCAGACGATGGTGCCGGCATCCAGCTTGCGCTCGTCGATGGGCACCTGCATCACGATGCCGATCTTCGGGTGGATCGGCAGGAAGGGCGAATAGGATTGCTGGCGCTCCTCGCGCAGCGACGGCAGCATGATCGCCATGACCGCGTCGTAGCGCTCGAGCACGGTCAGCAGGGTCTTGTCGAAGAGGCCCGCCTTGTAGCACTCGGTCGCGGATTTGAACTCGTAGTCGAAGCCGAAGGCGTCGAGGAATTCGCGAAGCCGCGCATTGTTGTGGTGCGCGAAGCTCTCGTGCGTGCGGAACGGGTCCGGCACCTGGGTCAGCGGCTTGCCGAGAGCGGCCGCGACCAGCTCCTTGTTCGGGATGTTGTCCGGCACCTTGCGCAGGCCGTCCATATCGTCGGAGAAGGCGACGAGACGGGTCGGGATGGCATCGCCTGTCAGGACGCGGAAGGCATGGCGCACCATGCTCGTGCGGGCGACCTCGCCGAAGGTGCCGATATGCGGCAGGCCCGAGGGACCGTAGCCCGTCTCGAAGAGCGCCTCTTTCTTGCCCGTCTTTTCCAGCCGCTCGACGAGCTTGCGCGCCTCCTCGAAAGGCCAGGCGGTAGCCGTCTGGGCGGCTTCAACAAGAGCGGGGTCGAGAGACAGGGAGCGGGACATGGGATCCAAGGCTTGCAGAACGGTGCTTGCGGAAAGGGCGGCACACTAGGGTCACAGGCCAGCAGGGTCAATGCGGCTTAGAAGAGGCTGACCGGGAAGAAGCGCAGGTACAGCTCGGCATATTTGCCCTCCTTCCAGAGCTGGAGCAGGGCGTAGTCCAGGGCCCGGCGGAGGGTGTCGTCGTCCTTGCGGGTGATGAAACCCACGCCCTCGCCGAAGAACCGGCTCTCGAGATAAGGCCCGCCGACGAAATCGCAGCACCCTTCGGATTCCTCGCCGCCGATCCAGAGAGCGAGGCCGAGGGCGTCCGCGAACAGGTAGTCGAGCTCCCCGCCCTTGAGCGCCGTCTGGGCCGCCGCGAGATCCGGATAGGGCTTGAGGGTCGTACCCGGCATGAAGGCCTTGGCGAAGGCCTCATGGGCCGTGCCCGAGATCACGCCGATGGTCTTGCCCTGAAGAGTCTTGGCCTCGGGGACGGGCAGGTTGCGGTCCTTCCGGGCGGCGAAGCGCGCCGGGATCTTGAAATAGGGCGCAGTAACATCGAAGCGCTGCCTCAAGCCCGCATTCAGGGGAATGGCCGCGGCCACCACGTCTCCCTCCCCTGCGGCGAGGGCGTCGAGGAGCGTGTCGAAGCGGCGGACCTGAACGGTGCAGGTGATGCCCAAGCGCTCGCAGGCCGCCCGGGCGAGTTCGACGGAAAAGCCCGTCGGGGCGCCATCCAGACCCGGGAAGTGAAGCGGCGGAAAATCGTCGTCAACGAGGAAGCGGACCGTGCGCATCCCCGTCAGATCGGGCCTCTCGAGCGGGGCTTTCGGATCCCAGAAGTTGGGGACCGATACGCCCTGAGCGGCAGCGGGGCCGGACAGCCATCCGAGCAGCAGGAGGAGGGATAAGAGAGCTCTCCTCGCGGAAAGGGGCTTGATCTCATGCCGGAGGCAGGCGACGAATGAAATAATATTTCGCATATTCAACCGGTACTTTCCTTGCCTCACCGCCTCGCACAACCGCGGAACGTTCCCGCAGGAGCCACCCTGGCCGGTTAGGCAGGGTCTAGCGGAGGGACGTCGGCAGTCAACTGCGCTGCCGGTCGAGATCGGCTTTCTGGCGCGGCATGGGATCGCCCCCGAGCTTCTGCAGGATGCGGCCTTTCTCGCCGAGATCACCGGCGTCTCTGCCGACGAATACCTGCTGAGGACGGGCCTTGTCAGGGAACACGACTTCTACCGGGCGCTTGCAGATGAGCTCGGCCTGCCTTTCGCCGCATCTCCCAAGCCGTCGCGCCATGCAGCCTATCCCGGCGCAATCCTCGCGGGCTTTGCGCCCCTGGCGGGTCCCGAGGGCGGTTTCGTGCTCGCTCCACGCGGCGCGGCTCTGAGGCAACTCCTGAAGAACTGTGCCCTGCCCGGCCGCCTGGTCATCACAAGCCCGACCTTGCTCAGGCGGGCGGTCTTCCGCCTCCATGCCCGGGCGATCGCCTATCGCGCCGCAAACGCTCTGCCCGACTGGAACCCGCACCTGTCGAGCCGCGACCGTGCCAGTGCGTTTCAGATCGGCGGCATCGCCATTCTCGCCCTGCTCCTCGTGACCGGCGGAATTCTCGCGCCCGGTCCAACCTTGGCCATCGCGACGGGAACTTTAAGCCTTTCTTCGGCATGGTCCTACTGCGGCTGGCTGCCTCGTTCCTGAGCCATCCGGTCGAGCCGAAGAATCCGCTGCCGCGCACGGACGATACGAGCCTGCCGGTCTATACGGTGATCGTCGCCCTCTACCGGGAAAGGCGGATCGCATCGCGCCTGATCGCCGCCCTCAAGCGCCTCGACTATCCGGCGGCCAAGCTCGACGCCAAGCTGGTGCTCGAAGCCGACGACCGGGAAACGCTTCATGCGCTCACAGCCCTCGACCTGCCGGGCTTCATCGAGATCGTCGTCGCGCCGAGCGGCCAACCGCGGACGAAGCCTCGCGCGCTGAATGTCGCCCTGCCTCTGGCACGCGGCGCCTTCACGGTGATCTACGATGCGGAGGACGTGCCCGATCCGGGACAGTTGCGCCTGGCGCTGGCCGCCTTTGTGCGCGAGGCGCAGGATGTCGCCTGCCTCCAGGCTCGGCTTACCATCGACAACACGGACGATACCTGGCTCACGCGTCTCTTCACCATTGAGTATGCGGCGCTGTTCGACGTCCTCAATCCGGGCCTTGCGGAGATCGGAAGCCCGATTCCTTTAGGCGGAACCTCCAACCACTTCCGCACCTCCGTGCTGAAGGAGATCCATGGCTGGGATGCCTGGAACGTTACGGAGGATGCGGATCTCGGCATCCGTATGGCCCGGCTCGGGTACCACATCGCGGACCTTCCCTCTTCCACCCTCGAGGAAGCGCCCGGGACACTTCGCGCCTGGATGAACCAGCGGACGCGCTGGATGAAGGGTTTCATGCAGACGAGCCTCAGCCATTCGCGAAAGCCATGGATCGGCCTATCCCAGCTCGGCCCCTGGCGCGCCTATGCCGCCCTCGTCTTGACCGCAGGCACAGTGCTCAGCGCGCTGGGCTATCCCTTCTTCACGGGACTGGTGCTGATCCCCTGGCTTGCGGGTACGCCCGTGATCGCTCCCACGGAGTGGCACGTTCTCTGGCGTTCCGTCAGCGTCACCCTTTTCACGATGGGCGTTCTCGCCGTCTTCGTCCCGGCCGTCGTCGCGCTCCATCGGAGGCGTCTGTGGCGGCTTTTGCCCTGGGTGCCGCTGCTGCCGATCTATTACGGGCTCGTCAGCCTCGCGGCATGGCGTGGCCTCTGGGAATTGGTGACGGATACTTTCCGCTGGAACAAGACGAGCCACGGGCTCGCCCGGACCTCGCGCAACGGTCTGCTCTAGGGTCAGGCCTCATAACCAGAAAGCGACAATTGCGGCGATGTGGACGGCGGCGAGATGGTTTCGGGCCAACCTGTCATAACGTGTTGCGATCCGACGGAAATCCTTGAGCCGGCAGATGGTGCGCTCGATGCGATTGCGGCCGCGATAGATCTCACGATCAAAGGGATGGCGGCGCTTGCGCGTCGGGTTGTTCGGAATTACCGGCTGCGTGCCACGCGCCAGCAGAAACCGGCGCAAACCATCGCTGTCGTAAGCCGCATCCGCCAGGCACAGACAGGGCGCCGGCAGAGCGCCGATGAGAGGGAGAGCGCCACGCGCGCATCACCGCGCTGGCCGGGGCTCAGCTCGATGGCGACCGGCCGGCCCTGGGCGTCGACCGCCGTGTGGATCTTGGTGGTGCGCCCGCCGCGCGAGCGCCCGATGGCCTGCGCCTCGCCCCCCCTTTGCCGCCGCCCGCGCAGCGATGCGCCTTGGCATGGGTGGAATCGAGCAGGAGGGCGGCTGGCGGTCCGCCGGCGCGGGAGAGTGTCTCGAACACCTCGCGCCAGACGCCCCGCGCCGCCCAGCGCACGAAGCGGTTGTAGAGGGTCTTGCGGGGGCCATAGGCGGGTGACGCATCGGCCCAGCGTCCGCCGGAGCGCAGCACCTGCACGATGCCGGAGATCACACGCCGGTCGTCCACCCGCGGCACGCCGCGGGTGTTGCTGGGCAGAAGCGGCGCATCGCGGGCAAACTGCGCGTCGGACAGCCAGAACAGATCCGTCATGGAAAGGCACCTCGCTTCAGGTCCTCACCAGATCACCAGCCAATTCCGTCCAATTCATGGGTCCAGACCCTAGGGCATTTGGAATGCCGCTATTTCGGACGGGGAACCGGTTCCCACTTTGTGGGCTCTAGAAACACCAGGCGAGGACGGAGACCACCATGTCATTGAAGACAATGCCGCCATAGCGCCACCACAGCAGCCCGCCGGATGCGACAAGACACAGCACGGCCGCACTTACGAGCGCAAGGCTTACGCGGCGCTCGGTTCTGCCGGTCTGGTCGGTCTCGATGCTCATGGACACATGATAAGCGGCCTGGAGGCCCAAGGGAAGGCTCAAGTCCTCAGCCAGTGCCCGAGCCTCGTCAGACGCAGCTCCTCCTCGCCGGCGACCGCCTGCGCCAGAGCTGCGCGGCTCCCGACGAGCACCACGAGGCGGCTTGCGCGGGTCACGCCCGTATAGAGATGCTTGCGCCGCAGCATCGCACCTCGCTGGAGGGTGACGGGAACAATGACGGCGGGATACTCGGACCCTTGCGCCTTGTGGATCGTTACTGCATAGGCCAGGGCCAGCTCGTCGAGTTCCTTCAGGGAATAGCCCACGAGCCGGTCCTCGAAGGCCACCGTGAGCTCCCCATGGGTCCTGTTGACCTCGCGCACGATGCCGACCTCGCCGTTATAGACGTCTCGGTCGTAGTCGTTGCGGACCTGCATGACCTTGTCGCCCGGCCCATAGACGGTGCCTGCCCGGTGGAGGCTCTCCGGCCCCGGCGGGTTGAAAAGCTGCTGCAATTCGCCGTTCAGCATGTGCGTACCGAGCTTTCCCCGGTTCATCGGGCAGATGACCTGTACGTCGCGCATGGGATCGAGTCCGAATCTTCGCGGAATCCGCTCACGGATGAGGATCGCCACCTTGGCCATGGCGTCCAGGGGATTGTTGGCTTCGACGAAGTAGAAATCCGAATCCGCCCTGTGCTCCAGATCCGGCACCTGACCCCGGTTGATGGCGTGGGCTGCTGCGATGATGCGGCTATCCCGCTCCTGCCGGAAGACTTCCGTCAGGTGCACCACCGGAACGGCGCCGGATGCGATGATGTCTGAGAGGATCTGCCCCGGACCGATGGAGGGAAGCTGGTCCACGTCGCCGACGAGAAGCAACGAGGCCTCGTCGGGCAGCGCGCGAAGCAGCGCCGCCATCAGACGGATGTCGAGCATGGAGGCCTCGTCGACGACGAGGAGATGGCACTCGAGCGGGGCCTTGGCGTTGCGGCGAAAGCCGCCCTCCGATGCTTCGAGCAGCCGGTGGATCGTCCTGGCAGGCGCGCCGGTGCTCTCCGCCAGACGCTTGGCGGCGCGGCCCGTGGGCGCTGCGAGCGCAATCGTGAGGCCATGCTCCGCCGCCAGATGAGTGAGGCTTCGGATCAGGGTCGTCTTGCCCACGCCCGGTCCGCCGGTCACGACCAGCACCTTCGAGCGGCACGCCGCCGCCAGCGCCTCGCGCTGGCTCGGGGAATAGGAAACGCCGATGGCGATCTGGGCCTCCGCAATGACCTGCTTGCTGTCGAGGCGGCTCCAGGGATGCATCCCTTCCGCAAGTTCCTTCAGGCGCTGCGCGATGAAGATCTCGGCCCCGTAGAGATTCCTGAGAAAGACGCAGCGCCGCCCGTCGAGATCGTCCGCAATCAGACGGCCTGCGGCGCATTCCGCATCAAGGGCAGGCTGCAGTGCGGCCTCAGGGATTTCGAGCAGCCGGGACGCCTTGCGCAGCAGATCCTCCGCCGGCAGGCCGCAATGTCCGTCCCCCACCGCCTCGCCCAGAACGCTCGCGAGACCGGCCTGGAGCCGCACCTCGGCGCTTGGCCCGAAATCGAGCTGAGCGGCGATGCGGTCGGCGAGAGCGAACTCGAAATCGGGAAGGTCGAGGGTGAGGCTGTAGGGATTGGCCTGGATGATCTCGATCGCCTGCATCCCATAGGCGCGATAGATCCGCGTGAGCAGGAAGCCGCCGATCCCGAAGGAGTTAAGGAAAGCGGCGATGTCCTTCATCGTGCGATGCTCGGCAAAGGACGTGGCGATGCTGAGCGCTTTCGCCATGCCGATGCCGTGCACCCGCGTGAGTTCGTGCGGGCGCTGCTCGATCACATCGAGAATACGCGAGCCGAAGGAGGCGATAAGTCTCTGCGCGCTCGACGGGCCGATGCCTTTCAGCAGCCCCGATGCGAGGAAGCGCTGCAGGTCCTCCTCCGTCGTCGGCGCGGAGGTGCGCAGTTCGCCTGCACGGAACTGAATGCCGTGATTGCGGTCCTTGAGCCAGGATCCGCTCGCCTCGACGACTTCGCCGATGGCGATCCGCGGAGCATGGCCGACGACGGTGACCGGCTTGCGATGGCCGCGTGCCCTCACCCGCAGAACGCAGAATCCGGTCTCGTCGTTGTGGAACGTAATTCGCTCGATGGTGCCGGTGAGATGCTCTGAAAGGGAAAGCGCTTCCTGGGCGACCGCGGGGTTATTCGGCATCGTTGAGGCTTGAACCGCGAGCGCCGGAACGCTGCCCTATCGGGAAAGGAGAGGCAGGACGGCGAAAGCCACCCTGCCTTTTCATCAAGCGGATTTTACGCCGCCTTCTTGGTCGGCCAGCCGAGCTCCACGAGGCGCGCCTTGGCGTAATCGCGGATCTCGTCGCGGATGCCTTCCGGAAGATCGTTGAGAAGGCGCTGCGTGTCGGCGTGGAGCATCAGGTCCGTGACCGCATTGATGGTCTTGGCCTTCTTGATCTTCTGCTTCAGCTCGTCCTCGGTCTCACCGCTGGATGCAGCCGCCTCGACCCTGCCCTTCTGCGGCTCGGTCTTCTCCACCTCGACAGGCGCTTCCATGCCGGGACGGCCCTGCTTGAACTCGTCGGCCTCCTCTTCGGAATAGACGTAGCCGTGCAGCTCGATGAGCTTGAGGATGACGCGATCCTTCGCCCGCTTCTCAGCCATGGCATAGACGTAGGCCGCCTGCTTGCCGGAGACGCGGTAGTTCACGCCGATCAGCGCCTCGCCGATGGACCACTCGACCCGGTCGCCCATGCGGCCCGTCACCTGGATCACCGCCTCGTCGCGCTCGGCGCGGATGATCTTGGGCTCGTCGAAGATAACCTTCGCCTGAGCCGCGATGCGCTCCAGGGTCTTGTGGTAGATCACGGCCGTGCCCTGGACGCGCCAGACATTGCCGGCCATGGGCTCTCCGAACTTCCCAAGCACCTCGGCGATTTTCTTGTCCGTCGTGTTCATTCTCGATCCTACTCTCAAAGGTGCCCGCAATCGGTCCCACGCTCTTTCTGACAGGCTCTGATCGGACAGGCATGTTCGTTATTTGTTCTATACCAGATCCGAGTCTCAGGGTCCAGTTCCAGCCCGATCAACCAAGCCCGAAAGCGCTTATCCTTCAGCATGTTGGCCCAGCGTCATTTTGACTCAAGCAACGTGCAGTCAAGCTTGGGCAGCCCTTTAGTGAACCCTGGCCTGATGCTTCTGCTCCATTTGACGAAATCCCAATCGTTCTATATTCGTTCTCATTCATCCCACCCGCGAGACCTTGCCTCATCCGGCAGGGCCTTGACCCAAACCGTTTCCGGAGGAGCCGATGTCTGCGCAAGAGATCCTCGACCTGGCGGACCGGCGCCCCGCCCGCCGCTCCGGATCCCGGCGCGCCCAGAAGCGCCCGTCCACGCCGCTGACCCGCAACGGGCTCATCGCCGACTTCCTGGGGATCTGCGAGCTCGATCCCGAGGTCGAGACCTTGCGTGCGCCGGCCGATCCGGCCACGTTCGAGATCGGCGGCGAGACCGTCGAGCATGTCGCCGATTTCGAGATCGTGCGGGATGGCGTTTCCTCCCTCGTCGATGTGATGACGGATGACGACCTGCTGACCCATTCCCTGCGCGCGGCGGCCCTGCACGGCGTGACGGCGCAGGATGGACGCCCTTTCCTGATCGAGACCGCCGCGAGCATCCGCGCCGAGCCGCGCTTCACGACGGTGCGCCTCGTCATGGCCTGCAAGCGCACGTCCGTCACAGCCGGCGACCGGGTGCGGATCCTGCATCAGCTCGATGAGGTCGGCGCCATGCGGCTGGTCGATTGCGCGAGCGGCGTCAT
Organism: Microvirga roseola; assembly: GCF_020866965.1. GTDB lineage: Bacteria > Pseudomonadota > Alphaproteobacteria > Rhizobiales > Beijerinckiaceae > Microvirga > Microvirga roseola. Next base: position 137,723 of record NZ_JAJATX010000008.1, read on the forward strand.
GAACACGCAGGACGGCGTCGCCGCCGTCCTGGCGCTGGCCTGCGAAGGCCTGATCGCGGTCGATATCAGCCGCCCCATCCTTCCTGAGACGCAGGTGCGCCGACGCCGCCTGCCCTATTCCGATCCATTCGGGTTCTAGAACCGTTGCTCTAGGATTGGGCCGCGTGGCGCTCCACCGCCTCAGAGAGGAGCGAGCGCACGATCGCGCGCACCGCGTCCGACGTGTTGTCCTCTGAGAATTTCGCCTCAATTTCGTCGCGGACGATGGAGCCGTCGCCGCTGCGCTTCAGCTCCGTCGAAGTCTCGGCCTGAAGCAGCGTGACGAAGGCGCTCTCGACCTCGCGCGCGACTGCCCCAGCATCGGCCGCATCGACAAGGCGTCCCGTCAGGTCGAACACGCCGCTCTCGAAGGGCAGCGCCTGTGCCTCCAGTTCACCGCCCGCGTCGAGAATCCAGGCGCGTGGAACGTGATCGACGAGATCCACCGATTGCCGGGTGATGTTGCCGGGATTGGCCCAGCGCGTCCGGCCCGCGAGAACCGATTTCTGCGTCTTGTGAATGTGCCCGTTCACGAGAAGGTCGCAGCCTTCCACCGCGAAGGGCGGAACCGCTCCGGGATAGCCGCCATCGAAAGCGATGTCGTGGTGGGTGAACCAGGCCTGCAGATCGACGCCGGAGAAGGAGCCGCGCATGTCCGTCGGGATCGCCTGGCCGTAGGGCGTCATGCCGATCCCTAACCGGCGCGTACCGATCAGGACCTCCATTACGGGGGCGGAGGTCGCCACCACATCGACCACGTCGCAGAGCCCGAGGAGCGCCAGCGAGTCGCTGTCGGTGAGCACCGTGTGCTGGATGTCGTGGTTGCCCACATTCACGATGGGACGGCGGCGAAATCCCTTAAGGACCCGGATGAGCTGGTTCTTCAGCGACTCGTCAGGTTCCACGGGCCTGTCGAAGAGATCGCCGAGGATGATGACGCCAAGATCGCGCTCATTTGCAATGGCGACGCAACGCTCGAGCTTGCCGAGCACGGCCTGCGGCCACACGGCATCCCTGCGCCGCCCCGGACGGCGCGAGCCTACATGCGGGTCGCCGATGACGAGAAGGCCCTCGCAGGCCACGGGTTCGAGACGGTCTCCAGACAGGATCATGCGGTCAGCCGCTCCGAGGGCTTCGAGGAATGGGACGAATGGGCGTGATGCTCCAGCAGGTTGTCGGCGCTGACCGGCGAGCCGCAGGTGGGGCAGAGCCCGCCTGTCTCCTCGACCAATTGCGCCATCTCGGCCTGGACGGATTTCAGCTCCTCGTCGATCTTCGCCATGCGGCCCTGGACGATCAGGGCGGCGCTGCGCAGATCGGTGAGGCGCTTGAGGATGTCTTTCTGCGGCCCCGTGTTTTCAAGGGCCGGAACGGTTGCAGGCAGGTCCCGCAGCGCCGCAGCCCGGTGCTTGGCGTTGGCGAGCGAGCGCGAGATCTGCACGACTTGGCGGCCGAGCCGCTCGCGTTCGCGGCTCCGTTCGACCGTCCGGCTCAGCTTTGCCAGCTGCTCCGGCTCCGGCAGCGCCGCCGTCGCCTCGGTCCGCGCCTTCGCCTTCGCCAGGCGCTGCCGGATGCCGGACAGCTGCATCGCGCGCGCCTGAAGCCTCTCGAGGCGAAGGGTGGCAGCCTTGACCTGATCGGCCTGCCCTCGCGCCTGTGCCAGATCCTCCTTCAAGGAATCGAGCTCGACCAGCTGGTCGAGCGTTTCCTTCAGCGCGATCAGCTCCTTCTCGCCATTGCGGACGAGGGCGTTGTCGCGCGCGCAGCGTTCGCGATGGATGACGAGCATGTCGCGGATGTAGCTCGCCTCCTGTCCAATGGAGAGAACAGCCGAACGCCGCGAGGCGGTCTCGCCGAGGAGGAAGACGGGAAACTTCTGGTGCGCGATATGGACGTCGAGGTCCTCCACCTTGGTGATGCGGAAGAGGTCGGCCGCCCAGTCCGGGACGTTGCGTCCGCCGGTCTCGTAGCGCATGCCCTTCTCCTCGACGACGGAGCCGTCCGCCTCGTGCAGGGACCAGACATTGACCGGCGAGCGGCGCGGCTGGCGCGTGAAGCGTAGAACCCGCCTGCCTGCAACCCCGATCTCGACAGTGGCGGCTTTCGTCCCGGCGCGCACGAGACTGTCGCGCGCCTCGCCGTAGAACACGGCGCGCAGGCTGCGGATGAAGGTGGACTTGCCCCGGTTGTTCGGTCCGATCAGGGCGTTCACGCCGGGGCTCAAGTGAAGCGTCGCATCCTCATAAGCCTGCACGTTGACGAGGCGGATGAAGCGCAGGCCCGGCTGCACATCGTCCCATTGCGGGCCGGTATCGACAGATTGCACCGTCACCCCGGAGCCGGGCTCGCCGACGATGCGCGCGATATGGAACTTGCCGGAGAACTGCGACAGGTCGTGGTGGGAAACGGCAAGGCACTGCACGCCGAGCCGCGCAGCGCCGTCCTCCAGGACCTTGTAGAAGGACGAGACGCGACCGGGCGCGATCCAGCAATCCGCCTCGTCGAGGGCGAGAAAGCGCGCTACATCCGCCTTGACCACCGCGATCAGCCGCAGGGCCATGCCGATCACGTTGGTAAGCGCGCCGCCATTGTCCTCCAGCACGTCTTCCAGGGTGCCGTCCGGACGCCTCACGCAGATATCGAGGGAGGCCAGCCCGCGCTCCGTCGAGAGTTCGAGCGCCACGGGCTTCTCGCCGGGCAGCACTTCCTGCACGAGGACCGTGAGCAGCGTCTCGAAGGCCGCGAGGCTGCGGCGGCTCGCGCTGCCGTGCACCGCTTCGATGAAGGCTTCCACCTCGTCCTTGACGGCAAGCCTTCCCTTGGCGAACTCCACGTCGCGGGTCAGCTCCGCGATGCGCGCTACGACGCCATCGCGGCGGCCATCGAGGCGCGCGAGCAAGGCAGCGACGCGCGCCACATCATGGTCGATGGCGTGCACGCTCAACGCTCGTCCCCAAGCTGCCGGAGGCGGGTTTCGATATCGCGGAGAGCGTCTCCGAATTCCTCGACAAGCTTGGCGTTCTGCGTGAGCGCCGTCTCGATCAGCTGCTGGATCGCCGCCTCGTCATCCATGCCGAATTCATCAAGCGCGACCTTACGCGCCTCCTCCAGCTCGGCCGATAGGCGCTCGACCTCGCCTTCCGCGCGGATCCGCTCCGCCCGAAGCTTGTCGAAGGTCTTCCGCATTTCTTCGAGGCGCCGCAGGCTATCCGATTCCAGGCGTGTCAGGCTCGTCATGAGGGGGTTCCGATGCAGATGAATGGTCAAGCTTTAACTGATGATCGGCGATACTTCACCGCAACGACTTCGCCTCATTTTGGGCCGGATCATAGACGAACTCTTCAACGCTGACATCCAGCCCTCCACATAATGCCGGTTACTCCAAGATTACAGTCCAGCGCAACGGACTTTGCTTGACACAGGATGTGCCGGCATTATGTTCATGTTTTGTTCCACGTGAAACATGCGCTTCGGATGTGACGCCATTGGGGCGGACAATCCCGTCGCCGGAGGAATGGCAGAATGACCGCGATGACGGACGAGCGTCCAATCTTCGAGAACGAGGAATGGCTCGTGACCGAGAGCGGCCTCGAACATAAGACGACCGGCTATTTCATCGACCGCGACAGTCTCGGCCAGCGCCGCGAGGACGGGCTATGGGCCTGGCCGCTGCACATGGCCGAGAAGAGCTGGTGCACGGCTGCCGTTTTCGCCGAGGCGTTCGCCTGCGCGGCAGCGACTTACCGTGTCGAGATGGACGCCGATCTCGCGCGCACGTTCCGGATCGCGCGGTCCGAAATATCGCCTTGGCCGCAGCCTGAAAAACAACGGTTTCATCCTGCTCCTCCCCTGCCCGCCTCCTTGCGGCCAGAGGAGTCAGACACCATCTTATGGACATCGAATTCGCCGCCGATTCCTCCGACGATTCAAGGTCCGGAGAATTCGCGTGACGGTTGGCGCCCGCAGAAGAAGGCGCGCCCGTTTTCGGCCCATGCACAGCAACATCTCGCGCACCTGATGATGGTGAGCAGTTCCGCTTCATCGCGGAAGCCGCGCCAGATTCGCAGGACCGGGACGAAGCTCGTTCGGTTGCTCCAGGCTGCCTGGAGCACAAGGTGAATGCCATGCCACGGTTCGACGTCGAAGTTGAGAAGCGAAACGGCTCGGACGCTTTTTGCGGCGAAGCCGGTAAAGAGGAATTAGCAGAAATCGGTACAGCGGACGAGTTCGCGCAGCAGGTGATCCGCACCATTTGCCATGCAAGCGTGACCCCTTCCGTCGGACGCCATAGTTTCGAGCGCTGCATGCGCGCGCTCGCCTTCGGCTCGACCGCCCGCGCCGGCTTCCGCCACCCGGGTAAGGCCGATGCCATCGACCTGATCTGGCGTGAGCGCGCGCGCCTCTTTGCCGATTATGCCGCGAGCGCCGACAAGCTTGCGTTCCTCGCGACGCTCCCCTGGATCGGGCCCGTCACGAAACACTCTCTCGCCCGTCGCCTCGGCATCTTCGCCGAGGGCCGGGAAAAGGCTGTCGCCTGATGCGAACGAAGAACAACAAGAGGAATCACCCCATGTCGAAAGTCCGAGCTAGCGATGTCGGCTTCTGCGTGACCGACAGCAACGCCAATGCCATCGCCGAAAATCTCGTGCACCGGATCCGTGAGTCCACCGCGGACATGGAGAGCCAGGTTAATCGGCTCTATCGTGGGCGCCAGGCCTATGATCTCGACGATGCCGCCAAGCTCGACCTCGACCGGGCGATCGAGCGCCTGACCTACATGGCGCGGACCCTGCGCGATGTTCGAAAAGAGCAGCAATCCGACATCGTCTACCTGCAGGCGGCCGAGTGACAGGACCTTTCGGAGAACAACTCTGACAGCTCCTGCCGGAGACCTCCCGGTCAGCTATCTCATATCTGTCGAGAAATGCCGGTGCCCTGCGCCGGCATTTCCTTTTCAGCAGCCCCGACCTTCCCCCGGAAACCCGCGCTCCTGTCTCCGCTTGAGTTTTCTTCGGAACAAATGTAGAACATTAGGCGATGCCATCGCGGCAGGAGAGTGCAGCAGACCCGAAGCCGGGCGGTGGCAAGGCTTTCCGCCCTTCGGGAGGAATGATAGGAGGCCGTTATGGCTGGATCGGTGAACAAGGTGATTTTGGTGGGCAA
>NZ_JAJATX010000080.1 GCF_020866965.1 Microvirga roseola
AATCCAATTGCCGCCTGATCAAACGGCATTGTTCAGGGCCGACTACTTGGCCTTACAGTTGTAGAAGGTTGCCTCCGAGATCCCGTGCTTGCGGCAGATCTCCACTGTCTTAATCCCGACCTCATGCTCCTTGAGTATGCCGATGATCTGCTCTTCCGTGAAACGTGAGCGCTTCATTGTCCGTCTCCAGGTCGGACGGACTCTAGCCTCATCTGGAGGAGTTCGCGGGGCTCACGTCTTTTTCTAGCACAGTCTCTACTTTTAGCCACACAATACCGCTTGTATCAGACAGTACAGTTGTGGCATTTGGCGCCATGATATGAGCTGTCAACGAAGCTCCCAGCAGGCTAGCCCAGTCGAATCGCACTAGAATGTCGTCACGATCTGAATTGTGAGGAGTTCCTCGAAGTACGAGTGGAGAGCCCCAAGGCCAGTTCACCTGGCCACTCGGAGCGGCGAGGCGAACCCCAAGCAATGCAAGGGTTTGGTCTTTCGCTTTTATCGTCAGAGATTTAGGAATGGGGCACTTGGTCAAGTCGAGCTTAACCCATCGCTGATTGTTGATGGAGATGTTTTTTCGCTGCGGAGTAGTACACGGGCCACTTTGTCCCGAAAGAGCAAAGGACACCTTGTTTGCTGTAGTAGGAGCTGATAGCCGGAGGTAGATGGAACTAGGTACAGGTTCTTCGAAGCTGATGGACGCAGCCTGGAAGTCGGAAAAATCTATCCCATGTACGCGAGGCGAAAGTGATCGACTTGGAATTTCGCTCGAGGTGTTGAGGACCCGTGGCACGGGAGCCGCGATATGATCGGGCTTCCACTCAGACAAGATACGATCGATGTGGGGACTACCTTCGATCATAGGATAAGGAATGGCTCGGAAGCGCCATGCTCCCTCGAGAAAAGCGGCCATCATTGTAACATCAGGATCCGTCCATATGATAGAAGCTGATGCTGGCAGACTGTTTAGATCCGTGCGAACTGCCACCGGATCATATATGTAGTTTCGTCCATTCAGATTGTCGAAAAAAGCTAGTTGCGTTGCATGTGCATTGATCACTAAGTGCGCAGCTACAAGGCTGAGAGCCGTTGCCCTAAGCGCCAGCGAAGATTCTAGAAGCACTCTTATGCATAGGCCTGCTAGGCCAGCCAGAATTATCGTAATTGGAACGAGAAGGCGATTCGACAACTCACCGGGATAGCCCTCTAGATTAAAGGCAGTTGCTGCGAAGAAGGCCCCAGTTGAAAGAGTAAGCGCAACTAGAACTTCGAGCTTGCGCTGCTTAATAACTATGTAAAGACCAGCCATTCCCGAGAGCCAAATTAGAGGTACGTTCCAAAACGCCTCACAAAAGTAAGCTACTGCTGATGCGAAATTTTCTCCAATATCAGATAATGTGACTGTCCCCATTCCGGTCGTTAGAGGGAGGCGGCCGCCGAGTACCTTGTCGAGTATACGCGCAGCTACAACAGCGCTGACCAGTGCGAATACCTGAGTCCAAGGAATGGATATACGACGGGCCCGAATAGTCGAAGTCAGCACCGCATACCCAATGGCAATACAGATATAGACAAGGGCGATCGAGTGAGTGAGTGCAGCTGTAAGCGCAAGCAATATTACCAGGAGGATGCGGGGCTTGGGGCGGCTGATCTCTGCCCAAATCAGGAGGGACAATGCAAGAGTAAAAACACTTTGTACCAGAAACTGCAAACCTTGGCCCGGCAGGAGGGCAAACGTTAACAGCATCAATCCGATGCCTGCAGCAAACTTGCCAACCACAATTGCGAGAAAGCTTGCAATTCCTGCTGTTAGGGCAATGGCAACCAGTATTTCCGATGCTGCGAAGGCTAGCTCGTGCGAAAAGCCAGCCCTGAGAAATAGTCCATTTATGAAGGCCAAAGGTGACGATGAGATACCGGTGGTTCGCATCGTGGTTCGCGCTCTAAGATAATCTAGGCTCGGGTCTTTAGAATCCTGCAGTTGGCGAATTGAGATGATGTCGCGGATTGCAGGAGTGTCGACCTTTGGCTCAAGGACGCCGCCGCCTGTTCCAATCCACAGGTAGACCAGAGCATCGTCACCAAGTCGTGGTGCCCCCATAGGCACTGTGGGCAGTAACACCCAAACGACTTTGACAAATAAGAAAATCGCGCAGGCGAGTGGATAAAGTCCTGCTTTCAACATTTTCATTCGATTGCTGTTAACTTGAGCTTTTCGTTCGAAGATTTCTGTCGGTTGGCTCTGCCCTGGATCGCTCCTAGGTCGGATCTGCATTGTGTTTACAGGCTAGGAGCACCACACAAAAGTGCGGGGACAATTCTGTGTATAGATTTTGGGAAAGCAGTTGATAGCAAGTGCGTTCTCGAATCCAGAGGTCACGTCGGTATCGTACTCTGCTCGTCTCATTGAGAAGCCAATCCGGCCCCCTGGCAAAGGAGACCGGAGCAGGCAACCCGCTGCAAACTTCACTTGTTACTCTGCAGCGTTGGCAACGCTCAGATAGCGGTCGCGTTCAGCCAACCACAAGTCGGCGAAGTCCACATTTTGCCAATCTTCAAACCACGGCCCGCCATTGGTGTAATGGATAGCCGCAGGAACTTGGTCGGGCTTTGGATATTCGCCCTCTAAGAAATTCCACTCAAGGTCAAGAGCGCCGATCATGTCGTCGTCCGGAATCCAAGAAAACCGATGCAGGAAGGCCGGCGTCTCGGCATTGACCACGCTCGGCGTTAGAGCCTTTACGCTTTCGTGACTCCCATTGAAAACGATAAAGGAGGACCAGTTCTTACGTGGATAAGTGCTCTGTTGCTTGCCGTCCATCTTGATAGTCTGGGAGGGGCTATAGTCGTGCTGGACCACATAAACGGCCTTGGAAGGGTCGAGGTTGTCGAGCAACTGGTATATGTCCTTTGTGAAGAGGAAGTCGCAATCGACAAACACCGACCATCCGTCATGTGCTGCCAAGTATGGTGTTAGGAAGCGGGTCAGTGAAAACTCGGTCGTTGCATTCGCATCGATGGGGCGGGTGTAAAGGCCGAGTTCCCGGAGCGAGCCTTGCTTCAACGGGTAAATCTCAACGTCACGGCTTTTGTGACGTTCGACCGAGTGCTTGCAAACCTGCCAAGCGATGTCTTCGCGCGTATCATACCCAACATAAATCTTTGCAATCTGCGACATACCTGAGCTCCTCATGCTCATCTTGAGACGCCTATGCTGCGTTGTCCTCTGGACGCTTGCACCAAAGTCTCGTAGCGACGTTGTGAAACTCCTAATGGAGAGGCTTTCGCGAAGCAAGACCGCTTCGATCGCCGCAGCCTCAGTATTGCTACGTAGTTGCCGTTGCGAAGTGTGTCCTAACCGTCCTGGGTTTCAGAACCGGAGTCCGCTGGCTTCAAGGCCAACGGAGGCAACGCTGAGACTTTGGACCATCGAGCCAAGTGCTGCAGGCCAAACCCGATCCACCGAATGCCGGGACTGAACATCTAGCTCGCGAGGTCTTTAGTTAGAGATGCGCTCTTCATCACAGAGTACCTCAACCACTTTGTCCATCTCCCGGATGTATTTCTGGGTCTCTGACTCGGGAGATAAATAATTGGAGGGCGCAGTATGGCAACAATCTTCGCCGTAGTGCTTTAGAAACAGCCTCATTACATGGGCTACGCCGGATTCTGTTACGCTCCTACAGTCGGGGCCATAGTATTTGCCTCGTGCGTAAGGGCTTGTGATGATCTCAAAGGATGGGAAGTAATCGCAAAGCTCATGGCTGTTGCAGATTTGCTCAGCTGCCACTCGTAGTGCTGACTTTGAGTAGGTTGTTGAGACGAATACGTGTCTGTCAATCGCAGTTGCATTCAGTGGCACAGGTGAAACAGTGAAGAGGAACCGGACTCCAGGATTGATATTTCTGATGAAGCTAATACACCAATCCAAGTCGGTAACGATCTCCTCAAGGTTGCAGTTTCTTAAACGATAGATACTCGGATCAAATTCCCCGCCTGCGACGCCAGGTGCAAGCGGGAATACGGCGCCGTCCCTAGAATCCTCCCAGCACTCCGTAAGGCCGAGTGTAAAAACGAACACCGACATTTGGCTAACAGCATTGCGTACGGCTTCGAAGTGAACTTCGCGATCCAGTAGGAGGTCCCGAGTCGAGATAAATCCACTCTCTTGGATTTGAGGGCGGAAGGGGTCGATTGTCACTCCAGAGGGAAGATGCCAACTGCTCTCAATGGGATGGAAAAGCCCGAATGCACGCTCAAGGAGTTGTCTCAACTGCCGGGCTGTGTAGATGTTCCCGTACCGTGCTGAGAAGGTGCCATAGTTGCTCTTTTCGGCTACCTCAGCATGAACAATTGGGTGGGATTTCTCGGTCACGAGAAAGTTAAACCCGCTTGTGGAAAGATAGCGCGCAACATGTTGTGCAAAGCAGCTGCCAGCGGTGACGACTGGATCTGACTTCTGGATTTTGAAGGACGCATGCGTAACAGGGTCAAAAGCCTCCGGGTGCGATATTCCAGGTTCTTTTTTCCAAATCTGGTAGTCCGGCGCTCCGACATAAGGATGTGCCTTAGACATCATAAATCTCCATGATTTGGTTTAGCACAAGCTTGCCATACTCTCTGTTGCCGTGGGTTGGATCCTTTGTCCAAAGCTCGCGGCGAAGGTATCCTTGGGAGTCGGTCGCCGTCTCGGGGGGTGGGAGGAAGTTTACTCCGAGTCTCTCACAGTGAAATCGTGTGATTCTTGTGTGGACATAATGCAATTTTTGCCTAATTGGCGCTGGAGTGATCCCGAGCTGAAGCCTCCCTTGAAATACGGTAGGGAGTACTGTTGTATCGTCGATTGATGAGAATGCCGGAGGAGTGCAGATTTGCGTTATTGGACAAGAGTAGAACTCCCGCAAGCGAGATAGGTTAGTGAGCGCGCCGCGCATTGCTCGTTCTAACGTCTTCTCAATTAGCTGATAGGGAACAAACTGCCGCCGCTGATCGTAGTCGTTGTGTATATCCGTAACGAAGTCGAATAGTTTCGGTGCTTCCAATAAGCCAAACACGTTGTGCTCGGAGCCGCCAAAAGTGCAAAAAATCTGCTGCGGTTGAAAGAAATCAGTGATTTCGGGCCTAAGCACCTTGTTCTTGCGTTCAACAGGATCGAAAAAAACTGCGATGTTGACCACATCAATCGCCTCGCATCCGGTCTCTGTAACAGCAGTATGAAGGGCAGTTGTATGACTGTTGCCAACTACCAGAATTGGGCGGGTTGACCGTGGAAGAGAGTGTGTGTGTGCTGTCATTGAACTCGTACCATCGCCGTATCCGTACTAGGAGAAGGCCGTTCCGCGGCTAGGTGGTTTCCCTCATCGACCAAGCAGATAGTTGTGCAATGCCTCTCGAGAAGCTTGTGTTGGGCGTCCACTTTAGAAGGGCTCTTGCTAACGTAATGTCCGCGACTGCGTGGCGAATATCGCCAGCCCGGTATTCGCCGCTGATCGCTAGTCGCTCAGTAGGTAGGCCCAAACTCCTGAGAATGAGGATTGCGGCGTCGTGAATGGAGGTGCGTTCTCCGGTGCCGATATTGATTGTACGCCCGAGCGCACCCGGTTCGTGGCAAGCCGCTACGAACGCAGCGACCACATCGTCCACAAAGACAAAGTCACGATGGATATTTCCATCCTCAAAGATGTTCAGCGTCCGACCAGCGAGCGCCTGCTGACAAAAGATTGAGAGAACGCCTGTGTAGGGGTTGCGGAGGGACTGACCAGGTCCGTAGACATTTTGAAGCCGGAGAATGACGGCTTGCCAAGGTGCTGCAACCTGCTGCAGGAGATACTCCTGCATGAGTTTCGAGGAACCGTAGACTGATCCTGGTGCGGGTGGCACATGCTCGGGCGTAGGGATGGGGGTCAAAAGGTTGCCCTCCTTGTCATAGAGATCAAAGACGCCCCTTGCCATTTCAGACGGTTGGCGCGGAAGAGGAACAGTCGTCCTCCCTGCATTGTCGAGATACGCACCCTCTCCATAGACTGCGCGTGTCGCGGCTAAGACAACCCGGGAGGGAGCATCCTTCAGTTGCTTGAGGGCTTCGATTAGACGCGCCGTCCCGCCAACATTGACGTCTACATAGCGCACAGGCTCGTCCGCCGATTGGCCTGTTCCCGTCTCGGCTGCAAGATGAACCACGATCGTGGGGCGGCACTCACCGAGAGCGCCAGCGAGGGCAGCCGCGTCACGGATATCGCCTACAATCATTCGCCCCGGGAGATCGATGACGGGCGATGGCCCATGCACCTGCTGGAGCAGATTGTCGAAAATGGTGATGTCGGCATTCAGCGCTGCAAGGGCTTGAACCAGGCGGGATCCGATGAAGCCTGCGCCGCCCGTGATAAAAACGCGCTCGCCTTTCATGCTTTGGGGGGGCATCAGTCTCATTCTCCTCAAAAAAATTCAGTGCGAGTGCGACGTGCGTAGTCGCGGGCAGCAGACAGCACATCAATGACCTGTTTTTCAAGCGCAGTATGGGTGTACCTTGTGGTAAGCTTTTGCCGTGCCCGGTCAACTAGCCCTTGACGCAGATCCAAGCTACAGAGCAGTGCATTCAGGGCCCGGTACCAACTCTCTAGGTCGGAGGCTAGAACCCCGGCTCGCTCATTGCAGGCTCGATGATAGACGGGAAGATCGGAGGCCACCACGGCGATTCCAGCATAACTGTACTCGACCCACTTAGTATCAGCCTTGCATCTATTGAAGGCGTTATCTTCCAGTGGTGCCAAGCCGACCCACCAGCCCAGCTCGCACAGCTTCGACACGAACCTCGCATAATCTGAAACGGGTGCGTGATGACTGACCCTTTTACCGAACCGCGTGAGTCCACCAGGAAGCTGGATCGTCCCGAAGACCTCAAATCTTAGGTCTGGAACTTCCTCCAGAAGGCGCTCAAGGACAGGCAGGATCAGCGCTAGGTCCCGTGAATGCCCCCCGGTTCCCATGTACCCGACAACCGGTGCCGTGGCAGGCAGGGGCTGCGGAATGAATGTCGGATCGACGGTGCAGTAAACATCACCCGCAATGATAGGTGTGGAGATGCCGTAGGCTCTGAATGCCTCAGCCAAGGGCTGCGTCGACGTATAGATGAGGTCGCTCGCCTCCATGTTGTTCCGGAGAGCCTGGAGACGCTCGGGAGCATTGTAATGCCGGAATTTGTCGAGGCCGAGGCTTTCTGGAACCCCGAGGAGGTCGTCGTCGATGTGGAATATCACGGGAATGGAAAGAGAGCGGGCGCAGGCAATTAATGGCGTTGCGTCCGCACTCGTATAACGAGATAGGATGAGAGATGATGGGCTGAACTTCTGCAGCTTTTGCTTCAGAATTTCCATCGAGGTATCGTGGCTGACAAGATTGACGTCCGCCGTTCCAAGGTTCACCTGCCGCGCAAGCGGTTGTGTGAAACTGATATGTTGGGTTGCTCCCGGCTTGTCGACGAGGACCATGATTCGGTGTGCGAATGCTCCACTTGATTGGGTAACGCGAACTGCTGTCTGCATGTTGATCTCTCCGGCAGGCGTTACAAACCAAGTGCGGTGACTGGGCGCGCGACCCTGGCCAGCGATCCATCGACCGCATGCGACTGACCGGGGACGCTGGCGATGGTGCCTGAGACTGTATCACTGCCGTTGGCCAAAAGGCGCGCGAAGCGCCGATAGACCTCCTTTGGGTCGGTGGGCATCGGAATCCGTTCGAGAAAGCGCCGTTGGCGGTCGAGCAGCATGTCACGTCGAGCCGCAACATCACGTGCAAATGCGAGCCAATCATCCAGCCCGCTAATGTCTGTCAACCCTTCGTAATTGCTGAAATCCATGACGCCTCCGTCATCATGCCATACAGCAACTGGGATACGCGCGAGTACCATGTCGAGGACGACTGTTGACGGAGCTGAAATGCCGAACGCATAGCTCTTGAGGTTGACCCGATACATCGGCAGGTTGTTGATGGTAACCTGATCCGGCAGTTGGACGTTGTTCTTCAACACATACTGCCCCCCGGGGTGGGGGCGAAGTGTAATTACCTGTCCATGTTCGGCCAGCCTGCCGCAGAACTGAAAGAACACATCCATGAAGGAAGCGCCGAAATTCCCGCCTGTGCGAAGTCGGACGGAGTGCAGATTCTCGCAGACGAGACCGCCAGCCACGGGGGGGTGGTCCGGGCCTCGGGTGGGAACTTGGAGAATTGTGGAGGGACCTGACACATAGAGTTTGGGCCGTTCTGAAACAGCGAGCGCAGTAAGTGCACGCGGCTCGCACCAACCACAGATGATGTCTGCCGCGAAGGTAACATTGCGGCCATGGGCTTTGTTGTGTTCGCGGTTCTGCAGGAAGCCGACACATTCATAGCCGTGTTGAAGTGTAATCTTCAAGAAAGAGGACGGGGCAATCCGAAATGCGTTGTGGGTATCAGAATGGCCGGGGAGATCAGACTCGCTGGCTGCAATCAGAATGCCGCTCTTGCCCTGAAGAATTCGATAGGCCTCTGCGGGGGTATCAAAGATGAACATATCCCCATGAACATCGGCGCACATCTGCGCCAGTTCACGCTGCCAGGTTTGCTGGCGGTCCCTCTGCATAAACCTACTTGTTACAAGAAAGCCGATGCCGGCATCCAACTCTCGTGCTGCAAGGTACACCAAGGGGCGTATGATGTTGATGTCCTGCAACAAATTCACGATAAAGAGGATGTATTTCTGTCTCATCATGCGGCATCCATCTGCGCTCGGAACGCTGTGTCGATGCAGACTGGCCGGCGGTGCGTGTGTGGCCAATAGGGTGATCTCGACTCCGAAACGTACACTCTGATAGGGCCAAAGAGGCTTCGAAGGCCGGCTAATGTAGCCTCCATACGAGAGGCATAGGTGGACAGGGCAACCGACATGGATCGAGCGTTCTCATCGAGGAACAGGTCCTCTGTTTCCCAGCCCGGATTCTCCAGCACCAACTGATAGAGGTTTCTCTTTCCGCCGGTAGGGCAGGGCGCAGTCCTTTGCCTTACAGGCTCCGGAAGCAGGCGGAGTGCAGCGTCGGACAAAACGGCAGACGTACCACCTGTGCTTGGGTCGAAATCGATGCGAACGTCGAAATCGAGCTCAAGGGATGTAAGCGGGCTTGCTACGGATAAGAGGTCAATGCGCTGGGCGAGCTTGTGAACGATGCTCAGGGCCCCAACGCCGTGAACAACGGCCTGGACGGATGTACTTGGAGCGCTCTCTGCTTGGAGCGGGTGCATGTTCCCAAGGAAAGAGATAAGCTTAGACGCCTCAACATCCGGATTTCCTAGAGCTTCAAGACTTTCAAGCAGCTTTGGAATAGTTTCGCGGCGAAGTGCTGGTGCACCACGCTCGACATCACTGATCAATGTGCCCAAGTCGCGGTAGATGAATGAGTCGAGTTCAGCATAGAGCGGGTATCCCGTTGAGAGAGCTTGTGCTCCGCTCGCTAACGTCGTGATGGCCCGGTTCAGGGACTTGACGGTACTGAAAGGCTGGGCGTTCACCGGCAGAAAGCATAATAGGCTGTTCGCGATCAACTGCCCCTCGAGTTCCTCCGTCCATTCCTCCAGGGCGCAAGCGACTGGAAGTCGCGCGAGCATCTCAAGCCGCTCCGCGGTCATTGAGCGCTTGTTGGTAAGAACTGACAACCGGGGCTCAAACCCCCACCGCCGAGACTGCATAAGGATCTCGCTAAAGGCAAAGAGATCGGACAATCCGACGGGAAAATGCGGATTGTCGCCCATGCCGAACCAGCCGACGTCGAGTTGGCGAGTCGAGAGGGCGCGCTCAACGTTCTTTTCGATGCTTGCCGCAACGTGGTCTGGGTCGAGGCCATCGCATGGATCGTTGATGATGTGAAACGGTAGGTCCGGTAAGAGAACGGTCAGGCCCGCTCGCATCCGCTCCGTCGAGCAAATCGCAAAGGAGAGGCTTGGCGCAATGTTCCGCAACCACTCCCGGAGGTGGACGAACCGGCTGTCGCGAGTCTGGCTGTAGTAATCGTCGAAGAAATCAACGCCCACATGCAGTCCTGCTCGAGCGAGCGCATCCGCTAAAATTAGGGATCGTGCATCGTGGCACTTGCAAAAGATGTATGTGTTAAAGCTGTGCTCCGAACGAGCGTCGACGGTGTCTATCGGAACAAGTTCAAATCGGTGCCCTGCAGCCTCCAGTCTCGGCTTGAGACGCTGATAGCGGATTCGTACACCTGCCGTCGCGAAATGATCCTCGCTGGGTACAATGATGGCAATCTTCATCAGCGTAGTTCCCGCAGGAGCGTAACGGATGAAAGTAGGTGTTCCCATCGACCTGGGTTGATGAAGTTACGGCCAATCGGATCTAGTTCCTCCCGGAACCTTGGACCGGTGAGGGATGTCGCACGAACAGCAGAGGTGCACAGGTGCTTGTAGCCAGCCGCTAACGCCTTCAGGGCAAACTGGAGATCCTCACGATGTTCAGAGAATGTTTGTGCCTCTTTGCCCCACATTTCAAGCAGGACATCCGTTCTGATCAGAGCGAGTTCGAGAGAGTTGCCGACGACAGGGTAGGTGGCATTGGCAAATGTCTCAGGCCAATTCGGCTCGTTGAATATGAGGTTTGGCGCGGACTGGAACGACACATGCGACGGAAAGAAGCCGCCTGATTGGAAGCGGACGACGCTGCTCTTTCTGACGGCCGCTTCGTGAAGAATGACGCAGCTTGCCGATGCGATGCCCTCACCATTGGCCATTGTGGCAAGGGTCTCCAAGGTGCGCGAGTCGTGAAGAACAATCGTGTCATCGACGACAAGAGTAAATCGGCCGCTTAAATCAGCGACACAGCGGTTGAGGTCCTTGCGTCGACTGCCGCAGGAAAGAACAATCTTGTAGCGCCCTTTGAACAACCGCTCGAGCTCGGAGCGGCATGCGTCAGCTCCATCCGCCCAATCGGGATGGAGCAGGGCAACGATGTCAACAGTGCCTAAGAGGGTTTGCCTGGCAAGGGACTGGAGTAGGCGCCGGGTTCCCACCTCTGTCGTACAGTTTACGACTGCCGTGATGCTGGCTTGAGCACGCTCTGTTTCAGTAAGCGCTCGACCAAGCGCGGGCCCGGGAGCATCAGGCGCGAGAGGCATCAACATCGTAGCGTCATCTGGCGGGGTAGAACTGCTGTAACAAACAGCCAAATGGATTTCGGTCGTGCTCTTCCCCGTGACATCTAATCCATCAGATGTAGTTGCTTTGGAGGAGGTCAGGACTGGGTACCCGATGGCGAAGCCACTTGGTTGCAGGGCGAGCAAGTCCTCGCCCATCGTCGGAAGCACGACAGACCAACGAGGTCTGCAGGTGACATGATCGGCGACAACGAATGGTCCTGCGACTGAGGCAGAGCCTAGAGGAGGGCACAAGCGGCGGGAGACGAGTGCTGAGATCGTGGGAAGTGCGTCCTGCGGCAGAACGAGCGTGAGACCATTATCGACTTCTTGCGTGACATGCTCATGAAGGGAAGCTCTAATGCCTTCACCAGCATGCAGGCGTTGACGCAGATAGGCCACGCCACCGTGGTCAGCCTTGGATTCATGTTTGCTCGGATAAACGCGAAGGTGGAACACGCGTGCCAACCACTCGAGAACTGACGGAGAGAAAATCCGTTCCGCACCTGTCGCGGCCTCTAGTCTCACGGCGATACGTCGGATCGAACGCGGCAATTCGCTGCCGGGCGAGATGTAATCCCGCACCAGGGCGTCTGAGATGAGTCTCAGATCTTCCACGGGATTGCTATGAACGCTCAGGGCTGAGAGTTCAGCTTGATGCATGCCGCCCCGGCAGAACGACGGAAACGGCAGAATACCCAGATCGATGGCTGTACCATCAGGCGTGGTCAGTACAAGCAAAACCGGGAGGAGGGGATTGGCCAAGCTGAAATCAACCAGTGCCGGTCCTGACTCAGGAAGGAGTGCCTCACCCACGAGCTGGATGGTTTCTGGCACCGCCGCATCAGCTTGAAATCCGCGGACCACATACCGTTCTGAATTGGAAGGCTCTGCGTCGTCCTGACCGAAGCGAATTCGTAAGGTTAATCCGTTGGCAAACCATGCGTCAGCGATACAAGCGGCCCCCGCTGAAAATTGCAAGCCAAGGCCTTTGTAACGTGTCGGCTCAAGACTTGCGCCAAGTGCTGATTCGACAGAGATCACCTGACCCTTTGGTCCCCTAGCCAAGCGAATGTGGTCGGCAGGATCTATGTCCATCAAACGGCAGAACGCAGCAAGAGGCCCAAGCACGTCATGTCGTGCCTTGTCGCGGTGGAGGTGCGACAGGACCATTCCACCATAAAGAAGGCTATCGTGGTCTTCGATAAGTGTTAGATCAGTATAACGGACCCAGTCTACGGGTTCGTCGGTCTCGATGCCGGGTGACACAATAATCGGCGCGTTCGGCATGACGACGGGACGGGGTCCCTGTGGCTGGGAGATCTCAAGAAGTGCCAGCGGTCGTTGCCCCTCATGTTGACCAAACTTGAGGTAGTGCACCAGGGGGTTAATCCCGGATCTGGCAAGCTCCGGGTTTTGGCTGAGATAGTAATCTGGATCGAAATAGACGCTGGGTTTTCGCTTTTTCGCAGTGCCGTGTCGGATATAATGAACGGCTGGGTCTATGTTGGCCTTTGCAACATCTGGATATTGGCTCAGGTACCATTTTGGGTCAAACAATGGACTTGCAGAAACCAGGGACAAAGCTTCGGCTTCGTCAACGGCGGGCTTTGCTTTGTTCTTTGGGGAGGTCGGCTGTTCTTTTTTAACCTGCGCTGAAGGACGTGGCTGCGCTGAAGGACGTGGCGTGGCATCAGGGCGCAGACGAAACAAGGAGTTTGTTATCCGGGCGACTGCAGTCCCGACCTTCTTGATCCCGCGAATCGGGCGTGCAACTTTCCAGGAGGTCGAGGTGTAAATGCTATGGATGAGGATATCGCGAGCCTTTAACTTCTGGCGAGACTCGGCTTTTAGGCGACTGATCTCCGTGTTTAGCCTCTTGATCTCGGCTCTGAGGACGGCCTGATTTTGCTCGTGCGGGAAGTTCATCTTAGCATCGTCACCTTGTGTCGGGTGTGGTGTTTAATAGGAGGGCGAATTCCAGTCAAACCGCCTTGGCTCTAGCGAAATGCCCCGGAAGGTATTGCCCTTCTCGTCTCGCTTGGCGTCGTTAACTCTGCATTCTTCACGGCGTTGGCACAGGGATTGATTATGACTGCTCGGATTGAAGGTCCCATCTCGCCAATCGCTGTTTTGCAAGCTTGATAGAATTATATTCTGCTGCGCTGTGAACGCTGCTGTAGTCGGTGAGTCGGTCATGCCGGCTTGGTGCCCGCTCTGCATTCGGGCAGTCGCCGATATAGTAGTCTCCTAATGCATAGAGTTGCGCTAATAAGTTGTCTTTGCGGCAAATGCATCAACGTATCATTTACTTCAGTCGGTTTGATGGTGTATTCTAAATTGGTTTGGTTACTAATTAACGTTTTTGCGCCTTGCTTTGTTAGGGCTAAGTCAGAATTTAGGCGCATCGATCAAATAATATTGCGTCTTTGCCGAGGTAGTCTTTTATGTCCCATTTAGTTTCCTCTTGAGCGACCGCAGGGCTTTTGCCAAAAATGGCGGCAACACCTTTTCAATCAGATATATGCGGGCTGCGAAAAGTCGCTCCTTAATGCGAAACCGCGTCACGAGAACAGCCGAAATAGGCTGTGCGATTAGTACTCCGACGGCTTTGATTTTTGGGAAGACTCTGATCTGGTTTGTGCCTGGGA
>NZ_JAJATX010000082.1 GCF_020866965.1 Microvirga roseola
GAGCAGACGTCGGCAGGCCCCGCCCGGTTCCTCATACCTGCCAAAATAGTGCTAGAGGACTGGGACTTCGCGACGATCCCCATCTACGCGGTCTATCCGGCCAATCGGCACATTGCAGCAAAGGTTAAGACATTTGTCGGTTTTCTTGCTGAAAGGCTTGGCCCGCATCCGGATCTCTCACCTGACGGCGAGTGCGCAAGATCCATGCAATGAACCGTGCTGGCAGGATAATCGAAGGCAGTGCCTTTCGAGACGAGGTCCATCTCGCCGGGTCTCGTCCGCTATTCTGGTCCAACAGATGAACGTAGCCAAACGAGGCGCCAAAACTGCGGTGGCCGCTCTATCCAGGTGCCCGTATTGGTCCACCTGACCGTTGCGCTTGCTGCCGCCTGGATTGCCTTCTCGGTCCAGATCCGGATCGAGGAGGAACATCTCGGCCGCATGCACGGAGCCGCCTACGGTAGCTACCGCACCGTAGCGTCAAGCTGGTTCGACCTTTCCAAGGGCTCTCACCGGATCCTTCTCGGCTGATTGGAGCAGATGTCACCGCGCAATGATGAGATCGTGTAACGGCCCGATACCGCAATGCCAAGACCTGCCCGAGGGACAATCCCGAGATTACGGCTGAGGTTGAGAACAAAATTCGCCAGAAAGCCGGTCTGCTGATCGCAGACATGCAGGGCAATGATTATGTGAGCGCCTCCGAGGATACAGCCTGAGGAATCTCTTGGAGCAGAACCGCAAGCCCTGCCGCATCCCATGACGCTGCATCACCTCAGGAGTAAAAGGGCCGTCTATCAGGAGACGGCCGAATTGCTATCTTATTTCGTCGACGTGTGCTTAGGCTGCCTCAGCGACAGGGGCTGACCCAGCTTCGTCCATCGCTCGCATATAGACGTCGAGGAGAGTATCATGCTCGTCCCGCTCGTCCTGGTCCTGCTTGCGCAGCTTGATGATCTCCTTAAGGATCTTCACGTCAAAGCCCTCTCCCTTGGCCTCGGAGAAAACTTCCTTCTTTGCCTCGTTCAGGTCCTTGATCTCGTTTTCGATCTGCTCGATGCGCTCGACAAACGAGCGGATCCGATTGCCCGGCACTCCAACGACGTCGCTCATAGCTTCTCCATTGCCGTACGTAGACCGGCACTATCCGCTACGAGAGTAAGCGCCTCGTTAATCCAGAGCAACTCGCCGCACGTAACCGTCATCTAGGGATATTGGGAATAGGGATATCGTGAACATCCCACGGCCACGCATCCAGTGGTGAACTTTCCCGAAGCAGAACAACATTCGCCAACAGCGCCTCGATTGGCGCTTCCACTTCGGTGCTACGGTCAATGACTGGTGCTGGAACAATCCTGGCGTTGGGCGATAGTACACTGGTCTTACCAGTCCTACCTCATCTGTGTAGTCACGTGCGCCCCAAGAATGCCAAGGCCAGCGTCTGCTGGTATGCTCCCCTCCAGCTCCTCCGCACCAGCCGCCATGTGTGGTTGCAACTCTCTTCGGTCAGCATGCGGACCCTCGTCTGGTGGAAGGGATCACCCGGGATGACGGTAGTCAGAGGGGCACTGAAGGCATTACCTGCTTCAATCTCTACGACTACAGCAATCAAAAAACCCCTTTCTGGATCGATTATATCAGTGACACGGGCGACGGGTGGGACGCCACCTACACTGTCGCCTATCATGTCGCCCAGGCGGATTTGCTGGTATCCAAGGACGAGACGTCACGCGAAGAAGGCGGAGAGGGAATTCGTACCGAAAGCGGGAGCATCCTGGTTTTCGGGGGCGATGAAGTCTATCCGGCCGCAAGTTTGGAAGCCTACGAGACGCGCCTCGTGCTGCCCTACGTTGCGGGATGGGTGGAGATTGACACCCAACGGCCCATTACAGAAGCATTACTGTGCCAATAGATATCCTTCACGCGTAATCAGGCGATGGCCCGTGAAGAAAGCTGTTCGCTCAAGCTGTTCTGATGAGGTCCTTGGGTGCTTGCAATGAAAGCTGCGATTGCCTCACGAGGCATCGGCTTAGCAATAAAATAGCCTTGGGCCTGCGATGCGCCAGCTAAACGTAGAGCATTGAGCTGCTCTTCCGTTTCTACACCTTCGGCCGTCGTGCTCATCCTAAGATCATTAGCAAGTCCAATAGTTGCCTTGATAATCGCACGGCTGTCGGACGAATCCGTTATCCCACGCACGAACGACTGATCAATTTTAATTTTATCAAAAGCAAAGCTTCTGAGATAGCTCATCGATGCATAACCTGTACCGAAATCGTCCAGCGCAATCGAGACACCTAGAGTCTTGAGGCGTTCAAGCGTCGCGGTCGCCTCGCCGGTAAGCTTGACTGATTCTGTGATCTCCAGAACCAGCCGATGGGCTGGTAGGCCCGATAGAGCTAGGGCTTTCTTCACACTCGCTAAAACATCTCGGCGCTTGAATTGCATTGGTGAGAGATTGATCGCAACTTTCAACGGCAGATCCCAGGTCAAAGCCGTCGAGCAGGCTTCATCGAGGATCCAGTCGCCGATCGGACCGATAAGACCTGACTCTTCCGCGGTTGGAATGAATTCCAGAGGTGAGATCAACCCTTTCGTCGGGTGCCTCCATCGCACCAGCGCCTCACAGCCCCAGATCTGATTTGTCGGCAGATCAAGGATTGGCTGGTAGAACAACTCGAGCTCTCCGTTTTCCAGGGCGCTCCTCAGAGACGCCTCCAGTGCGCGACGCTCTGCCCGAGAATCCTTGACACTCGCATCATAGAGCCGATAGCTGCTGTCCGGGTCTGTCTTTGCCGCATAAAGGGCAGTGTCGGCAGCTCTCATGAGTTCGGGTGGGGTATTGCCATCGGAGGGAGCTATCGCAACGCCAATTGA
The DNA here is from genome assembly GCF_020866965.1 of Microvirga roseola. Lineage (GTDB taxonomy): Bacteria > Pseudomonadota > Alphaproteobacteria > Rhizobiales > Beijerinckiaceae > Microvirga > Microvirga roseola. Next base: position 2,878 of record NZ_JAJATX010000082.1, read on the forward strand.
AACTCCGACATCGACTTCCGTGGTAATGACGGTGCAAGGAACTTTCATGGCGGCCTGGGCAGCCATGACAAGATCTATGATCTGCTGCCGGTCTCTGACCGGTCTCTGAATGATAGCAAACTCGTCAGCACCGATCCGAGCGATGAAATCGCTCTTCCTAAGACGTTCGCGCAAACGCCGTGCCACAGTTTGAATGATCTCGTCTCCCGCTCCATGCCCATGGTTCTCATTGATGTCCTTGAACCGGTCGATATCGAGAAAATGTAAAGCAAAGGCTCCGCCGGATTGTTGAGAGCCGAGGAATGTCCGCTTCAGTTCCTCACTAAAGAGGTGCCTGTTGGGGAGCTTAGTCAGAATATCATGGCGGGATAAGTAGCTCTCGCTTGCAGCCCGGAGAATGCCGGTTCTGACTTGCTGCAAGCCCAGCACGCTGGCCGCGTCGATTGCGATATCCATGAGGTAGGCAATGAACCTAATCAGGCGAGCTTCGAAGTGCCTTCCGGGTACGAGATCTGCTACAGCTCTGCTGACCGCGATGCCACCGGGATAGTTTGCAAGAGGATGAAGAGCTATCACCCGCTCTCTCTTATCGATCCAGCTGATATCGCGGATGAGCGTTGGCGTGTTCTTTGCGATCACCCGTTGCAGAGGTGTGTTGGGATGCCAAATCTTCTGCCCAAGCACCCTCTCGGACTTGGGGCTGTGAGCAAGAATCATTCCGTCACGCCGGTAGAATGTGACCGCTAAGGTGCGCGTTATGGGCCGATCTTCGAGAACCCTTTCAATCTGGCTGACATCGATTGTGGATACGATAATGCCGAGGAAGTTCCCTTCAGTATCCTTGATTGTCCGGGCCAAGGAGAAAACTCTTTTACCGGTGGCCCGGATCTTCATCGGTTCGCCGAGGTATAAAACTAGCGACGGATCCGTCGAGAGAGCCTGATAGTAGGATGCGCCTGTGAGATAGATGGGATCGTTGATAGGGAACGGATTCGATGAGCCGACGATCCGCCCTCGTGCATTAACTAGGTCGATGCGGGTGACCTGAGGAAGGGAGCTGGATGCCCCAACCAGAATGGCTTTGGTAGCTTGCGAGGCGGCGAATCCCTCAAATTTGCCGGTTCGTAGGCAAGCTGATGGAATCCGGCTGACCACGTCGCGCAGAACGCTCTCGATGGATTGGAGGACATTCTCTGTCCGCTCTTGAAGGGCAAGGGCGCCGCTCGCGAGATCGTTCTCAGCTCTCGCGAGGTCGACGTTTCCACGCATAAAGGTGAGGGCAGCCCCTGCGACTGCGGCAGCCGCAGTCACAATGCTTACGAAGATGATCAAATAAAATGACAATGGACTTCAATTCGGTTCTGGCGGTGATCTCCGTCAAAGTTCACCGAAAATTGTCATTGTTTCGTTAATATTAACCGGATTTAAATCACTCGAAGCAGAATAGTTAAAGCACTTTACAATCCCCAGCCGCTTCGCCCCGGAGCGAGGCACTACAAGCTCGATCCCTATCCGGCAACCATCACGGCAAGTTGCATTTACGACTAGGCCACCTTCCGGTTGGCTTTTGGACAGATACGGACGAACTTTATCAGTTGGTTCCGGAGCCGCTCCGTGGATATCCGGATTGCGTCGTGCCCACGGGCATTGGAGTTCTCCGTGAGCAGAACGACGTCATCCGCATAGTTGTGGCGCAGGTCCTCCTCAAGCTTCCCCGCCATCCTGAGCCTCAGGTGATCCTCGAACACCTCCTCCGTTGAACGCGCTGTGAGTTCGGTGGGGAACGTCCCATTGTGGGGCCGTTCGGTCTCGCTCTTGAGGGGCCCTGCGCCCCGCGGGGGGACCGGGTTGCGTCCATTTACGGTTCCTTTCCTACGCTTTAGGCGTCGGCGGCAGGCCGCCCAGCGCGGCTGCGTACACTGCCTAACTACTCACGGTCGTCAGTGGAGCGCGGCGGTCACAGACGAGCAGCACGAGCGTGTGAGGAGGGCCCAGCGCAGTCCGGTGCCGGCCTCTAGATCGCCCTGCTGCCTGGGATCGCGCCTATCCTGCAGCCGGTCCGCCGGAGTTTCCTCGCAGGCGTGAAGCACGCTCCTGGAACCTCGGGGCGATCTGCCCTTCCGCCATGTCGTGAGCGGTGTGCCTGACCGCATGACCAATATTGGAGGCAGACGTGCGCGCGGCTCTCCCGAGACCGTCGCGAGGCATCTCGGGCGCACGCTCGTGCTCGACCCCGTCGGCGGGCTCCACGCCAACGCCGTGCGCATACACCATTCGGCCGCCCAGATAGCCGGAGTACGTCACAAGGGCGGCTCCGGCGAGACCGGCCAGAAGATAGCCAGCGCCCGGTCGTTTCCGGCGTACACGGATCCCGGCCAAAGCCATCGATAGTGCAAGCAGTCCAATGTTGAGCGTGCGATGGGTGACAAGAAGATCGTGCGAGACATCGCGGGTTTTGACGGCCTCCTGCGCGGCAAAGCCGGCAATGCCGGTGGCGGCGGCGCTGGCCGCCGCAATCGGCATCAGCTGGCGCCCCGTTTCCATCAGCGCTTTATTGTCGGTCAGCCGACCGACCAGATCGCATGCTACAGCCGTGGGCAGCAGAGCCACCGGGAAGTGGGCAATCGCAGGATGAACCTCCTGAACGCGCATCGGCATCGAAAACCTCCCTGTCAAAGAGATCGTTGCCTCCATAGGAGGGTGGCGATCCATGTCTCACCTATGTCGGTACCGCGGTCTTGTACGGAGAGGCCGATACCGGAGTTGCCGCCTCCGAACCGGACAAGTGCCGCACCTATCAGGAACTGCTCGCCCGAGATCTCAACTGGAGACTGCTCCAGTCGACAATTGTCGGGCTTGGGATAGGTTCCGCTTGGTACCGTGGGGAAGCCACCGTCCTTCTGACGACCGTGTCGTGGCGCGGGGAACGATACAAGGGCAGGGGTCAGATACAGGTGACGCCGAGCCGATCGAGATAGTCGATCCGGGTCGTAGAACCCCTGAAATCGCCAAAGCCGTCCCCGGTTAGATCTGCGAAACGGGTCACGTCGATGGTATAGATGATAGCGTCCCACGAAGGGCTGCTCGCATCTGCCGCCAACTGGAATAGTTGAGATAACAGCCACCGTAACAGGGGTACCAGTCTTCAAGAACCCGGACAAGCTGTCCCTCTCGGATGGGTGCTTAGACTCTTTTCCTACCGCTTGCCCGCCTATCAATTCTGGTCCCGGGACAACATGGATCAACACATATCAGGCGCAAGACTCAGTGCGCGAGGTACCGTTCCCGCAGGTGATCGCGGAAGACCTCTGCCGTCAGCGGCTGCCCGGTTGCGGCAGCCAGCAGCTGTTCGGTGGTGATCAGGCTCCCCTTTGCATGGACATTGGCGCGCGGCCAAGTCCGAAGCGGCGCGAAATCACCCATCGCCAAGCCCGGGAGGATGTCGGGATCCGCCTGGCAGGCTGCCCTGAAGAGTTGAGCCGCCGTCATGGCCCCGAGCGTATAGGTCGGGAAGTATCCCCACGCGCCGCCGGGCCAGTGGATGTCCTGCAGGCAGCCCAGGCTGTCATCGGGCACCGTGAGACCGAGAAGTCTCCTGACCTCCTCGTTGAAGGCGGATGGCAGGTCCTCGATCGGGAGGTCGCCGGCAATCAACGCCCTTTCCAGCGTGTAGCGAACCAGGATGTGGGCCGGATAGGTGATCTCGTCGGCATCCACGCGGATGAAGCCCGGCTCGACCCTGGTCAGGATCCGGTGAAGGTTCTCAGGGCTCCAGGCCGGCCCCTCTCCCTGGAAAGTCTCCCGTATGAGGGGAGCAAGATACGTGACGAACTCCTGGCTTCGGCAGGCCTGCATCTCGATGAGCAGCGATTGGCTCTCGTGCAGGCTCATCCCGCGCGCCAACCCGACCGGCTGGCGACGCCACGTTTCCGGGCGGCCCTGCTCATAGAGCGCATGCCCGGTCTCATGAAGCACGCCCATAAGCGCGCTCATGAAGTTTGCCTCGCTGTAACGGGTGGTGATCCGGACATCGCCCGTGGATCCGCCGCAGAACGGATGCAGGCTCACATCGAGCCGCCCCCGGTTGAAGTCGAAGCCGACGGCCTTCACCAACTGCTCGCCGATGCGTTTCTGATCTTCGACCGGGAAGGAGCCGTCGAGCGGCTGGATGGCGGGAAGACCCTTCTGGTGCTCCTGCGCCTCCTGGATCAGAGCAGGCAACTCTTCGCCGAGCTCGGCGAAAAGGGGATCGATGGCAGCCTGGCGGAGACCCGGGTCGTAGCCGTCGAGGAGAGCATCATAGGGGGACAGCCCCAACGCCTCGCCCTTGGCCTCGCCGATCTGCCGCTGGAAGGCGAGCACCTGCGACAGGTGCGGCAGGAGCAGGGCGAAGTCGCTGTTCTGCCGGGCTTCCCGCCACACCAGCTCCGCCCGGGAGACGGCCCTGGAGCTGGCCTCGACGAGATCGGCCGGAACGGCGGCGGCATGGAGATAGATTCGCCGCATTTCACGCAGGTTGGCACGCTGCCACTCGTCGAGATGGCCGCTGTCCTGATCCGCCTGGCCCAGGAGGTCGCGCGTGTCGGGTGCGGTGAGAAGCTCAGGGGCGATGCCCTTGAGCGTTGCGAGCTGATCGGAGCGATTGTCGGCGGCCCCCTCCGGCATCAGGGTCCCAGTGTCCCATTACAGGATGCCAATCGCGTCCTCGATTGAGCCGATGCGGGCAAAGCGTTCTTCAGCGTCTTGTCGGCTTGCATGTGGGCGTGAATTCCGTCCTCGGGGTTGATCTTGCGGGCGAGCGGGCGGGCAGAGCGACCCCGTTGCCGGCCCGGGTGAAAGCATCGGGGCCGCCGTTGAGTCTGTCTCGGGGGCGCAGTCCTGGCCTATTCCGGGTGCTTGTGGATCGGATCGACCCAGTAAACCTCCTCCGGCTGCTCGACCGGATCCACATCGGTGATGTTCACCACCACGGCCTCGTTGTCGCTGCGCACCAGGACGCATTCCAGGGGCTCGTCGGGACTGGCGTTGATCTCCTGATGGGGCACGAAGGGAGGTACATAGATGAAATCCCCAGGCCCGGCCTCTGCCACGAACTCCAACCGCTCGCCCCAGCGCATGCGAGCCTTGCCGCGTATCACATAGATGACGCTCTCGAGCTCGCCGTGGTGGTGCACCCCGGTCTTGGCATTCGGCTGGATCGTCACCCTGCCCGCCCAGATCTTCTGGGCCCCCACCCGGGCATGATTGATTGCGGCCTGGCGAAACATGCCCGGGGTCTGGGCCGTGTTAGGATCGAGGCGGTCGCCCTTGATCACCTGAACGCCGTGGTGCTTCCAGTGCTCGTGCGGATCGTGGCTGCTGTCATGGTCATGGTCGTGGTCTGTCATGGCGCTCTCTGAGACGTTTTGGCTTGTTGCCCTTGCAGCACGAGAAAGGAACCGAGGGGGAGGAAGCCCGTTTCAGGGCTCCGGCGCGGCGTTGTACTGCTCGTTGGGCCCTGGCGGGAGATGGTGACGCCGCCGAACACCACGGCGGTGGTGAGCCGGAGGTTACGGCCGAAAACCGGAAGCTGTCGGCGATCTGGCTGACGAGTTCGCGGGTCGGGTTCGCAGTTTCCCTAGACGAGTCTTGCCGCTACAGACGAGAGAGCGATTCACACGATCGGCTGATCCGGGATGTCGAACTGGCGAGACGAAAAGAACCAGAAGGCACGGGCTCGGCTCGAGAAACGTCTTTCGGCGCTGTTCCCGGCCTGTGTTCTGTCCCACGTGCACCGTCAGCCGCTCATCCCACCGACCCAACGCCGTGCCGTGGAGTCCTATTGGCGGCATCGCCCGCTTTTGGCTGATCGTTTGGCGCGGGCGCTAGCAGCCAAAAGCGGACAGCCAGCAGGATGGCACTGGCGTCTCGGGTCCGACAACGAGACGGGTCTGCCGCTCTCTTTCCGCACGCCGCCGGCGCCCTACCGGGAGTGCGCCTTCATGCGCGGGCCAGGGCATTGCTGCGTCTGCGGGCAGCCGGTTTTTAGGCTCGGCTGGCATTGCGACCTCTGGGGCGACGGCAAGCCAAATCGGAACGCCACTTGGCATGCTGCCTGCGTGGTGGCTTGGCAGCTCTGGATGGCGCCATCTGATCAGCTCAGGATCCTGAAGTTGCGCCAGAAGCGAAGATGCGCCACCAGCGGGCGCCGCCTGCTGAAGACCGCCGAGGTGGACCACCGCGTTCCGCTCTTCGCCGTGTGGTCGGAGCACCGCTCACGGCCATGGCCCGACCTGCTCGCCTTCTGGGGGGCACCTAATCTTCAAGTGATCAACAAGGCGGCGCATCTGGAGAAATGCGCCGAGGAGGCGGCCGAGCGGGCCAAATTCCGGGTCGCTGCCTTAGCCCTGAGAGAGAACGATGTAGAGGCACTATGACTCAAAGGGATCCAAGCATCTGCTTGCAGACCTTCGCCAAAGGTCCGCTTCTAGCACATGTCAGACCTTCTACATTGGTCTGCTTGCGGGCGGTATGCAGACGTTCAAAAAGGGGATAGCATTGTCTCGAAGTGACCCGATGCGGACCTTGCACATTGTGAGGAGGGCAGCAGTCCGGCGCCCCGTTGACCACGATGGATCAACCTTGATCAGCCGATCTCCCCAGCGTTGGGTTCAGTACAGCGCCATGTTGGTGCACAAAAAAATCACTCATATTTACCTGCGACGTAGGACTTCTTTAACAACAGTGCGAACATGGTTTCCTGGGGAATTGGGGGGAGTCATGCAGTCGTTACGGGCGAAGTTTGTCATTATTACTGGCCTCATGCTCGCCGTAGGGCTCGGAGCGGGCATAAGCGCCGTTTGGAGTAATGCTGCTCTCACGAGCAGCATCTCGCAAAACCTTATCCTCGCGCACGCAACCCGTAACCAGGGAAGTGCCGACATGATGCATGATGCCTTGCGGGGCGACGTCTATCGCGCCCTCCATGCGGCACGGATCGAGCCGATGCTGCGGCCTCACATCGAGGAGGATCTCAACGACCACATGGCTCAGCTTCGACGCGACATCGAATCGAACAAGAGTCTTGCTCTCAGTGCTGAAATTCGCAGCGCTCTTGCTGATGTCGAAGCTCCCCTAACGGCTTATGCGAAATCCGCCTCAAGCTTGGTTGAGATGGCATTTGAGAGCACGAGGGAAGCCGAGCAGGAGCTGCTTCCCGACTTTGTGCAGAAGTTCGATGCGCTCGAAGAGGCGATGGAGACCATCAGTGGCCGGATCGCAGAGGCGTCGGAGCAGGTCGAGCAGGAGGCTCGCGCCCTGGCTGCCGTGACCCGTTGGATGAACATGGCTGCCGCTGCGGTTTCGGTTCTAATGACCGTTGGGCTTTGCCTCTATTTGCTCCGTGGGATCCTGCGGCCCGTCAGCGCCATGACCAAGACAATGAGGGCTCTGGCTGACGGGAATATCGGCATTGACGTAGTCGGAGCAAAACGTCGTGATGAGATCGGCGAGATGGCTAAGGCTGTCGAAGTTTTCCGCGACAATGCTCAGGAGATGGAACATCTGCGAACCGAACAGGAGCGCACCCGCGTGCAGAGCGAAGACGACAAGCGTCGCATGATGGCAGAGCTTGCCCAGAGCTTCGAGGCGAAGGTCGGCGTTCTGGTTCAGCGCCTCTCGGTCGCAGCCAACGGGCTCGAAGAGACTGCCCAGTCTATGACGGCTGTAGCGGACAGGACCACCCAGCAGTCAGTGGGTGTTGCCTCCACGGCCCAGCAGACCTCGGCCAGCGTGCAGACCGTGGCCGCCGCCACCGAGGAACTCTCCATCTCCATTCGCGAGATCGCCTCTCAGGTCCACACCTCCTCACAGATCGCCGAGCGAGCCGTGAGCGACGCTCAGCGGACCAACCAGACCGTGCAGACGCTGGCTGCCTCGGCGGAGAAGATCGGCCATGTGGTTCAACTCATCAGCACCATTGCGAGCCAGACCAATCTGTTGGCGTTGAATGCTACCATTGAAGCGGCCCGCGCCGGTGAGGCTGGAAAGGGCTTTGCGGTCGTCGCCACCGAGGTGAAGGAATTAGCAAGCCAGACCTCCAAAGCCACGGACGAGATCTCATCGCAGATTGCCAGCGTGCAGCAGGCGACAACGGAAGCGGTTCAGGCCATTCAGGCGATTGCCAGCACCATTGGCGAGATGTCCCAGATCTCAGTGGCGATTGCCGCTGCCATGGAAGAGCAGGGAGCAGCCACCTCTGAGATCGCCCGCAACGTGCAGGAGGCGGCGCGGGGCACGGAGTTCGTCACCGGCAGCATCAGCGAGGTTCGCCAAGGGGCGGGCGAAACGGGCACGGCGGCCGCTCAGGTGCTCTCGTCAGCGCAGGAGCTGTCTCGTCATTCCGCCAGCCTTGGGCAGGAGGTGGAATACTTCCTGTCGGGCGTCAAAGCAGCGTGAGGTGAAGGATGCTTTCGCAGGACGGGATGAGCTAGCCTCACGCATGCTCGTGAGCCAACGTGCAGAGCAGTCCCGCGAAAGGGCCGCTCTTGCACATCTGCGAAGTAGACCGAATGTCCGCATTAGGCGGATACACCGGACATTCCTGAAAGGCAGGGAGATTCCCAGTTCGACCCGGCGCAGACATCCTTCATCCTGTCCCGGTACCCGAGGCGGCACTCACGTATATCGGGGCGGATCGTTTCGGATAACCCTTTCCACTCGGGGCGCGTGCCACCTGAAGCTCGTTGAGCGACACCAGCATCCGACAGCCCAATCCTTCAACGGCAAAATCGAGATGGGTCTCACCATCCAGATCGCGGGCAATCCCCTGTTGGAGCAGGCGCGAGCCGAAGCCCGTACGGGACGGCTGTCGCACAGCGGGGCCGCCAGTCTCCTTCCAGCTCAGGTGCAGATAGGTGCCGTCCCCATTCGTGCTCACCTGCCACGTACGCTAACCCGGCCTTCTGGCACGGAGAGACTGCCGTGCTTTGCAGCATTTGTCGTCAGCTCATGAGCTGCCATCCCGAGCGCGACCGCTACGCGGGGCGCCAGCGGCACGGGCAGCCCGTTGAGCATAACCCGACAGCCCGAACCGCAATCGTAGGACTCCAGCTCGGCCCACAGCACGTCACGCAGGGAAACCGTCTCCCAGGCAGCCTCGGTGAGCAGGTTGTGGGTTGTGGATTGGCGGGGCCCGTGACCCCTCATCGGCTCGCACGGCTGGCCCTCCTTCCGGCGGGCAAAGTCGCTGCCCCCCTGTCGCTTCTCGGACGCTGCCCGGGGTCATGCTACGCGCCTACAGGGGGGCACGCACTGCGCCGGTTCACAGCCCTGGCGTCGTCGGGTGGTCACATCAGAGGCGGCTCCGCTCCCTCTGATAGGCGCGCTCGCGCTCGGACCAAGTGCTCTTGATGTATTCCAGGGTGGCCTCGATCTCCCGGTCCGACAGCGCACCGCCGAACGCCGGCATGGCGCTCCGATGGTTCGGCACGACCGCGGCCATGCCGAACTTGGTGATCCGGAACAGCTCCTCGTCCGAATGGTGCCAGGTGTGGCCGCTCGCATCGTGCGGAGGTGCCGGCATCAGCCCGTCCGGCTTGGGGCTCTGCCAGTCGGGCTCGCCCTGAAGACCGGCGCCGTGGCAGGAGGCGCAGTAGGCACCATAAAGTTGCTGGCCCAGGGCGATCTGGGCTGAGCGCTCCCGTTCCGAGTATATCGTCCACGCCAGCACGGTAGCCCCGAGAAGAAGGGCCGCTGCGCCGGCGAGAACAATGATGCGTCGAGAGAGATGCATCGGATCAGCGGCGCAGGTATTTCACCAGCGCCGCAATCCCGAGGATGAGCAGGATGGCGATGAGGAGCCAGACAAGGCCCATGCCCGCCATCGTCCACTCCATGCCGTCCATCATGCCCATCATCAGGCTCTCCTTCAGGACTTCGGCGCGCCGAAGCTGTTCCAGGTCCGGCCCTGATCCGTGCTGGTCAGCACCCGGCCCTTGCCGGTCGAGGCAAACAGC
>NZ_JAJATX010000084.1 GCF_020866965.1 Microvirga roseola
TGCTTCAGTGGCCTTCTACCTCAATTAACGAGTCCTGAGCCTAGCGCTGCTACACTCACTCCCACCAGTTTGCGAACAAGGCACCAACCTGTTGCCGCCTGTTGTTCACGGCGCCCTTCCGGTCGTGCAGATGCGTGGCGGAAGGTCCGCCGGACGGCTCAGAGCTGGCTCTCGGTGACGAGAGAGGAAGCGAGGAGGCCCTCCCGGGTTGACACCCCGCACATCATGCAACATTTTGAGTTACATGAGCCGCGACAGCCGCGTCTCTGGCATCCTGCACGTCCTCCTCCACATGGCCGAGGAGGACGCTCCCGTCACATCGGAGCACCTCGCCAAGGCGATGCGGACCAACCCTGTCGTCATTCGGCGCATCATGGCCGGACTGCGCCAGGAGGGTCTGGTGCGGTCCGAGAAAGGGCATGGCGGCGGCTGGAGGATCGCCCGTGATCTTTCAACGGTGACGCTCCGCGACATCTACGAAGCGATTGGCTCACCCGAAATCTTCGCTATCGGGAACCGAACAGAAACGCCGGGCTGTCTCGTGGAGCAGTCGGTGAACGCGGCGATAAACGACGCCTTCGACAAGGCGCAGATCCTGCTACTCGAACGGTTTGGGGAGGTCACACTGGCCGCGCTGAGCGCGGACTTCCACGCCCGCATTACTCGGCGGGCCAATCAATGCGCATTTGAGGACCAGACCCATGCATCATGAAGCATTCTCTGATCCCCAGGCAGTTGCACGCTATACTGAAGGGCCGCCACGGATGGTGCCGGGCTTCGCCGACATGCAACGCATGGCCATGATTCTCCTCGCCGAACGTGCTCCGGATAACGCGCAAGTGCTCGTTCTCGGCGCGGGTGGCGGCCTCGAAATCAAGGCGTTCGCAGAGGCACAGCCTGGCTGGTCATTCGTTGGGATAGATCCGTCCGCTGCGATGCTGGACCTCGCGCGGGTGACCCTCGGCAACCTCTCGGGGCGTACGCAATTGCACCAAGGGCTCATCGACAGCGCGCCGGAAGGCCCGTTCGATGCCGCGACCTGCATTCTGACCCTGCACTTTATCGAGCGCGAGGAGCGCCTGCGAACGCTCAAAGAGATTCGGCGCCGCTTGAGACCCAGTGCGCCCTTCGTGGTCGCCCACTTCAGCTTCCCGCAAGCGTCAAACGAGCGTGACCTCTGGCTTGCTCGATATGCGGCCTTTGCGATCACTTCCGGCATCGAGCCTTCTATGGCGAAGAATGCGCAAGCTGGGATCAGTGCCCGCTTGCCGATCCTTGCGCCTGAGGACGACGAGCAACTCCTGCGGGATGCTGAGTTCAGTGGGATCGGCCTTTTCTACATGGGCTTCGCGTTCCGCGGCTGGGTTGCGTACGCCTGATCGTTGCTTCCCTTTTAGGTCACGAGGAGGAGATCGATCCGAAGAGTGGGGCGGCTGAATTACCTTGGCAGGCAGACGATGACTTAGAAGGTATGATCCATCTGGGTCTATGAAATCTCTCCGCTTGGACGTTCACTGGAGCCGCAGCTAGGGTCATCCTGACTTGGGTGGAGGAAAATTGAGAAGACGTCTTGGCGGCACAGAGAGCCTTTGCGCCTTCAAACCAGAACTGAGCTTAATGAGACGATGCTCGCGGAGCAGGATCATAGCCGCCGGCTCTGCGCGGAGGTAGCTTGACCGCCTCGAGATAAGCGATGCACATCAAGACCAGGTGCCTATGCACGGCGCTGGCCTCAGGATCAGGCAGATTGCGCTCGAACACGCCGCGTACCGTGCCGAAGATCGAAGTCAGAAGCGTCAGATTGACGGTCGGCAGATCGGCAAAGACGGCATCGGATGCGCTGGCAAACATCGCAGCGGTTGCGGCATCCAAACGGCGGGCGAATTCCTTGATCAAGGGCTCGTTATCCAGCTCCACAACCGACCGGTAGAGTGCGCGAGTCACTTCGGGCCGTTCCGTCTTGGCGTTCCAGTAGGTCGTCACAAGCACGTCGATCATCCGGTTGATCGAAGCACCATGTTGCGCCTGACAAGCGCTCTCTACCTTCTGGGCCAGAACATCCAAGTAGTGCTCGTTCAGAGCATAGAACAGCGCATGCTTGTGAGGGAAGTACTGATACATGGTACCAACAGAGACACCCGCCCGCTCAGCGACCCGTGTGGTTGTGAGACGTTGCGGGCCATCAGCCAGCAAAACCTGAATGGTCGCCTCAAAAATGGCGTCCACTGTCACCGTGGCTCGCGCCTGACGCGGCTTTTTACGGGGTTTTAGATGGGCGGGTGGGTTCGACGCCATAAGCGAATCCTCAAACTGAAGCATCCTTCATATCTTGAGTTCTCACAGGAACCCAACACCTGAAGGAGCCGTTCATGGCTGACACCAACCGCATCGCCCTCGTCACGGGCGCGAATAAGGGCATTGGGCTCGAGATCGCCCGTCAGCTTGCGCAAGCTGGAGTTTTCGTCATCGTCGGCGCCCGTGATCCCGCACGGGCCCAGGCGGCCGTCGAGGACCTCTCAACTCAGGGGCTGCCAGCACAATTCGTGCACCTCGACCTCAACGATCATGTGAGCATCGCAGCGGCTGCGGAGACGATCCGGGTGGAGCACGGCAGGCTCGACATTCTGGTCAACAATGCAGGTATCGTCGACGCGGCGGACGGCCCTCCCACCGCGTCTTCCCCCGAGGCCGTTCACCGGATCATGGACACGAACTTCGTTGGCACCATGGCGGTGACGCAGTCGATGCTGCCACTCCTGCGCCGATCGCCAGCGGCACGGATCGTCAACCTGTCCAGCTCTCTTGGCTCGCTGACGCTCAATGGCGATCCGACGTCCCCTTACTACTCTGCGCGATTGATCGGCTACAATGCCTCCAAGGCGGCACTGAACATGCTGACCGTGCAACTGGCTCAAGAGCTGCGCGGCACCTCGATCGTCGTGAATTCGGTGAGCCCAGGCTTCGTGAAGACTGATCTGACCGGGCACAGCGGTTTCATGACGCCTGAAGAGGGGGCACGACTGCCGGTCGCGTATGCACTGCTCGGTGAAGACGCGCCTTCCGGTTGGTTTGTCGAGCCGAACGGCGAAACACCTTGGTGAGCCGGCTGCTCTATGCACAGCCTCGCCGTCATCCGACCCGTGAGACACCGGGTTCATAGTCGGTAGCATCTCCGATCTCAGGGACGGTCCATCGGTGTCGAAGCGAACATTCGGAAGGTCTGCTCAGGGTCACGAGGAGGAGATCGACGCAAAGTAGCGAACGTCCAGCTTACCTCGCTAAGCTGACAAAGAGTTTGGAAGGGATGCTCAGCGCGGGTTTCCTATCGGCACAAACGGCCAAGGTTCATTGTAGGGGGGCTTCGTTTCAGGAGCACTGCAATGCAAGATTGTACCGCTGACCATCCCTGCCGAACCAACTCCCCTTGGAACCGAGGCAAGCTGATTGGACCAAAGCCGCCTCTGAAAGCCAAAGAGATCTGGTCCGTTCGGGTCAGGCTCCAGGTTGCCCATCGCATTCGGGATTTAGCCCTGTTCAACCTGACGCTCGACAGCAAGCTGCGAGCCTGTGACCTTGTTGCGCTCCGAGTTGATGACGTGGCTCTCAATGGGCGGGTGCGATCCAGAGCTACGGTCATGCAGCGAAAAACCGGCCGGCCTGTTCAGTTCGAGATCACAGAGCAAACCCGGGAGGCTGTGGGACGCTGGCTGGAGAAGAAGAGCCTGCACAAGGGCGAGCCCCTATTTCCGAGCCACGTCAATCGCGCGAGGCCCATGACGACGCGCCAGTACGCTCGCCTGCTGGCATCCTGGCTTCGTGCGATCGGTCTCGATCCCCTCGCCTACGGTTCTCACTCCCTGCGGCGGACCAAGGCCCCGATGATCTACCGGAGAACGGGCAACCTCCGGGCCGTCCAACTCCTGCTGGGTCACACCAAGATTGAGAGCACCGTTCGGTGTCTCGGCATTGATGTCGACGATGCCCTTCTGATTGCCGAACAGGTTGAGATCTGACCGCCTGAGGTGGCCCGCCATCGAGCCGCCTCAGAGCCTACGGCCTGTTACCGGGCAAAGTCCGGACCTGAGGCTCAAGCAGCCACAAGGCAAACGATCGGGGGGTGCCAAATCTTGCTCTCAGGATCACCAAACCTAATTGAAGAACCTCTTCAGAAGAAGGGATTGCTCATGCGCAGCATTGTATTCGAACGGTTCGGCGATCCGGCCGAGGTGTTGATCCTTGCCGAGCGTGAGCGGCCGGCGCCCGGGCCGGGGCAGGCGCTGGTCCGAATGATCCTGTCCCCCATCCACAATCATGACCTGATGACCGTAGCTGGCACGTATGGCATCAAGCCGCCGCTGCCGGCGATCGGCGGCACGGAGGCGCTCGGCGTGGTGGAGGAACTCGGCAGCGGGGTCGAGAACCTCCAAGTCGGGCAGCGCGTGATCGGCGGCGGCCAGCAGACCTGGGCCGACTATTACCTGGTGGATGCAAGGCACGCACGCCCTGTGCCCGATGGCATTGACGATGAGACCGCCTGCCAACTCATTGCCATGCCGCTCAGCGCCAAGATGGTGCTGGCCGACCTTGGCCTTCAGCGCGGCGACTGGCTCGTGCAGAACAGTGCCAATGGCGCGGTCGGACGCCTTCTGTCGCGCTTTGGCACGGAAAAGGGCGTCAACGTGCTCAGCCTTGTTCGGCGTGACGCGGCGGTCGCCGAACTTGCCACCGCCGGCATCACCAACGTCGTGTCGACCGAGCAGCCCGGCTGGGAAGCGCGCGCCCGCGATCTTGTCGGCGATGGATCGGTTCGCGCCGGCCTGGACTCCGTGGGCGGCGATGGTCCTGCGCAACTTGCACGCCTGGTGGCCGACGGCGGCGAGATCGTCATCTTCGGTGCCCTGAGCGGTGAGCCGATCCGCATAGAGCCGTCTGTCGCGATCTTCCAACAGATCACCATTCGGGGCTTCTGGGGCGCCAAGCCAGGCCTCGCGCCCGACGTGATCGGCGGCCTACTCGAGGAGGTCGTCGCCGAGGCCGCCGATGGCAAGCTCACGCTCCCGGTCGACGCCACCTTTCCGCTCGATCGGATCGCCGAGGCTGTGCGCGCCAACAACGAACCTGGTCGCAAGGGTAAGATTGTCCTACGCGGGCGGTGATCAGGCTCGAGGAGCAAGGCAAGGGTAGCGTATCAGGGGCACCAGCCCGATGGCGGAGCGCATCGACCCGCAAGGCGAAAGCCGCCGAGGATTGCCAGCGGCTCGAGCCGTACAGGTGGTATCCCGTCTGCCGGACTTCTGTGCGAAGCACGGGATCGTTGCCGACATCGAGATGATCCGGGCGGTCTCTGTTACTTCATGACCTGGAGCAACCCGGCCATGTTCTACGCCACTCGCCGTCGAGACGGCCTGATACGGCTCGGCCGCTTCGAGACGATTTGCGTGCGTGGCAAGTTCCCGCTGCGTACCGCGCGCATCCCAAAGGTTTCGGATTGACTTAACGCAACTTCGATGAGCCACAGCCTTTGGTAATGTCTGTTGTGGGCCGGAACCGGGATTTCCCACATGTGCGGAACGTCCGGTTCGGTGAGGATTGCTGCCTCAGAGCTTAGGTCTCAGGCGTGCCATTACTGGACGTTCGCCGTAGCTAGGGTAAGGCAACAGCGTTGCTTGGAGCCGTAACCTCAAGTCTTCGCAAACCGGCATGAGCGGCGGTGCAGCCTAATGTCTATGCTTTCGCCTCAGCTCAGCGAGGGGGTCGCCCAGATGGGCATCCGCGCCCAAGAATTGGCGTCTGCGGGTCCAGGTGTCCTCCAGCCCCCAGAGGCGCGCGATGCGGCCATCATTGATCCTCATCTTCCGTCCCGTCGCGGGAGTGCCAAGCCAGTCCCCGTTCTGGGTGCCCTCACAACGAAACCGCGCCACGACGGTTTCGCCTTCCGCGACCAGCTCAACGTCTGTCTGCCTCCAATCGTCGAAGGCTTCCCTGAACTGCATGAAGGCCGGCCGGAGCTTCGGGGCGAGCACGGGCGCGGAAAGGTCGTCGAGTGCGACAAGGTCCCGCCCGCTGATGGCCTTTTCCACCAGCCGCTGAATGAGCAACTGCGCCCCCCAACCAACAGCTCCTCAAGGGGAGCACGAGCACCAAGGTCAACCTGCAAAGCTATCCCGAGGACCGGTTGCGCGGTTGAGGTCCGGCTTGGTTTTTCATCGCGGGCCAGCGGCGGCACTTGGTTAGCCGTTTTCCCGAAAGCCCGGGTAGAGGGTCATTCCACCGTCAACGAAGAGGGTGGTGCCAACAACGTAGTCGGATGCATCGGAGGCGAGCCACACGGCCGCCTTTCCAATGTCCTCCGGTTCTCCGACGCGCCCATAGGGAATCAGTTTGAGGAGCTTGCGCTCGGCCTCGGGCGTTTCCCACGCCTCCCGGTTGATCGGTGTCTTGATCGCACCGGGCGCGATGCCGTTCACGCGGATACCGGCTTGCGCCACCTCCTGGGCGAGGCTTTTCATCATCAGCATCACTCCACCTTTCGAGGCGGCGTAGTTGACGTGCCCTGCCCACGGGATGACCTCGTGCACGGACGACATGCAGATGATCTTGCCGGCCGCGCGCGAGATCGACGGGTCTGGACTTTGAGCCAGAAACCGGCGCACTGCCTCGCGGGCGCACAGGAACTGGCCCGTCAGATTGACGTCAATGACCCGGCGCCACTGGTCCAGCGTCATCTCGGTGAAGGCGGCATCCCGCTGGATACCGGAGTTCGCAACCAGGATGTCGGTGCGGCCGAAGGCACTGCCGAATTCGTCGAACATGGCCCGGACCTCGTCCTCGCTCGACACATCGGCCCTGAGGACGACCGCCTCACCTCCCGCACTGCGGATGTCCTCGACAATCTGCCCGGCCCTCTCGGGATGCGAGCGGTAGTTGACCCCCACCGCCGCCCCAGCGGCGGCAAATGCCCGGGCAACGGCCGCCCCGATGCCGGAACTGGCGCCGGTGACCAGCGCCTTCTGGCCCTGGAGAGGACGAACAGGAACATTGGACATAGCGGCTCTCCTCAGAAAACGTACCGGTCCCAACTGGCGTAGTGCTCGGCCGTGCGGCGTCCACGCGGCAGGCTCAATCCGATCAGCGCAAGCCCCAGGATCACGCTGATGACTGATGCTGACCCTGACGCCCCATCAAGCATCCAGGGCGCGACCACCAGCCAGGCACCAAACAGCACATTGATGAAACGGAGCGGACGGGCGACCTCCGCCGTCGCGATGATTGCGACCGCGATGGTCAGGGCCCCGACCACGTGATCGCTGTTCGCCATGGCCCCCGTCGTGCCGAGAATGGGCCTCGTCAGCATCAGGAACGCCCCGATCAGGATGGCAAGACCAAGCGCCCACGGAAGGGTGATGCCGCGCGTCGTGTCGGTCCAGAATTTAGCCGGGCTCGACAGGTTGTCGGACTTGTCCTCCTGGCCGCCCTCCACGGCATCGCCCTTTAAGAACGTGCGGATCAGCGGCTTGCCCTGGCGGTGCGCCCAGTACAGGAACTGTCCCATCGCAATCACCTCATCCAGCGCGAACGGAATCATCACCAGCATCGCGAGTGCAGCAATGAGCGCCGGCGTGCTCCAGGTGCCGATCAGGATCGGCTGGATGATGATGAAATAGATGCTGACGACCCCAAGCGGGATCACAAGGATGCCGAAGAAGGTCACCATCCACGGCATGGTCCGCCAGCGGGCGCGGCTGCCCATGACCGCCATGAGGATCTCCAGCATGTAGCTCACCGCCCCGAGACCGGCGTCCGGGATGGGCCAGGCCTTTGAGACGTCAGATGTGATGATCTCCTCGGTCCCGTTCCGGGGGTCGGCGGGATTTCCCATGAAGAACGGCTCCCAGGCATAATCCACGTGCCCGAGTTGGTAGGCCGTGAGCATGCGCGAGATCAGAAGGCCGATTAGGCCTAAGGCTGCAATCGGCAGCCGCTGTGCGGCGGTCGAAGGGCAGTAGGTCCAGCCCGGCGGGACCACTTTAGGATCCATCATCCCTGCCATGCTCATGCCGGGCATCATGGGCACGAGCACAGCAAAGGCGATCACCAGCGAGCCAACAAGAAGATCGTTCTGGAACTGGGCGGCGCTGGGGCTCCAGAACAGGAGCGGCGCGAACAGGAGCCAAATGCCGACAACCGTGTTCGCCCACTGCGCGAACCAGGCGGTGCACTTTGAAAGCGACAGGGTGCCGAACACCGCAATCAGCAGGCCGCTGATGATGTCGCTCACCATGAGAGCCCCAGCCCGCCACTCGACGGATGGGAGCCCCCGCTCCTGCGTCACGGCCCGGACGGCCTCGCCCACGGTCTCGGTGGTCACGGCATCATAGACGAGCGGGCTGGCGGCCAGCCACAGCCCCAGACCGATGTTAGCGAAATGCGCCCAGCGGGTGCGGCGGGCGTCCTCGTCCATCATGGCCGTGTGATCGTGCCCGCCAGAGGCCATCATGCTCCCGTGGTCCATCATGGCCTCATGATCCATGTGGCCGGCATGGCTGGCCTGATCATCGCCCTTCTTCGGCGAGCCTTTGGCCTCCGGAGCCCTGTGGTGCCCCATCATTCCATGATCGGGCGCGGCATGCGTCTTCGCCGATGCGGCTGCCTTGTCATGCCCCTGTGATGGCCGCTGGCCGTACCAGGCGACTAGCGCCTGATTGAGCTTGTTGGCCTTGTACCAACCGGTGGGATCGCGCTTGAGAGCCGCCACCATCTTCGGCAGCGTTTCCCGCAGCGAGTGCTTTGGCTCCCATCCGAGAAGCTGGCGCGCGCGCGCGATGTCGAGGATGTAATGGTCGCTCGACTGCTCGACCATCCAGGGCTTGATGAACTTATCGTTGCCCAGCACCTCGTTCTGGACCCAGGTGCCCGCCTTGGCGAGGGACTTCGGGATGCGGAAGGTTGTCCACTCCTCGCCGTGCATGGCCTCGCCGATGATGTCCTGCACCTCGGCGTACCCAAGCGCCTCGGGCTCGCCGATAAGGAGCGGCAACTCGGGCGGGAGATCCCGCCGTCGTTCAATGACCCGTGCGAAGGCTTCGGTGAGGTCGTCGAGGTGGACGAAGGACTGCCCGGCGCAGAGCATGCCGGGATAGAAATGGGATACGAGCCGGTGTTCATAGATACGCGCCACCTGCTCGGCGACGAACGGCGAGTGGCCGAGGTCGCCATAGACACCGGCAATGCGCAGCATCACGACCGGGATGCTGCCGTGCCGCTCGCGCAGCAGGGCTTCCGTGCGCACCTTCGACTCCGGATACGCCCAGGACGGCCCGATGGGTGAGTTCTCGTTGATGATCTCGTCCGGCTGGTCGGTAGGCCTGTGGACCAGCATCGTGCTGGCGAACACGAACTGCTCGACCTCGAACGCCTGGAACCCGTCGATGAGGCGGCGGGTGCCCTGAACCGTGATCTTGTCGTAGAGCGGGTTCGGCTCGCCCGAGACGTCGTAGTAGGCCGCCAGGTGCACGACAGAGGCGATGCGGCTGCCAAAGCGCCGCCGTACTTCGTCGAGAGCGGCGGCGATCTTCTCGTCCGAGCTCAGGTCGAAGTCGACGGCATGCGCCGGCGCGGGCGGGTCCGGCGGACCAGGGCGGTCAAGGGCGACCACCGTGTAGCGGTCGGCCAGCCGCTTGATCAGGGCACTGCCGATGAAGCCGGTTGCGCCTGTCAGAACCACGACGTCCTTGCTCTCGGGCATGTGTCACTCTCCGTCTCCTGCATTCTGGGCCGGCCCGGCCTTGCCGCTGTGAATTCCTTGCGGGCGCCGATCTGGCTGGTTCGATCACGGCCGGGCCGCCTCTGCCTTGCTGCGCTCTTCCTGGTACTCACGAGCCCTGGCGGACCATGTGCTGCGGATGAACGCCAGAACCGCCCTGATTTCGGCATCGCTGAGGATCCCCTCGAACGCCGGCATGTCACTTTCGTAGCCTGGCACGACCGCTCCCATCCCCTTCTTTGTGATCAGGAAGAGCTCGCGGTCCCCATGATGCCAGGTGTGCCCGCTCTCATCATGCGGGGGAGCGGGCATGCGGCCGTCCTCCTTCGGCGTCTGCCAGTCAGGCTGACCCTCAAGGGCGGCCCCGTGGCAGGCGGCGCAGTATGAGGCATAAAGCTGCCGGCCCAGGGCTATCTCCCGTCTGTCTGCGGCCGCCTGCATGCCGAGCCAGACAGCAGCCCCGGCGAGGACGATGACGGCGGCTCCGACCGCGGGCCATGCCCAGCGGCCGAGGATCCGGGTAAGAGCGCTATTTCGCAAGTGCACCGGTCTGACCGTTTGCCGGATCCCGCAGCCGCCCGGCCCAGGCAAAGGCGGCGAGTGGAATGACAATCCATTGCAGGAGCGGTGACAGTCCCACGTCGAATCCCAGCACCGTGACGACCGGCATCAGGTCGGAATAGGCCCACGCCGCGCGAATGACGATGTTAACCCACTCGCTGAAGGTGGTGTAAGCAACGCCGAAGATGATCGTCAGGGCAGCCACCGCGCGGAACCGGTCCACCGGCCAGGCCCCGTTCCCAACCAGCAGGAGTGCAAGAACCAGGGAGGACAGAGCGATGAGAACGTCACCACCGGTGCAGTGGACGGCGGCGAAGGCAATCTCGCCCCACGTTCCGGTGTTCCAGATCGTGTAGAGCGGCATATGGGCGAACTCCCAGGCAAGATTGCCCAGGAGGATCACAATAAGGTAGCGCCGAAAGGCTGTTAGCCACAGCGCGTGGGATCCCTTTGCGAGCACCTGACCTGAGCCAGCCTCTCGGGTGCCGGTCGGCAATATCTGGTTCATCCTGGCCCCTGTACATTGCCCAGTGATGCGCTGAGCTGCACCCGAAGCTTCGACAGTTGAGGAGCGGGAGCATCATCAGCCTCCGCTCCTCGGCAAACACGCAGATCACCGCGTCCGGTTCATCTGCTCCTGCATCTGCTTCATCATGGCTGTCATCTCAGCCATGTGCCTTTGCATCTGTTCCATGTTGGATGCCATCTGCGCATTGCGCTGCATCATGGGACAGCCACCCTGCATCATGCCGCCCATCATCATCCCACCCTGCTGCGAGGGAGCCTGGGCGCCCGGGGCCGTCTGACCGGCGCCGGGCTGCATCGTCCCCATGCCCTGCATCGGAGCCGCTGGCGCAGGTTGCGGGGCCGGAGAGGCTGGTGATGGTGCCTGGGCAAAGGCGGCCGTGCCGGCAAGCGTCAAAAGGCCCGTCAAGGCCAGTGTCGGGAAGGTTCTCATCGGGTTTCTCCAGTTGCTGTCGTTCCTGAAATAGGGCCCCCACGACTATGTCGAAGGCCTGCCGCCCTGTTCCTGCGGCTAGGCTCGATTTCAGCGGCGCAGGTACTTCACCAGCGCCGCGATCCCGAGGACAAGCAGGATGGCGATGAGGAGCCAGACAAGGCCCATCCCCGCCATCATCCATCCCATACCCGTACCGTCCATCATGCCCATCATTGCGTGTTCCTTTACGAGTTCGACGCGCCGAAGCTGCTCCAGGTCCGGCCCTGGTCCGTGCTGGTCAGCACCCGGCCCTTGCCGGTCGAGGCAAACAGC
>NZ_JAJATX010000085.1 GCF_020866965.1 Microvirga roseola
CCCTCGCTCCGACCAGGGGCCGAGAACGATCCGGCGCGGGCTGCGACGCGAAAGGATGACAAAGACCTGCGAAAAGGCCAAAGAAGAACGCTCGACCCGAGGATACCGCCATGATTGCCGAGAAGCCTGCCCCGTCCCTTGCCGATCTGCGCCAGGAGATCGACCGTATCGACGAGGCGATGCACCGGCTGCTCATGGAGCGAAGCACCATCATCGACCGACTGATCGCGTCGAAGAAAGCCTCCGAGACGGGTCTGAGTTCGGCCTTCCGGCCCGGGCGCGAGGCCTCAATGATGAAGGCCCTGGCCGAGCGCCACGAAGGCCTGCTGCCCCTCGATACCGTGGAGAGCATCTGGCGGGTCATCATCGGCACCTTCACCTATGTGCAGGCCCCCTATGCCGTCCATGCCGACATTTCCGGCGGCGACGCGCCCATGCGCGACTCGGCCCGGTTCCATTTCGGCTTCACGGTGCCCTACGTGACCCATCCGAGCGCGGCGGCGGTGATCGAGGCGGTGGCGACCTCGCGCGGCGATCTCGGCATCTTCCGCCTCGACCAGGGCGCGACCAGCGGCGCCTGGTGGCGCACGCTCGCGGACAGGGACCGGCCGAAGATCATCGCGCGCCTGCCCTTCATCGAACGGCCCGACCATCCCGCCGGCACGCCCGTCTTCGTGATCTCCAAGCCGCTGACGGATGCGGCCGTGCGCGACGTGGTGCTCTATGCGGCGCAGTTCGAGCGCTGGCACCGGGGCGCGAACGAGGCCCTGACGCGCCTCGGCGGCGAAGTGGTGGCCAGCGCCGCGGACGCCACCGGTCTCTCGGAACTCATCGCCGTGCCCGGCAGCGTCGAGCCCGCCCGGCTTCAGCAGGCCATGGCGCAGGCAGGCGCGAGCCTTGCACAACTCGCCGAGATCGGCAGCCATGCCGAACGTTTCCACGTGAAATAGAATCCAAGCTGCGCTACAGCCCTCTCGAAGCGACCTCACTTTTCAGGAACCCGTCCATGTCCGTCCGTCCCGAACCCCGTCCCGGCGTGATGCAGATCGAGGCCTATGTGCCCGGAAAGAGCGCAGCCGCAGGGGTGGCGAAGATCCACAAGCTCTCCTCCAACGAGACGCCGCTGGGCCCCTCGCCGAAGGCGATGGATGCGATCAGGACCTTCGATCATCTCGAGCTCTACCCGGACGGCGCGGCGACCAAGCTGCGCGAGGCGGTCGCGGCCAAGTACGGCCTCGATCCGAGCCGCATCGTCTGCGGCTCGGGCTCGGACGAGCTTCTGTCGCTCATCACCAACGCCTATGTGGGGCCGGGCGACGAGGGCGTGTTCACGGAGCACGGCTTTCTCGTCTATCGCATCGCGATCCTGGCGGCAGGCGGCACGCCCGTCGTGGTGAAGGAGAAGGATTACCGCGCCGATGTGGACGCGATCCTCGCCAGCATCACGCCGAAGACCAAGATCGTCTTTCTCGCCAATCCTAACAACCCGACCGGCACCTACCTGCCGTTCGACGAGGTGAAGCGGCTGCATGCGGGACTGCCTCCGCACGTGGTGCTCGTGCTCGATGCGGCCTATGCGGAATACGTCCGCCGCAACGATTACGAATCCGGCCTCGAGCTCGTGGCGACCTCCGAGAACGTGGTGATGACCCGCACCTTCTCGAAGATCTACGGGTTGGCGAACCTGCGCCTCGGCTGGATGGTGGGGCCGGCCCACATCATCGACGCCGTGAACCGCATCCGCGGGCCCTTCAACGTCAACGGCCCGGCGATTGCCGCCGGCATCGCGGCGATCCAGGACGATGCGCATGTGGGCAAGGCCATCGAGCACAACGAATACTGGCTTGCCCGGCTTACCCGCGAGATCGAGGCCCTGGGCCTGAAGGTGACGCCGAGCGTCGGCAACTTCCTGCTGATCCACTTCCCGCAGGAGCCCGGAAGGACCGCAAAGGAAGCCGATGCGTTCCTTTCCAGCCGCGGGCTGATCCTGCGCCGGATCGACGCCTACGGCCTGCCTCATGCCCTGCGCCTGACCATCGGCGACGAGGAGGCGAACGGCCTCGTCGTGGCGGCCCTGCGCGACTTCCTGAGCGGCGGAAAGCATGCCTGAGCGTCTTGGACCTGCGCGCGAGACGCCGCTCTTCGAGTGTGTCGCCCTCATCGGCATCGGGCTCATCGGCTCGTCGATCGCCCGCGCCGCGCGGCATCTCAACCTCGCGCATCAGATCGTCGCAATCGATGCGAGCGACGCGGTCGTTGCGCGGGTGCGCGAACTCGGGATCGCGGACGAGGCGACGACGGATGTCGCTGCGGGCGTGAGGGATGCGGACCTTGTCATTCTCTGCGTGCCGGTCGGCGTCTGCGGAAGGGTCGCCGAGGCCATGAAGCCGGGCCTCAAGCCCGGCTGCATCGTGTCGGATGTCGGCTCCGTGAAGGCCTCCGTCGTCGCGCAGGTGCAGCCGCATCTGCCTGCGGGCGTGCATTTCGTGCCGGCCCATCCCGTGGCGGGCACGGAGCATTCCGGCCCCGATGCGGGCTTCTCCACGCTTTTCCATAACCGCTGGTGCATTCTCACGCCGCCGGAGGACGCGGCCGACGAAGCCGTCGAGCGCGTGCGCGCCTTCTGGGCCGCCATGGGCTCGAACGTGGAGGTGATGAGTGCGCAGCACCACGATCTCGTGCTCGCGATCACGAGCCACGTGCCGCATCTCATCGCCTACAACATCGTCGGCACGGCGGCGGATCTCGAGACCGTCACGCAGAGCGAGGTGATCAAGTTCTCCGCGGGCGGCTTCCGCGATTTCACGCGCATCGCCGCCTCCGATCCCACCATGTGGCGCGACATCTTCCTGCACAACAAGGATGCGGTGCTGGAGATGCTGGGGCGGCTCAACGAGGACATCGCGCTGCTGGCGCGGGCGATCCGCTGGGGCGAGGGCGACAAGCTCCACGACCTCTTCACCCGCACCCGCGCCATCCGGCGCGGCATCATCTCGCTCGGCCAGGAAACGCCGGAGCCGGATTTCGGCCGCCGGCGCGAGTCTCAGTAGAGCGGCTGCAGCCTGACATTGGGGATCACGAAGGGCCCCAGCGCCAGAAAGCCGTTGTCGAGCCGCAATGGCGGCAGGGGCGTGAGCGGCGGGCGGCCGTCATTCGCCTGACCGGCGCTGCGGGGATTCTGGCCGAAGAGGGCGCCGAGCAGGGCGGCGCCCGTGCGGTTGCCGGTGATGTTGCCGAGAAGCCCGTCGAGTCCGGCGGCCGCCACGGTCAACTGGCCCGTGGGCCTGTGAAGCTCGTCCAATCCGAGGTCGCCCTTCGCTTCGACGCGCCGGGGTCCCTTGGCGGCGGCCAGCCTCAGGATATCGAGCTTGCCCTCGGCTGCGCGCCAGCGCTCCAGTTCCTCCACGATGGGCCGGCCCCGGATGCCCTCCGCTTCCGTCAGCGTCACGTCCGCGTCGAGATCGGTCGGCTCCGCGCCGCCGACGAGACGGTCGAGCACGGGAATGTTCGCCTTGCTGATGGAGACGGCCGCATCGAAAGCCCGCTCCGGCATGCGCGAGGGATTGGGCCGCACATGGAGTTCCAGATGCTGGCCCGAGGTCGCGATCTCCTCCGGCGTCAGACCCGTCACGGTGACCTTCGGCGCCTCGGCCACGAGGGACAGCCGCCGCAGGCCCGTCGGCGAGGTATTGATGCTCGTCTGCAGCAGGTCCCAGCTTCCCTGGACGGTCACGTCGCCGTCCGTCAGGGTGAAGGGGCCCTGGATCTCTGCGATGATGCGGCGGGGCTGATAGACCTGGGCCACCGCCTCGACCGGCCCGAAGGAGGCGGTGATCGCCCCCTGGTTCAGGGTGAGCGAATCGCAAGCCACCTCGATGCGGAACGGATAGCCACCGATTCTCCGGTCCGTGCAGACCCACTGCCGTCCGGCCTGCGCTTCAGCCGCAAGCCAGGTGTCCAGCGCCTCGTCGGCGCGGTTGCGGATGACGAACCAGGCGACACTCCAGGCGATGGCCACCAGCAGAAGCAGGACGAAGGGCGTATAGAGCCAGAAACGGCTGCGGCGAATATTTCCGGCTGAGGCGGCCTCTGCCATGCAAGATCTCCTGTTGTGTCGATGCGTAGTAATTGGTAGCGCCCGATGCAGGCAAGCTTCGGGCATGGCAATCACCGGAATATGAAGGACGTGGCGGACGATCTCTGGGTTTTCGGCTACGGCTCGCTCATGTGGCGGCCGGGCTTCCCCTTTGCCGAGCGCCGCCATGCCCATCTCTACGGCTATCACCGCTCCCTCTGCATTTTCTCCCATGTCCATCGCGGGACGCCCGACAATCCCGGCCTCGTCCTCGGCCTCGACCGGGGCGGGCGCTGCCATGGCGTCGCCTTCCGGGTCGAGAGCGATGAGGTCGAGGCGACGGTGCATTATCTGCGCGAGCGCGAGCAGGCGACGGCGGTCTATCTCGAACGCCGTCTGCCCGTGAGGCTCGACGACGGGCGCACGGTGCGGGCCCTGGGCTATGTGGCCGACCGCAGGCACGCGCAATATGCCGGCAGGCTGGATTTCGAGGAGGTTCTGAGGCTGGTGCGGCAGGGGCGGGGCGTCTCGGGCCGGAACCCGGACTACGTGCGCTCGACCTATGAGCACCTGATCGGCATGAACGTGGTCGACCCGCTGCTGCAGCGGATCACGCGGGCTCTGGACGGAGATTCGTGAGAGGCGTTCAGGAGGCCTGAGACGCCTCGACCTCGCGGAGATCCTGAAGGATCGCGCGGCGCTTGGCGTGGGTGTCAGCCAGACGGTGGATGTGCAGCTCCGAGGCGCCGAACTCCCTGACCTTGTCCATCCAGCGGGTCCGGGTCTCTGCGCTCGGTTCCGAGCCCGCCATGGCGACGTCGACCACGTGGGCCGTGCCGTCCCCGTCGCGGCGGACGGCGAGCAGGACTGCATCCCTCACGTCGAGCAGCTCCGAGAGATCGAGTGGATGGACGCCGACGATGTAGCGGCGGCCCGAGTGACCACGCCATGAACTCAGGGTCGGTGTGGAGCGCAGCCCTGCGGTCGCCCTCAAGCGTTCCTCGCGCACGCCAGTCCTCCGCATTCGGTCGTTGCGGAGATCCCGCATGGCCGTATTCCAGGATATGGTTCGTTTGTTCGCCATATGTTCTATTATGTAAGAATCGGCGAGTGAGTCGTCAAGGCGGCTGAAAGCTTGGCAGGACTTGGATTTGAGCGTTTTTTGCCGGTTCGCTTGCCCGAGAGGCAGCATGGCCGGGGCGAGCCCGGCCAGGTGGCTGTTGATAGTCTTCAAGCCTCCGACAGCGAAGTCCCCGAGGCGGTCGAAGGATCGAGGCCGAGTTCTTTCCGGCCCTCCTCATAAAGCCGGTTGGAGGCCGTCTCGATCTGCTCCTGCACCAGCTGGAAGAACTCCTCCCGCGGCAGTCCGGGAGGGATGAAGTCGAGCACTTCGATCCGCACCGTGCCGGGACGGCGGATGAACTGGCGGCGCGGCCAGTAGAGGCCCGAATTCATGGCGATCGGAATGCAGGGGAAGCCGAGATTCTGGTAAAGGTGGGCCACGCCGTATTTGTAGGCCGGAGGAGCGCCCGGCGGGCGGCGGGTGCCTTCGGGAAAGATGATGATCTGACGTCCGTGCTGGGCCTCCTCCCTTGCCCGTGCGGTCATCTGGATGAGGGCGAGCGAACCCGCCCTGCGGTTCACCGGCACGCAGCGGGCCTTCGCCAGATACCAGCCGAAGAGGGGAATCCACATGAGCTCCCGCTTCAGGATGTAGGTCGGATCGTCGAGGATCGTCACGAGGGTGAAAGTCTCGAGAAACGATTGGTGCTTGGCCGCCACCAGCGCTCCGCCCGGCGGGATCTTCTCCTGGCCGGTGATGACCACCTTCGTTCCGGCAATGACGTGCAGAAGCCAAAGGGAGGTGCGGCCCCAGAGCTTGACCATCTGCATGAAGGCCCGGCGCGAGACGAAGAACCCCGGGAAGAGGAGGACCAGCCACAGAACCAGATTGGCGTAGAAGGCGATGTTGAACAGCAGGGAGCGGATGATGAGCATGGCGTCGGGAAAAGGAAAAGCGGAGCATGGGGCTCCGCGGTCGCGTCACTGTAGAGGGTTTTGCGCCGGCATGGAATGACGTCGAGGCCGGCTTAGCGCCACAGGGACTCCGCCATCGCCTGCTTGCCGGGCTGCTTGCTCGGCGCGCCGCCGCTGATGATCTTCGCCACCGGCGAGCGCTCGGGATCGCTCTCGATGCGGGTGCGGACCCAGACCGCCAGGAACTTCAGGTATTCCGAAAACAGCACCCGGGCGGTGGCCGGGTTGCGCCACCAGTCGTGCGGGTCGATGGTTGCCGCCACCGGATAGGGAATCTTCTGCAGGTTGGGGAGCGCGTGTTCGAGCTCCACCAGGGTACGGGGCATGTGATAATTCGAGGTCACCACGATGATCGTGGCGAACTGGTTCTCCTCGGTCCACCGCCTTGTCTCGATGGCGTTGCCGATGGTGTTGCGGGCCCGGTAGTCGAGATCCACGCAGCATTCGAAAAGCTTCCGCTGGCCGGGATTGAGGCGGGAGATTTCCTCCCGCGACGTGTTCTCGTTGACGCCGGAAATGAGGAGCCGCTTGGCGTAGCCCTTCGCCAGAAGGTCAATGGCCTCGCCGATCCGCTGGGCTCCGCCGGTGAGGGCGACGATGCCGTCGGCGCGGGTCTCGGGCTTCTGCTCAAAGCGGTCGAGGCTGTAGACGAAGGCCAGGAAACCAAGGAAACCCACGACGATGGAAAGCGTCACCAGCCAGTAGCCTGCCGATGCAGCGCGACGGAGCCATGATCGCCTCGCAGGAACGGAAGGCGATCCCGGCATGGTCCAACCCCAACCCAAGGCTTCAGTGGCTTCAAAGGCGCCCGGCGCCGCCAGAGTCTGCGTTTGCGAGGACATCTTGGCGCAGGATAATGCAGAATGCGGCAATGGAGAGGCAACCCTCTTTTTCCACCCTCGAGGTATCGTCAACCATTTCCGTTAAGAAACCGTCTCACCGTGAGCCGGGAAACGATGCCCGTGATGATTGCCACCAGAAGCGCGATCAGAACCACCACCGCATAGCCGCGCCAGCTGATGGTGAAGGTGCCGAAAAGGGCCTCGATCTGGTCGCCTGCAGGGCTCGCTCGCCAGGAGCGGGTCACGAGGCCGAGCAGGGTCGTCAGGGCCATGGCCGCGCCCGCACCGACGGCGGCGCCGCGAAGTCCGAGCCGGAAGAAGCGGCGCTGGAATTCGCGGGCGATGAAATCGTCGTTTGCTCCCACGAAGTGGAGCACATCCACCACCTCGCGATTTCCGGCCATCGCGCCACGGGTGGCGAAGATCACCGCAAGCCCTGCCGCGACGAGGACCAGAATGACGAGACCGATGCTGATGGCGATGATCGTGTTCGCCATGGTCGAGAGCCGGGAGACCCACAGCGCGTGATCGTCCAGGCTCGCCCCCGGGACCTCGCTCCGCAGCGCCTCCCGGAGGGGCGCGAAGTCGGGCCGCGCGCCCTCCTGGAGCTTGATCACGATCAGGCGCGGCACCGGCAGGTCGTTGAAGTCGAGGCCCGTGCCGAGCCACGGCTCGAGCAACCGCTCGGACTCTTCCCGGGAGAAGGGCTGGGCCTGCTCCACGCCCGGAGTCTGCCGCGCCAGGGCCACCGCGCGCTGCACATCGGCCTCGATGGAGCGCTGGGGATTGGGACGGATCTGGATCGTCACCTCGCGGGCGATGTCGGAGCGCCACTGTGCGGAGCTGGCGGCCACCAGCTCGGCCCCGCCTGCGCAGAGCGCCGCCAGAAAGGTGAGAATGGCAATGACCGCCGCCAGCGCCTGCCCGCCGGCGGAATCGACCGGGACGAGAGGGGCGTTGCGCTGCAGAGAGGCGGGCAGGGGCTTCCTGCCGGTCTCCGCCGCCTGAGCCTTCCGGGGACGGACCTGGGACATGTCGCTCATTCGTCGATATGCAGCCGGCCATCGCCGAGCACGAGGCGGCGGACGTTGAGCTGGTCCATGAGGCTGAAATCGTGGGTCGCGATGATGACCGAGGTGCCGAGCCGGTTCAGCTCGATGAAAAGGCGCAGGAGCCGCCGCGCCAGCGAGGGGTCCACGTTGCCGGTGGGCTCGTCGGCCAGCAGCAGGTCGGGCCGTACGATGAGCGCGCGGGCGATCGCCGCGCGCTGCTTCTCGCCGCCCGAGAGCACCGGCGGCAGCATGTGCATGCGATCGCCCAGTCCCACCCAGCGCAGGAGCTCGACGACCTCGGCGCGATAGCTCGCTTCATCCTTTCCCTGCACGCGCAGGGGCAGGGCCACGTTCTCATAGGTCGTGAGATGATCGAGGAGGCGGAAATCCTGGAACACCACGCCCATGCGGCGGCGCAGGTCCGTCAGCTCGTCCTTCGAGATACGGGAGACGTCCTCGCCGAAGAGGGAGATCAGGCCGCGGGTCGGCTTGACCGAGAGCAGGATCAGCCGCAGCAGCGTCGTCTTGCCTGCACCCGAAGGGCCGGTGAGGAATTGGAAGGAGTTGGGCTCGATGGAGAAGGTCAGGTCGCGCAGGACCTCGGGTCCCATGCCGTAACGCACACCCACATTCTCGAAGTGCACGGACGGAGCCATGCCTTCCTCGAAGTCCTCGTTGTAAACCGCCTTCACGCCCGCTCGAGCCATCCTTGAAACAGAAAAAACCGTGACGAAGCCTGCCCGGCGGCAGGCGATTCGCTCCCTTATCGCCGATTATGGTTAGCAAGGCATAAATCCATCGCACGAGGACGGGAAGCGAACCCGCGCTGCCGGGCTCGCGGAACTTTGCCGCAGGACGGGGCTCTTAAGCATGATTTCCGGCAAACTTTACCGTGAAAGACGCTAAGTCCGTTTGACTTCGCTGTCCGGGCATGGTCGTGAAGGAGCAGGCCTGATGGCCCGCTATTGTCTGGACGAATGATGATGACTGCTTCCCCCCGCATCCGGGTTCTTTTCGACGAAGAGACGATCGCCAAGCGCAACGAGACGCTGGCGCAGGAGATTACGGCTTCGAAGCCCAAGAACCTGCTCGTCGTCGCCGTGCTGAAGGGCAGCTTCATGTTCGCGGCCGATCTGATCCGCGCCCTGCACCGGGCCGGTCTCGAGCCGCAGGTCGAGTTCGTGCATCTGTCGAGCTATCTCGACGGAACGGTCTCCACCGGCCAGGTCACGATTCTGCGCGATGTGGAAAGCGATGTTCGCGGCCGTGACGTGCTGCTGGTGGACGATATTCTGGAATCCGGCCGTACAGTCACCTTCGCCAAGGACTTGCTGATGGCCCGCGGGGCCAAGCGCGTGATGACCGCCGTCCTGCTGGAGAAGCCCGGCAAGCGCGCCGTTCAGATCCACCCCGACTTCGTGGGCTTCACCTGCCCCGACGTGTTCGTGGTCGGCTACGGCATGGACGTGGCCCATTCCTATCGCCAGCTGCCCTTCGTCGGCGTGGTCGATCACCACGACGACAGCCCGGACCTGTTCGACGAGAAGGCCTGATCCCTCAGGGATTGAGCTGCCAGATCGCCGCGTTCAGGGCCGTGGCGTAGATCACCCAGGCGAGATAGGGCGCGAGCAGGAGCGCCGCGATTCGGTCGAGCCGCCAGAAGGCGTGAATCGTCGCGAGGATCGCGACGATCAATGCGGCGATGACGATGAGACCCGCAAGCGGGCTGTTCGCGCCGAAGAAGGCGAAGGACCAGAGCGAGTTCAGGACAAGCTGCACGAAGAAGGCCGTAACCGCCGCAGAGCGCCCGGGAAGGTTCCTGGGCAGGGCGAGGATGCGCCAGAGCGCATAGGCCATCATGGCGTAAAGGGCGGTCCAGACCGGCGCGAAGAGCCAGTTCGGGGGCGTGAAGCCGGGCTTCTCCAGGCCCGCATACCAGGTCGGAATATTCGGCGTGGTCACGAGGCTTCCCGCGACGCTCACCGCCACCACGGGCAGGACCGCGATCAGAAAGCGCCGCAGCGGCGGGGTGGGCTCACCGTCCCATGTTGAAGAAGCTGGATGCGTCATCCGCGAAATCCCTTTATGGATGAGCCACGCATCCCGCTACGCAACCCGTCCCGTTTCCGGAGATTCCCATGTCGTCATCGCGGCCGCAATGGTCGAAGCGCAGCCTGACCGCCCAGGCCATGGGCCATGTGGACCCGATCACGAAGGCCATCGTGCCGCCGATCCACGTGGCGACCACCTATATCCGCGACGAGGACAACGCCTACAGCTCCGGCTTCGTTTATGGCCGCCCCGACAACGCCACCACCCGCGAGGCCGAAGAGGTCCTGGCCATGCTGGAGGAGGCAGGAGCCGGCGCGCTGCTCTTTTCCTCCGGCATGGCGGCGGCAACCGCCGTGTTCCAGGCCCTCAACCCCGGCGACCATATCGTGGCGTCCAAGGTCATGTACTGGGCCCTGCGCAATTGGCTCGCGACGGAGGCGGTACGCTGGGGCCTGGCTGTGGATTTCGTGGAAACCGACGATCTCGACGCCCTGACGAAAGCCGTCGTGCCTGGCCGCACCAAGCTCGTCTGGGTCGAGACGCCTTCCAATCCGCTCTGGACCATCACCGACATCGCCGCCGCCGCCGAAATCGCCCATGCAGCGGGGGCGCGGCTTGCCGTCGATTCCACCACCGCCTCGCCGGTCCATACCCGGCCCCTCCGCCTCGGGGCCGATATTGTCATGCATGCGGCGACCAAGGTGCTGAACGGTCATTCCGACGTGGTGGCGGGGGCGCTGGCCGGCGCGAAGGCCGATGCCTTCTGGGAGAAGATCGTCTCCATCCGCAAGATGCAGGGTGCGATCCTCGGTCCCTTCGAGGCTTATCTCCTCATGCGCGGCATGCGCACGCTCCATGTGCGCGCCTCGGCCCAGGCCAAGAGCGCCCTGGAGCTGGCCCAGCGCTTTTCCGACCACCCGAAGGTGGCGCGGGTCCTCTATCCCGGTCTGCCGCAGCATCCAGGCCACGATATCGCCGCCCGGCAGATGGAAGGCGGCTTCGGCTACATGCTCTCGATCCAGGTGATGGAGGGCGAGGCCGCCGCGATCCGAGCGGCGGCGCGGGTGGGTCTGTGGAAGCGTGCAACATCGCTCGGCGGCGTCGAGAGCCTTATCGAGCACCGGGCTTCCATCGAGGGACCGGGAACGCCCTGCCCGCCGGACCTGCTGCGCCTCTCCACCGGCATCGAGGACGTGGAGGATCTCTTTTCGGATCTCGATATCGCGCTAAGGGCTTAAGTCCGGTCTGTGCTCTAGAGAGCCCAGCGGAACGCTCGCCGCAGTTCGGCCGTGCCGTTCGAGCCGTACCATCGCCCGTGAGCGAGGATGATCCTCTCAGGATTCCAGGCCAGCATACGCCGCGCCGCCGCCCTCACGGCCCGACGCTGGTGGAAAAAGCTGATCTGGAGATCGAGCGGCGTCTTTCCGTCGGGATCGACGGGACCGGCCATGCGCAGGAGCCACCTAATGGGATGGACGGCTCTCCCTCCCGCCCTGCACGATAG
>NZ_JAJATX010000086.1 GCF_020866965.1 Microvirga roseola
CAGGCTCCGTCTCACCCGGCCTGACTGACACTTTGACTTTGCGCCTCAAGCGACATTTCAACTTGGTTGCCACATTGCGCAGCTGCCACGTGGCTCTTCAATCTTCACCTAAAGCCACCTTCTCCCCCAAGGACGCAACTACACGGCTCATCCAGAACTCGTCTTCCTGGAGGTGAGTGATGCTGCCCGGACGCACCCGGAAATTGACGTACCCGACGCTCTCCAGGGGCATCTTAATCCAAGCCGCAACCACGAACGTGAGTGCAAAGCTATGGGTAACAATGATCTGCGTCTTACAAGGCCGGGCTAGGATCTCATCCACGGCTGGCGGAGCTCGGCATCTCCATTGATCACGCAACGGTCGGCCGATGGGTCGTCCGTTACTCGCCCGAACTGCTGGAGCGCTTCAATCGACGCAAGCGACCCGTCACCCGGAGATGGCATGTCGACGAAACCTACATCAAGGTCCGGGGCCAGTGGTGCTATCTGTATCGCGCGATCGACGGCAACGGCGATACGGTCGAATTCTGGTTCAGTGAGCGGCGCAATCTGACCGCCGCCAAGCAATTCCTGAGCCGAGCCCTTAGGCGGCATGGCCGGCCAGAGCGGATCGTGATCGACGGCAGCCAGACCAACCGGGAGGCGATCGTGTCCTGCGACACGGCAGAGCGGCTCCAAGACCGATCTCGGCGCGAGGTGAAGCCGATCCGGATCCGACAAAGCGCCTATCTCAATAATCGGATCAAGCAGGATCATCGTGCCGTCAAGCGCCGAGTTCGTCCGATGCTCGGGCTGAAGTCGATGGCATCTGCTCGGGCGATCTTGAGCGGGATCGAAATGGTTCACATGATGCGCAAAGGGCAGGCGAAGTATGCCTGCGGTCGGCAGCCGTCGCTGGCCGAGCAATTTGAACTGCTCGCTGCCTGAGCCTGTGTCGAAACGTCGGCCATCTCCTCGCGCCGGTGTTGTCACGTTAACTGCTGCCAAACGCATCAAGGCCGACTTGGTCGCAGGACGGGCTCAAGCAGCAATGTTGGCCGCAGACCTCCATTCCGCTATGGCGTTGAGGCGGTGCAGATAGGTGGCAGAAGCGAAGCGGCGGGAGCGGGATGGAACAAAGAGATTGCGGACAGCAGAGAACACGATCACGAACCGCTGCAGGTGCCTGGGTGTTCGAAAGCCCTGCATCGCCCGCTCGCGTCGCCGGAACGGCAGATGCGAATTCTCCGCTCGATTGTTGAGCCCCTTGTGTGAACGGTGTTCGACTACTGGCATGACCTGACGCTGGGCGGCCGCATAGGAGCCAAGCTTGTCGGTAATCATCCGTCGGGGTGGGCAACCCTGCTTCTTCAACAGACGCTTCAGCAAGCGCTTGGCTGCCTTGGTGTCGCGATGCGTCTGCACAATCTCGTCGAGCACATAGCCGTCCTGATCAACCGCCCGCCGGCATCGTTGCGGATGCCGCATGCTGCGCCCCTGCCGTGACTACAGCATCGGACCAAAAAGGTGGACTTTCACCCAAGGGGCGAAACCGATGCTATCGTCCTGGATGAGGGCATCGTTCCGGGCGGGCCCGAAGGGCCGCGCCAGCGAAAACCGGGTTCAACTCTCCGCGCGATGCGCTAGACGTCGGCCGCATTCGCTGCGGGAGCCGCTTCAGCGGAGGCGGTCGGCCTCTTGCGGGAGCGCTTCACGGAAGGCTTCGGGTTGGCCGTGGGAATGTCCGGATTGGTGACCGGCTCAGATTCGACAGGCGTTTTCTTCGTGCGCGAAGGGTACGAAATCGAGCGCTCGATCTCCTTGGCGTCCTTCTTCAGCTTCTTCATGCCCTGCTGGACGGATTTCAGAAGCGCTTCCGCCCCCGAACCGGCCTCGCTCTGCGAAACGATCTTGAGAAGTGTTCTCTCGAGCTTCCTGCCCCTCCTCACGGCCTTTTCGGTATTCGCGAGCAAGCCCTGAAGGATGTTCCTGTTGTCTGCGGCCACGGCCATTGTCTCCTGCAATCGATTAGGGGGCTCGATGACAGGTGTCACGGAACCGTTACAGTAAAGTTTTTTTGACAGTTTTATGACGATCCGCGCATCCGCAGAATCCGACATGGAGGTATTGAGGAGAGCTCAGGCATCGGGTAGGGCGGTGTGAGTTTTCGGTGAGTCGCCCGAGGTTCGTTGTGCTCCTGGCATCAGGTCCCGTTGCCCTTCCCATCCTTCGCCTGTCACTCGGTGAGGCAAGACATGTCCTGCGGACTGCGCGCGCCGTCCTTCTCGATCTCGACGGCACCCTGATCCGAGGACGCGAAGCGATCCAGGGGGCTGCCGCATTCCTTGAGCGCCATGCGTCGCGCGTGGTCATCCTCACCAACAATTCGACGGACACGCCCGAGAGCCTGTGCCGGAGCCTGCGGGCGCGGGGCCTGCGTGCCGAGGAAGGACGGACCGTGCTGGCAGGCGTGCAGGCCGTGGATGCCGTTGCCGAAGGCTGGCCGGGTCGGCGCGTGCTCATGGTCGCGGGCGAGCAACTGAAGGAATATGCCCGCGTGCGCGGACTGGTTCTTTGTCAACAGGGAGCGAATGTGGTGCTGGTCGCAAGGGACGAGCGCTTCGACTATGCGGCCCTCTCCCTTGCCGCCAATGCCGTGCAGCAAGGGGCATGCTTCGTCGCCGCCAATCCGGATCTCACGCATCCTGGACCCGGCAACTCGCTCGTGCCGGAGACAGGCTCGCTGGTGCGTGCCATAGCGGCCGCTGCGGGAAAAGAACCGGACCTGATCGTCGGCAAGCCTCAGTCTGTCCTGTTCCACAGCGCGCTCGAGCGCATCGGGGCACCGCCGGAGGAAGCCCTGATGATCGGCGATAATCCCCTGACCGACGGCGAGGGGGCCGCCCGGATTGGGATGCGGCATGTCATCGTCGGGCCGCAGGGTGGCATGACGATCGCCGATCTTCTCGAGACGTGACGCCCTACTTCTCGGAATTCAGCAGGCGTTTGGTCGCGATGATGTCGTAGGATTTTTCGATGGCGGACAGGGACTTCTCCCACCGGGCGATCGCAGCGCATCCGTAGAGAGCATCGATGACCACCATTTGCGCGAGGCGGCTCGACAAGGCCTCCATCCGATACTTCGTCTCCTCCGCCGCCGTGAACAGCACGACCTCGCAGTAGTTCTGAAGCGGCGACCTGCCGTAATTGGTGATGCAGATCGTGCGGGCGCCAGCCTCCCGCGCGATCCGAGTTGCGGCGAGCGTCTCCTGCGTCCGGCCGGAGTGGGAGATCGTGACCGTCGCAACCTTGGGCCCGGCGAAGCCGGCGCTCACCGCCTGAGCATGGGAATCGGTCACGCTCTTGGTGACGAGTCCTAGGCGCAGGAAACGGTAGGCTGCGTCCTCCGCAATGGGAGCCGCGGAACCAATGCCGTAGAACTCGATGCGCTGCGCCTCCACCAGCAACATGGCCGCCCGGTTGACCGCGTCGGGATCGAGGACCTTCAAGGTGTCCTGTACGGCCAGCATGTGGCTTGTGCCGATCTTCTTGACCACGTCCGCGGGCGAGTCCCCTGGCACGAGATCCTCGTGAAGGAGTGCGCGGCCCGTCGAGATTTCCCGTGCGATCGCGATCTTGAGCTCGGGGAATCCCTTTGCTCCGATCTGCTGGCAGAGGCCGATGACTGAGCCCTCGCTCGATTGCGCCGCCTCGGCGAGGTCGCCCACAGACATGGACAGGACGTCCTCCGGGTTCCTGACGATGACCTCCGCGATTCGTCGAGCGGTCGGCGGCAGGTCCCTGAGCGAGGCCTTCAGTCGTGCGAGCGGATAGTCCATGCGGAACCCTTCCTCTTATTCTGGCGCAACGATAGCCGAGACGGCCGCGCCGGTGCAGCCGCTGTGGAAAATTGAATTTGGTTCAATTGTCATGAAAGTGACATTGAGCGCGGCTTACAGGGGCGCAGACACATCGTGACACCTGTCATACCCGTCGGTCGTCGAAGTTTGCGAGATCCTCATGGCCTCTGTCAGCCTGCGCGGCATCGAGAAATTGTTCGGGTCCACGCGCGTCCTCAATGGCGTTTCGCTCGACATTGCGGATGGGGAGTTCGTCTCGCTCGTGGGACCCTCCGGTTGCGGCAAGACCACGCTGCTGCGGATCCTCGCCGGTCTGGAGGCGCAGGATGCAGGCGACGTCTTCATCGGCGGCCGGCCAGTCGACGACCTGCCGCCGAAGGGAAGGGACATCGCCATGGTGTTCCAGTCCTACGCGCTCTATCCCTACATGACCGTTGCAGAGAACATGGCCCTGCCACTCGTCATGCGCCGGACGTCCTTTGCCCAGCGCCTGCCCGTGATCGGCCGGATGATGCCCGGCACGGGTCGGACGATACGGGGAATTTCCGACGAGGTCAGCGCCGTCGCGGAGAGCCTTGCGATCGATCATCTGCTGGCGCGCAAGCCCGGCCAGCTCTCGGGCGGGCAGAGGCAACGGGTTGCCCTTGGCCGCGCCATGGTCCGCAGGCCGGCCGTCTTCCTCATGGATGAACCCCTGTCGAACCTCGATGCTAAGCTGCGCGTCCAGGCCCGTACGGAAATCGCCCAATTGCATCGCCGCCTCGGCGC
Source organism: Microvirga roseola (assembly GCF_020866965.1). Classification (GTDB taxonomy): domain Bacteria; phylum Pseudomonadota; class Alphaproteobacteria; order Rhizobiales; family Beijerinckiaceae; genus Microvirga; species Microvirga roseola. Next base: position 4,608 of record NZ_JAJATX010000086.1, read on the forward strand.
CACGTTCGTTTACGTCACGCACGACCAGGCCGAGGCCCTGACGATGTCGGACCGCGTCGCCGTCATGATGGATGGCGAACTGCTCCAGGTCGCGCCCCCGCAAGATGTCTATGCCGATCCACAGCATGTGAAGGTTGCGGAGTTCATAGGAACTCCGCAGATCAATCTCGTTCCTGGTCGGGTGCGCGCTGACGGAGGCGTCGAGGTCCTGGGAATGGCGCTCGGGATCGGCGTCTCCCTGCCGGAGGGTAGCACAGTCTCCGTCGGCTTCCGGGCCGAGGCGGTCGGCATGACGGCCGAAGGCGGGGGGCATTGCTCTGCGCTGGTCCAGCACATCGAGCATCTCGGCTCGGAGATGCTGTTCCATCTCGGCGCCAACGGGCTCGAGCGCACCGTCATCGCCCGCATCCATCCGGCGAGGTCGCCGGGCGCGCGTCCCGGCGACAGTATCGGGATTGAGCTTCACGGCCAACGGGCTTTCGTCTTTGGAAAGGACGGACGCCGCATTCCAGCGCTCCCGTCTGCAACCACGCATGCGCCGCGCCTGTTCGAGCCGGGCGCGATGCTGCGCACGGCTTCTGCTTAGGTGGCCTATGGCTGAGATCGCACTCAAGCCGGCGGAGTACAGCGCGGGCGTGCCGCGTCCGGCCAAAGGCCGTCCCGCAGGTGCAATTCTGGAGAACGTCGCCGGGTGGTCGCTTGCAACACCGGCCCTCGTGCTCATCTGGCTGATGTTCCTGGGACCTGCCCTCGTGGTGATCGGACTGTCGTTCACCGATTGGCAGTTCGGCATGCCGACCGTCGCCTGGATCGGTTTGGACAATTATGTAGAGCTTTTCGCCGACCGGGTCTTCTGGATCTCGCTGACGAACACGCTCATCTATGTCGGCGTGCTCGTGCCGCTTTCGGTCGGCCTGGGTCTCGGCGTCGCTCTCCTGATCGAGGACGGATTGTCCGGCAGCCGCTTCTATTCGGCAATCTACTTCCTGCCCGTGACGGCGACGATGCTGGCCACGGCGCTTGCCTGGGAGTTCGCCTTCCACCCGAGCGTCGGCTTCATCAATCAGATCTTCTCCTTCCTCGGGTTGCCGACGACGGACTGGCTGAAGAACCCGGATACGGCGCTCTTCGCCCTTGTGGCCATCGGCGTCTGGCAGTCGATGGGCCTCAACATGGTCCTGTTCCTGGCCGGATTGCGGGCGATCCCGAAGGATCTCTACGAGGCGGCCGCCATCGACGGTGCCGACAGCTTCTTCGAGCGGTTCCGGCGGGTGACGTGGCCGATGCTCGGGCCCGCCCTCGTCTTCGTCGTGACGGTGACGGCGATCCGCTCCTTCCAGGTCTTCGACACCGTCGCCGTGCTGACCGATGGCGGCCCCAACAAGGCGACCTCGGTGCTGATCTATCAGATGTACCAGGAGGGTTTCTCGTTCCTGCGCTCGGCCTATGCCGCGGCCATCACGGTCGTGTTCCTCGCCTTCACCCTGGTGCTGACGCTCGCCCAGGCCACCCTGCTCGACAGAAGGACGCATTACTCGTGAGAACGGCGCGCACTTCCCTGCGGTCCCGCATCTACTCGGTCCTGCGGCACGCCATCCTGCTCACGGGCGGGGTCGTGATGCTCTTTCCCTTCATCGTGATGGTCTCGACCTCGCTGAAGCCGCCGAGCGAGATCTTCTCGCCGACGTTCACCCTGCTGCCGCAGGAGTGGTACGCCATCGAGAACTTCCGCGAGGCCTTCACCCGGGTGCCTCTGGCGCGCTTTATCCTGAACGGGCTCCTCGTCGGCGCCACGATCTTTCTGTTCCAGGCGCTTTTCGCCCTGCCTTGCGCCTATGCGCTCGCGAAGCTGCGCTTCGCGGGGCGCCAGATGACTTTCGTTCTCGTGATCCTCGCGCTCCTCATTCCACCGCAGGTGCCGGCGATCCCGCTCTATATCGGTATGTGGCAGCTTGGCATTCTCGATACTTATGCCGCGATCATCCTGCCCTCGACCATCTCGGTCTTCGGCATCTTCCTGATGCGCCAGTTCTTCCTGCAGATTCCCGACGACCTCATTCATGCGGCCCGCATCGACGGCCTGTCCGAATTCGCCATTGTCTGGCGCATCATGCTGCCGACGGCGATTCCCGCCCTGACGGCCTTCGCTATCCTGTCCTTCGTCTGGAACTGGAACGATTTCTTCTGGCCTCTCATCGTCATCCAGAGCGAGCATCTGGCAACGCCTCCGCTGGGCATCGTCTTCTTCGACAATGCGGAGGCGGGCACCAACTACGGCCCGCTGATGGCCGGAGCCGTCGCCATCACGGCGCCCCTCGTCATCGCCTTCCTCGTTGCGCAACGCCGGTTCCTCGAAGGCTTCGCCATGACCGGCCTGCGCTGATCACCTCCCTTCTCAACCTGGAGAATCTACCCCATGTCCCTCACTCGTCGTACTATCCTCAAAAGCTCGGCGGCTCTTGCCGGAACGATGGGGCTTCCGCTCTATGCACGTGCGCAGTCCAACCCGGTCGAGATCAGCGTCCAATATTCGCTCCCGGTCCTGTTCAAGGACCTGATGGAGCAGACGGCCCGCGACTTCATGGCCGCCAATCCGAACATCAAAGTGATGCTGCGCGCGCCCGAGCAGGGCTATGAGGAGATCCTCCAGCGCAACCTGCGCGACGCCGTCACCAACACGCTGCCGGATGTCGCCTTCCATGGCCTGAACCGCCAGCGCTCCCTGGCCGAGCGTAACATACCCGTCGACCTGAAGCCTCTGATGGCTGCCGATCCGCGCACGTCCGAGCTCGGCTTCTCGCCCTCTCTGCTGTCGCTTGGCCAGGTCGGCGAGGCCCAAACCGGCATCGGCTTTGCGCTCTCCACGCCGATCTTCTACTACAACGCCGACCTCGTGCGCGCCGCCGGTGGCAACCCGGACAAGCTGCCTACGAACTGGGACGACCTGATCAAGCTCTCGGCCGCCATCGACGATCCTTCCAGGACCATCGCCGGCATGTTCTATGACTGGACGATCACGGGCAACTGGGCCTGGCAGGCGCTCGTGTTCAGCCATGGCGGCAGCATGCTCGATGCGAGCGAGGCGCGCGTGGCCTTCGCGGACGAGCCCGGCCAGAAGGCGATCCGCATTCTTCGCCGCATGGTCGAGGAAGGCAAGATGCGCGACATCAAGCCGGCCACCAGCTTCGCCGACTTCTTCGCCGGCCGCCAAGGCATCTCCATGCAATCCACCGCACAGCTCGGACGCTACAACCGCGAGATCGGCGACCGCTTCAAGCTCATCTGCGGACGCTATCCGATCGCTGCGGCCAACGGCCGGATCCCGACCGGCGGCAGCGTCGGCATGATCTTCGCCAAGGACGAGCAGAAGCAGAAGGCCGCGTGGGAGTTCATCAAGTTCGCCTGCGGCCCGCAGGGCGCAACTCTGATGGTGAAGGCGACCGGCTACATGCCCGCCACGACCGTCCCGGCCACCCGCGACGACATGCTCAAGGCCTTCTACCGTGACAACCCGAACCACCTCATCAGCATCGGTCAGCAGGATGTGATGACGGGCTGGTACGCCTTCCCGGGCCAGAACGCTTTGAAGATTACAGATAAGATCAACGATCACCTGCAGACCGTCGTCAGCCGGTCCAGCAACCCCGATGCCGCCCTCAAGGCGATGGCCGAGGAGGTCCAGGGCATGCTGCCGCGCCGCCAAGGCTAACGCACCGCAGGCATGAGAAAAGGGCGCAGCGGCTTTCAAACCGCTGCGCCTTGCCCTTTATCCAAGGAGTTCCCGACGTGCTGAACCTAAGGCTTGCCGTTATCGGCGATATCCACCACGGGCCCGACAGCTTCACCAAAAGGGGACCGGCGGCTCTCCCGCTGCTCGAGCGATTCATCCAGCAGGCGAACGCCGCAAACGTGAAAGCCGTAGTCGATCTCGGCGACCGGATCTCGGATCGGGATACCGAGCACGATCTTCTCCTCCAACGGGAGGTTGCGGCGCGTTTCGCGGACCTGAACGTCGAGCGCCATCACGTCTGCGGCAATCACGATTTGGATTTTCTATCGCTACAACAGAACGAGGACATTCTCGACCGACCGCTCGGAAGCCGGGTGGTGACCATTGCTGGGCTTCGGACTCTGTTCTGGCAGCCCGATGTGAACCTCCGGCGGCATCCCGGCCTTCGCCTTGCACCGGGCGATCTCGATTGGCTCGCCACAACTCTTCCGGCCGATGACGCGCCGACGCTTCTCGTGAGCCATGTCCCGCTCTCCGGTCAGGCAATGGACGGAAATTTCTGGTTCGAGCGAAATCCCACATTTGCAGCTTATGCCGAGACCCCGGCGATCCGTGCGGTGCTGGGCTCCTGTCCAGGTCCGCTCGCCTGCCTTGCCGGACACGTCCACTGGAACTCGGTCACCGTCGTCGATGGCATCCCCCACTTCACTCTCCAATCCCTGACCGAGAGCTTCACCACATCGGGCCTTCCGTCCGAGGCGGCGGGAGTGATCGAGTTCTCGGACGGAGTTCTTCACTTCTCGGTCTCGGGCCATGATCCCTTCGCGGTGTCGTTGCCTTTCGAGAGGACACGCCGGCGCTGGACTGCACCGCTCCCACCGTTTCAGATGGAGCCCCATTACGCTGAGCGTGCCGGCGATTGACTTCAGTGCCGCCATGGCGTGATCGTCCCGCATGGCGGTCTGGCGTTCTCGCCATCCGGGCTGCGCGGCCGTCATGGTACTGTCAAGTTGGCAAGGACCGGCGCCTGTGGCACGGTCTTGGACATGAGCACGACGTCCAAGCCGTACCGCGGCTTCCGTTTCCCGGCCGAAATCATCGATCAGGCTGTTTGGCTCTACCACTGCTTCAGCCTGAGCCTGCGAGAGGTCGAGTTGATCCTCGCGGCACGAGGTGTCGTAGTCAGCTACGAGACTGTCCGCGAGTGGAGTCGGCGCTTCGGGCGGACCTACGCCAAGACCCTCAAGCGGCGCCGTCCGAAACCTGGTGACAAATGGTTTCTGGATGAAGTGTTCGTCCGCATCCGAGGCCAACTGCACTACCTCTGGCGAGCGGTCGATCAGCACGGAAACGTGCTTGATGTGTTGGTCCAGAGCCGCCGTAACAAGAAGGCTGCCACGCGCTTCTTTCGCAAGCTGCTGAAGGGTCTGTGCTACGTGCCCAGAGTGATTGTGACCGATAAACTCGGATCCTATGGTGCTGCCAAACGCGAGATCCTGCCGGGCGTGGAACATCGGCAGAGCCGGTATCTGAACAACCGATGTGAGGTGTCGCACCAACCCACCCGACGACGGGAGCGCCACATGAGGCGGTTCAAATCAGCCCGGCAGGCCCAGCAGTTTCTCGCCACCCACAGCCCGATCCACAACCATTTCCAGCTCGGCCGCCATCGCCTCTCGGCCAGTGAGTACCGCGCTGCCCGCGATCGCGCCTTCGCCACCTGGCGTGATGTAACCAGCGCCGTGCTCGCAGGCTAAGCTGGAAGATGCCAGACGACAATGCTGTCTCTTCGGTGTCAAGTTGACAGTACCCACTCACTGCCATGTTCACCTCATCCCTCGGAGAAGGGGTGACGTGGCGGAGCCGCGCGGTGGTGTTCGTGGGGTGATACCTGGCAAAGCCCTATATCGGGCCACGTAGCCTCATACTCTCATTTTGTAGTTGCTCCATAATCCACAGCCGTCCACAGTCCCTCTAGAATGTTCTTCTTTCGTTCTAAATCCGTGATAGAATTAGGAACATAAGTTAGGAGATTTTAGAATGAGATTGTCTCGCCTGTCCCTACGTATCTGGAAGCTCATTGAGGCTCATGCCGAAGGCCCCGTAGCGATTGGAGCATTGGCGTTGATCGTCCTTGCGCTGGTCTTGGCGAAGTACCTTGCCGAATTGTGAGGCTGAGAACTCGTGCTGGGCAAGGAAGCCTGACAGGAGCAGAATAAAGGCTTGGCCGTTAGCGTAGGAGCCTTTTATAGCGCTCCCTTGGCGCAAACTTCACTCACGGCCTGTCGGCTCGCACCCCGTCAGGTTGTTTCTTTGGCGTTGATTGCCAATTGCCTCTCTGAGTAGCCCAGAATGGGAGCTTACCGGCTGAGGTGTACCGGCCGATATTCCTGTAGCCATGCCACAGTACAGTCTCTTCATCTGGAACCAGCATAACAGGATCAAGTATCCCAAGAGCTTTGACCTACCCGATACTGAGGCTGCCCGTCCCGTCGCTCTAAAGGTTGCTCGGGTCTTCATGGACGTTGTGCCGTACTGGAAGGAGTTGTCTCCTGACCAGCAGAATGACTTTGTCGTTGAGGTGGTTGATGAAGCTGGTGAAACGGTCCTCACTGTCCCATTTAGGGAAGGAACCGACGCTGAGGCCAAACCAAGCTAGCGGTACACCTGGCCAAAAAGAAGCCCCGCCAGAGGACGCTGTTTCCGACGGGGCGAGATAGCCAAGGGTAGGGAGGAACGCTACTAGCCTAACAGAGCGTCCCATCAGGTCTGTGCGGAGGCGCACAAAGGCTAGGCCGTGGGTTTTGCGCTCCGAAAAGGGCAAAACCCTATGGCCTGCCCCATGAGGGTGATCCGGGTGTGATGTTAATTCAGG
>NZ_JAJATX010000087.1 GCF_020866965.1 Microvirga roseola
GAACATGCTCGGCACACAAGCAAAAGCCGCTCCGAGTGGAGCGGCTGATGGTGATGCGGTCCGAACCGCCGACGCATGGGATGCTAAACCTTGAGATCGACGGCGGATTCCTTACCGGTACGGCGGTCTGCCTCGACCTCGTAGGAAATCTTCTGGCCTTCATTCAGGCTCCGAAGGCCTGCACGTTCGACTGCGCTGATGTGAACGAACACATCCTTGCCGCCGTTGTCGGGCTGGATGAAGCCATATCCTTTGGTTTCATTGAACCATTTTACAGTTCCAGTCGCCATTCTCGTCCTTGGTCCCTTGTAGTTCCTTATGGTGGAGCTTCGCGCACCACCTCTCCGGTGACAGGCTAGTCACAGGTAGGAGGCTAGTTGGCGACGTAAGCCATGGCAATAGAGTGGAGGAAGTACACCTCTCTTATCGGCTGGCGCACCGGCGCTATCCGCCCGAAACCGGAGCTTCAAGAGTGCCGATGTCCGTCTGCTTTGCTCGCAATAAACATGGTTGTGACGGGGGTACGCCCCCAACGGCATCGGCAACTTGGTGCTCTACTTGCTCGTTCCGGTGTTTAGATTCGGAGCAAGCCACGTGCTTTCAATAGCTTAGACTCGCTGGGGAATAGCTGAAAACACTAGATATTGGCCTCTAATCAATTGAGTTGAGGGTGCCGCTTTCCGTTCTGGCGTGGGATGCCGTCGCCAGCGGTTGGAGCAAACCACAGTTGCCATACTGCGGCTCGACGCCCGGCTGGAGGCCTCCGGTCTGTCGGTTGGCAGTTACGCTGTGACATAGCAGAAGCAGTTCAGGCCTGATCCTGACGGCCGACTCGTCAATATCGCGATCTGTCTTGCACGGTTGGATTGGACATTCGCCGTCCAACAGGCGGTTCCCGCAACTCGCGACGTGCTTGCGTTTTGTGATAAAACATGGTTTTTATCATTTATTCAGCATTCTTGGAGGCGCCCATGACCAGACTCATCCCGCCTGTGCTGTTTCTCGCGCTGCTGCTTCCCTTGGCTCTCTTGTGGCTGTACCATCCAGGGGGCTTCGTGATGCGGTCCGACAGGGACATGCCTTGGGACGTGCCGCTCGCACTCGGCCTCATTGTCCTGATCTGGGCGCGCATTCAGTTCAAGAGGGTCGACACGGAAATCCACACCTTCAGGAGGCCGGAAAGACTAGTGACCACCGGCGTTTTCAGGTTCAGCAGGAACCCAATGTATCTAGGGTTTCTGCTGCTGCTGGTGGGAGCCGCCTTCTACGTGAACACTTGGTGCGCCTTGCTACTACCACTTGCCTTCTTCGCGTTCGCCTCTTTCTGGTACATTCCCTATGAGGAGCGCACGCTTCGCGCGGTGTTCGGGTCAGAATACAATACATACGCTAGTCGTGTGCGGCGGTGGATCTGAATGGCCCGTCAGAGAGTTGATGCTGCTGCGATCAAGACGCAACTACTGCACGAAGCGGAACGTATGCTCGCGGAAACGCACGGCCGCCGCCTTGTTATTTCCGAGATCGCAGCGCGGATTGGCATGTCCCAGTCCTATGCACATCGTTTCTTCCCAACCAAGGCCGATCTTGTTAGAGAGCTTGCGTCGCGCTGGTTCCAGGAGATCGAGGGGCAGTCCAGTCGGATCGCTGCGCTAGACTTGCCGCCGGGCGAGCGCCTTGAACGTTGGGTTCTCGGCATCCTGTCGCTAAAGCGTGACCTACACGATGCCGACCAGAAGCTCTTCAATGCCTATCTGGAACTCGCCGCGGATCATATGGACGTGGTTGCAGAACACGTCTCCAAACTGAGCCGCGACCTCAAGCAAATCGTGAGCGGTCTGGTCCCGCCCGGCGAGCTAGAGGACACCGTGGCCATGGTGGAAGACGCCACGATGCTGTTCCGAGTTCCGTCTAACATCTCGCGGTTCCGCGACCGCGCAACCGACACTCGTGCAAAGGTTGTCGTAGATGCCTTACGGCGAGCGATCGGCCACAGGTGATCCGCTAGAGCCGGTCGCTTTGAGACATATCTCGACGTCACAGAGAATATGAAGGGGGCTCCCGCGGTAGAAGCCAAGATGCTCGCCTTGGGATTATCACCAGCGCGGAGTTGCGGGCGAAAAGCCTCGACTTCCTGGTCGAAGACTTTGGCAAGTCGGGTCTCTATTGCTGTGATATCGCCCGGGGAGCCGACCAACGTCCAGCGCGGCCGAACTGGGTCCGGAAGTTTTATCGGCGCCGGGAACACGTTCATGCGGGATGGCCGATCCTCGACAGAGTCTGGGCTCATAGTGAAACAACGGGACGGCTGGGCGGACGGTCGCGCTAAAGGTGAAGTTTACGGACTTTGAGATCACCAGGAGCCGATCGTATGCGAGGGCCGTCAGCGAACATGGTGCACTAGAGAGCGCGAGCCTTCGACTTCTTACGGGCCCTGTTGCCTATGCCCAAGGGCATTCGACTGCTCGGTGTCTCTATATCATCGCTGTAGTTCGAGAGTGAGTCGGAAGAAAATCCGCAGATGAGACTAGGGTTATGGCTTGTACCTCTTCCGGATAGCTTTGCCCGAGAGGGTATATCGCGTATTCGGCAGAGTGCTATGAATGTAGTGGTGCGGCATGCAAGCTCTTATGACTGACTATCCGTGTCAAATTACTACCGCGCCTCAGAAGCGGTAGGCCTAACAGGGAAGGAAGTCCGATGCCCAGCGGACAGAACGTTGCCGCCTTGAGTCGAGCCATGGCCCAACCAAGGCGACCTCTCGACTTGAATCGCTTGTTGGACGAAACCGTCCGGACGCTTTCAAATATCGATCTAGAGCATGGTTTCGAGATGGAGAAGCTTGAGCGGAGTAGGGCTAGCACGGAGTTGAAGCGACAGATTGCCGAGAGCTTGCGCAGCCGTCATCATGAGCGACGGGAGCCCTATCTTCGAGTAATTGCGGACATCCGCCAGCGCATGATGGCGATGTCATTGCTGAACGGACTCCAGGCAGCAAGCTGAATGTTGCCAGATGCCAACCGCCATTTTATCCCACGGAGGTTGGTACCTAAAGCGCCCATTGGGCGCTTTCTTTATTGGATGGACTTATGGGGATGTGGTCAGTCCGGCAGCGCAGTAACAACAGAATTGCGCCCGGATCGCTTCGCCTGGTAGAGAGCGACATCGGCCTTTTGAATTAGAGTTTCCGGGCTCTCACCTGCTGCAGTTGAGCAACCGACGCTCACGGTGACCATGATCGGTTCACCGCCGACGAGTTTGCCTGCGTTGGAAAAGTCGGCTCGGATCCTCTGGGCCACGACCTCGGCTTCTGCCCGATGCAGGGCGATGACAGCGCTGAATTCTTCTCCTCCAAGCCGTCCATAAGATCCAGCGGGTAGGTGTCGGCTCAGAACCTCTCCAAAAAGGTGCAGAACCCGATCCCCGATATCGTGTCCGAAACTGTCGTTGAGGTCTTTGAAGCGGTCGAGATCGAAGATGAGGCAGCTTACAGGCTTGTGGCCGGCTGATCTGACAAGTCGTTGGGCGTTTTCGAGGAAGGCACGGCGGTTCGGAACGCCAGTCAAAGGATCTACGAGCGCAGCAAACTTGTACTCGATCTCGACCTTTTCCTTAGCCATGGACAGGAAGACAAACGCAAGGCCAGGGACATAGGCCACTAACACAAGCCCATCTCGGATGACCAGCGATTCGAAAACGCATCAATCCAAGTGATTGAGCTCAATGACAGGCCGAGACGAGCCCGGGCCACGTGGAACACGGCAAGAGCGCCCAGAAGAGTTACCGCGACATGGCGGGAGGCGAGCTTCTGACCGCTGTGTTTCCATAGCTCGAAAGCTGACAAGAAGGAGTACGTTGCGGCCAGAGCTGACATTACGATTAGTCGCGCACCTGGAGAGTCAAAAATCGCCGGAAAAACCGCTACCCAGAGGACAGCGCCGATCACGGACGAGGGGAGGGGCCAGGGGCGCCCGTTGAAAACCCGACATCCAGCATAAAGCGATCCATAGGCGAGAGCCATGAACGCGTTGGAGAGGAGTAGGATGGAAACAGGAGGCTCCCCAGTGCGTGGGGCGACCAAGCCCATTCCGGCAAAGGCCAAACAAAAGGCCGAGCCCCACCAAAGCAATGCGGGGATAGTCCGGTTCAAGATCCAGGAAAATACCAGTGATATGCCGAGGACAAGCGAGAGCAGAATAAAGGCTGCGCCGAGCGTTTGCGTGTGGAGGACCATGATCAGGTCGCCTTCATAGAATCGAAATGGATGTCCTCACCGACGGCCGGAGCAAGGATAGGGATGGGATCCATACCAGACTGACTGAAAAGGCGAACCTAAATGTTGTGGTTTGCTTTAGCCTTAAGTTTGAGCCGCATTGGTAAGATTGGAAGCCTTGATGGACAAGCGCTGGGTGTCCACCTTTGCAGACCGACCGATGTCAGTGGCCCCGTCGATGCCCTGGCGAAACTCAGGGACATCCTGGCGCGGTTCCATAACGCGTTGGATCCGCCGGATCCGCTCACCTCGCAGCGGAGAACCTCTCGGACTTCCGTGAAGCGATTCGGCGCCAGCACAAATGCGAGATCCAATACCGGGGCGGCGGCAGGTATGAGAGCACAAGGGTAATCTGGCCATTTGCCATCGGTTACTTAACCGATGGACGGATACTGGTCGGCTGGTGCGAGGTGCGCCAGGGGTATCGTCACTTCCAAACCGACCGGCTGATCGGAATCCACTTGCTTGAAGAACGGTATCGGCGAAGTCGGACGGGGATGCTCCGGGATTGGTTGGCGCACCAGGCTGACGGGAGCCAAAGCCTTTCCGTGGCGTAACTGGGATCCATGGGTGTTCTCACGGATGAAGGGGCGCCCAAGCCTCATGCCGGTGCATCCGGTAAGTGCTGGTGGTTTTTACTACCGAATGCCGGCTTGGTCCGGGTGAGGAATTCGCGTTCTTGGGTTAGACGCAAACCTTTCGATTTGCATTCGATGCTGACAGGAGTGAAATGGTGCACATGATGCGCAAACAGCAGGCGCACTACGCCCGCAATCTGCGGCCCTCACTTGCGGAGCAGTTTGAGATGCTCGCTGCCTAACCTTATAAATGCGTCCCGACCACCTCTGCGTGCCAGCTCCAAATTTGCGACGCATCCTCAGCTGGAGTTTGGCCATTTTTGAGGGCGTCGGAGGGTCAGGCGTGGATCCAAAACGCACGCTCTGAGGCGATAAAGTCCAAGGTCCGCTCCAGGGTCATGGTGGGCGTGCCGAACGGACCGGGAGCTTTCCACCGCTCTCCGTCCCACCACAGCACCTGCACCTTTGCGGGATCGGTCGTCAGGCGAAGGCGCGCCACAGGCGCGCCGCTCTGTCGGCTCAGCAGCGAGTAGCCGCGTCCTCGCTTCTCCACCACCACATCACGTGCACGGCAGAAAGCTGCAAGCCCCTCCAGGATGCGACACAGAACGTCAGATACCCAGGACGACAGGAACGACCCGAACGTGACATTTTGGCGTAAGACAATGCGCCATTCNCGTGCACGGCAGAAAGCTGCAAGCCCCTCCAGGATGCGACACAGAACGTCAGATACCCAGGACGACAGGAACGACCCGAACGTGACATTTTGGCGTAAGACAATGCGCCATTCGTCAGAAGGCGCTACTTAGGAACTCTGAAGCGGAGGGGCGCGTCTGGGGATCGGCTGCGACTTGACGATGGCTGTGCTCGTCTCTGCCTTGTCGGCAATGCGATCCAAGAGGCCATCGAGCTCTTCGATCGAGCGCACATAGAGGCGGGCGACGAAGCAGTCGTCGCCCGTGACCTTGTCGCACTCCCCGAATTGCGGGGTCTCTTCGATCAGCTTTTGTACCACGTGAAGCTTGCCCGGCAGAGGTTTGATGCGCACGATAGCCTGGATTGCGAAACCGAGCGCCTTTGCATCGACCTCGACTGTGAAGCCGCGGATGACACCGCGCTCCTCGAGGCGCCGCAGCCGCTCCGATACGCTCGGCGACGACAGTCCAACTGCCTGGGCGAGTTCCTTCAGCGAAGTGCGGGAATCCCTCAGCAAGATCTCCACGATCTCACGATCGGTCTCATCGAGCACATTTTACTCCATTAGGCGATTTAACCTTCGGCCCTAATAAAATTAGGTGTTTTCCTTTTACACTCTTTCATGGGTCATGGAAGCTGGCTCGTAAATCTCCGAAGCTTGCCCTCCCGCTGAACCGGAGGAAGTGGAATGAGTGAACGAGCGCGCGGGACCGTCGAGATGACGGTCGCGATGGTGATCTTGGGTACCATTGGGTGGTTCGTCGTGTTGTCGGGACAGCCCGTGCTGACCCTCGTGTTCTGGCGCTGCATCTTCGGGGCAGCCGCCCTGCTGGTCGTGTGCGCCGGGTTAGGTGTGCTGCGTGGAATCCTGGATCGCCGGGTTCTGCTTTATTCCGCGCTCGGCGGCGTGGCCATTGTGATCAACTGGCTGCTGCTGTTCGGCTCCTACTCTCGCGCCTCAATCGCTGTTGCCACTGCGGTCTACAGCACCCAGCCCTTCATTCTGGTCGGGTTGGGGGTCCTGTTCCTGTCCGAACGGCTCACCGCTACCAAGCTGATGTGGCTCGGGCTCGCCTTTGCCGGCATGGTCCTGATCGTGCAGGCCAAGCCCGACGTAGGCTATGTCGGTACCGACTACCTGACCGGCATTCTGATGGCATTCGGAGCCGCCTTCTTCTACGCGCTCACGGCCCTCTTTACCAAAAAGCTCACCGGGACCCCGCCGCACCTGATCGCGCTGATCCAGGTCTGCATCGGCATTGTGATGCTACTGCCGTTCGCGGACCTGTCGAAGTTGCCGACGGACGCGGGAACATGGGGCACGCTCGCCGTGCTCGGCATATTCTACACTGGGCTGATGTTTACGTTGCAGTACGGCGCAATCCAGAAGTTGCCGACGCACCTCACCGGCTCGATCTACTTCGTGTATCCCGTGGTTGCTATTGTGGTGGACGTGCTGGCCTTTGGCCACCGGCTGCATCTTGCCCAGGTGGCCGGAGCTGCCGCTATCCTAATCGCTGCGGCGGGCATGAACCTGGGATGGTCGTTGCGGCGGGCTGCCGCCCCGAAAACCGTCGCTCCCGCGGTTGAATGATGCCGGTAGATGGTCACCCCGGCTCGCGCGGATCATCTGAGAGGCCCAGAGCGCCGACGAAAACGTGCAAAAAAATTCCTATGTCAGCTATCTGCCCGTTCGGCAGGCAGGTCGACCCAACTGAGAGGCATCATGGCATCCTACCAAGTCTATCAAGTTGACGCCTTCACGCAGGCGCCGTTTGAAGGGAACCCGGCCGGCGTCGTGCTCGCGGCTGATGGCCTAAGCGAAGCTCAGATGCAAGCAATTGCACGGGAACTGAACAATTCCGAGACGGCGTTCGTTCTGAGGCCTCGCGGAGGCGATCACGATGTCTTGGTCCGCTTTTTTACACCGACCGTTGAAGTCCCCGTGTGCGGCCATGCGACGATCGCCGCGCATTATGTCCGGGCAGTCGAAGGATTGATCCCCGAGGGGAGCACGCGTCAACTGACCGGAGCCGGCGTGCAGCGGATCGACGTCGAGCGATTAGAAGATGGTGACTTTCGCATTTGGATCCAGCAACAACCACCGACGTTCGGCCCAATATTGTCGGAGACGGACCGCCGCGCGCTGGTTGCGGCCCTTGGCATCAGGGAGTGTGACCTTGGACAGGGGCCCATCGAGGTCGCCTCGACGGGGCACTCGAAGGTGATGGTGCCGATACGTGATCGCGCGAAGCTCGATTGCATCAGGCCCGATCTCAAAGCCCTGAGCGCCCTCAGCCGCAAGATCGGCTGCAATGGCTACTACCCGTTCACGCTCAGCGATCCTGACCCGGGATTTCTAGCGCATGGCCGCATGTTCGCGCCTGCGATCGGCATTGCCGAGGATCCCGTCACGGGCAACGCCAATGGACCTCTTGGGGCTTACCTGATCCGCCATGACTTGGCTGGTTCCGATGCAAGGCGCTCTGGACTGACGGCATTGATACGGCAGGGAGAGGTGATCGGCCGCCCGGGGCAGGTCAGGGTCGAAGTTGCGGTCGATCCAATGAGTGGACAGCCCAACGCGGTCCGCATTGGCGGAAACGCTAGAATTGTGTTTCGCACAGAGTTGGCTATTTCCAGCTGAAGCCGATCACTGCAATGGAAAGCATGCTGGCCACGTACATATTTTGAGTTCCCACCTCACCGCTGAGTTAATCCTCGGGCGTATTAGGGTTACTGATACCAAGTGGAAAGTCGAGTGAAGCGGCGGAGTCGCTGCCTGGCTTCACCTTTGATTATACTTGTACACGCCCGCCGTCGCGCGATCAGTGCCGACTTGCGCCTGGGCCGGATCACTCTGCAACAGGGCTCCCGAATTTTGCGACGCAGTGCCACACGCGCTTGAGCGACTGCGGATCAGCTTTGGTTAAACTTCAGCGCTAGGCCAATTTCCCGAGGCGTCACATAACCGTCAATCGCGATGGAGACGGCTCTGTTGCGTTAACCTGGAATGGGCACGACGAACCCGGCCCGAGTGATCCTATTTAACAGGTCTCGCTTAAAAATTATTCCAGTCCAACCCGCTGCATGGTGCCCTACGCAACCCTATGATCCCCAACATGGAATGAGCTCAGCGGACGAGAGTCTGCTGGTGCTGGACGAGCTTCCACATGGTGCCGGCTGCGCGATGCGTTGAGGTACAGACGGCGTTATACGGAGCACTCCCGTTGCGATGCCCCGTCGCACGGTAGGCGAGGACCAGAATGATCTCGCTGGGCTTGGTCATCGCGCGTTCGGCCATCTCGACGGATACCCACCGCGGCGCATCCTTCATGCTCGCAAGGATCTCCGCCGCTCTCATCACTCCCACCCCCGGAAGAGCCATAAGACACTCGCAGTCAAGATGTCGCTCGTAGAACTCCAGTCCGCCCGTCCAGAACTGCCGTTCGAGCTCCCACGCCTCGTAGTCCTGCATCGCTGGTCGAAGCCCCATTTCAATTGGCAGCATATCGTTAAAGGTGACAGGTAATTTTCGGCCTGTCTCACCAGGCATCGTCACGCCCGCTGGCGAAGTTCACAGGTGCGGCGGCCAGTTCCTCGTCGGCGGTATTGTTCAGGCAGTTCGCCCGGAGCAAAACGCTCCCGACTAAACCGAAGCAACTCCATTTAACGATTGGCAATTTCTTTAGATTGAGCATCGATTGATTCAGCCTGAAATTTTGTGTTTTGCCCGACTGAGATTATCCACGTCCCATGCTCCTTCTTCATCACGTAGAGGGGACGTCCCTCAGGCTCGGACCTGATCGGTGTGCCCTCTTTGTCCACTGGTCTCTGATGTACATTCACAGCGGCCACGGTATCACTGAGGAAGGTAACATGAGCGATTTCGTATGTCGCAAGCTGGTCGTCCAGGGCCGGAGTAAGGACCTTTTGAGTGAAGGAATTGATCTCCTCCCATCCCGTGAGCCGCTTGCCGAACGCTGTCACCCAGACGGCGTCCCGGCCAAGCAATTGCATGAAACGGTCGGCATCGCGACTGCGTTGCGTCTCTTCAATAGCGGCGACAACGCACCTGATTGCGTCCACGT
This sequence comes from Microvirga roseola, assembly GCF_020866965.1. Lineage (GTDB taxonomy): Bacteria > Pseudomonadota > Alphaproteobacteria > Rhizobiales > Beijerinckiaceae > Microvirga > Microvirga roseola. Next base: position 9,636 of record NZ_JAJATX010000087.1, read on the forward strand.
CATGCACCCGATCGGTGGCAGACAATGAGGCGTCACGGACAGTCAAAGTAGTTTTAAAGGACATCGAGTGTTCCTTTTGATGTATGGGATTAACTAAGGACCACAGAGAGGCGGAGGAACTCAGCCGTTCCTTGTGGTGGAATGAGTTGGCTCGCTGGTGCAAGGTTACCCCTCACGATGGCTGTCGCGTGCCTGCGGGCGGCAAGGTGCGAGGCGTATGACGCTGTCCAAACCAAATGCTGCTGAGGATAAGGCAGATGCCGAGGACCTGGAACTCCGACAGCTGTTGGTTAAGGAACACCCATCCGAGCAGGACTGCCGTGACCGGACTGAGGAATCCGAGCGAGGAAACGATCGCTGGCTGCAATCGCGCGACGCCTCGAAACCAGAACACGTAGGTCAGCGCCGCGCCGATAAGCCCGAGCCAGGCCAACCCAATGAGATTCTCAGGGATAGGAGCGGGGATTGCCCCTTCGATGATAACTGCCATCGGCACGAGCAGGAGGCCGCCTGCTGACAACTGCCAAGCAGTGAAGGTCAGTAACGACACCGGCGGTTGCCACTTGCGTGTTAGCACGGTTCCGAGCGCCATCGACGCGGCACCGGCGAAGCCTGAGACAATTCCGACGAAATCCAGTTCCGCGCGTGGCGTTAGAACGAGCAGGGCGACGCCGCATACCCCAACGACCGCTGCGATGATAGCTGGGAGGCGGATCCGGCTCCCCAGCAACGCTGCGGCGAGGAACACCACGATCAGCGGCTGGACGGCGCCGACGGTTGCCGCCACTCCGCCAGGGAGCCGATAGGCAGAGACAAACAGCATCCACCAGAAGATCGAGAAGTTCAGGGCGCCGAGCACGAAGACCCGTCTCCACCAGATCCCGGTCGGCAGTTGCCGTACGATCAGAAGCAGCAACAACCCGGCCGGCAGGGCGCGAAGCATCGCAACCGTCATGGGCGAGTAGTTCGGCAGGAACTCGGTGGTGACGGCATAGGTGCTGCCCCAGATGGCGGGCGCGATGGCCGTCAGAAGCAAGTCGGAAGCGTGCGGTCTCATGCGATCTCCAGAACCTCTTTAAGCGGGCGGCGGGGCTTCTGCAGCCAGTTTCCCGGAGCGGCGCGGCCAGCCGCGACGAGCATGACTGGCACTTCATCCGGCGCGAGGCCGAACTCGCGCCACGCCCTCGGCATCGAACCCGACCATCGGTCCCGAGGCGAGGCCTAGCTGTGAGATCTGAGGAGGTTGTTCATCCCGTCTGAGGG
>NZ_JAJATX010000088.1 GCF_020866965.1 Microvirga roseola
CAACCGCCAAGGTGGGGAAAGATGCTTTGCGCCAAGGTGAACAATCATCGTGGCGGGAGTGTCCTAATGCCATGGAACAAGTTGACAGGAGCACTCGCAAGGATGGACTGAATGAGTCAGCGTTGGCACTTCTCGGACCTTGCGCGTAGGTCTGCCCGAACGCACTCCCCGGACCAAAGAGGTTAGTCCGCTTCGCCGGGGAAGGCCGACTTTCATTGAGAGGTCGGAAGGTGAAGGATTGACCCGGTGCGGACATCCGCAGCCGCCAGTTAGGGTATGTACTCGCGGTATTGCACGCAGTTCCACAACATTACATTGGTTATGGTGTGATGTAACCGCCGGGCATCTGCTCGGCTGGAAGTGTAANGTGCGGACATCCGCAGCCGCCAGTTAGGGTATGTACTCGCGGTATTGCACGCAGTTCCACAACATTACATTGGTTATGGTGTGATGTAACCGCCGGGCATCTGCTCGGCTGGAAGTGTAATCACAGCCCGGAATCCCTCAGGTCTGAACTCAGTCTGGAACTCGCCGCCAAGATCGTTCCTGATCGAGCGCTCGATCAGCCGTGAGCCAAAGCCCCTCCGTGTTGGAACGGCAACAAGCGGGCCACCCCGCTCAACCCATTCGATCCTCAAACCGGATCTGTCCTGAGCCCACGATACCTCGACCCAACCTTCCAGTCTGGAGAATGAGCCATACTTTGCGGCATTCGTCGCAAGCTCATGGCTGACCAAACCGAGGGAAAGCACGGCTTGGGACGGCAAGTACACCTGCGGTCCCTTCAGCTCATAGCGCGGCTCGCCACCTCCTCCATAAGGAGCAAGCTCTGCGTCCAGGACGTCGTCCAGGAAGGCGCCTTCCCAACTGCTCTGGGTTAGCAGATCATGCGTCCGAGAGAGCGCGATGAGGCGCCCCATCAGGTCTGCCTGGAATGCCGAGGGATCCGGTGCATTCCGAAGCGTCTGCTGAACCAATGACTGGACCGTTGCCAGCGTGTTCTTCACGCGGTGATTGAGTTCGTTGATCAGGAGGCTCTGGCGGCGCTGAGCCTGCTTGCGCTCAGTGATGTCCCGCGCGGTGAAGGAAATGCCTGCCAGTTGCCTCGCTTGCACATAGACCGGTGCGATACTGATCTCCGCATCGATCATGGTTCCGTCAGGGCGTGCAACCCCGGTGTGATGCTCCCTGACCACTTCACCCAATCTGACCCGGCTCAGCAACCGCTCTGTCTCGGGCTGGAGATCCGAGGGGAAAAGGGAGATAACACTGCGGCCTACCACGCCGTCGTCGAGGCGAACTCCGAAGAGATCGGATGTGGCCTCGTTCCAGGCGAGCAGCTTTCCATCCTGATCTGCTGCGAAGATGGCATCCGGTGTGGAGGTCAGAAGAGTGGTCAGATAGCTTTGCGACAGCAGGTGCTGCTGGTGCGCCTCGCTCGAGTTCGAGGGCTGACTGAGCCGCTCGTTGATGTACTCGCGAACGAGGGCCGCTTCGGACTGGCGCAGCGCGCTTGCAAAGGCCCCCATCAGCAGGCGCCTGAGCTCCCCGGCATCCGCTGCCTTCGTGATCACGCGTGCCCCATGCAACTCGGGAACGAACGGCAGCATGCGAGAAAAGGACTCGTGACGGTCCGCGTCCAGTAGGAAGAGAATGCTCAGGCTTTGGTTGTCCCGCCTGAGTTCCCTGGCGGCTGCCAACGGGGAGCTTACCTCCGATCCGATCAGAACGATCGGCACCGATGTGCCGCCGTGCTCCCGCAGGGCGTAGCGGGCACTCGGCTCATCAGACACCACATCAACCCCGACATCGCCTAGCAGCGGATCCGACAGGAGTACCCGCAGAGCGTTCGCCTCTCCTGCGCCGGCCAGTGCGACGACGTGGGGGCGTGTTGGGGATGAGCGCACGTGGTGCCTCAGAGCGGGGGCAGGCCGAGGGCGGTGCGCCCAAGCCATGTCTTCAAGAGGTGGGTCGTCGGCGACATGACGGGCGCCGCCTGGGCATCGCGCATGGCGCGCTGGAGGGGGCCATCATCCTGGTACGCACGTCCGCCGGCTACAGTCATGGCCATTCTTGTGACTTCCACGGCGGAGTCCGCAGCCTCAATCTTCGCGGCAAAGAGGGCCTGAACGGCCTCAGGAGAACGAGCATCTCCGAGCTTTGCGGCATGGTGGGTCAACTGCCGTGCCCGGGACACGCGCAGCCACATCTCGGCGACATCGTGAGCGAGAACGGGGTTGTCGGCCAGGGGTTCCGACGCGTGTGCGAAACGGCGCCCCTTCAAGGAGGCGATTGCCCCGTCCAGGGCCGATTGAGCGATGCCGATATAGGTGCCGGCCATGGCGATCAGGAAGAAGGGGGCGATCACCTCGAAGACGTACCAGATATGATCCCCTTCGCGCCCCAGAAGGTTGGTGGCCGGGACACGGACGTTGTCCAGGCGTGCCGAACGCGAGCTGTTCCCCCGCATGCCGAACCCGTTCCACGGCTTGCCCCAGTGCAGGCCTTCGCTCCCCTTCTCAACGAGCACACAGGTAAAGGTGCTTGGGTCGTGCTCGTCGCCCTGGGCGACGGCTGAGACGACGTAGGAATCCGCTTGGCCACCGCTGGTAATAAAGGCTTTCTCTCCATTGAGATCAAAGCCCTCTCCGGCGTGCTCGAAGGTGGCGCGGGGGAGGTACAGAAACACGCCTGAGGCTGGCTCGCTCAGGGCAAGTGAGCTGATATGGCGGCCCTCGGCAATCGGGCGCAGATAGCGTTCTTCCTGATCCGGGGTTGCCTTGGCAGCGATGACCTGGGTGGCAACACAGTGCATCCCGTAGCACATCGAGGTCGAGCCACACGCCTTGCCAAGCTCTTCCGTGATGACCGAGAGGGCAAGCAGCCCCTCGCCAAGGCCGCCGAGATGGCGGGGGACATGGAGGCCGAGCAGGCCGGCGTCAGCTAGGGCTTTCATGCCTATAGCAGGCCACTGGCCCTCCTGATCAACCCGTTCGGCATTCGGGACCAGAATGGAAGCAGCCAGCTCAGCGGCCCTGGCCTGAAGGCTCACCAGCCCTGCGGGTAAATTTGCATCCATGAAAGCTTGTCCCGAGGTAGCACGAGTTGCACCGCACGCTCGTAGGAAGCCGGGATCTGTTGATCGCCGGGAAGCTCGGCAGATTTAGGGTACTGTAACGAGAATATCAACCTAAGCCGTGAAGTATGCCATTTGCTTTGGAAGTATGCAGGATGATGGGCACGGGCGAGCGTAGGAGGGTGCCAACTGCTGTCTTGAGGCTCTGTGGCCAGACCGAGATCGGCCCAAGCGAAGTCTGCCGCCAGTCATGGCCCCCGCGTGCGCTGGCCCATCTCACTGCTGTGCCGCAGTGACATTCTTTGCCACAGCTTATATGATGGTTCTTGTTTTCCCAATGCCTCCGCTGATGTCCCCCAGATCCACGCTGAACGTTTCGCTTACCCCTGAGCTCCTCCGCCTCATCGGCAAGGATGTCACCTCTGGCCATTACCAGAGTGCCAGTGAGGTCGTGCGTGCAGCTCTGCGGGACTTCTACGCGGGACAAGCCAAGGTTGATCAAAGTGGCAGGACCGATCTCGCCCCATCCACTACCAGGAGCACGCAGCAGGTGGAAGCTCTCTTCGCCCAAGCGGCGGCAGGGATGGCCCAAGTCGACCTGACCGGCCGCTTTGTGCGCGTCAACAACCAATACTGTGCCATCCTGGGCCGCCGCAGCGATGAGCTTCTCCAGTTCCGCATGCAGGATTGTACTCACCCGGACGACCTCCCGCACAATATGGTGCTGTTCCGACGTGCTTTGGAATTCGGTGAGGCGTTCGAAATCGAGAAGCGCTATCTACGTCCAGATGGATCGGTGGTCTGGGTGCGCAATGCTGTCAGCCCCATTCTAGACAGTTCCGGCAAGCCAGACAGCATCCTGGCTGTGTCCATCGACATCACTGGCTACAGGCATGCCCAGGAGGAACTGCGTGAGAGCGAGGCTCTCAAGGGCTCCATCCTCGACGCGGCGCTCGACTGCATCGTCAGCATTGACCATGAGAGTCGGGTCATCGAATGGAACACTGCCGCGGAGCGGACCTTCGGTTATTCCCGTGAGGCGGCCCTTGGCCGAGATTTGGCCGAGCTCATCATCCCGCCGGAGTTCCGGGAAAGGCACCGCGAAGGCATGGCTCATTATCTTGCCACGGGTGAGGGGGCTGTGCTGAACCGGCGCATCGAGCTGGACGCCCTCCAGGCTGACGGCTCCCGACTCCCGGTCGAGCTGGCCATCAGTCCAATCAGTGGAAGAGATAAGCCGCGGTTTACAGCATACTTGCGTGATCTCACCCTCCGCCGGCAGGCGGAAGCGGCCCAGCGCGAGAGTGAGCAGCGCCTTCGCTTAACTTATGAGCACGCCTTCACCAGCATTGCCGAGGTGGATGCCAGCGGTCGTTTTCTGCGGGTGAACGAGCAGTTGAGCATCATCACCGGCTATAGCCGTGAGGAGCTTCTGGGGCGTACCTTCATCGACATCACTCACCCCGAGGACAGGGGGGCTGATCTCGATCAGTTCCGCCGACAGATGGCTGGCGAGCTCGACGCCTATGCCCTGGAGAAGCGCTATGTCCGCAAGGACGGAAGTACCATCTGGATTGAACTGTCGGCCTCCCGGGTGGATGACGAGAGCGGCAATCCGCTCTACGGCATCCGTGTGACGCGCGATATCACCGAACGCAAGCGCGCGGAGGAGCATCAACGACTGCTCCTCAACGAGCTGAACCACCGGGTGAAGAACACCCTCACGACCGTGCAGTCGATCGTCTTCCAGACGCTGCGCAATGCGCCAAGCCCGGAGGACGCGCAAACAGCTCTATCGAGCCGCTTAATCGCTCTGTCAAAGGCGCATGACGTGCTGACCCGGGAGAGCTGGGAAGCGGCGGGCCTGCATCAGATCGTATCAGAGGCCATGGAGCCGTTCAGGGCTCAGGGTGAGAACCGGATTCAGGTTGCGGGTGTTGAGGTCCGCCTGCCTTCCTCGATGGCACTGGCGATCGCCATGGCGCTCCAGGAGCTGGCGACGAACGCGGTGAAGTATGGTGCCCTCTCGAATGAGTCTGGCAAGGTGGGGCTCCGCTGGAGCTTGGATAGGACGAACAGCCCGGCCGATCTCCATTTGCGCTGGGAGGAGAGCGGTGGCCCGCCTGTGCGTCCCCCGAGCCGCAGGGGATTCGGCACACGGCTGATCGAGCGGAGCCTTGCTGGCGATCTCCAGGGCCAAGCAAGGATTGAGTTTGACCCGGCAGGACTGGTCTGCACGATCACAGCCCCAGTGCCTGCCCCGAGTGTCGCAGTGCCATAGTGCCGCTGAACTTCGAGCAGGCCGTGGTCTGTTCCAGCGCTCCTGTTGACACTCAGGCTCGACGACCTGCGAATCCGCCGACATCGATTTTTGCGACATTCGCCTCCAGGGCATCGTCGAGCACTGCCCCTCCTCGCAATAACTCGTCAGCGCCCTCATTCAGTCTGGCCGACCACGCCCCTATGAACGGCGGAACTGCGTCAGCAGCCATCGGCTTTCCGAAGAAGTACCCTTGGCCCAGATCGCATCCTTGCTCCCGAAGGAGGGCAGCTTGTGCTGAGGTCTCGATGCCTTCGGCAACGACCGTGATATTCAGACTTTGGCCAAGATCGAGGACAGCTTTGACAATCGCCATATCGCTGGATTCCTCCTCAATACTGCTAACGAATGATCGATCCAGCTTCAGGACGTCGACGGGAAACTTGTTCAGGTGTGTCAAAGACGCGTAGCCCGTGCCAAAATCGTCAAGAGCGATCTTGATTCCCGCAGCACTCAAGGTCTGCAATGCGTGCTCCACGTTTGCCGCATCGCGCCCAACAAGCACCGTCTCGGTTACCTCGATCTCAAGGCAACTTGCCGGCAACCCGGCCAACCGGAGTTGATTGAGCACCCGCTCGGCATAGTCGCCACTGAGGAACTCACTGGCTGAGGCGTTGATGGCGATCGTTCCGACATCGACACCCGCGTCGAGCCAAGAGCGCAAGTCCCTCAGGACAGAGGCAAGCATCCGCTCGCCGATGGCGACGCCAAGCCTCGGATCGTCGAAGGCAGAGGCAAGCGCGCTGGGAGGCTGTGGCTCCATGCGGGGGTGGTGCCACCGCAACAACGCCTCGAAGCCCGCGGTGGCACCGGTGCCAAGCGTGACTTTCGGTTGGTAGAACGGAACGATCCAGTCGAGTTCGAGCGCCTTTTGGGCCAGCCGCAGCGCCGAAGCAGCTTGCTGGATTCCTTCCCGGATGGCGGGTTCGAACATCCTGAACAAGCCCGGTCCGGCAGCCTTGCCGCTGTAGAGCGCGAGGTCCGCCTGCTTCAGAAGCTCATCAGGCCCCATGCCGGGTCCGGAGGTGATGGCTCCTCCGACACTCGCGCGGTAGCTCCGCCCGATATTGCTTCCGCTCAACGGCTTGCGGGCTTGGGCAATGACGTGGCTCGCGACGCGGGCGACGTCCGCCTCGTTCGCCACATCAGGCAGGATGATGGCAAACTCGTCCCCGCCGAGGCGGGCCACATCGTCGGGATCTGACGCTGTGCTCTGGAGCCGCTGGGCAAACGCCTTGAGGACAGCGTCCCCCGCATCGTGGCCGAACCGGTCATTGATCTGCTTGAAGTCGTCCAGATCGATGATCAGCAAGCCGACCCTTTGGTGCGATGCAGCAGCCCTATCGAGCGCCCGCCGGAGCCGCTCCTGGAAAAGTCTCCGGTTGGGCAGACCGGTTAGTGGATCATGATACGCAGCCCAGCGGAGGTGCTCCTCCGCGAGTTTCCTGTCATGGATGTCCTCCTCCGCCCCGTACCATCGAACAATGGTGCCGGTCTCGTCACGTCGGGCGGTCGCCCGTGCGCGAAACCAGCGATAGCTCCCGTCAGCCGCGCGCAGGCGGAACTCATCATCAAGCGGCTCGCCTGTGGCGACGGAATGGGCCCACTTCCGCGTTGCCGATTCCAGATCATCGGGATGCACGGCTTTGGCCCAGCCGTCCTCAGCGAGCACTTCCTCGCGGGACAGTCCTGTCAGGGCGAGCCAGCGGGAGCTGATCTCAATGGTTCGCCCGTCTGGGTCTGCAATCCACGGGATCTGCGGGTTCAGCTCCACCAGGTAACGGAAGTTTTCCTGGCTTTCTCGGGACTGCTCTTCTGCCCGTTTCCGTTCATCGATGTCCTGCGCCACCGTGACGGTGGAGATCACCTTGCCGCATTCATCGTGAACAAACGAGACATTGACCGCACACCACTTCGCTGTCCCATCCGGCCGAACGTATCGTTTCTCGATCTGAAATGGCGTGCCATGCTTCCGGTGTTCCTCCCACACGGCTAGGTTCCGCGGGAAGTCCTCCGGATGGGTAAAGTCCTTCATCGGGAGACTATCGAGCTCTTCCCGGGTTCGCCCAACGAGATCGCAGAAGCGCTGGTTGACCATCAGCACCTCGTTGTTCAAACCCCGATGCAGGATGCCGACCATGGTCTGGCCGAACACGGTCGCAAGTTGGCGTTCCCGCTCGCGGAGCGCTTGGGTGGCCAGCTTGCTCTCGTGGACGTCCTCCAGCGTGCCGTACCACCGAAGGATGGTGCCATCTTCGCCGTGCCGTGCTGTGGCGCGAGCCCGGAACCATCGATAGCTACCGCTGGATAGAAGCAGTCGGTACTCTGTATCGAGCGGATCGCCGCTCGTGACCGAGTGCCGCCAGTTTTGCTGCGTCGGCGGCAGGTCGTCCGGGTGCAGGGCGGCGATCCACCCACGGCCGAGCCCCTCTTTCACGGGCATCCCCGTGAGCTCATGCCAGCGCGAAGAGGCACTGATGATGTTCCCGTGCGGATCGGCCGTCCAGGGGATCTGTGGGTTCAGCTCGACGGAGTAGCGATAGTGCTCTTCGCTTTCACGCAGCACCGCTTCAGACCGCCGGAGCTCCGTGATATCGGAGATGACCGCGACGATGAAGAGTTCCTCCCCAGCCGTCCCCGGAAGAGCAACGAGACGCTTGTGGGTGCTAAGGGTACGAATGGTACCATCTGCTGCGGTGATGTGCTCTTCGACCTGGCGGTCCTCACCGGTCGAAAATACCTCGTCGTCGAGCGCCCAAAAGGCGTCAGCTTGATTCTTTGGAACGAAGTCGTGATCCACGCGACCGATCAGTTCCTCAGGGGAGCGCCCGAGCAGGACGCATGCGGCGTCGTTCAGAAATACGAAACGATGGGCACGGTCCTTGACGATGACCGGTTGCGCAATGCCGTTTAGGATAACTTCTAAAGCTCCCGCCGCGCTACGGGATTTGGCAGAGGCGGGGCTATTCTTCAACTGCATCTCGTAAAACCTAGATCCGCTGCGGGCATCTCTTCTCCACCGTATTGTTCGGATCCTATTCGTCAGTTTACCCATTGCTGTAGAGCATACATCTGGAGGATTGCAGAACAGGTTAATGGTCGACAGACAGCCTGCTCGGGTGCCCAAGGCAAGGAAAGTCGAGAGCCTTGATATAATATTAACAACTGAATTGCTTCACTATGAATGCAACAGGTTTGCCAGGACGTAAGCACCTTTATCCTAGCGATCTAGGTTAGGGATCTGCCAACGTGCAACACTGCTGGATGTAGCTCAACAATGATCGCCGTCAGTTTACGAAGGCCCGCAGAGAGCTGATACCTATTGAGCAGCGGGAACGTGAAAGTTGACCCAAAGCTCCCACGCGACGGTGGCGGCACGAATATCCACGATGGGTGCGGGAAGGTCATTCGGTATCTGGATCATAGTTCAGAGCACCGCCTTCAACCAAACGCCTCACGCGTCAAATTGCGGCTTTTGCGACACTTGAAGTAACATCAATTGACGGCGGCAAATTTTAATGGCACAGACAGTGTCGCGAATTTGAGGCGAGCCGCATGTCCAGTGTCCGTACCTACAACAGCCCACTGCGCGAAGAAAAAGCGCGTGAGACGCGCGAGGCGATCCTCGCCGCGCTGTTCGAGTTGATGGATTCGGCGAGCGCCCCGGACGAGATCAGCACCGAAGCCATCGCCCAGAAAGCCGGGGTACAGCGGCGGACCGTATTCCGCCACTTCGCGACCAAGGACGATCTGCTGGCAGCATTCTGGCCTTGGCTGAACACCCGGATCGGCGTCTCCGCGACGCCAAAGACTCTGAATGAGATTGTCGACGGCCCGCGACAAGCCTTCCTGCAGTTCGACATGCACGAAGCGGCGATCCGCGCCTCCTTGCATTCCCGAACTGGCCGCGAGATGCGGATGGGCATGGTGGCGAACCGGCGCGCGAATTTCGCTCGTGCACTCGCTCCCGTAAGCGCTTCCCTTCCGCCCGCCGAGGCCGAGAAGATCGAGGCGCTGGCGCATCTGCTCTTCTCCGCCTCTGCATGGGAGATCCTGAAAGATTACGGCGGTCTTACCGGCGCCCAGGCCGGCGAGACCGCGTCTTGGGCGCTCGAGTTGATCCTGTCCGCGGTCACCTTGGGCAACTCTCCCGCGGACGCCACATCGCAAATGAAGGAGACCGGCGATGAAGATTGATGTCACCACCCCCGGAGACGGCGAGACCCTCTGGGTTGTAGCCGACCGCATCCGCTTCCTGGGCGGCCTTGCGGGCTCGAACCTCGAACTTATTGAGGTCGAGGTCCCACCAGGCTCCGGTACTCCGCCGCACAGCCATGCCTCGCCCGAACTCTTTTACGTGATCGAGGGTGAGCTCACTGTCCGCCACTTTGCCACGGACGGCCCGCCCGAGGTGACGATTGCGGGGCCCGGCACCTCGGTGCGCGTCGACCCGAGGGCGCCGCACAACTACTCGAACGACGGTGGCAACCCGGTGCGGATGCTCGTGCTCATTGAGCCTTCCATGATCGCATTCTTCCGCGACATCGGCACGGTTGAGCCGCCGGCGCAGCCCGACTTCGCCCGAATTGGCGCGGCCATGCAGCGTCATGGTATCGAAACGCCGACGATGGCGGCCTGAGCTACAGCGCAGCTTCGAGGATTTCAGCAACTCGAGCGTCGCTGCATTCATGCCATCTTCCGGGTCAGCAACACCGCCGCGGAAGGCGGCGACGGGATGACCCAGTTCGGACGGGCGATGCACGAACTCAACATCGATGTGCTGTGCGCCAACACGCCGGCCGCCAAGGGCCGCATCGAGCGCTCGTTCGGCACCTTGCAGGACCGTCTGGTCAAAGAGATGCGCCTGGCCGGAATTTCGACGATTGAAGACGCGAACGCATTCCTGCCGGGGTTTCTGGCCGATCACAACCGGCGTTTTGCCAAGGAGCCCTTCAGCCGCACGGATGCTCACCGTCCGGTGCCGCAGGAGATGATGTTGGAGGATATCTTCGCCTGGAAGGAGGAGCGTACGGTGACCTACAACCTGACGCTCCAGTACGACAAGGTCATGTTTTTGCTCGAGCCGAACGAGGTCACACGCCCCCTCGCCCGCCAGCGCGTCACGGTGATCGACTATCCGGATGGGCGCTTGGCGATCCGCCACAAGGGGGTCGACCTGCCCTACCGCACCTGTGACAAGCTCCAGCGTGTCACCCAGGCGG
>NZ_JAJATX010000089.1 GCF_020866965.1 Microvirga roseola
TGGTGTGGGAGGGGTGGAACCGCGAGGCTCCCCCCTATCCCGATTTGGCTTCTTCCGCTGCGGCACAAGCTTGAGTATGATGGAAATCAAGAGCGAGAAAATCGGAGCGCATCCGGTAGCCCACGCATGACAACGAATACCTAAGGGGCGAACCTACGGAGGGAACGATGAAGTCCATCTGGCTTGTCGCCGTCTCGTCAGTTGCGTTTGCATCCACAAGTTTCGCTCAGCCCGCCGCTCAGCCCGCCGCTCAGCAGCCAACCAGTAACCTCGAAAAACTCTCTGCATTCCAGAGCACCGGAACGGCCGAGCCTCGGCCCATTCCGCAGGAGGGCCGCCGCGCCGATGCCATCCGGCGCAATGTCGAGAGGATCAAGCTGCCGCCCGGCTTCAAGATCGACCTCTACGCTATCGTGCCGGACGCACGCCACATGGCTGTCGGCCCCTCGACGGGCGTGGTCTTTACGGGCACCCGCAAGAACAACGTCTATGTGGTGACAGATCGCGACAAGGACCGGATCGCGGACGAGGTAAAGCAGTTCGCGCCATCCGTGGCCTTCAAGATCCCGAACGGCGTCTGTTTCTCGCGCGACGGCATTCTCTACGTGGCGGAGCAGAACCGCGTTCTGCAGTTCCCGGCTGCCGAGTTCTTCTATGAAGGGCCGGACGTGGCGGCTTTCGTGGTCGCCAAGCAGGGAGACCTCATTCCGCCCACGGAGGAGAGCTACAATCACACTGCCCGTGTCTGCCGGATCGGGGCGGATAACAAGCTCTATGTTGCTCTCGGGCAACCCTACAACGTGCCGCCGAAAGACAAGATGGATCTCTACAGGCGCACCGGCATCGGCGGCATCGTCCGCATGGATCAGGACGGTAAGAGCCGTGAGGTCTATGCGACCGGCATCCGCAACTCGGTCGGCATGGACTTCAATCCCACCGACAGGACGCTCTGGTTCACGGACAATCAGGTCGACGGCATGGGCGACGACCAGCCTCCCGGAGAGATCAACCGCATCACCGAGATGGGACAGGATTTCGGGTTTCCCTATTATGGCGGTGGTACCGTGCGCACGGTCGAGTACAAGGACGATGCGGTTCCCGACGGCGTCGTGCCTCCACAGGCAGAGATGGACGCCCACGCTGCCGATCTCGGCATGATGTTCTACACGGGGAACATGTTTCCCCAGAGCTATCAGGGCGGCATCTTCTCGGCCCAGCACGGATCCTGGAACCGCACGACTCCCATCGGCGCCCGCGTGATGTTCACGCCGATCAAAGAGGACGGCACGGCGGACAAGCCTCAGGTCTTTGCCGAGGGCTGGTTGACCGAGAACGGGGAATATCTCGGCAGGCCGGTGGACGTCGCGACGCTGCCGGACGGCTCGCTTCTCGTGTCCGACGACGCGGCCGGAGCGATCTACCGGATTTCCTATGAGGGCCGGTAACGGTCGCCTCGACAGGCGCGCCGTTCCGGCGCGCCTGCTTCCTCCAGAAAGGATCGCCATGAAGAAGCTCTGCGCTCCGATTGCGCTGGGGATGGTCGTGGCCGGGCTCGCCCCATCCGCAATCGAGGCTGCCGATGCCCAAGCCGGACGCCAGAAGATCACTGCGTGTCAGGCCTGCCATGGGCTCGACGGCGTCTCGAAGAACCCGGAGGCGCCCAATCTCGCAGGCCAGATTGAGAACTATCTGGTGAAGAGCATGATGGATTATCGTACGGGCGAGCGCAGGCACGAGTCGATGAACATCGTTGCAAAGGACCTGTCGGACCAGGATATTGCAGATATCGCGGCCTATTACGCCTCGATCCAGGTTGATGTCCTGCCCCCGTAAGGGACAATGAACAGGGTCTGTAGCCGGCACTCTTTCATCGTGGGCGACCCTTCGCTATGGTCTCGCCTCCTCAAATTGCTGGGAGCAGGCGATGGTGGACATCGCGACCAGGGTCTACAACCACACCTGGAAGATCGATCCGATCGTCCGGTCCGTGCTGGATACGGACTTCTACAAGCTCCTGATGGCGCAGACGATCTTTCGCCGCCATCGGGACGTGCAGGTGACGTTCGGCATCCATAACCGCACCACCCGCATCCGCCTCGCCGACATCATCGATGCGGGCGAACTGCGCGAACAACTCGATCATGTGCGCAGCCTCTCGCTGACTCGCGGCGAGTCCACTTGGCTCAGGGGCAACACCTTCTATGGCAAGCGGCAGATGTTTTCGCCGGAGTTCATGGACTGGCTCGAAACCTTCCGCTTCCCCGACTACCTCCTCGAAAAGGAGGACGGTCAGTATGTTCTGACCTTCCACGGCCCCTGGATCGAGACCACCATGTGGGAGATCCCGGCGCTTGCGATCCTGAACGAACTGCGCTCGCGCGGCGTCTTGAAGGGAATGGCCAAGTTCGAGCTGCAGGTGCTCTATGCCCGCGCCATGACGCGGGTCTGGGAGAAGATCGAGCGTCTGAAGAAGCTGCCGGATCTCTCCATCGCAGATTTCGGCACTCGCCGCCGTCACGGTTTCCTGTGGCAGGACTGGTGCGTGCAGGCGATGATCGAGGGGCTCGGTTCCTCCTTCCTCGGCACGTCGAACTGTCTCATCGCCATGCGCCGTGAGGTGGAGGCCGTGGGCACCAATGCCCACGAGCTTCCCATGGTCTATGCCGCTCTCGCCGAAAACGACGAGGAATTGGCGGAAGCGCCTTATCGCGTGCTGGCGGACTGGCAGGAGGATTACCAGGGCAACCTTCTGGTCATCCTGCCCGACACCTACGGCACCACGAACTTTTTGAAGAATGCGCCGGACTGGGTGGCGGACTGGACCGGCATCCGCATCGATTCAAAGCCGCCCATCGAGGGGGGCGAGGAGGCCATCGAATGGTGGCGCGAGCGCGGGCAGAATCCGAAGGAGAAGCTCGCGATCTTCTCCGACGGACTCGATGTGGACGTGATCGAGCGCATCCACCAGCATTTCCGTGGCCGCATGCGCATCGGTTATGGCTGGGGCACGCTCCTCACCAACGACTTCCGCGGGCTTGCTCCGGAGGGCAAGCTCGATCCCATCTCCATCGTCTGCAAGGTCATTTCGGCCAATGGGCACCCCACCGTGAAGATCTCGGACAATCCTACCAAGGCCATGGGGCCGAAAGCCGAGATCGAGCGCTATAAGCGCGTCTTCAATGTAGGCGTACAGAACGCACAACCGGTCCTGGTGTGATGAACATGAAAGTCGATCTCAACTGCGACATGGGCGAAGGATTTGGACCCTGGCCCATGGGCGACGATGATGCGATGCTCGACATCGTCTCCTCCGCCAACATCGCCTGCGGATTCCATGCAGGCGATCCCTCCATCATGTTCCGCACGGCGGAAACGGCGAGGCGGAAGGGCGTCGCCATCGGCGCGCATCCTGGATTCGATGATCTTCACGGGTTCGGTCGCCGCATGATCCGCGGCGACAGCCCCGCCGAAATCGAGCGGATGATCGCCTACCAGATCGGCGCCATGCAGGCGGTCGCATCGCTCGCCGGCCACAGGGTCACCTACGTAAAGGTGCATGGGGCCCTCAATAACATGGCGAATGAGGACGAGGATCTGGCGCTTGCCATCGCACGGGCTATCAAGGGCGTCGATGTGAGTCTCATCAACGTGTGCATGCCGGGTCTCCTGATGGAAAAAGCCTCCGGTAAGCTCGGCCTGCAGGTCGCACGCGAGATCTTCGCCGACCGTACCTATGAGGACAATGGTACGCTCACCAGCCGCAAGAAGCCCGGCTCCGTGCTGCACGATGCGGAGTTTGCGGCCGAGCGCATGCTCCGCGCCGTTCAGGACAAGGCTGTGACCACCGTATCCGGTAAGCGCATCCCGGTCGAGATCGATACCATCTGTGTGCATGGCGACGAGCCGAGCGCGGTTGCGATGGCGCGGACCGTGCGCGCCAAGCTGGAGGCCAACGGCATCTCCATAGCACCCTTCTCAGGATCCTGAGCCTTGTCCTTCAAGGATCATTTCTCCACGCATTCCACCGGATACGCAGCCTACCGGCCGACCTATCCGCGGGCGCTCGTCGATTACCTCGCAGGCCTTCGAAAGGACCGAGGTTGCACTCGATGCAGGCTGCGGGACAGGGCAGCTTTCAGTGCTGCTGGCTGAGCGCTTCGATCATGTCATCGCCACCGATGGTAGTGCGCAGCAGATCGAGAAGGCCGCAGTGCATGGGAGAGTCGAATACCGGGTCGCGCCGGCAGAGCGCAGTGGAGTTCCTGATGCTTCCGTGGACCTCGTGACGGCGGCCCAGGCAGCGCACTGGTTCGATCTTCCCGCTTTCTACGAGGACGCGCGCCGTATCGGCCGGCCAGGAGCGATCCTGGCTCTCATCACCTATGGCGTGGTGCAGGCGGATCCGGAAATCGATCCTGTCATCCAGCATTTCTACAAGGATGTCGTTGGCCCTTACTGGCCGCCGGAGCGTCGCCATGTGGAGGAGGGCTATCGCTCCTTCGATTTCCCGTTTGAGGAATTGTCGCCGCCGCCGCTTGCCATCGAAGTGCAGTGGCGGGCCTCCGACCTGATCGGCTATGCGGATACATGGTCGGCCGTGCGCGGGGTGGAGAAGGCTCTTGGCCGTGCGCCGATCGAGCAGTTCCAGCGCGAACTCGCGGCGGCCTGGGAGAGCCGGATCGCCGCCGCCCAATTCGCTTTCCTCTTTCCCTTCGTGTCGGGCGGATCAGGAACTGAAGGCTTTTGCCAGGAATGCTCGCAGCGCGGTCAACGTCTCGTCCGGGGCCTCTTCTGCAAGATAATGGCCACAATCGATTCCATGGCCTTCGACATGATAGGCCCAGTCGCGCCACACGGCAAGAACGTCGTACCACTGCGCCAGACCATTCTTCAGGCCCCACAGAGCCTGCACGGGGCATGCGATGCGCCGTCCGGCCTGCCTGTCGGTCTCGTCCAGGCGCATGTCGATGGTAGCCCCCGCCCGGTAGTCCTCGCACATGGCATGGATTGTCGCCGGGTCCGTGAAGCAGCGCCGGTATTCGGCCAGCGCCGCCTCGTCGAACATGGAGCGTCCCCGGCGCAGATAAAACGCATCGGGATCGGCTGAGATCAAGGTTTCCGGAAGAGGGTGGGGCTGAGGCAGGAAGAACCAGTGCCAGTAGCCCATGGCAAAGGCCATGTCCGTTCGCCGGTAGTGCTCGGATGTCGGCAGGATGTCCAGGACGGAAAGCCCCAGAACTCGCTCCGGGTGGTCGAGCGCCATGCGATAGGCGCAACGCCCGCCCCGATCGTGCCCCACCACGGCGAAGCGTTCGAAGCCGAGGGCCCGCATCACCTCGACTTGGTCGCGCGCCATTGACCGTTTCGAATAGGGCTGATGATCCGATGTCGTCTGCGGCTTCGAACTGTCGCCGTAGCCGCGCAGGTCTGCGCAAACGACAGTGTATTCCTCCGCCAGGCGTGGAGCCACACGGTGCCACATGACGTGGGTCTGCGGGTGACCGTGCAGCAGAAGAACGGGAGGCCCGCTTCCTCCGTAGCGCAGATTGATGACGGCCTCGAAGGTCGTGATCCGGCGAAGGGTGAAGTTCTCGAACATCTCTGCTGTCCCGGTCAGGCGCAGTCACAATAGAGCGTTCGATCCCGCGAGGGAATGGAGGCGGATTCTGTCTGGAATGGCGGATGGCCCTGTAGAGCCTACCAGGTGCGGCGCGAACCGTTGTCGATGTGAATGATCCCGTTGCGATAGATCTTGAGACCGCCGACCTCCTCACGCGAGCGCAGATAGGCCATCACGCCACGGGCCTTGGCGCGCACTCTGAAGTCAATGGCGCGGCAGGAGAGATGTAGCGAGTACTTTGCGCCTCCGGCGCGCCTGTTTCGGACACGGGTCCGGTGGGTGGACTGGATGCTGACCGGCCCGAAACGGGCCGCGACGTCCGCAACGACCTGGCGCAAGTCTCCAGGCAGGCATTTGGTCGGGGTGCTGTCCCGTAGAGTGATGGTGCCCTTCGCCACATAGGCATAGAAGCCCGAGAGGGTTCTCGTGCTCAGCCGGCTGCTATCCGGCAGGCTGCCTGTGGTGAGCGGGTCATCGGGAAGACTTGCATATTGAGCGGGAGGTTCTTTCCTGGATTGTGCCTGGGTCGGAGCCGGCAGGAGGCCTGCCAGTAGGGTCCAGGTTACGAACGCAAGCCAAGGCGTAAGACGAACTCGGAAGCTGGTGCTCATCGGGTTCTCCCGTCCTGAGAGCCCCCGGTTGAGAGATCGAGGATTCGGTCCTCTCCATGGCGTTCGCCTATTCTTGGCCAGCGGACTGGCTGCTGCGCTCTTGGCGCTTGGGCAGGCTACTTAAGGGCAGCTTGGCAGCCGGCAAGATGTTTCGAAGGAATAAATTGGATGAAAAGGGAGTACATTCTGCTTCGTGCGCTTTGATTCCGCCACGAGCCAGTTGGGAAGTGTCGGAGTGGCGGGATACAATGTAGCAATCTCTGCTCTTGCGTATCTTCGCCGCAATACACACATCATCTCAGTTGTCGACTGAATCGACCACGTGGAGATCGGAATGAACGCTGCTCACAGCGCTGTCTTCGAAGCCATCAAAGCTGCCGGCCCGAGCCGGGCGGATTCGCTTGCGCGGATCGCGCTTCTCGCAAGGCTGATGGACAGCGCCTTCTTCATTCCCGGCCTGAACCGGCATGTGGGTCTCGATTCCATTATCGGTCTCGTGCCGGGCATCGGCGATGCGATTTCGGCGGCGTTGTCGAGCTACATCATCTGGGAGGCGCGCCAGCTCGGATTGCCTCGCTGGAAGATCGCACGGATGATCGGCAACGTGGCCATCGACACGGCTATCGGTGCCATTCCGGTGGCTGGCGATATCTTCGACATTTATTTTAAGGCGAACATGCGCAACCTGCGCATCGTCCATGATCACCTGGGCACGCCCAAGCGCGGCCCACAGGTCATCGACGGCACGGCGGTACGCATCGAGGAGCGATAAGCGATGAGACGGGCGCTGTGGATTCTGGCGTGGATCGCCGTTGCCATCTGGTCGCTGTTCGCGTGGGGCGCTTACGGGCTTCTTGACGTCTTCGGCGATTATGCTGCTCGCAACGCGGAGGTCGTGACGAGCCATCCGGAAACCGTCGAGTGGCTGTCGTGGGCTCTGGTCAGCCTGAGAAGCCTGGGACTTATCGCCGTCGTCGTCGTCTGGGGTGCCGTATCCCTGCTGATCCTTGCGGTTCCGGCCGTGCTCGGCCTGTTCCTGGGACGCCCGCACTCGGACGCCAGGAACAGGGCCTATCCCATTTACGACTCGAGGGCGCGAGGCAGGGACGGCGTCATACCTCCGCCCTCAAACGATCCGCGCCGCCTCGACAGGCGCTGATTGTTACCTGTGGCTTGAGATGAACTGCTGGAAGCGCTCCGACTTCGGGGCGGAGAAAACCTCCGCGGGGGTGCCTTCCTCTTCCACCATGCCCTTGTGCAGGAACACGACTCGGTTGGACACGTCGCGGGCGAAACCCATTTCGTGAGTGACCACGAGCATGGTGCGGCCCTCCTCCGCAAGGGAGCGCATGACGCGCAGAACTTCGCCGACGAGTTCCGGGTCAAGCGCCGAGGTCGGCTCATCGAAGAGCATTACCTTGGGATGCATGGCGAGCGCCCGCGCGATGGCCGCACGCTGCTGCTGGCCGCCGGAGAGATGCGACGGATACTGGTTGCGCTTATCGACGATGCCGACTTTGGCGAGCAATTCCTCGGCCTCAGCGATGCACTCGGCCTTCGGGCGCTTCTGAACATGCACGGGGGCTTCGATGACATTTTCCAGGATCGTCATGTGGGACCACAGATTGAAGCTCTGGAACACCATGGCCACGCGGGAGCGGATGCGGTCGACCTGACGCCGGTCTGCAGGCTCCATGCCGTGTCGGGTCTTCTTCAGGCCGATGGTCTCGCCGCCGATGCTGATCTCGCCGGAATCCGGAACCTCCAGCATGTTGATGCAGCGGAGCATGGTTGACTTGCCCGAACCGGAGGCACCCAGGATCGAGATCACGTCTCCCTCCTTCGCGTCGAGGGAGATGCCTTTGAGGACCTCGAGCGACCCGAAGTTCTTGCGGAGATTGTGAATTGAGACGGCAGCAGCGGACTCAGACGACAAGGACGATACTCCGTTAGACATGCGCGGCCTCCAGGCGCGGCTCCACGGCCGGCGGACGGCGCAGATGAGGCGAGAGCCACCACTCGATGGCCATGATGATGCGCGTGATGATGAAGTTGAGGATGAGGTAGATCAGGCCCGCAACGACGAAGACCTCGATGGCGCGGAAGGTCTGCGAGATCAGCTTCGCGGCAAGACCCGTCACTTCCATCATGGTGATGACCGACGCAAGCGAGGTCGCCTTCACCATCAGGATGAGTTCGCTGCCATAGGCCGGAAGCGCCTGGCGAACCGTGATGGGGAAGGTGATGCGGCGGAAGAGCAGGAAGCCCGACATGCCGCAGGCCTTCGCAGCCTCGACCTGGTTGTAGGGCACCGACTGCAGGCCGCCGCGGAAGATCTCGCTGGTATAGGCCGCCGTGTTGAGCGTGAGCGCCGCGATGGCGCACCAGTATGGCTCACGGAAGAAAACCCACAGCCCAAGTTCCTGCAGGGTAGGACGGAACTGCCCGAGACCGTAGTAGATCAGGAAGATCTGCACGAGCAGCGGCGTGCCGCGAAACACGAAGACATAGGCCTGCGCCGGCCAGTCGAGCAACTTGATGCCCGACATGCGCATCAGCGCGAGCAGCAGCGCGAGAACCGCTCCGAACGCCACCGACACGAAGGTCAGGTTCAGCGTGAGAGGCACGCCGCTCAGGAGGGTCAGGAATGCTTCCTGCATGAAGGCGAAATCCATCAGGCAGCCCTCCGCATGCCGCGCATCGAGTGCGACTCGGCCCTCTGGAACAGGTAGGTCGAAGCCCAGGTGATAATCAGGTAGAGGATCGCCGCCG
The DNA here is from genome assembly GCF_020866965.1 of Microvirga roseola. Lineage (GTDB taxonomy): Bacteria > Pseudomonadota > Alphaproteobacteria > Rhizobiales > Beijerinckiaceae > Microvirga > Microvirga roseola. The sequence goes on from NZ_JAJATX010000089.1 coordinate 9,004, forward strand.
TGATGTAGAAGTCGAACGGGCGGCGAGTGGAGCCGGCCGCGATATGGGACTGGCGCAGGAGTTCCACGAGGCCGGTGACCGAGATCAGCGCCGATTCCTTCAGCACGAGCTGCCAGGTATTGCCGAGACCCGGAATGGCGTAGCGCAGGACCTGCGGAGCGATGATGCGGCGGAACATGAGCCCGCGGTGCATCCCGACAGAGCGCGCCGCCTCGATCTCGCCACGGCTGACGACCTGGTAGGCGCCGCGGAAGACCTCCGCCTGATAGGCGCCGGACACGATGCCGATGGCGATGGCGCCTGTGGCGAAGGCGGGCACGCCGATGAAGCCTTCAGCGCCGAACAGGCTGCCGATGGCGCCGAGCGCCGCACTGCCGCCGAAATAAAAGAGATAGATGACGAGTAGGTCAGGAATGCCGCGCAGCACGGTCGTGTAACCATCCGCGATGCCTCGAATGACCAGATTGCCTCCAATCTTCGCCCAGGCCACCAGGGTTCCGATCACCGAACCGATGAGGAAGCCGCAGAAGGCGACGGCAATCGTCATCCCCGCTGCGGTGAGGAGAGCCCATCCCCATCCATTGGGACCAAACCCGATGAGCTCGAAATAGCTCAGCTCTTGCACGCGTCTCAACTTTCCTGAAGTTCCCGCTCCCGCCGAAGGGAGAGAGGTCGGGCGGTATTCGTCATCTCAATACTGGATCGCGCTCCGGGCACTGGATGCAGGACCCGGAGCGGAAACTTATGCGAGGCTGTCAGGCCTGCGGAGTGGCGTCGATCTTGAACCACTTCTCGGAGAGCTTCCTGACTGTGCCGTCCTTGATGGCAGCCTGGATCGCTTCGTCGAAAGCCTTCTTCAGATCGGCGTCTTCCTTTCGCATGCCGACTGCAACGCCGCGGCCCAGCAGGCCGCCGCGCATGCCGGTGCCGGCGATGACCATGTCCTTGAACTCAGGCTTCTCCTGGGTCGCCTTCAGGGCTCCATGGCCCGCGAAAATGGCGTCGATCCGTCCGGCTGTCAGGTCGAGATCATGCTGCTCGGTGGTCTTGTACTCGCGGATCTCGATGGTGTCCTTGAGATACTGCTCCAGGAACTGCGAGTTCACGGTCGAACCCTGCACACCGACGGTCTTGCCCTTCAGGAGCGGCTTCCATGCCTCGATCGCCTTCTTCGCGCCCTCGGGATCCTTCTCGAAGCTCGCCGTCGTGCCGGTGCCCGCCAGTTTTGCGAGCGGCGAGTCCTTCATGACGCCCCAGCCATGCGGGGTCGCGGCATAAGGGAGCGAGAAGTTGATTACCTCGAGGCGCTTATCGGTGATGTTCATGCCGGCCATGATGGCGTCGTACTTCTTGGCCTGGAGCGCCG
>NZ_JAJATX010000009.1 GCF_020866965.1 Microvirga roseola
TTCACCCTCGGCTCACTGATGAAAGTGCCAAAGTAGTGCTAGAGCTCCTGCGTCTCGCAGGCGCGGCCGTTGGAATTCCTGTCGTGATGCGACCAGTAGCCGGGTCTTCCGTGATATGCGGGAGCGACGCCCATCATCCGGGCGATGCCGCAGGTGGGAAAAGCCGCCAGGTGCTTCACCGTCGCCAGGAGTGGCCAGGGACTCACGCTCATCGCCGTTCCGGTGAGAGCGAGAACCCCGACGGCCACCAGCGCCCAGACCCTGACCCGGCGACAAAGGCGCTGCAACGCCGCCTTGCGATAGAAGCGGCAGGATATGGCCCGGAACCGACGCTGCAGGCTTTGCAGCTCCCGGTCAGGGGCTCTACTCTCGTAGAACCGCCAGTTCTCAGGCTGCATCCATTCTCCCCCTTCTGTGTCGGGAGGCAGCATAATGCAACGATATGTTATTCCTAAACCGTACGGGGCGAACCGATTCACGGCCCCGACCGGGAAATCGTGGACCTCACCTTCCCGGAAGGCCAGGGACGCGTCGACGTGATCGCGATCTACGAGGTTGAGGACGGCCGGATCGCAAAGGCATGGTTCAAGACAGGAGCGCCGGTGCTGGACGGCAGCCCTCAATCCTGAGGTACAGTCGGCGCAAGTACCGCCCGCAGCTCGTCCGGGATGCGCACGGCCCGACCTTCCCTTACGGCAGCAACCATGACATCGGCGGCGACCAGCACCTCGTCGCCGCGCCGGACCTCCTGCGAGAGCGTCATGGACGCGCCGCGCATCTCCTTGGGCCAGGTCACGACAGTGAGCACGTCGTCCATGACCGCCGCGCCGCGGAAGTCGATGGTCATCTTGCGGACGACGAAGGCGAGCCCGCCCATCTCGGCGTGAAGGTCCGACTGCGCCACCTCCACGGCCCGCAACAACTCCGTGCGCCCGCGCTCCATGAAGCGCAGATAGCTGGCGTGGTAGACGCGGGCTGAGAAATCCGTGTCCTCGTAATAGACGCGGATAGGCATGACATGCGCGCCGTCGCGCAGGGAGCCGGAGAGATGGGGCCAAGCGCCGCCCTGCCCTCCTCCCCCTTGTGGGGAGGAGTTGGAGGTGGGGGTGCCAGCGCCACGTTCCGAAGTGGCGCTCACACCTCCACCCTGGCCCCTCCCATACGAGGAAGGGAAAATGGCGTCGCGTTTCTCGTTCATCCCGATGCTCGCTCAGTCCGGAGTGCAGCCAATCTTCTGGACTTGATCCAAGTCGCTCCGATCAGAACCAGAGCCCAAACGATCTGAATGAAAGCAAATACCGGCCAGAGAACAAGGCCCCAGAAGAGCCAGACCGTATTCGGTTTGGCATTTTTAAGGGAAAGAGGCGCCTCTATCCGAACCTGCACGGCCTCCCCAACTAGGGCCGGATCGACAGATGTAACCTTCAGACGGACCCTGTTAAGGCCCGGATACAGCATGAACTCTGTCCTGGGCTCGGGCGGTGGCTGAACCCACATAGCGGCCTGTCCGTCGACAATCTCACCCATCATGTGACGCTCCAGGATAAGCTTGTCGCCCCTCTGCGCCGGCCAAGCTACATAAGTTACTGGCGAAACGCGGCTAGACGAGAGGGACACCTGAACGGAAGCTCCAGGCTCGGTAAAGACTTCTAAATTGGGAGTTTCTGTTGCAGCAGTCGGACAGCACTTACCGAGTTCACGTCGGTCGGTCTCAAGCCCATCGAATAAGAGCAGGAAATCTATAGCGTTGGGAACAACTCGTACGAGCTTTAACTCGAATGCGCGTCCAGGAATGAGCTCGATCTTCGTTGTAGTTGAAGTTGCTTCAACGCTCCCGGCAGCAACATATCCTGCCATCGTCGCGCTGACGGCCAACCATGTGAGCCATGACCACTTCATAGCGCGCCCCCAGGCTGCTTCTTAGAAAAGCCGATTGCGCTTCTCACTCATCCCCATCCCCATTGAACAGCCCGAACTGCGCCGTCGTCTCGCGGGTGGGCTCCGGCAGGCCGAGATGCTTGAAGGCGTGGGGGGTGAGAACGCGGCCGCGGGGGGTGCGCTGCACGAAGCCCTTCTGGATCAGATAGGGCTCGATGATGTCCTCGATGGCGTCGCGGGGCTCCGAGAGGGCCGCGGCGATGGTCTCGATGCCCACGGGGCCGCCGCCGAAGGAGGAGGCGATCATGGTCAGGTATTTGCGGTCCATGAGGTCAAGGCCGATGGGATCGACGTCGAGGAGGCGCAAGGATCGGTCGGCGAGGTCGCGGGAGACGGTCTGGACGCCCTCGACGATGGCGAAGTCGCGCACGCGGCGGAGCAGGCGGCCCGCAATGCGCGGCGTGCCGCGGGAGCGGCGGGCGATCTCGTTCGCGCCGTCCTCGCTCATGTTCAGGCCCAGCACCCGCGCGCCGCGCCGCACGATCAGCTCCAGTTCCTCGACGGTGTAGAATTCGAGCCGGATCGGGATGCCGAAGCGGTCGCGCAAAGGCGTCGTCAGCAGGCCCGCGCGGGTGGTCGCGCCGACGAGCGTGAATTTCGGCAGCTCGATCTTCACCGAGCGGGCCGCCGGGCCCTCGCCGATGATGAGGTCGAGCTGGTAGTCCTCCATGGCGGGATAGAGGATTTCCTCCACCGCAGGATTGAGCCGGTGGATCTCGTCGATGAAGAGCACGTCGCGCTCTTCCAGGTTCGTGAGCTGCGCCGCGAGATCGCCCGCCTTCGCGATGACCGGGCCGGAAGTCGAGCGGAAATTGACGCCGAGCTCGCGCGCCACGATCTGCGCCAGCGTGGTCTTGCCCAGCCCCGGAGGCCCGACGAAGAGCACGTGGTCCAGCGCATCGCCCCGCGCCTTGGCGGCATTGATGAAGACCTGGAGATTGGCCCGCGCGGCCTTCTGGCCCGTGAAGTCGTCGAGCGAGAGCGGCCGGATCGACGCATCAGTGTCGTCCTCGCGCTTTTCGGGGCTGAGCAGGCGGCGGGAATCGGTCAAAGAGGCTTACCTTCCGGGCACTTCATATAGGCGCTGAGACACTAATACGCCATTCTTAACGAGATCAAAACAGGAACGTTGCGTTCCTTTCGTCATTCCCGGCGGGAGCGCCGCGGAGGGGAATCCATCGGCACGGAGCGTGTGACCGGATCCCCTTCCCCGGTCCTGCGGACCGCAGGGGATGAGAGGGGCTCACCGCGCCAGCTCCCTGAGACCTAGCCGAATGAGCGTCTTCGCTTCCGCCTCCTCGCCCGCCTGCTTCATCGCGGCGGCGACGGCGGCCGAGGCCTGGACCTGGGGATAGCCCAGGTTGACGAGGGCCGAGACGGCGTCGGCCACCGGGGCAGGCGCGCTCCTGTCCTCCACCGCGCCGGTGAGGCGGATGAGGGTCGGGTCGACGGGGGCGAAGGCCGGTGCCTTGTCCCTGAGTTCGGAGACGATGCGCTGGGCGAGCTTGGGGCCGACGCCGGGCCCGCGCGCCATGGAGGCCTTGTCGCCGGTGGCGATCGCGGTGGCGAGGCTTCCCGGATCGAGCACGGAGAGGATGCCGAGCGCCACCTTGGAGCCCACGCCCTGGACGGATTGCAGGAGGCGGAACCACTCGCGCTCCGCATCGGACTTGAAGCCGAAGAGGCGGATCATGTCCTCGCGGACATGGGTCTCGATGGACAGGACCGCCGCCTCGCCTTCCTTCGGCAGGTTCTGAAGGGTGCGGGAGGAGCAATGGACCACATAGCCGACGCCGTGCACGTCGAGGATGACGAAATCCTCGCCGTAGGAATCCACCACGCCTTTGAGTTTGCCGATCACGGGCGTCTCCTGTGTCTTGTCATTCCCGGCGAGCGAAGCGAGGGAAGGGAATCCATCGGTACCCGGAACTCTTCCAGCGGATCCCTTCCCGGCCATGCGGGCTGCCGGGGATGACGCCGGTTATTCCATTACACCCTAAAAGCTTGCCGCCAAAGCGCGGGCCTTGCGGTGATGGGCGTGGGCGATGGCGATGGCCAGCGCATCGGCCGCATCGGCCTTCTTGAAGTCGGCCTTGGGCAGCAGGATCTTCACCATGGCCTGCACCTGGTCCTTCTCGGCGTGGCCGACGCCCACCACGGTCTTCTTCACCTGGTTCGCGCCATATTCCGCCACCGGCAGGCCGTGAAGGGCCGGCACCAGCAGGGACATGGCGCGGGCCTGGCCGAGCTTGAGGGTCGCCTGGGCGTCCTTGTTGACGAAGGTCTCCTCGACGGAGACCTCGTCGGGCGTCCAAGTCCTGATCACATCCGTCAGCCGGTCGTGAAGCTGCTTGAGGCGAAGGGCCAGGTCGAGGTCGCCGTCCGAGGTCACGACCCCGCAGGCGACGTAGGAGAGCTTCGTCCCCTCGACGGTGATGACGCCCCAGCCCGTGTTGCGCAGGCCGGGATCGAGGCCGAGGATGCGGACGCGCTCAGACACATCAGCCCGCCATCTTCTGCATCAGGTCCTCGGAGAGCTCGAAATTGCCGTAGACGTTCTGGACGTCGTCGTGCTCCTCGAGCGTCTCCATGAGCTTCATGAGCTTCTCGCCCGCCTCGTCGTCCACGGCTACGGGGGTCTGGGGCTTCCAGACGAGCTTGGAGGCCCTCGGCTCGCCGAACTTGTCCTCCAGCGCCTTGGTCACCTCGTTGAGGGCGGTCTGCTCGCAATAGACCTCGTGGCCGTTCTCGGAGGAGGCCACGTCCTCCGCGCCCGCCTCGATGGCGGCCTCCAGCATGGCGTCGGCATCGGCCACGTCCGGCCCGAACTCCACGAGGCCCACGCGGTCGAACATGAAGGAGACCGCGCCGGTCTCGGCGAGGTTGCCGCCGCTCTTGGTGAAATAGGAGCGGATGTCCGAGGCCGTGCGGTTGCGGTTGTCGGTCATCGCCTCGACGATGATGGCGGCGCCGCCCGGGCCGTAGCCCTCGTAACGGATCTCCTCGTAGTTCTCGCCGTCATTGCCGGCAGCCTTGTTGATGGCGCGCTGGATGTTGTCCTTGGGCATGTTCTCGGCGCGGGCGGCGAGGATCGCGGCGCGCAGGCGCGGGTTCATGGCGGGGTCGGGCGTGCCCATCTTAGCCGCCACGGTGATTTCGCGGGCGAGCTTGGAGAACAGCTTGGAGCGCATCGCATCCTGGCGCCCCTTGCGGTGCATGATGTTCTTGAATTGCGAATGTCCCGCCATCGGGGCCTCCGGGATGTGGCCGAGGACTGCTTGGAAACCCAGCGCCCGTCAGGCCATGAATGTTGACGATGCCAGGCTTATAAGGCGGCGAAGGGCGCGAGGCAAACCAAGTCTCCCCAGCCCGCTCAGGCTGCGGCCATCTCCATCCTTGTGAGCGCGCTGCGAAGCGCCGCGACGCAGGCGGGGTCCAGGGCCGTGCCGGAATCGGCGGCCAGGATCTCAAGTGCTTTTGCAACCGGCATCGCGGCGCGATAGGGCCGGTCGGCGGTCAGGGCGTCGAAGACGTCGGCCACGGAGACGATCCGCGTGGCCGGGCAGATTGCGTCGGCCTCGATGCCCCGCGGGTAGCCCTTGCCGTCGAGCCGCTCGTGATGCGCCCCGCCGATGCGGGCGGGGTCCCGGAAGGCCCCGATGCGGGCGAGGATCGTCTCGCTGTAGAGGGCATGGCGGCGCATGGCGGCCATCTCAGCCTCGTCGAGCCGTCCCGGCTTGTCGAGGATCTCGTTGCTGACCCCGAGCTTGCCGATGTCATGCAGAAGGGCGGCGCGCTTGAGGCGGCGGCGCGCGGCGGCGTCGAGCCCCATCTCCTCGGCGATCAGATCCGCGAAGAGCGCGACCCGGTCGCTGTGGCCGCTCGTATAGGGGCTCTTGGAGTCGACCACCCGGGCGAAGGCCGCCGCGATGTCGTCGAGGTAATCCTCGTCGGCCACCTCGATCCTCTGGGCGGGCTCGAGGGAAAAGACCGCCTCCTCCACGCTGTCGGACCCGAGCACGTCCCAGAATCGCGGATGGGCGGCGACGCGCTCGAAGGCAGCGACCACCGCAGGGTCGAACCAGGTTCCCGACCGCTCCCGGACCTCGCGCCGGGCCGCCGCCTCCCCTGCGCTCCGGTGGAAGACGTCCGCGACCTGGGAGAGGAGAGCGATGCGGGAATAGACCGGGATCGCGGTTCCTTTAAGCCCCTCGGGCTTGCCCCCTCCGTTCCAGTGCTCGTCGAGGCACTGGATTCCCTGCGCCACCCCTTCGGGGAAACGCAGCTGGCGGGCAATCTCGGCCCCGCGCTGGCAGCGGGTCTCGATGAGCTCACGGGCGATCTCGCCTCCGTTCTGGACGATGTTGAGAATGGCGCGGAAGCGCTCCGCAAGCCCCGCCCGCATGCCCGTATGCGACAGGACGAAGCCCAGGACCTGCGGCAGCCTACTGCCCACGAGCTTGAAGTCGCGCTTGAAGCCGAGATCGTCCGCCAGATAGAGCTGGCCGATGCGGGCCGCATTGCTGCTGCAGCCGAGGCCCTTGAGGAGGATCGTGTAGTAGAGCTCCCACAGGGCGGAATCGCTCAGCCCCATCTCGCGACCGATATGGACGTCGATCCAGCAGGAACGCACGCAATGGCCGGGCGGCTGGCCCTCGGTCATGTCGAGGGCGTGGCTCAGCGCTCCCAGGACTTCCGAGAGCCGGACCGCCTGCGAGGCCGCTGCCGAACCGCTGACCGAATTCTCCGCTTCCACGCCCTGCCCACCCGAGTCGCTGACCCAAGGGACGAGACCTTGCGAGGGAGGGCTTAAGATTCCGTGCCCGCCTTAAAACCCGAACCAGGACGGAAAATTCTCGAAAGCCGCGACGATCAGCTGATACGAGGCTCCAAGGATCGTCACCGTATAGGCGATCCCCGCCAGGCCGATGAGATAGCCCAGGATCAGGAGGTATCCATCCTCCTCCATCACCGCGATCGAGGCGATCACGAGGGCGATGGAGGGCGGGAAATTGGTGCCCGGGAAGGGAATCAGGACGGAGAGGGCGACGAGAAAGGCGAAGAGGCCGATCATCCGGTCGCCGACAACGCTGAAAAGCTGCGTGAGGCGCGGCTTACAGAGGCGCTCGAGCTTCTGGAGCTTGGGTTCCGCGATGTCGATCAGGCGCTTGAACTTGGCGACCGAAACGGTCCGCCGCAGGATGAATTTGGGCAGCCAGGGGCGCCTGTGGCCCAGCATCATCTGGATGCCGAAGATGAGCACCGGGGTGCCCACGATGCCGGCGACCCCCGGCGGGGCGGGAACGCAGTTGGGCAGGGAGAACAGGATCAGGACGAACCCGAAGGCGCGCTCGCCGAAGGCCTCGATGATCTGGCCGATGGAGATGGTCTCTCCCTTGGCCTGATCGATGACCGCGCGCAGGACGGCGGAGACGCTCTTGTGCTCAAGCTCCTGGTGCAGGGGACTCGGCTCTCGGTAGATGCTTTTTCTCGTCCCGGTTTGTGTCTTCGCGTCCACCGATCTTCTCCGTCGAGATCAGGAGATGGGCATGGTTCAGGCGCAAACCAAGGGACCGCCGCCGCATCAATCCCAAAAGCGTGGCCAAGTCTCTTCGAGATGCGGCCCGAGCCGGACCGCCGCCACCCGCACCGCCAGCCCCGTCCGGTCGTCGGTTTCGACCGCGATGCCGGAGAGCGTAGCCTCGCCGGCGGCGGGCTCCAGGCGCATGCCCGGCGTCTTCTGGAGGAAGCGGCGAACCGGCTCCTCCTTCTGCATGCCGATGACGGAGTCGTAATCGCCGCACATGCCCGCATCCGTCATGTAGGCCGTGCCGCCAGGGAGCACCCGGTAATCGGCGGTCGGGACATGGGTGTGGGTGCCGACCACCAGGGTGGCCCGGCCGTCGAGGTAATGGCCCATGGCCTCCTTCTCGCTCGTCGCCTCCGCGTGGACGTCCACGATCACGGCATCCGCAACCTGGCCTAAGGGACAGGCCTCGAGCTCCCGGTCGACGGCCGCGAAGGGATCGTCCAGCGGGTCCATGTAGAGGCGGCCCATGACGTTGACGACGAGGACCCGGTGGCCCGAGCGGGTGTCGATGAGGTTGGCGCCACGCCCCGGCGTTCCCGGCGGGAAATTCGCCGGACGGAGGAGTCTCGGCTGGCGCTCGATGAACACCAGCGTCTCGCGCTGGTCCCAGGAATGGTTGCCAAGCGTGATCGCATCGGCGCCTGCGGCCAGTACCTCGTCGCAGATCGCCTCGGTGAGGCCGAAGCCGCCGGCGGCGTTCTCACCGTTGATGACGACGCAATCGAGCCGCCAGCGATCCCGAAGCCCGGGAAGGCGCTCGATCACCGCATTGCGGCCGGACCGCCCGACGATGTCGCCAAGGAAGAGAAGACGCATGGTGGTCCTTTAAACAGGCTGGGTCCGAATGAGTTCGGCTTCGGTAACGATAACATCGAGCGGCCGATCATGGTCCTCGACCGGAACCGCCTCGATCTCCTGAACCGCATAAGCCAAGCCGATGGTCAAGATCGGATGCTGTGCCTCCAGCGCCGCGATGGCCCGGTCGAAATGGCCTTTTCCGTAGCCGACGCGCCCTCCCCTGCGGTCGAAGGCGATCAGCGGCACGAGGAGCGCTCTCGGAAAGACCTCCGGCGCATCGGGTCCGGGCTCGCGCACGCCGAAGCCGCCCTTCACCAGCACGTCGCCAGGCCGCCAGAGGCGCCAGCTCAAATGGGGGTGGAGGATCTGGGAGAGGGCCACGTCCTGTCCGCGCTTGAGAAGCGCCTCCATGAGCGGGCGGGAATCGACCTCGCTGCGGATGGGCCAGTAGCCGCCAACCGGGTTGGCGTCCTTCAAGTCGGGCAGGCCCAACGCTTGCGCGGCGATGCGCCGGGCAGCCTCGTGGCGGAACTCGGCCTCGAGCGCGTCGCGGCGGGCGAAGCCCTCGTGGCGGATCTGATCCTTGAGACTGGAAGGGGAAGGAGATGTCATGAGGTGCGGAGCCACAGAAGCCGTCGGAGAAGCGATCCCGGGAACCTACAAAGTAGGTGGGCGCCGTATGTCCCGGTCCACGGACCGGGTCAGGGACAGCTCCCTTCAGGATCGATAAGGCCCCGGGGAAAATGACTCCTAACGCGCCCCGCAGCCCCGCCTTTCCTATGTAGGGATGATGAAGGCCGGGGGGAAGGGGAAAGTTTGGGAAATCGAGAGCAAGATGGGCCTCACCTTTTCTTACGGGCAGGGCGAAAGCCGCCTCACCCCTGCCCGGCCGCATTGAGGCTTCGCGCCAGCTGCTCGATGCGCTCCGCGGTGGCCTGGACGATCTGGGCCAGTCTCGCCTCGAAGACCTGACTGCGCTCGTCCCCGGTGGCAAAGCGCCTGATCTCGGCAAGCTCCGCCTCCACGGCCGCGAGCCGCCTTTTCGTCTCGTGCAGCTCGTCGGCCAGGGCAATCGCCGCCATGACGTGGAGGCGCATGTCGCCGATCTCGCCGAAGGTCGCACGCATCTCCTCGATCCGGGCATCGTAGGCGGCTGCAAGGCCTTCGAGATGCCCCTCCTCGCCCTCGGCGCAGGCAATCCGGTAGGCTGTTCCTGCAATCGTCACCGTCACCTGGGCCATGGATCAGCCCTCTTCCGGCTCGAGCTCGCCGGCCTGGGCCAGCACGGCCTGGACCGCGCCGATGGCATGGCGGACGCGCCGACTCACGTCGTCGGTGGCGGCCTCGAAACGATGGAGACGGGTGAGCGCCCCGTCCAGCTCCTCGGCGAGGCGCGAGCGGTCGTCCTGCATGAGCTGGAGCTCGGTCTCCAGGCTCCCCCGACGCCGGTCGGCCTCCAGCCGGCGCGAGACCGCGGCCTCCAGCAGGCCGAAAGCGATCTCAAGCCGTTTCATCGCATCGTCGAGGGTGGGATTCATCAAGCCTCCGGGATTCGGCGAAGACAGTAGAGCATCGTGCGGAAAAGTGGACCCGGTTTTCACTGACGTGGCCCCTCGGGTCCGCCCGAACGATGCTCCACCCAAACAGAAGGCGCCTGGTTGGGTCCCAAAAGCGCCAATCCGCTTTTGGGACCGATGCTTTAGGGCCGAGCCGTGCCGGGAGCAACAATCCTTGGAGGATGAGGACTTTTCCGGTCTTTGACTCCCCCCTGCCCCGTGTTAAGGAGCCCCGGATTTCCTGACAGACCGCCCCTGAGGGCCTTTTTCGAAGTAGTGGATCTCGCCGTGCAAGATACCGTCTCCGCCGCTCGCGTCACCCATTCCGATCTGGCGAGCGCCATCCGCGTCCTCGCCATGGACGCCGTGGAGCAGGCCAAATCGGGCCACCCCGGCCTGCCCATGGGCGCCGCCGACATGGCGACGGTGCTGTTCACCAAGTTCCTGAAATACGACGCCGCCGACCCGACCTGGCCCGACCGCGACCGCTTTGTGCTCTCCGCCGGCCACGGCTCCATGCTGCTCTACGCCCTGCTCCACCTCACCGGCGTGAAGGGCATGACCATCGAGGAGCTGCAGAACTTCCGCAAGCTCGACTCCAAGACCCCGGGGCATCCCGAGAACTTCATGACGCCGGGAGTCGAGACCACCACCGGCCCGCTCGGCCAGGGCATTGCCACGGCGGTGGGCTTCGCGCTCGCCGAGCGCATGCTGAATGCCGAGTATGGCGACGACCTCGTCGACCATTACACCTATGTGCTCGCCTCCGACGGCGACCTCATGGAAGGCATCAGCCAGGAGGCCATTGCGCTTGCCGGCCACCTGAAGCTGAACCGCATGATCGTGCTGTTCGACGACAACGGCATCTCCATCGATGGCCCCCTGTCGCTCTCCGACTCCGTGGATCAGGTGAATCGCTTCCAGGCCTGCGGCTGGAACGCGGTGCGCGTGGACGGCCACGACGAGAAGGCGATCCAGCGCGCCATCTCCAAGGCTCAGAAGTCGGACCGCCCGACTCTCATCGCCTGCAAGACCACCATCGGCTTCGGCGCCCCGAAGAAGGCCGGCACCTCCAAGGCCCACGGCGAGCCGCTGGGCGCCGAGGAGCTGGCGGGCGCGAAGGCCGCCATCGGCTGGAGCCATGCGCCCTTCGAGATCCCGGACAATATCCGTGACGCCTGGGCCAAGGCCGGCAAGAAGGGCCGCCGTCATCGGAAGGCCTGGACCGAGCGCCTGAAGGCCCTGCCGGCGGAGAAGCGCGCTGAGTTCGAGCGCCGCGTGAAGGGCGTGCGCCCCGAAGGCCTCGGTGAGGCCGTCGCCAGGCTGAAGGACCGCCTGATCGCCGAGCCGCAGAATGTCGCCACCCGCAAGGCCAGCGAGATCGCCCTCGAGGTCCTGACCGAGGCCATGCCGGAGCTGGTTCTGGGCTCGGCCGACCTGACGCCCTCCAACAATACCAAGACCAAGAACCTCAACGCCATCGCGCCGGGCCAATATGCGGGCCGGTATATCCACTATGGCATCCGCGAGCACGGCATGGCGGCGGCCATGAACGGCATTGCGCTCCACGGCGGCTACGTGCCGGCCGGCGCGACCTTCCTGGTCTTCACCGACTATGCCCGCCCCGCCATGCGCATCGCGGCGCTCGCCGGGATCCCGGCGGTCTATGTGATGACCCATGATTCCATCGGCCTCGGCGAGGACGGCCCGACCCACCAGCCGGTGGAGCATCTGGCGGCGCTCCGCGCCATGCCGAAGATGCGCGTCTTCCGCCCGGCAGACGCGGTCGAGACGGCCGAGTGCTGGCAGCTTGCGCTCGAGCGCAAGGACGGCCCCTCGACCCTGGCGCTGACCCGCCAGAACCTGCCGCAATCCCGCAAGGAGGCCGGCCAGGGCAACCTCTCGGCGACCGGGGCCTACGAGCTGTCGCCCGCTTCGGGCAAGGCCCGCGCCACGATCTTCGCCTCAGGGAGCGAGGTCGAGATCGCGCTGGCGGCCCAGAAGATCCTCGAAGAACAAAGCTTCGCCGTTCGCGTTGTGTCGGTGCCCTCGCTCGACCTGTTCCTGGCTCAGCCGGAGAAGGTTCGCGCCAGCATCATCGGCGACGCCCCGATCAAGGTGGCGGTCGAGGCGGCCGTCCGCTTCGGCTGGGACTCGGTGATCGGCTCCGACGGGATTTTCGTCGGCATGCATGGGTTCGGCGCAAGCGCGCCCTACAAAGACCTCTACAAGCACTTCGGCATCACCGCCGAGGCCGTGGCGGAAAAGGTCCTCCGGACGCATAATCTCTGAGGCTCACACAAGATTTCAGCCTCGCTTGATAAGGGAGCTAAGACGATGACGGTGAAGGTCGCGATCAACGGTTTCGGTCGCATCGGGCGCAACATCCTGCGGGCTATCGTGGAAAGCGGCCGCACGGATATCGAGGTGGTCGCGATCAACGACCTCGGCCCGGTCGAGACGAACGCCCACCTGCTCCGCTTCGATTCCGTCCATGGCCGCTTCCCGGCTGAGGTGAAGGTCGACGGCGAGGCCCTCGTCATCAACGGCCAGAAGATCAGGGTCACGGCAATCAAGGACCCGGCGACCCTGCCTCACCGGGAGCTCGGCGTGGACATCGCGCTCGAGTGCACCGGCATCTTCACCTCCAGGGAGAAGGCCGCGGCTCACCTGACCGCCGGCGCGAAGCGCGTCATCGTCTCGGCTCCGGCCGACGGCGCGGACCTGACGGTCGTCTACGGCGTCAACCACGACAAGCTGACGAAGGACCACGTCGTCATCTCGAACGCCTCCTGCACCACGAACTGCCTGGCCCCGATGGCCAAGGTGCTTCACGATGCGGTCGGCATCGAGAAGGGCTTCATGACGACGATCCACTCCTACACGAACGATCAGCCGACCCTCGATCAGATGCACAAGGACCTCTACCGCGCCCGCGCGGCGGCCCTGAACATGATCCCGACCTCGACCGGCGCGGCCAAGGCCGTGGGCCTCGTCCTGCCCGATCTCAACGGCAAGCTCGACGGTTCCTCGATCCGCGTGCCGACCCCGAACGTGTCGGTGGTGGACTTCAAGTTCCTCGCCAAGAAGACGACGACCAAGGAAGAGATCAACGAGGCGATCAAGCGCGCCGCCGATGGGCCGCTCAAGGGCGTCCTCGGCTACACGAACCAGCCCAACGTCTCGTCGGACTTCAACCACGACCCGCACTCCTCCGTGTTCCACCTGGACCAGACCAAGGTGATGGAGGGCAACTTCGTGCGCGTCCTGTCCTGGTACGACAACGAGTGGGGCTTCTCGAACCGCATGGCGGACACCGCCGTCGCCATGGCGAAGCTCATCTAAGGGAGGCCTGGAATGACCGCCTTCCGCACGCTCGATCAGGCCGACGTCAAGGGAAAACGCGTTCTCGTCCGGGTGGACCTCAACGTCCCGATGGAGAACGGCCGGGTGACGGACGCGACGCGTATCGAGCGCGTCCTTCCCACCATCCGGGAAATCGCGGACAAGGGTGGAAAGGTGATCCTTCTCGCCCATTTCGGCCGCCCGAAGGGTCGCGATCCGAAGGAATCCCTGAAGCCTGTCGCGGAGGCGGTCTCCCAGCATCTCGGAAAGCCCGTGGCCTTCGCCGATGACTGCATCGGCGAGGCGGCAAGCCATGCCGTGAACGCCCTGAACAAAGGCGAGGTCCTTCTGCTCGAAAATACCCGCTTCCATGCGGGCGAGGAGAAGAACGATCCCGCCTTCGTCCAGGATCTGGCGAAGCTCGGCGACCTCTATGTCAACGACGCCTTCTCGGCGGCGCACCGGGCGCACGCCTCGACGGAAGGGCTTGCCCGCGTGCTGCCGTCCTATGCCGGCCGCACCATGCAGGCGGAGCTCGACGCCCTGACGAAGGGCCTGGAATCTCCCAAGCGTCCCGTCGTCGCCATCGTGGGCGGCGCGAAGGTCTCGACCAAGATCGATCTGCTCGAGAATCTCGTCACCAGGGTCGACGCCCTCGTCATCGGCGGCGGCATGGCCAACACCTTCGTCCACGCCACGGGCCTGGGCATCGGCAAGTCGCTGGCGGAGAAAGATCTGGCCGCGACGGCCTTGCGCATCATCGAGAAGGCGCGCGACGCCAACTGCGCCATCATCCTGCCCGTCGACGGGGTCTGCGCCTACGAGTTCAAGGCGGGAGCCGAGAACCACACCTACGGAATCGATGCGATCCCCGAGGACCGGATGATCCTCGACGTCGGCTCGCAGTCGGTCGAGCGCGTCAACGCCGCCATCAACGATGCGGCGACCCTGGTCTGGAACGGCCCGCTCGGCGCCTTCGAGATCGCCCCGTTCGACCAGGGCACGGTGGCGGCGGCCCGCCATGCGGCACAGCGCACCAAGGAAGGCAAGCTCGTCTCGGTCGCCGGCGGCGGCGATACGGTGGCGGCGCTCAACCACGCTGGCGTTGCGGACAGCTTCACCTATGTATCCACGGCAGGCGGCGCCTTCCTCGAATGGATGGAAGGAAAGGCGCTCCCCGGCGTGGAAGCGCTGAGGGCTTAAGAGCGTTTTCCGGCGAAGCGGATACAGGTTCGCCGGAAGAGAACGCAATAGTGGTTTAAGCAACGGTTCAGCTTAGGCGCGCCTATAAGAGCGCGCCCACAAGGAGGAAAAGATGGCGCGCATTACCATGAGGCAGCTTCTGGATCACGCAGCCGAGCAAGGCTACGGCGTGCCTGCCTTCAACATCAACAACATGGAGCAGGCCCTCGCGATCATGGCGGCGGCCAACGAAGTCGATGCGCCGGTGATCATCCAGGCGTCCCGCGGCGCACGGTCCTACGCCAACGACGTCATGCTCAAGCACATGATGGACGCGGTGACCGAGATCTATCCTCACATTCCGGTCTGCGTGCACCTCGACCACGGCAATGAGGCCGCGACCTGCATGACCGCGATCCAGGCCGGTTTCACCTCCGTGATGATGGACGGCTCGCTGAAGACCGACGGCAAGACTCCGGGCGACTGGGACTACAATGTGGGCGTCACCAAGAAGGTGGTCGAGATGGCCCATCTCGGCGGCATCTCGGTGGAGGGCGAGCTCGGCGTTCTGGGCTCGCTCGAGAGCGGCATGGGCGAGGCCGAGGACGGCCACGGCGCCGAGGGCAAGCTGTCGCACGATCAGCTGCTGACGGACCCCGACGAGGCCGTGAAGTTCGTGGCCGAGACAAAGGTCGACGCGCTCGCCATCGCCATGGGCACCTCGCACGGCGCCTACAAGTTCACCCGCAAGCCCGACGGCGCGATCCTGGCCATGCACGTGATCGAGGAGATCCACAAGAAGCTCCCGAACACTCACCTCGTGATGCACGGCTCCTCCTCGGTGCCGCAGGATCTGCAGGACATCATCAACCAGTACGGCGGCCAGATGAAGCCGACCTGGGGCGTGCCGGTGGAGGAGATCCAGCGCGGCATCAAGCACGGCGTGCGCAAGATCAACATCGACACCGACAACCGCATGGCGATGACCGGCCAGATCCGCAAGGTGCTGACCGAAAACCCGGGCGAGTTCGACCCGCGCAAGTACCTGAAGCCGGCCATGGAGGCGATGACGAAGCTCTGCAAGCAGCGCCTGCAGGAGTTCAACACCGCCGGGCAGGCGTCAAAGATCAAGCGGGTCTTCACGCTGGCCGAGATGGCCAAGCGCTACGCTTCCGGCGAGCTCGACCCGACCTTCGGCACGACGCGCCAGGCCGCGGAGTAAGCCGGACAGGCTTTCGCCTCAATCATCGTGAACAAGCGGGGCCTCGCAAGACGGCCCCGTTTTCGTTATGGGAAGGCCGTCTTTCATTTCTCGAAGTTCCGGAACCCATGGCCGAGCCCACCGCCCGCCTCTATCTTATCACCCCCGTCCTGGAGGATGCATCCTTCGCCGGGCCTCTCGCGGCAGCCTGCGCGAGCGGCGGCGTCGCCGCCGTCCTGCTGCGGCTTGGAGCCGCCGACGAGCGCAGCCTGACCAATCTGGTGAAGGCCTACGCCCCCGCCGTGCAGGACCACGGGGCGGCGCTCATCGTGACCGCCGAGGGCAAGGCGGATCTCGCCACCATCGCCGCCCGGGGCGGGGCCGACGGCGTTCACATTCCCGGCGACCCGGCCCAGGCGCGCGAGCTTCGCGACCGGGTCAAGGCCGACCGGGCCATCGGCGTCGGCGCGATCCGCACGAAGGACGACGCCATGACGCTGGGCGAGGCTGGTGTCGATTACCTGCTCTTCGGGGAGCCTCGTGCCGACGGCTCCCTCCCTCCCCTGGAGAGCGTGGTGGAGCGGGCCGCTTGGTGGGCGGAAATCTTCGAGACGCCCTGCGTCGCCTATGCGCCGAGCCTCGACGCCGTGGAGACGTTGGCTGCGACGCATGCGGAGTTCATCGCCCTGGGCGACGCGGTCTGGTCCCATGCGGACGGACCCGCCGCTGCCGTAAAGCTCGCCGCCGAAACCCTTGCCCGGCAGGAGGCCTCCAGCTGATGCGCCGTTTCGCGATCGCCGGCGCGCTCCTCGTCGCGTGGCTCGTGGGCCCGGCCTCCGCGGCCGAGCCCGATCGGGCCTATGGCGCCTTTCAGCGCGGCCTCTACCAGACGGCCTTCCGGGAAGCGACCCTGCGGGTCGAGAAGAACAAGAACGACGCCGCCGCCATGACGCTTCTGGGAGAGCTCTACAACCAGGGTCTCGGCGTGCCCGCCGATCCGAAGAAGGCGGCCGAGTGGTACCGCCTCGCGGCCGACCGCGGCGACGCCCATGCGCTGGCCGCCCTCGGCCTCATGGCCCTCGACGGGCGTGGCATGGAGAAGAACCCGGCGCAAGGCAGGGCGTGGCTGGAGCAGGCCGCCGCCAAGGGCAACCCCATCGCCAGCCACAATCTTGCCCTGCTGCTCATCTCGAGCGGGGCGGACGAGGATCTCAAGAAAGCCGTAGGGCTTCTCAGGAAAGCCGCCGAAGCGGAAATTCCCGATGCCCAGCACGCTCTCGGTGTGCTCTACCTGAAAGGAAGGGGCGTAGAGCGCAACGCCTCGGAGGCTGCGCGCCTCTTCGAGCGCGCCGCGAAGAACGGCAGCTCGGTCGGCGAGGTCGAATACGCGATCCTGCTTTTCAACGGAGAAGGCGTTCCGGCCAGCGAGGCGCAGGCGGCCCGCTATTTCCGCCGGGCCGCCGCCAAGGGCAACGCCATCGCGCAGAACCGCCTCGCCCGGCTTCTCGCCGCCGGACGCGGCGTCCCGCAGGACAAGGTGGACGCTGCAGCCTGGCACATCCTCGCCGCGGCCCAGGGCCTGAAGGATGCCTGGCTCGACAATGCCCTCAAGGATCTCACGCCCGAGGAGCGGAAGCGCGCCGAGAAATTGGCGGCCGAGCGCCTCGGAATGCGCTGACCTGCCGAAATAACGGATCAATCGGGCTCCCACCCGGTTGATGTCATCCGGGGGCCGCTTGACGTGCCCCTCCCCGTGGTCCATCGACCACATTCCCCTTTCATTCGCTCTTTGCCAGGACCCGCCGACGATGATCCGCTCGCCCCTCATGACCGTCATGACCGATGCCGTGATGAAGGCCTCGCGCTCCCTGAAGCGCGATTTCGGCGAGGTGGAAAACCTGCAGGTCTCCCGCAAGGGGCCCGGCGACTTCGTCTCCGCCGCCGACCGCAAGGCGGAGAAGATCCTGCGCGAGTCTCTCGAAAAAGCCCGCCCCGGCTACGGCTTCATCCTCGAGGAAGGCGGAGTCGTGGAGGGCACTGACACGAGCCACCGCTGGCACATCGACCCCCTCGACGGCACCACGAACTTCCTTCACGGCCTGCCGCAATTCGCCATCTCCGTCGGCCTGGAGCGCGACGGGCAGATCGTCGCCGGCGTGATCTACGATCCCGCCAAGGATGAGCTCTTCATCGCGGAGAAGGGCAAGGGCGCCTATCTCAACAACCGCCGCATCCGCGTGGCGGCGCGCAACGACATCGCCGAGGCGGTCATCGCCTGCGGCTTGCCGCATATCGGCAAGGGCGACCACGCGCTCTGGCTCAGGGAGGCCGCCGCCGTGATGGGCTATGTGGGCGGCATGCGCCGCTGGGGCGCGGCAGCGCTCGACCTCGCCTATGTGGCCTGCGGCCGTCTCGACGGCTATTGGGAGCGCGGGCTCAGTTCCTGGGACATGGCGGCGGGCATCCTCCTGGTCCGCGAGGCGGGCGGCTTCGTCTCCGATGCGGACGGCGGCAGCGATCCCCTGACGAAGAAAACCATCGCCTGCGGGAACGAGATCATCCACCGTGAGCTTCTCGCGCTCTTGAAGAAGGCCAAAGGCTGATATTTCTGTTCGTGCAGGCGGGCGGGAGAGCACCCAAGCTTGATCCTGCGATCAGGCCCGGTCACATTAGGGCCGTCCAGAAGCACGAACGCACAGGATAAAGATGGCGGACCAACCCCTTACCCCACCGCGGATCTACCTGATCCGCATGGCGGTCTTTCTGATCCTGGCGGGGTTTATCGCCTTTATCCTTTACCGGCAGATCTGGGATGCCTTTCAGGCCAATCCGGGGCTGAACGCCCTGATCCTCGGCGTGATGTTCATCGGCATCGTGCTCGCCATCCGGCAGGTCTGGCGGCTCTTTCCCGAAGTGCGCTGGGTCAACACCATCCGGCCGACTGAAGAGGGGCTCGTGGCTAGCTCGACGCCGCGCCTCTTGGCCCCCATGGCCGCCCTGATTTCCAATAGGTCGAGCAACCAGTCCCTCTCCGTGGCGGCGACCCGCTCGGTGCTCGATTCCATCGGCGCGCGCCTCGACGAGAGCCGCGAGGTCGTGCGCTACCTTGCAGGCCTCCTGGTCTTCCTCGGACTGCTGGGCACTTTCTGGGGCCTCATCGACACGGTGGGCTCGGTCGGGCGCATCATCTCGTCCTTGAGGACGGGCCAGGATGCGGCGGTGCTCTTCGACGAGTTGAAGAACTCGCTCGCCGGTCCGCTACAGGGCATGGGCCTGGCTTTCTCCGCCTCTCTGTTCGGCTTGGCGGGCTCCCTGGTCCTCGGCTTTCTCGACCTTCAGGCCGGTCAGGCCCAGAGCCGGTTCTACACGGAGCTGGAGGACTGGCTCGCCACCTCCACCATGGATGCCCCTGCCGAGACGCCCGCCCGCGCCGGCGCGCCGCAGGAACTGATGGTTGCCCTGAACCGGCTGACCGCCGCCGTCAACGACGGGGCGAGCAGCCGGGCCGCGACCCAGGCCATGGCCAATCTGGCAGAAGGCGTGCAGGGCCTCGTCCAGCACATGCGGGCGGAGCAGCAGATGATCCGCGACTGGGTCGAAGCCCAGGCCGCCCGCGAGAAGGAATTGAAGCAGGTTCTCGATCGCCTGACCCGTGAAAGGCTGCCCTGATGCCGGTTTCGAGCGCAGGAGGACGGCGGCGCGGGCGCGCAGGCCAGATGAACTACTGGCCGGGCTTCGTCGACGCCCTGTCCACTCTGCTCCTGTCCATCGTCTTCCTGATCTCGATCTTCACGGTCGGTCAGTTCTTCCTCTCCCGCGAGATCTCGGGCCGGGACACGGTTCTCGACCGCCTGAACCGGCAGATTGCCGAACTCACCGATCTCCTCTCCCTGGAGCGCTCGAACCGGCGCACGGTGGAGGAGAGCATTGCGGCCCTGCAGAGCACCCTCCAGGCAAGCGAGGCTGAGCGGGCGCGCCTGCAGGGACTGCTCAACAGCGGCGGACAGATCCAGGCGCAGGCGCAGGAACTGGGCCTAGCCCTTGAGGCCGAGCGCCAGGCTACGGGCCGGGCACTGAGCCAGGTCGAGATCCTCAACCAGCAGATCGCGGCCATGCGCCGCCAGCTCGCAGCGCTCGAAGAGGCCCTCGCCGCGTCGGAAGCCCGCGACCAGGAAAGCCAGGCCCGCATCGCCGATCTCGGCAGCCGCCTCAACGTGGCGCTTGCCCAGCGGGTTCAGGAGCTGGCCCGATACCGGTCCGACTTCTTCGGCCGTCTCAGGCAGATTCTCGGCAACAGGCCGGACATCCGCATCGTCGGCGACCGCTTCGTTCTGCAATCCGAACTCCTGTTCCCGGCGGGCCAGGCGGTCCTGAGGCCGGAAGCAGCCAACGAGATCGACCGCATCGCCGCTGCCCTGGTCGAGCTGGAGCGGAAGATTCCGCCGGACATCCCCTGGGTGCTGCGCGTCGACGGCCACACGGATGCGCGCCCCATCGCCACGGCCCAATTCCCCTCGAACTGGGCCCTGGCGGCCGCCCGCGCCATCGCCGTGGTCCAGGCCCTCGTCGCCCGCGGCGTCCAGCCCCAGCACCTGCTGGCGGCCGGCTTCGGCGAATATCAGCCCCTCGATCCGGGCACGACGGAAGAGGCCTATGCCCGCAACCGCCGCATCGAATTCAAGCTGACGGAGCGGTGAGGCCACAAGGCCTCCGAAGAAGCCTCGGATCGGACGCCGATCCGCAAGCACTTCTCATTTAAGAATAGCGGCCATCCCTCGGGCACTGGGCTGGAGGGGCTTATTTACTCCGCCGCCTCGGTCCGGCCTTCCCGGTCGGTGAACTGGAGCCGGGCCAGACGGGCGTAGAGACCGCCCTTGGCCCAGAGGGTCTCATGGGTGCCCTCCTCCACGATCACCCCGCGTTCCATGACCAGGATCCGGTCTGCGGAGCGGACGGTGGCGAGGCGATGGGCGATGACGAGGGTGGTGCGGCCTTCCATGAGCCGGTCGAGGGCGGTCTGCACCTTGCTCTCGCTTTCCGCATCCAGCGCCGAGGTCGCCTCGTCGAGGAGCAGGATCGGCGCGTCCTTCAGGATTGCGCGGGCGATGGCGAGGCGCTGGCGCTGGCCGCCCGAGAGCGTTACGCCCCGTTCCCCGATGAGGGTGTCGTAGCCCTGAGGCATTGCCTGAATGAATCCATCGGCGGAGGCGAGCTCGGCTGCCCGGCGGACCTCCTCCTCCGTCGCGTCCTGCCGTCCGTAGCGGATGTTGTCCAGCACGCTCGTGGCGAAGATCGTCGGCTCCTGCGGCACGAGGGCCATGCGGGCCCGCAATGAGAAGGGATCGGTCTCCGCGATCGGAACCCCGTCGACCAGGACCCGGCCGCACTGCGGGTCGTAGAAGCGCAGCAGCAGTTGCAGGATGGTGCTCTTGCCCGCGCCGGACGGGCCGACGATGGCGACGCGCTCGCCGGGCGCGACCCTGAAGGTCAGGCCATGGAGCGCCGGCTGCTCGCCGCGGGTCGGATAGGAGAAATGCACGTTCTCGAAAGCCATGGTGCCGAGGGGCGGCTCCGGGAGCGGCTTCGGGTTCTGCGGCACCGCAATGGCGGGCTTGGCCTCCAGGATCTCGCCCAGACGCTCCGCCGCGCCGGCAGCCTGGGCGAGTTCGCCATAGACCTCCGAGAGCTGACCGAGGGAGCTCGCCGCAAAGACCGCATAGAGCACGAATTGTCCGAGCCGCCCGCCGGTCATCTCGCCCGCGAGCACGTCCTGCGCCCCGTACCAGAGCACGCCGACGACGCTGGCCGAGACGAGAAAGATGCCGGTTCCGGTCAGGAAGGCCCGCATCGTGGTGGAGAGGCGCGCCGCTCCGAAGGCCTCCTCCGCGGCTTCAGAGAAGTGCGAAGCCGTCCGGCTCTCCATGCCGAAGGCCTGCATGGTCCTGACGGAGACGATCGCCTCCGCCGCATAGGCCGAGGCATCCGCCAGCCGGTCCTGGGCCGCCCGCGAGCGACGGCGAACGGCTCTTCCTGAGAAGACGAGGGGCAGGACGATCACCGGGATCGCCAGCAACACAAGGGCCGAGAGCTTCGGGCTCGTGACGATCATGAGCACCACGGCCCCGACGAAGAGGAAGAGATTGCGCAGGGCGATCGAGATGCTGACCCCGAAGGCGGCCTTCACCTGCGTGGTGTCGGCGGTGAGCCGCGACACGATCTCGCCGCTCTTCGTCTGGTCGAAGAAGGCCGGGTCGAGGGAGGTCAGGTGCCGGAACACGGCGGCGCGCAGGTCCGCCACCACCCGCTCGCCCAGGGTGATGACGAGGTAGTAGCGCAGGGCGCTCGCCAGGGCCAAAACGCCGACGACCACGAGCAGGAGAGAAAAATAGGCGTTGATGTAGGCCCGCCCCTCCTCCGAGAAGCCGAAATCCACAACGCGCCGCACCGCCACGGGCACGACAAGCGTGGCGGCGGAGGCCATGATGAGGGCCGCAATCGCCGCGGCGATCCGGCCCTTGTACGCAAGACCGTAGGGGATGAGGGGTTTCAGGGCGCTGAGCGCCGCCTTGGGGCGGTTCGCTCCTGACGGGAGATCGGCCATGGCACTTTCGTTTGCGGAATCCGGGTCCCCGGGGGTTTAGCACCTTTGCTCCCGCTTGTTTCAAGGTTCTAAGTGAGGTATAGGCGCGCAATCATCAAGACAGGCTCGATCTGAAGCTGCGGGCTGACCAGACTGGCTGGCCGCGAGAAGGACTATGGCAATGGCGCGCAAAGAGACCGATCATCCCGACTACCACTTCATCAAGGTGGTCATGACCAACGGCACCGAGTACACGACCCGGTCGACCTACGGCAAAGAGGGCGACACCCTCAACCTCGACATCGACCCGAACACTCACCCGGCCTGGACCGGCGGTTCGCAGCAGCTGCTGGACCGCGGCGGCCGTGTGTCGCGCTTCAACTCGAAGTTCGGCAATCTGGGCCTGGGCAAGAAGTAATCCGGCCCACCGGCACCGATCGGATAAAGAAAGCCCCGCTTCCGCGGGGCTTTTTCTTGTCCTCACTCCGAAGGGTCGAAGGCCTTCTGCAGCAGGCCGAGCTGAGTGGCCACGGGGTTGGCAGGTGCAGGACGCGGAGCTGTCTCGCCCTCGGTGATCAGCCGGTCGAGATGCAGGATGCGGGCGTGAAGCCGGGCCGCGAGGCCGATCAATTCCCTGAGACGGACGGGCAGGGCTTCGAAATCGGAAATGCTGGCGCTCGCATCCTTCGAATTGAGGCGGACGCGGTTCTTCTCGGTCTGAGCCTGATCGGGGGACATTTCGCCCTCCGCCACCGCCCGCTGCAGGAGAAGCCAGGAGGCGATCTGCATTAGCCGGGTGGTCAGGCGCATGCTCTCGCTGGCATAGGCGAGGCTCGCCTGACGCACCAGCTGCCGGGATTCCTCTCGGCCGTCACCGTCGAGATAGGCGGCGGTCTCCTCGATGAGCTCCATGCCCTCTTGAAAAAGGGCCTTGAAGGCTTCGGAACCTACGAAACTCTGCCCGAACCGGACAGGATCGGCGTCAAGTTTGATCACGTCAGGTTCCTTCACCGAGCGCCTCCCAAAGCATTCCCCCCTCCAGCCACGGGGCCGGAGCGGGTCTTCCGCAACGTCAGGAGATCATTATAGGGCGCGATCGCGACGGATGCCCTGCTAACCTACTCTTAAGGTTAAGCCGCAAAGCCCACCTAAAAATTGAGCCGCCAGGGGCGGCTCGAGGTCATAACAGGGAGGCGTCAAACACAAGTGGACAGGAGCCACTCGGCATCCAGCGAGAGAGAAAACTGGATGCCTCATTCATAATTCGGGAACCTTAAGAGAGAGTTAAAAAGCATTCCCGACGCAGGGCGACCGCCCTTACTGGCCGAGCTTGAAAAAGGCGCTGGCCGCAGCGCGGGAATTTTCCTTGTCTCCCCTCGCCTCCCTCAGGCGGGCGATCTCCCGCTCGAGCATCGCGACGCGTTCGTCGATCTCGTCGATGGACAGCATCGACAGGTCCTGCCCGATCTGGTGGCCATTCAGGGTTTCGCGCGGTTCTTCGGCGAAGGGATCGAAAGCCATGGCACTCTCCTCCTCAACGGATTGGTCGCAGATTAGTCCGGCATGCGCGCCTTGCCAATCTTGCCCTATATCTGCGGAGCTTGACCAAAGGAGGGAAAAATGGGGCCGATTCCGGACATGATGCGCGCCGTTGTGGCGGAGGGGAGCGGCGGGCCGGAGGTGCTCCGTATCATCGAGCGACCCGTTCCGCGCCCGGGCGAGGGCGAGATCCTGGTGCGGATCGAGGCGGCGGGCGTGAACCGTCCCGATGTCCTGCAGCGGCAGGGCGGCTATGCCCCTCCCCCCGGTGCATCGGACGTGCTGGGCCTCGAGTTCTCGGGCGAGGTGGTCGCGACCGGGCCGAACGTCCACCGCTTCCGGGTCGATGCGCCGGTGATGGCGCTCGTCTCAGGCGGCGGCTATGCGGAATACGCGATCGTCCATGAGAGCAATGCCCTGCCCATCCCCGCAGGGCTTTCCATGGAGGAAGCGGGCGCCGTTCCGGAGACCTTCTTCACCGTCTGGACCAACGTGTTCGAGCGCGGCCGGCTGCGGCGGGGCGAGACACTGCTCGTCCATGGCGGCACGTCGGGCATCGGGACCACGGCAATCCAGCTCGCCAGGGCCTTTGGGGCCACGGTCATCGCGACGGCGGGCACGGCGGACAAGTGCGATGCCTGCACGGATCTCGGCGCGGATGTGGCGGTGAACTACAGGGAGGCGGACTTCGTCGCGGCCGTGAAGGAGGCGACCGACGGCCGGGGGGCGGACGTGATCCTCGACATGGTCGGAGGCGACTACATCCCCCGCAACCACGAGGTCGCGGCGCAGGATGGCCGGATCGTCCAGATCGCCTTCCTGCAGGGCAGCAAGGTGGAGGTCGATTTCCGCCGCCTGATGCTCAAGCGCCTGACCCACACGGGTTCGACCCTGCGGCCCCGCTCGGTCGCGGAAAAGGCCGGCATCGCCCGGGCGCTGGAGGAAAAGGTCTGGCCGCTGCTGGCCCAGGGCCGCTGCAAGCCGGTCATGGATTCGACCTTCGACTTCGATGACGTGGCCAAGGCCCATGCCCGCATGGATGGGGGCGAGCACATCGGCAAGATCGTCCTGCGGCTTTGACGCCCCGACGAGCAGAAAGCGCTCCTCCCGCGCTATAGAATTTGCAACATCGCGGCACGATCCCTATAATCATGCCGTTTCCCTCACAATGTGAGACGAGATGCTCCGGTCCCGGCCGGGTCGGAGCGCGAGAGAGTTTTGCCGTGCGGCGCCGATCATCCGGCGCCCGGCCTGAAGGAGGTTCGCCTACATGTCCCAGGGACCGCTGATGCCGAAGGCGACGGCCGTTTGGCTCGTCGAGAATACATCGCTGTCGTTCGACCAGATCGCCGATTTCTGCAAGCTGCACCCCCTCGAGGTGAAGGGCATCGCGGACGGCGAGGTTGCGGCGGGCATCAAGGGCCTCGACCCGGTGACCACGGGCCAGCTGACCCGCGAGGAGATCGAGAAGGCCCAAGACAACCCGAACTACCGCCTGAAGCTCGCCGAATCGCGGGTGAAGCTGCCGGAGCAGAAGAAGATCAAGAAGGGGCCGCGCTATACCCCGGTCTCCCGCCGCCACGACCGCCCGAACGCCATCCTCTGGCTGGTGCGCAACCATCCCGAGCTCAAGGACGCCCAGATCATGCGTCTGGTGGGCACCACCAAGACCACGATCCAGCAGGTCCGCGACCGCACCCACTGGAACTCGGCGAGCCTGACCCCGATGGATCCGGTGACGCTTGGCCTCTGCTCGCAGATCGATCTCGATTTCGAGGTGCAGCGCGCCGCCAAGGATCGCCCGCAGGTTCAGCCGCAGGAGACCGGAGGCACCCTGATGCCGGCCGAGGTCTCCACCGCCGAGGAGCCCCGGCACGACGAGCCCTTCGCCGATATGAGCCGGCCCAAGCCGGCCCAGGAGGAGGACATCGACGTCAACTCCGTCTTCGCCAAGCTCAAGCAGCTCAAGCGCGACGACGAGGACGAGGAATAAGGTTCAAAAAAGGCCCGGATCGCTCCGGGCCTTTTCTTTTCCGCCTGCTGTCGTGGATCGGCTCACGGGTCCGAGACGATCTGCCGCCTATCGAGCCAGCCCTCTTCCCCGCAGCACCTCGCCGATCTCCTCTAAGATGATGGGATCATCGATGGTGGCCGGGGTCGCCCACTGGTCCCCGTCGGCGATCTTCTTCATGGTGCCGCGCAGGATCTTGCCGGAGCGGGTCTTGGGCAGGCGCGCCACGGTAAGCGCAAGCTTGAAGGCCGCAACGGGGCCGATCTTCTCGCGCACGAGCGCCACGAGCTCCTTCTCGATCTCGGCGGGCTCCGTCCGGACGCCGGATTTCAACACCACGAAGCCGCAGGGCACCTCGCCCTTGAGCTGATCCTTGATGCCGATCACGGCGCATTCGGCCACGGCAGGGTGCGAGGCCAGCACCTCCTCCATGCCGCCGGTCGAGAGGCGGTGTCCCGCGACATTGATGATGTCGTCCGTGCGGCCCATCACCCAGACATAGCCGTCCTCGTCGAGATAGCCGGCATCCGAGGTGTTGTAGTAGCCAGGATAGGTGGACAGGTACGATTCCTTGAAGCGCTCCTCCGCCTCCCACAGGGTCGGCAGGCAGCCGGGAGGCAGGGGCAGCTTGATCACGATGGAGCCCATCGTATTGGGGCCGACCGGCTTTCCGCCTTCGTCCAGCACGTCCAGGATATAGCCCGGCATCGGCACCGTCGGCGAGCCGTGCTTGACCGGAAGCGCTCCGAGTCCCAGCGGGTTGCCCGCGACGGGCCAGCCGGTCTCCGTCTGCCACCAATGGTCGATCACCGGCACGTTCAGGATGTTCTCGGCCCATTGCAGCGTATCGGGGTCCGCACGCTCGCCCGCGAGGAACAGGGCGCGGAACGAGGAGAGATCGTAGCCTTTCAGGAGTTCCGCGTTGGGATCCTCCTTCTTGATGGCGCGGAAGGCGGTCGGAGCCGTGAACAGCGTCACGACGCCATGATCGGAAATGACCCGCCAATAGGCGCCCGCATCCGGCGTGCCGACGGGCTTGCCCTCATAGAGGATCGCCGTGCAGCCGTGCAGCAGCGGCGCATAGACGATGTAGGAATGGCCGACCACCCAGCCGACATCGGAGGCGGCCCAGAAGACCTCCCCCGGCTCGACGCCGAAGAAGTTGCTCATGGTCCATTTGAGCGCGACCATGTAGCCGCCGTTGTCGCGCACCACGCCCCTCGGCTTGCCTGTGGTGCCGGAGGTGTAGAGCACGTAGAGCGGATCGGTCGCCGCCACCGGCACGCATTCGGCCTTCCGGCCGACCGACCTAGCCTTGGCGGCTTCCGCCGCCCAGTCCCGGTCGCGCCCCTCGACGAGGGAGGCCTCGCATTGCGAACGCTGGAAGACGAGGCAGGAATCCGGCTTGGTCGCGGACAGCGCGATCGCCTCGTCGAGCAAGGGCTTATAGGGAATGACGCGCGCCCCCTCGATGCCGCAGGAGGCGGAGAGGATGAGCTTGGGCCGCGCATCGTCGATGCGGGTCGCGAGCTCCTTCGAGGCGAAGCCGCCGAAGACCACCGAATGGATCGCGCCTATGCGGGCGCAGGCCAGCATGCCGACCACCGCCTCCGGGATCATCGGCATGTAGATGACGACGCGGTCCCCCTTTGCGACCCCCATCTCCTCCAGCATGGCGGCGAGCGTCGCCACCTCGTCCTGCAGCTCTGCGTAGGAAATCCGGCGCTTGGTCCCCGTGACCGGGCTGTCGTAAATGATCGCGGCCTGATCGCCGCGATCCTTCACGTGCCGGTCGACCGCATTGTAGCAGGTGTTGCAGAGCGCGCCGGTGAACCACGCGCCGTAGACTCCGGCCTTGGGATCGAAGATCGTTTCGGCGGGCCTGATCCAGTCGATCTCCCGCGCGGCCTCGGCCCAGAAACCCTCCGGATCGGATCTCCAGCGGGCATAGACCTCATGGTAGCGACTTTGGGTTGTTGGCATGGCGTTTCCCCGTTGTCTTCAGCGCATGAGACTCGAAAGCACTGCTGTGGTAGCAGGCAAAGACACCGGGGTCAGCGGCGACTTTCGGTGAGTCGACTTTCGCCGGGTGTGACCGGATGCGCGACATCTGGACTGGGGGCCGTGAATGCTGTCGGAAGATTTCGCTCACCTGATGGAGGAGTATGGCGCCTTCGACCCCGTCGAGCGCGTCTCGCCGGAGGCGCTGGAGCCGTACCGCGGACGATTGCCGGAAAGCCTTTTGACCCTCTGGCTCGAATGCGGGCGCGGAACCTGGCTCGGAGGCCGCTTCCAGTTCTGCGATCCCGCGCGCTACCACGGCGTTCTCGATCTTGTCTTCGGCGACGACCCGGATTTCAGCAGCGAGGACTGTCTTCCTTACGGCTTTACCGCCTTTGGCGCTCCTCTCGTCTGGAGTCGGCGGCATCAAGCGCTCGAGATCAATCTCCCTTTCGGGCAGGTCCTGGCCCCCGACATGGGGACGGACAGCCCGGCGCCCGACGACCTCGTCATCGCCACGGCGACCCTGCCGGCGCTCGATCATCCCGCCTGCGATCTGATCGCCGCCGACGGCAAGCCGCTGTTCGAGCGGACCGTTGCGAAATGTGGGCCTCTGGCGCTGGACGAGGTCTATGGCTTTACCCCGGCGCTCGCCGTCGGCGGCAGGGCGAGCCTCAATAATCTCCGGCGCGTGAGCGCCCCGGAGCATTTCTCCATCCTCGCCCAGGCAGGCGGCTTCGTGCTTCGGGATGCTTCCTCCTGGCCGCCGAGAACGGTCCGGGATATCGGATAGGCGAATGATCACCGATCCTCTTTTCTATGCCGCCGCAATCCCCGCGGTGATCCTCCTGGGGCTCGCCAAGGGCGGCTTCTCCGGGATCGGACTTCTCTCGCTGCCGCTGATGGCGCTGGTCGTCTCCCCGGTTCAGGCCGCCGCCATCACCCTGCCGCTGCTCATCGTGCAGGACGTGGTTTCCGTCTGGGCCTACCGGCATACATGGGACCGGCGCAACGTCGTCCTTCTGGTCGCCGGAGCCACCTCCGGCATCCTCACAGGCTATCTCCTAGCGGCCCAGGTCTCCGATGCCGCGGTCAAGCTCGCCATCGGCGTGATCTCGGTGGCCTTCGCCATCCGCCGGATCATCCTGGAGCGGGGTGCGATCCAGCCGAAGCCCACCCTTGCCGATGGGCCGCGCGGCCTGTTCTGGGGAGGGGTCACAGGCTTCACCAGCATGATCGCGCATGCGGGCGGTCCGCCCTTCCAGATCTATGTCATGCCCCAGCGCCTGCCGCGGGACGTCTTCGTCGGCACGGGAGCTATCGTCTTCGGGATCGTCAACTGGATCAAGGTCCCGCCCTATATTGCGCTGGGGCAGTTCACCACCGAGAACCTGACGACCGCGGTGGCCCTGTTTCCGGTGGCGATCGCCTCAACCTGGGCCGGGGTCCTGCTCGTGCGGCGGGTCTCGCCCGAGCGCTTCTACACCTTCGTCTATCTGCTTCTGGTGCTGGTCGGCGCCAAGCTCGTCTATGACGGCGCAACAGCGCTCTTTTCATAGCCTTGCCGGGCGGAAGATCGGGTCCCCGCGATGCACCAAAGAAAAGCCGCCGCATCCCAGGAGATGCGACGGCTTTCGCAGGGATTGTCTTGGTGGGACCGGGGGGTCAATGCACCGCCGGTTCGGAGCTTCTCAGTCGTGTGATCTCATCCTTGAGCTGAAGCTTCCTTCGCTTGAGTTCCGCCAGTCTCATGTCATCCGCAGACGGCCTGGTCAGAGCATCCTGGATTTCGCGCTCGAGCGCCCGATGCTTCTTCTCGAGTTCCGTCAGATGGTTCTCTAGCGGCATGTCAGTTCCTCCTATTCGATCTACTGACAGGAATATTGTGACAGACAGAGTGTGGCGAGTCGAAGGCGAAATTTGCAGAATCGAGAGTAGAAGAAGAAGCTGTCCCCTTGCTCTTCATGCGGCCCGAGAGCATACTTTCGCGCTTGCGACCGGCGGGTAGAAACGCCGGGTTGATCGGATTGTTTTCAATGCCCGAATTGGTTGAACTGGAAGCGGAATTGGCCCGCCTCAAGCAGGAGCACCGCGATCTCGACACGGCCATCGATGCCCTGGAAAGCATGATCGCCGGAGACCAGCTCCAGGTGCAGCGTCTGAAGAAGCGCAAGCTCGCCCTGAGGGACCAGATCATCCAGCTGGAAGACCAGCTGACGCCCGACATCATCGCCTGAGATCGCCCGTCGGCGGACGACGGCCTTGCCTGTCTGCGGCGCCTTCGTTATTCCCGCCTGACCATCAGGCCTTACGCCGGAGCCGTATCAATGGCGGGATCCCCCGTTGCCATCATCATGGGCAGTCAGTCCGACTGGGCCACCATGCGCCATGCCGCCGAGACGCTGGAAGCGCTCGACATCGGGTACGATGCCCGCATCGTCTCGGCCCACCGCACGCCCGACCGGCTCGTGGCCTTCGCCAAGGGCGCGAAGGCGGCAGGCTTCCAGGTCGTCATCGCAGGCGCAGGCGGCGCGGCCCACCTGCCCGGCATGACGGCGGCCATGACGCCCCTGCCCGTCTTCGGGGTTCCGGTGGAATCGAAATCGCTGTCCGGCCAGGATAGCCTGCTCTCCATCGTGCAGATGCCGGCGGGCATCCCCGTGGGAACGCTCGCCATCGGTCGGGCCGGCGCGGTGAACGCGGCCCTCCTCGCCGCAGCCGTGCTCGCGCTCCACGACGAAGCCCTGGCCGAGCGGCTCGACGCCTGGCGCAGGCTCCAGAGCGAGAGCGTGGCCGAACACCCCTCCGACGAAGGATGAACGCGATGATCCGCCCCGGCAGCACCCTCGGCATCCTCGGCGGCGGCCAGCTCGGGCGCATGATCGCCATGGCGGCGGCGGAGCTCGGCCTGAAGACCCACATCTACGCCCCCGACGAGAACAGCCCCGCCTTCGACGTGGCGGGCGAGGTCACTGTCGCTCCTTACGAAGACGAGGCGGCCCTGGTGCGTTTCGCGAAGGCCGTGGACGTGGTGACCTACGAATTCGAGAACGTGCCGAGCGAGACCGCCGCCATCTTGAGCGCCCATACCCGGCTTGCCCCCAATGCCCAGGCGCTCGCCGTCTCGCAGGACCGGTTCCTGGAGAAGAGCTTCATTGCCGGACTGGGCATCGCCATTGCTCCCTTCGCAGCCTTTGCCGACGAGACGGAGCTCGCCGCAGCCCTGGACCGCATCGGCCGGCCCGCCGTGCTCAAGACCCGGCGCTTCGGCTATGACGGCAAGGGCCAGGTGATGATCCGGCCAGAGACCGATCACGTCGCCGCCTGGAACGAGGTCGGGCGCGCCTCCTCCATCATCGAGGGCTTCGTGCCCTTCGAGCGCGAGGTCTCGGTGGTCGCAGCCCGCTCCGCCTCCGGAGCATTCGCGGCCTACGACCTGTGCGCCAACGAACACCGCCACCACATCCTGGACACCACCCGGGTGCCGGCCGGGGTCTCGGCGGGCACCGAGGAGCAGGCCATGCGCATCGCCCGCTCCATCGCCGATGCCCTGGACTATGTGGGTGTCCTCGCCGTCGAGATGTTCCTGGTCACGGAAGGCGGGAACGAGCGCCTGGTGGTCAACGAGATCGCCCCGCGGGTCCACAATTCCGGCCACTGGACCCTCGGCGGGGCCGTCACCTCGCAGTTCGAGCAGCATGTGCGGGCCGTCTGCGGCTGGCCCCTGGGCAAGGCCTCGCGCCTCGGCCTGGTCGAGATGACGAACCTGATCGGTCACGATGCCGACGAGTGGGAGCGCATCCTGGCGGAACCGGGAGCCCATCTCCACCTTTATGGCAAGACGGAGGCCCGCCCCGGCCGCAAGATGGGGCATGTGACGCGCGTTTTTCCCGAAGGGGCGTGAAACCTTCTCAAAACGGGACGGTTGACCCTTTGGAGCGGCGCTTTTGTCGGAAGCGGACCCTGGACAGGCAAGGCTTCTTCTGGTACCACGCCGCACCAGATAGAGGTGCACATGACGCGCCTCGATTACCTTTTGTCACAATCGAAACGGCTTTAAACACGAGGAATTCGCGTGCAGGTTCTTGTCCGGGATAACAACGTCGATCAGGCGCTCCGCGCTCTCAAGAAGAAGATGCAGCGTGAGGGTATCTTCCGCGAGATGAAGCTTCGCGGTCATTACGAGAAGCCGTCTGAGAAGAAGGCCCGCGAGAAGGCTGAGGCCGTTCGCCGCGCTCGTAAGCTGATCCGCAAGCGCATGCAGCGCGAAGGCCTGCTTCCTTCGAAGCCCCGCCCGACCCGCTAAGCTTTTCAAGCCTTTCGGGGCTTGGACGATCGATTGTGAACCAGCGCCCGGCTGACACCAGCGGGGCGCTGTTTTGCGTCTTGAGCGACACTTTGGCCCCCTCGCCCGGCCTTTTCCGAGCCGTAGCCGTCTTGTTTCGCGGCTGTTAAGGTTTTATCGGCAGAGTAAGCGTTAACCCATGACATTGGAGACGAAGGTGTTCGCCCCAACGATCCGTCGCTTTGCGCCCCTGAGCCTGACCCTTCTTGCCTTCGGCCTGACCGCCTGCGGAACCACGAGCGTCGGCCCCACGCAACGCATCGCGGTGGTGGAGGAGGATACGCAGGGCACCAGCACTGTGAACATCGCCTCCCTGTCGGATGTCATCCAGCGCAATCCCAACGATCCGAGCGCCTACAACACCCGCGGCGTGGCCTATGCGAAGGTGGGACGCTACAGCGACGCCATCGCCGATTTCAGCAAGGCGGTGCAGCTCGATCCCAACTACGCCCCGGCCTACACCAACCGCGCCCTGGCCTTGAGGCAGACGAACCGCAACGACCAGGCGCTCACCGATTTCACCCGCGCCATCCAGGCCGATCCCAATTACGGCCCGGCCTATATCGGCCGCGGCAACCTGCTGCGCGTCCAGGGACAATACCAGCAGGCCCAGGACGATCTCTCCGTCGCAATCCGCCTGCTGCCCGAATCGGCCGAGGCGCTCCATGCCCGCGGCCTGCTCTACCAGCGCCAGGGCCTGCACCAGCAGGCGATCCTGGACTTCGACGCCACCATCGACCGGAATCCCTTCGTCGCCGCCCCCTATGCCGCGCGCGGCCAGAGCCTCGTGGTGACGAACCAGTTCGACAAAGCCATCGAGGACTTCAACGCGGCGCTCAACGTCAACAACCGGGATGCGGATTCCTGGGCGTGGCGCGGGCTGGCTTATGAGCGCAAGGGCGACCGCCAGCAGGCCGTCGAGAGCTATCAGCGCGCGATTTCCATCGACAACAACAACAGCACCGCCCGCCAGGGCCTCGCCAAGCTCCAGGGCGGCGGCGGAGTGGCGGGCCTCTTCAACTAAGTAAGAGCGCGGCCAGGGGAGAACGGCATGACAGCTGCCGTCACTCCCCTGCACGGCGCCGCCGAGATTGGGAGATTTCTCGAAGCGCAGGCAGACATGCTTGCGCTTCTTTCACATTTGGAGAGCCTTGCACTCCCCGATAGCTGGATCGGCGCCGGTTTCGTTCGAAACGCCGTATGGGATCATCTCCATGGCCGCGAGTTCGACGTGTCCCGTCTCAACGATATCGATGTGATCTTTTTCGACCCCGCCGATTCGTGCAAAGAGCGTGAAGCCGATCTGGAGCACCGCCTCCGCCGACTTGCTCCAGGATTCGAGTGGTCGGTCAAGAACCAGGCGCGCATGCAGCTGCGCAATGGCGATGCGCCCTACCGCAATACCTTCGATGCCGTCGCCCACTGGTCCGAAACCGCCACCGCCGTGGCCGCACGCAAAGCCGACGGACAGGTCGAGATCCTAGCTCCCTAGGGTGTCGAGGATCTCCTGAATCTCATCGTCAGGCCGACCCCGTTATTCGGGCATAAGATGGAGACCTATCGCGATCGGATAGCAGGAAAGAACTGGCCGGCCCGCTGGCCGAAGCTGACGATGCTGATGGCGTGGGAGGAGGCCTACCCGCCCTCTCACAGTTCTTTTTTCAGAATCGACACTTAGGCGCAGTAGGCGTTCAGACTATGCCGCTACCATGGAACCTAACGAGCCACAGAATTGGACAATCGCTCTTTCATAGCGGGAGTGCACATGTCGTTCGTCGCCGATTTGAGGGCTCTGGATTGCTGAACACCATGAACAAAGGCGATCAGGGAAAGCTGTCGCTCATTCATGCGCACTTGATGACGAAAGTGGCTCATGAGTGGACCAAAGAAATTCCTGTTCCAGTCAACACCGCACTTCTCAGCTACGCCCGATATAACTCCAATCGACATCGCTCTGCGAGTATCCTCAATCGAGATGGGGGGATGCCTTAACTCACTTTCTGTTGCAGGCGCACAAAACTTACCTTCAGAGCACAACAGTAAGCGAAGGTTTTTCAAGGCGAGCGCTCTCATCTCATGAGCCATCGCCTCGGTAATCGTCTCTTTCGCTTCGGGCTATGCTTACCCCTGCAAAAGGAGAAACGTAGCAGCCGCAATCAGACCCATGCTCAGATTTCGAAGAGATCTCAAGAAAAGATCCTTATCTGCAACCACATTTCAGTATCGAAATACCATATTACGCACGGGCCGTGTGGAAGCCAACTAAAAGTCGTCTCCCTCACAACTCCTTTTTTAGGATCGACACGTAAGGCTCGAAGCCGAACTGGCGGTAGGTGCGGTCCGCCCGCTCGTTGGCGACGAGCACGCCGATCATCAGGCGCTTGTGGCCGGCGGCCTTCGTCAGCCGCTCGGCCTCGGCGAGCAGCATCTGGCCAATGCCGCGACCGCGCCATTCCTCGTGGACGACGAGATCCGTCACCGTGCCGTGACGGCGCACGTCGTCGGACATGTAGGCGGCGTCCTGGTCGAGGGAGAAGCCCATGGCGCCGACGATGATGCCATTCGCCTCGGCGAGGATGATCCGGCCCTTGCGGGCAGCAAGGCGCTGCATCAGCTCGTCGTAATAGCCGATCGCCCCGCCATAGTCCCGCCGCCGGTCCTGGGTGAGGTCCGCCTCGAAGACGTTGAGCCGATGGATCAGCTCGATCACCGCGTCCCGGTCTGCGGGCTGTGCGGAACGCATCGTGATCGCCATCGTCGTCTCCATGAAATGCCGGAAGAGTGGCCTTTCAACGAACAAGGCCGGTCCTGAGACCGGCCTTACCGCAGAAATCGTCCGAAACGAAATGGTCAGACGAGGTTTTTCAGAATTTCGTCGACCATCTTCTTGGCGTCGCCGAAGAGCATCATCGTGTTGTCTCGGAAGAAAAGCTCGTTCTCCACGCCCGCATAGCCGGAGCCCATGCCGCGCTTGATGAAGAGCACGGTCTTGGCCTTCTCCACGTCGAGGATCGGCATGCCGAAGATCGGCGAGTTGGGATCGGTCTTGGCCGCCGGGTTCGTCACGTCGTTGGCGCCGATCACGAAGGCCACGTCGGCCTGGGCGAACTCCCCGTTGATGTCCTCGAGCTCGAAGACCTCGTCGTAAGGCACGCTCGCTTCCGCCAGCAGCACGTTCATGTGGCCCGGCATGCGGCCCGCCACCGGATGGATGGCGTACTTCACCTCAACGCCCTCGGCCTTGAGGGTGTCGGCCATCTCGCGCAGCGCATGCTGGGCCTGGGCGACCGCCATGCCGTAGCCCGGGACGATGATGACCTTGGCCGCATTCTTCATGATGAAGGCGGCGTCGTCCGCCGAGCCCTGCCTTACGGGCCTCGTCTCGACCGCCCCGCCTGCGGGTCCCGCCGTCTCGCCGCCGAAGCCGCCGAGGATGACGGAAATGAAGGAGCGGTTCATGCCCTTGCACATGATGTA
The DNA here is from genome assembly GCF_020866965.1 of Microvirga roseola. Taxonomy (GTDB): domain Bacteria; phylum Pseudomonadota; class Alphaproteobacteria; order Rhizobiales; family Beijerinckiaceae; genus Microvirga; species Microvirga roseola. The sequence continues at coordinate 35,564 of NZ_JAJATX010000009.1, forward strand.
GGACAGGATCGCGCCCGAGGAGCCGACCAATGCGCCCGTGATGATGAGCGCAAGGTTGCCGAGGGTGAAGCCGATGCCTGCCGCCGCCCAGCCGGAATAGGAGTTGAGCATCGACACCACGACGGGCATGTCCGCGCCGCCGATCGGGATGATGAGCGTCACGCCCAGCACGAAGGCCGCCAGCACGATCAACCAGAAGGCCGCATGGCTCTCCGTGCGGATGAAAGCGATGAGCAGCACGAGCAGCAGGAGCCCGAGGCCCATATTGATGAGGTGCCGGCTCGGCAGCAGGATCGGCTTGCCGGACATGCGGCCGTCGAGCTTCAGGAACGCGATGACAGAGCCGGTGAAGGTGATGGCGCCGATGGCCACGCCCAGCGCCATCTCGAAGAGCGAGCCGCCATGGATGGTGCCGACCGCTCCGATGCCGAACGCCTGCGGCGCATAGAGCGCCCCCGCCGCCACGAGCACCGCGGCCAGGCCCACGAGCGAGTGGAAGGCCGCGACGAGCTGCGGCATGGCCGTCATCGGCACGCGCTTGGCGATCACCGCGCCGATGCCGCCGCCGATGGCGAGGCCCAGCACCACCAGCGCCCATCCGCCGAAGCCGTTGGGGGGCTGGACGAACAGGGGGGTGAGGATGGCGATCCCCATGCCGACCATGCCGTAGAGGTTGCCCTGCCGGGACGTGGTGGGATGGGAGAGGCCGCGCAGCGCCAGGATGAACAGGACGCCTGAGATGAGGTAGAGGATCGAGGCAAGATTGGCCGACATCGCCTCATCCCTTCTTGCGGTACATGGCGAGCATGCGCTGGGTCACCAGGAAGCCGCCGAAGATGTTGATGGCCGCGAGGATGAGGCCGATGAAGCCGAGCGCCCTGGCCCAGATCGGCCCCTCCCCGAGGGCGGGCGCCGCGTCGACGCCGACCGCGAGCAGCGCGCCGACCACGATGACCGAGGAGATGGCGTTGGTGACGGACATCAGCGGCGTGTGCAGCGCCGGGGTCACCTGCCAGACCACGTAATAGCCCACGAAGATCGCCAGCACGAAGATGGCCAGGCGAAACACCGTCGGATCCACCACACCATGGGTGACGGTCGACGCGGCCGCCCCGGCCGCGAGCGCCACCTGATCGGCCAGGATCTGCGCCGTTTCGGCGGCCTGCCGGGCAGCCTCGGCCGCCGCTCGGGCCTGTTCGACGGCCTGCTCGGGCGTGAGTATCGTCGCCATGGTGTCCCCCCTCTTGAGTTCTAGGCCGCCGGCTGGAAGGCCGTGTGGACGATGGCGCCGTCCCGGGTCAGGCAGGTCGCCTTGACGAGTTCGTCGTCCCACTTCACGGCCAGGGTCTTGGCTTCCTTGTCGACCAGCGTCTCGACGAAGGCGTAAAGGTTCTTTGCGTAGAGACTGGAGGCGGTGGCGGCGAGACGTCCGGGCACATTGAGGTGGCCCACGATCTTCACGCCGTTATGCTCCACCACTTTGCCGGGCTCCGAGAGCTCGCAATTGCCGCCGCGCTCGACGGCGAGGTCCACGATCACCGAACCCGGCTTCATGGCTTCCACCATGGCCTTCGAGATCAGCTTCGGGGCCGGACGGCCGGGGATCAGGGCCGTGGTGACGACGATGTCCTGCTTGGCGATGTGGGAGGCCACCAGATCGGCCTGCTTGGCCCGGTACTCCGCCGACATTTCCTTGGCGTAGCCGCCCGCGGTCTCGGCCTGCTTGAACTCCTCGTCCTCCACCGCGATGAACTTGGCGCCGAGGCTTTCCACCTGCTCCTTGGCGGCGGGGCGCACGTCGGTGGCGGTCACCACGCCGCCGAGGCGGCGGGCGGTGGCGATGGCCTGGAGCCCTGCGACGCCTGCGCCCATGATGAAGATGCGGGCGGCCGGCACGGTGCCGGCGGCGGTCATCATCATGGGAATGGCGCGGCCGTAGTCGGCCGAAGCGTCGATCACGGCGCGATAGCCGGCGAGGTTGGCCTGGGAGGAGAGCACGTCCATCACCTGGGCGCGGGTGATGCGCGGCATCAGCTCCATGGCGATGGCGGAGACCTGCGCCTCGGCCAGGCTCTGGAGGGCTGCCTCCTGGCCGTAGGGGTCCATGATGGCGACGAGGATCGCGCCGGGCTTGACGCCCTTGAGCTCCGCGGCCGCCGGGCGGCGGACCTTGAGGACGATGTCCGCGTCCTGCAGGGCATCCTTGGCCGTCCTGGCGACCGTCGCGCCCGCGGCCTCGAATTCGGCATCGGCGAAGCCGGCCTTGGCCCCGGCCCCGGCCTGGACGGTCACGTCCGCGCCGAGGCTTTTATACTTCTTGACCGTCTCGGGCGTGGCGGAAACGCGTGTCTCCGCTCCATCGGTTTCGGAGAGAACGGCGATCCGCATATGAGCCCCCAGTCTGTCAGACGGACGTTTTCAGGTCCTTATGTCAGTAGAAGAAGAGCGCCAGAAGGAGGAAAATCCCCACCACCGCCGGGGCGCGAACGCCGATGGACGGGGCAAGGGCGCCCACGGCGCCGGCGGCAAGCGACAGGATGACGCCGAAAATGGCGGTCAACCAGGCATGGTGGATGCCACCCACGGCCAGCGCGAGGACGTGGCAGACGACGACGGCGGTTGCAATTTCAGCGAACCGGATGAAGCCCTGGTAGGTGGCTTCATGGGTCGGTCCGTCCATATCCGGACTATAGCCCCCGTGCGGCGCGTGTTTTGTATCGGCCATGATTCAAAATGCCCTGTTTAGCAACGGTTCTTAATTGCTGCGTTTACCGCATGCGGTGAGGAGCCGCAATCGTTGGAATGATTGTAATGGAAAGTTTATCCGCCAAACGCCAAGTTATCATCTTATTCCCAGAAATTCCCGCCATTGCGGCAGGCAGACGGTCTCGTAATCGTAGCGCTCGACCGCGATGCGGCGGGCCTCCTTCGCCATGGCGGCCGATTTCTCCTTTTCCATCAAGGTCTCGCGCACCCGTTCGGCCAGCGCCTTCTCGTCGAAGAAGGGAAAGAGGCGGCCGTTGACCCCATCCTGGATGATCTCGCGCACCGGCGCGGTGTCGGAGGCCACGATCCGGCATTCGAGCGCCATGGACTCGATGGAGGACCAGGAGAGGACGAAGGGATAAGTCATGTAGATGTGGGCGGAGGAGACCTGCAGCACCCGCACGAACTTGTCGTAGGCCAGGTTGCCCACGAAATGGACCCGCGACCAGTCCACCGGGCGCTCGATCCGGGACTTGAAGACGTCGAACCAGGTCTGACCGTCGGGGGCGGCATCGGAATAGCTGGTCTTCTTGCCGCCGATGATGATCACCTGGAGCTCGGGATCGATGTCGAGCAGGTAGGGCAGGCTCCGGAACACGATGTGCGCGCCGCGCATGGGCTCGATGTTGCGGGTCACGTAGGTGACGACGGGCTTGCCCCGGTTCAGCTTGGGGCCGCTCTGGCCGATCTGGAGGCGGGCCTCCGGATCCGGCTTCAGGTTCTTCGTGTCGATCCCGTCATGGATGACGGCGATCCGGTCGTGCAGATAGGCCGGGAAGGTGTCCCGCTGGAAGCGCGTGGGCGCAACGGCGAGATCCGCGGCGTCGAGCGCACCGAGCTGCATGGCGTTCTTGGCGCGAAGGCGCCAGATCACCTCCTCGTTCACGGTCGGGAATTCGGGGTCGAACCCGACATCCTGCCCCTCGGATGCGTAATAATACTCGAAATAGGCCACATGACGGGCCTTCGGCCAGATGTCCTTGAGAAACAGGTTCTCGCCCCAGCCGGTATTGACCACGACCACGTCCGGCTCGAAGCCCTGGCTCGCCAGCTCCTTCGCCTTCTGCGCGACGCCATAGGCCCGGCGCAGGCGGGGAATGACAGGGGAAAAGCGGAACTTGTAGGGCTGGTCGTCCGGACCCGGAACCGGCTGATAGGAATAGTACTTCACGCCGGGAATGGCGCAGGACTTCACCGTTCCCAGGCCGACCACCTCGTGGCCCTCGGCCACGAAGCTCTTCGACAGACGCAGGAACTGGCCCGGAAAATTCTGGTGGACGAAAGCAATCTTCATCGGCTGCCCCTCTGACGCGGTAAGGCTCTAAAGCCGGGCCGCAAAGGATGCAACCGCGTTACAGGGGCCGAGGCAGGCCCGCCGCAGACAGCACCTCCGCCTGCCTCTGCGCCAGATTCTCCAGCGAGAAGCGCGCGATCTCGTCCTCGAAGAGCCGGTGATAGTTCAGCTCGGCCTTGAGGTGCAGGAAGACCGCCCCGAGACCGACGGCGGCGCGGTCCATGAAGACGAATTCGCGCGGTACGGTGACGGGCCCCTTCTCCTTGAGCGCCTTGTGGACCTCGAAGGCCTGGCGGCGTCCGTATTCGCCAGGCTTCACCCCGTCCGCCACGGTGCGGACGCGGTCGTCGAGGAGCGGCCCGTAGATAAACGAGGCCCAGATATTCAAGATGTCGATCAGCTCGTTCGAGAGATTCTTGAAGCCCCAGGTCTCGTAGGCATGGACGATGCGGGCGCGGTCGCCGGTCTGGAGCCCGCGATAGAGGTCGACGACGCCGCCCACGAAACGGGGATGGAAGATGCGGATGCAGCCGTAGTCGAGAAGGTTGATCCCCCTCGCCTCCCCGTTCTCGGAGAAGACGGTGTAATTGCCCAGGTGGGGATCGCCGTGGATCACGGCCGCATGGCTGAAGGGATGCCACCACGCCTTGAACATGGCCACGGCCAGCCGGTTGCGGATCTCTACGGGACTTTCCGTGAACTGGAGAATCTTCTCACCCTCCAGCCAGCTCAGGGAGAGAAGCCGCCTGGTGGACAGTTCCGGATGGACTTTCGGCACGCGCACTTCGTCGATGCCCTCGAGGGTCCTTGCGTAGAGCGCGGCATGCTTGGCCTCGCGCTCGTAATCGAGCTCCTCCCGCACCCGCTCGCCGATTTCCTTCGAGATCTCGCGGGTATCAATGACGGGATCCATGCGGCGGTGGAGCGCGAAGACGAACTCGAGCTGGCCCAGATCCGCCTCCACGGCGGACTGCATGTCGGGATATTGCAGCTTGCAGGCGAGGGGCTCACCCTCCTTCGTGGCCGCCCGGTGGACCTGGCCGAGGGACGCCGCCGCGGCGGGCGCGAGGTCGAACGAGCCGAAGCGGCTCTGCCAGTTCGGTCCGAGCTCCGCCTGCATCCGCCGCTTGACGAAGGCCGCACCCATGGGCGGCGCTTCGCTCTGCAGCTTCTGCAGTTCGGCGGCATATTCCGGCGGGATGAGATCGGGGATGGTGGCGAGCAGCTGCGCCACCTTCATGATCGGGCCCTTCAAGCCGCCGAGCGCCTGCGCCAGCGCCGCCGCATTGGAGGAGTCGCGCCCGCTCACGCCCATGAGGCGCGCGCCGGCCATGCGCGCCGCAACGCCGCCCATATTGGCCCCCACGCGGGCATAACGGGCGGCCCGGGCGGAAAAGCGGTTGGCTTCGTTATCCCTATCGGCCATGGCGGAGGTGCTTTCCGGTAATCTCGACGGCTGACTCGGCTCTGATGCGGACGCGGCGCGTTGCTGCGTCCGAAGGTCTTGAAACCCCGCGATCAGGCAGCCCGTTCCATGGCCTCCAGTTCGCCGATCAGCTTCTCGATCATCGACAGCCCGATCTGCCAGAAGGACGGATCGCGGGCATCGAGACCGAAGGGCGCGAGCAGCTCCGAGTAATGCTTCGTGCCGCCCGCGGACAGCAGCGCAAAATAGCGGTCCACGAAGCCCTCGTTCGAGCGTTCGTAAACGCCGTAGAGCGAGTTCACGAGGCAGTCGCCGAAGGCATAGGCATAGACGTAGAACGGCGAATGGACGAAGTGCGGGATGTAGGTCCAAAAGGATTCATAGCCCGGACCCAGTCGGATCGCAGGGCCGAGGGATTCATCCTGCACCGACATCCAGAGTTCGCAGAGCTTGTCCGATGTCAGCTCGCCATTGCGGCGCTCCAGATGCACCTTGCGCTCGAAGGAGTAGAACGCGATCTGGCGCACCACCGTGTTGAGCATGTCCTCGACCTTGGCGGCGAGCATGGCTTTGCGCTGCACCGGATCGGTGGTCTGGTCGAGCAGGCGGCGGAAGGTGAGCATCTCGCCGAAGACGGATGCCGTTTCGGCGAGTGTCAGCGGCGTCGGCGCCATGAGCGCGCCATTCGGCGCAGCGAGCACCTGATGCACGCCATGGCCGAGTTCGTGCGCGAGCGTCATCACATCCCGCGGCTTGCCCTGGTAGTTCAGCAGCACGTAGGGATGCGCCGAGGGCACCGTCGGATGGGCGAAGGCGCCCGGCGCCTTCCCGGGACGCGTGGGCGCGTCGATCCAGCTCTCGTCGAAGAAGCGTCGCGCGATATCGGCCATGCGGGGCGAGAAGGCTGAATAGGCCGTGAGGACCGTCTCCTTCGCATCGTCCCAGCGGATCGTGCGCTGCTCGACCTTCGGCAGGGGCGCATTGCGGTCCCAGTGGTCGAGCTGGTCCTTGCCGAACCATTTCGCCTTGAGGGCATAGTAGCGGTGCGACAGACGCGGATAGGCGTCGCGCACGGCGGCCACCAGCGCATCCACCACCTCGCGCTCGACGCGGTTCGCCAGATGGCGGGCATCGGCGACATCCTCGAAACCGCGCCAGCGGTCGGAGATTTCCTTGTCCTTCGCCAGCGTGTTGGTGATGAGCGTGAAGATGCGAAGATTGGCCTTGAAGGTCTTTGCCAGCGCATCGGACGCATCCTTGCGCACGGTCTCGTCCGGATCCTGGAGCTTGTTCAGGGTCGGCTCGATGGGCAGCTCCTCGCCGCGCACGGTGAAGCGCAGGGAAGCGATGGTCTCGTCGAACAGGCGGTTCCAAGCGGAGCGCCCGGTGACGGATTTCTCATGGAAGAGCTGCTCGATCCGGTCGTCGAGCTGGAACGGCTTATCCTTGCGCAGGTCCTCGATCCACGGACGGTAATGGGCGAGCGGCCCCTCACGCATCGCCCTGTCCATGATCTCGTCGTCAATGCGGTTGAGCTCGAGCCCGAAGAAGATAAGCTCGCTCGACGCCGCCGTCATGCGCTCCTGCGTGTCCCCGTAGAACTTCGCACGGGCCGGGTCGGTGGTGTCGCCGGAATAGACGAGGCCGGCATAGGACATGATGCGCCCGAGCAGATCCTCCAGCGCCTCGAAATGCTTGACCGCCTCGCTCAGGGCTTCGGACGGATTGCCGCCCCGCGCCATCTCGTCGAGCCTGCCCCGGTAGGCTTGCGCAAAAGCCTTGCACTCCGCCTCGGCCTTGGCGAGGTCGCTCCTGAAAGCCTCGCTGTCCATGCCGGGATAAAGGTGGGACAGGTTCCATTCGGGCAGGAGGCCGAGATCGGCCTGCGCCGCCCCTGCGGATGAGAGGTTGTGCACGGGGGAGACTTTCTGGAGGTTCGTGGGACTGGACATCGTCGGAACGAAGTTCGAGGGCGGTGTGAACACATATTGGCGTTTCGCCCTTCCGGATCAACCCGGACCGGGCCGCGGCCAAGCCTGCGGCAACGACAGCAGGAGCTTTTACCGAAAATTGAAGGAACTTGGCTTATAGCATGCAGCCGATTTGCGCCCTCGCGCGTTAAGCGTGGCAAGGGGTGCGCCTGCACACTGACGAAATTCATTTGAGTGGAGAGGATTCCGGTCCTCCATCCCATTGCGACGAGGAAGGCGAGCCATGCGGGACTGGCGCAGGAAGACGCTCTGGCTGGGGCTGATCGGATCCGTTTCCTTCATGCCGCTTGCCGCGCTGGCGGAAAGCGGGCCGGTACCCGCAGCACCGGCGGAACCCGTCATCCTGGAACCGGCCGAGCCCTCTTTCGACGACGCCATGGTCGACTTGGCACCCGCCAGGCAGGAGCCCCGCCCCGATGTCATCCCCCTCACCGAGCCAGCTCCCGTCACCATCAATGCCGCCGACCTGAAACCGGCGGGCAGCCTCGATATCCCGCTGCCGGAGACGGCTCCTGTAGCGGTCGTCACCCGGTCGGATTGGGACCGCATCGCCATCGACAGGCTGTTCTCGGACGAGGCGGCCATGCGCCAGCTCCGCCTCGAGGGTCGGGAGCGGGAGGCGCTCGCCGCTTTCTACGGGCAGGCGGAACGGCCTCTGATCTGGCTTCAAGGAGAAACCTGGTCCGCCGCAGCCTTGTCGGCGATGAAGCGCGTGAAGGCGGCCGACGAGGACGGCCTCAACCCGGAGGATTATCCCCTGCCTCCGGCGGCGTTGAGCCGGAACGCAACGCCGGCTGAGCGTGCGGAGGCCGATGTGCGGCTCAGCCTCGCCATCGCCCGCTATGCCCAAGACGCCCGGGGAGCGCGCATCGACCTCGCCCGTCTTTCGCCACTGGTCACGCCGAAGCTCGACGTGCCGGGGACAGGGGACGTGCTGAAGACGGTCGCCTCTGCCGCTGACGCGAATGCGGCGCTGGCCTCCTACCACCCGCCCCATCCGGGATACGGCGCCCTCAGGGCGGAACTTGCCAAGCTGCGCGCCGAGCGCCCCACCCGGCTGATGGTTCGCGTGCCCAAGGGCCCCACCTTGCGCGTCGGCATGAAGGATCCGCGCGTGCCCCTGATCCGCGCGCGCTTCAATCTTGCCAAGGATGCGGATAGCCACAACGTCTACGACCGGCAGCTCGCCTCCGCGGTGGCGGCGTTCCAGAAGGAGAAGGGCCTGCCTACCAACGGCGCCCTGACGCCCCAGACGGTCGCTGCCCTCTCCGGCCCCTCGCCGGCGCAGAGGGAGGCGGAACTGATCTCCAACATGGAGCGCTGGCGCTGGCTTCCCGCCGATCTCGGAGCCCGCCACATCGCCGTGAACGTGCCCGAATTCCGCCTGCGGCTCGTTGAAGCGGGCGACGTGGTCCATGAGACCCGCGTCATCGTCGGCAAGAAGGAGTCGCAGACGCCGATCTTCTCGGAGAACATGAAATATCTGGTGGTGAACCCGTCCTGGACGATCCCGCCCTCGATCATGAAGAAGGAGATCCTGCCTGCGCTTGCGAGCGACCCGACTTATGCCGAGCGCAAGGGCTATCAGGTCATCCGCAACGGCAACCGGATCACCGTGCGCCAGCCCCCCGGCGCGCGCAACGCGCTGGGCTACGTGAAATTCATGTTCCCGAACCAGCATGCAGTTTACCTGCACGATACGCCGAACAGGAACCTGTTCTCGGCGGCCAAGCGCGCCTTCAGCCATGGCTGCGTGCGTGTCGACAAGCCGTTCGAACTGGCAGAAGCGATCATGGGCGCGAACGGAAAATGGTCGGAGAAGAAGCTGCGCGGACTTATCGGCAAGGGCGAGCGCTACGTGCATCTGAGCAATCCCCTGCCCGTGCACCTGACCTACTTCACCCTGTCCGTGGACGAGAAGGGCAGCCTGACCTTCTTCGAGGATCTCTATGGCCTCGACCGCAAGGTCCGCGCCGCCCTGAACCTGCCCGGATAATTCTTCGATCATTCTCCGGGTTTTCGCCGTCCGCTTAACCCTGAAGTAACCGTCTTCGGCAAAGATCCCTTCACTATGAGGGTTGCGGCATCCCCGGATGCGGCACGCGAAAGACGAGTACCACAGTGAGTGTATTGCGTAAGGACCGCTTGGCGCAGCGCGCTGGCAGGCGGGCTCCCCTTTTCCGCGCCGGAATCGGCCTCGCGGCCTTTCTCTCGGTCATGGCCGCCGGCACCCACGGCACCCAGGACGCGGTCGCCAACGGCGATACACGCACGCTCACCTTCTACCACAACAATACCAGGGAGCGCCTGACCGTTACGTTCCGGCGCAACGGCATGTACAATCCGGGCGCCCTGCAGCAGCTCAACTGGTTCCTGCGCGACTGGCGGCGCGGAGAATCGACCCGCATGGATCCGCGCCTCTTCGATACGGTGTGGGAGGTCTATCGCGAGGTCGGATCGAGCGCCCCGGTCCATGTGAACTCGGCCTACCGCTCGCCCCAGACCAACTCCATGCTCCGCCGCCGTTCGAGCGGGGTGGCCAAGAACAGCCAGCACATGCTGGGCAAGGCGTTGGACTTCTACCTGCCGGATGTCCCGGCCAGCCGCCTGCGCGCCATCGGCATGAGGCTGCAGAACGGCGGCGTCGGTTATTATCCCAATGCCTACACGCCCTTCGTCCATCTCGACGTCGGCAGCGTGCGCGCCTGGCCGCGCATGACCAGGGACCAGCTCGTACGCCTCTTCCCCGACGGCAAGACAGTGCATATCCCGGCCGACGGCAGGCCCCTGCCCGGTTATCAGCTTGCGCGCGCCGAGGTGCTCTCCAAGGGTGGCGCGGTCGCAGGTTACGCGGCCTATGCGGAAGCCGAGGATACAGCATCCTCGTCGGGTCGCCGCAAGAGCCTCTGGGCCACCCTGTTCGGCGGCAGCGATGAGGACGAGGACATCGAGGAGATCCGCACCGCGTCCCGTCCGGGCCGGGCCCTCATCGCCTCGCGCGGTCCGACCCAGAACTACTACGCCAGCGATTCCAACTCGTCGGTCTACGCGGCCCTGCAGCCGACGCCGGCTCCGGCCCCGACTCAGGCCGTCGTGCGGCAGGCTCCCGTCGTGCAGCCCAGGCCCGAGCCGCCCGCGCCTGCCGTCGTCGCGGCCATCGCCCCCGCTCTGCGCGAGGATTTCACTCCGCCGGCCGCCGCACCGCTGCCGCCGACCCGGATCAACGGCGCGCCGAGCACGGTCCAGACCGCCTCGGGCCCGGTGCTCGCCTGGCAGCAGGGACCGGCGGGGCAAAACCCTAACGGCTCCGACCTCTCCATCGCCAAGGGCATGGCCTTCGCGCCGATGCCGCCCCGGCGTCCGGATGCGCCTGAAGCACCCGAGACGGTGGTGGCCATGGCTTATGCGCCGCTTCCACCGGCGCGACCCGGCTCGCTTGCCGCCACCAACCCGATTCCCGGCATTCCGGAGCTGCGTGGCGCATCGGACCTCGTCGCGAGCCTGCCGACGGGCCAGCTCCCGCTGCCCCCTCCCCGGCCAGGCCTGCGCCCGGTCGCCATCGCATCGGCCCGTCCGGTCGATATCCCCGTCGCTACGGGCTCGACGCCCAGGGACACGAAGCCCAAGCCCCAGGCGAAAGCGCCTGCTGCGAAGGCGCAGCCCGTGACGACCCTTACCGCCCTGCTTTCGGCCGAGCCGGCCTTGCACATGGGCTTCTCCGACAAGCCTGTGGGCGATCTGGCGACGAACCGCTTCACGGGCCCCGCGGTCAAACCGCTCCGGGTGCTGAGATAAGGAAAAGGGGCTCCGAGAGGAGCCCCTTCTTCCATCAGCCGCTTGTTCACTCGCCGTGCTGCCGGCCATAAGGATTGCGCCCTGGCGAGGTCCAGCCTTCGGGCGGCGCCTTGGGCCTGAAGACCTCCACGAGCAGCGGATGGCAGGCCGCCGCATCGCTCGAATGCTCCGAGCTGCAATCGCCGCCCGGGCAGGCGGAGAGCGCGCCGAGCAGGTCAATCTCGGCGAAGAATTCGAGATAATCGCCGGGCCTCACCGGGCTCGCCTTCATGAAGTACTGCCCCGTATCGCGGGTGAAGCCGGTGCACATGAAGACGTTGAGGACGTCATGCACCGCCGACTCGACCTCTTCCTTCGGACGGCTCGTCCGATATGCGAGGGCGCGGGTCAGGTTCGAATGGCAGCAGTAATGATAGTCGCTGCCGGAGAGCAGGCGATGCGTGTAGGGATCGCACCGCGTGCCGATCACGTCGTGCACGGAGCCGCCATGTTCGTCGAAGCCGTACCAGTCGAGGGTGTCGTGCGTGATCGTCGCCATCGGCCTCAAGAACGGCAGGCACGACCAGAGCCTGTCCCCGGTGGAGAGATGCGTGCCATGCAAGGCCCGCGTCTTGCCGGAGAAGAAGCGCTCGCCGAGATCCTGCGCCGACCAGAGATTCAGGTCCCCGACCTGCGGCCCCTCGATGCTGACGATCCGGAAAAAGTGTCCCACCGGCACATGAAAGCAGCGGGCATCGCGCGGCGGAACGACGACCTCGTCCACCTTCTCCCAGCCTTCGCGCGCCGCGCGGTAGGCGGCGAGATCGGGCTGCGCCAGGCTGTCGACCGGATAGCAGATGACGGGAGCGATCCTGCGGCGCGCATCCGCATCCAGGGGTTCCGACACTTCGTTCCGCGCCCGCTTCATCCGTTTCTCCGATCATCGTTGTCCAGCTTCCTTATAGGCAAGCGGATTGCGAACTGCGAGAGGGAGCGTCGCCACGTGAGAGACGCCCGGCGCAGGTCCTTTTTCGCTTGAGCCTGCCACCCTTCGTATTCTATGGCCGCATCACGAGGAGGCACGATGAAGGACCCGAACGCTCTACGCCCGCTGGAAGCCTATCCTAGCCGCACATCCGCCGAGATCCGCTATTCGGATCTCGACCGGCAGGGCCACGTCAACAACGCTGTCTTTGCGACCTTTTCGGAGATCGGCCGGGTGGCTTTCCTGTACGGCTCGGACAGGCCGCTCGCTGCGGAAGGCTCGAGCTTCGTCCTCGCCCGCCTGCTCATCAACTATCATGCGGAGCTTTTCTGGCCCGGCACGGTCGAGATCGGAACGGGCGTCTCCCGGATCGGACGAAGCTCGATCTCGCTTGTCCAGGGCATCTTCAACAAGGGCCGGCTCGTGGCGAGCGTGGAGACCACCAATGTCATGCTGGACGCGCCCACCCGCCGCCCCATGCCCCTTCCGCCCAGAACGCTCGACATCCTGCAGGGTCTTGTATTGCCGGAATGAGAAAGGCCCCGCAGCGGCATGCTGCAGGGCCTTTGAAATCTTTGGCGGATCTGTCTCGCCTCAGACCATCCCGAGCGCCTGCATGTAGAGCTCGAGGATCGCTTCCTCCTCCTGACGCTCGGCGTAGTCGCGCTTGCGAAGCGAAATGATCTTGCGAAGGACCTTGGTGTCGAAGCCGTTGCCCTTCGCCTCGGCATAAACGTCCTTAATGTCGCCTGCGATGCCGGCCTTTTCCTCCTCGAGGCGCTCGATGCGCTCGATGAAGGCCTTCAGCTGGTCGGCTGCGACGGATTCGGTGTTGAAAGCTGCGTCATCCATGAATGGAAGCCCCTGATTGATGGCATTGCGCCAGAGTTAAAGTCCATTTCGTTGAGGCTGCTTTAATGCCTCGGCTTCGATTTCTCAAAATTCTCAGCCTGCGACGATGTGGCCTCGCGCTGGTAACGCTCCTTCCACTCCTCGTAGGGCATGCCGTAGACGTGCTGACGGCTCTCGTCTTTGGAGAGGGCGACGCCCCGCTCGTCGGCGGCGTCTTTGAGCCAGTTGGACAGGCAGTTGCGGCAAAAGCCCGCCACGGCCATGAGGTCGATGTTCTGGACATCGGTGCGCCCGCGCAGGTGTTCGAGCAGCCTGCGGAAGGCGGCGGCCTCCAGTTCCGTGCGGGTCGCGGCGTCGATCTCCTTCATGAACTCATCCTCCATGGCGGCGCAGGCGCTCCTGCGTGCGGGACGCATGGAGCTTCGGCATCCGCAGGCTTTCCTGTGCGGCGAGCGGTTCGAGCAGCCGCGCGAAACGGGCGGCCCACTCCTCCGCGCCTTCGTCCGAGGCGATCAGGTCCTGCCGGATCTCGATGAGCGCGTTGGCGAGCCCTCGGATCGTGGCGTGGCGGTCGACCGTATCGCCTGCAAGGGCTCCATCATAAGGCTCGTTGTCGCCCACGACGAGTCCTTCTTCCGCACATAGCCCCGCCAGCAGGGGCCTGGCGAAGCGATCGTCCGCATCCCACAGGATGCCCACGTGCCAGGGCCGGGGCCAGCCGCGCCAGACCGGCGTGAAGCTGTGGACGGTCACAACGGCCGGCGGATGTCCTGCCGCCATGGCCCTGTTGATCGCAGCGGAAATGGCGGTGTCATAAGGGTCGTAGAACCGGGCGATGCGCCTTGCGATCTCGGCCTCGCCCACCCGGGCGTTGCCCGGCACCACCGCGCCGTCGGACAGGCGCATGACCAGGGTCGGATCGTCGCGCCCCCGGTTCGGGTCGATGACGAGGCGCGAGAACTGCGTGAGGATCGCGGGCGCCTGGAGCCTTCGGGCCAGCGAGCGCGTCACGGCAGCCGCCCCGATGTCGTAGGCGATGTGCCGCTGGAACTCGGCCTCCGGCAGGCCGAGATCGCCCAGATCCGGCGGAACGGCGTTGGAGGCATGGTCGCACAGGATCAGGATTCCCGATTCGACGGCCCCTTCGACAAGCTCGACCGGGCAAGGTTCGAGGACGGGATCGATGCTCTTGGGAGCGACGGAAGCGGACATGGGTTGCGAAGAGGATCGGAACGGTGGATTGAAGGATTGTGGGCAAGCCTTAACCTGCCCTCCCCGTGCTGACAACGCGACGTTAAGCGCAATATCGTTTCGCAAGAGCCCATGACCTCCACATCCACCCCCGTCCGCCTCGACACGGGCTTCGCCCCGGCTTTCGCCGCGCTCTGCGCCGGGGCCGTCGCCATGGGCATCTCCCCGATCTTCGTCCGATTCGCTGCGGCGGACGTGGGTCCTTTCGCCAGTGCCTTCTGGCGTGTCGCCCTCGCCCTGCCGGTTCTCTATGCCTGGATGCGCATCGAGGAGGCGAAAGCGCCCGCGAACGCTCCCCGCGCCTCCTTCAGCAAGGCCACCGTGCTGGCGGGCCTCGTCTTTTCGGGCGACCTCTTCTTCTGGCACCTGGCGATCTTCAACACGACAGTGGCCAATGCGACCTTCTTCGCCACGACGGCCCCGTTCTTCGTCGTGCTCGTGACCTGGCTGGTGCTGAGGCAGCGGGTCTCCCGGGGCACGGTCATGGGGCTCGTGATGTGCCTGGCCGGCGGCGCGGCCCTGATCGGCCAGAGCCTGCAGGTCGATCCCGACCGCATCAGGGGGGATCTCTACGGGCTCGCCACAGCCTTCTCTTCGGCCTCTATTTTCTGGCCGTCAGCCGGGCGCGGGACAGGGCCGGAGCGGCCAGAGTGACCTTCGAGGCGGGGGCGATCACCGCCACCATCCTTCTCGCGGTGGCGCTCGCCCTCGAGCCGCGGATATTGCCGCAGACCTGGCATGGCCTCGCAGCCCTGACCGCCATGGCCCTCATTAGCCACGCGGGCGGCCAGGGGCTGCTTTCCGTCGCACTCGGACGCCTGCCGGCCGTGTTCTCCTCCCTCGTCATGTTCCTGGAGGCCGTCGCGACGGCTCTCTTCGGCTGGCTGATTCTGGGCGAAGCGCTGACCTTCGTGCAGAGCCTGGGAGGAGCCTTGATCCTCTTCGGCATCTGGATCGCGAGGCCGAGGGCCGAGGCGTCAACCGGATGATCTGCCCTTCAAACGGAGGGGGCGAGACGGATCAGGCCTGCGACAACCCGCCAAACCCGATCTTTAGCAGGCTAATTTGGCAGGTTTCGCAGTCTTGGGCCTTGATACCTCGCCGCTTCTGACTGACAACGATTCGACATAGTTCTCGAAGCATTGTGCGATTTCATTCCTGACCTGAATCGACCGAACCAGCATCCATGAAGGCCGTTATTATCCCATCGGCTTCCCGCCGGCGTCACAGCCTTGGGCTCGCCATCGCCCTCCTCGGCTCCAGTTTCCTGGCCGCATCCCCGGCGAAGGCGGACCTGCGCCTGTGCAACATGACCTCGAGCCGGGTCGGTATCGCTCTCGGCTACCGGGACGCCCAGGGCTGGGTGACGGAGGGTTGGTGGAACCTGAATGCGCGGGGTTGCGAAACCCTGCTCAGGGGCCAGCTCGGAGGACGCTTCTATTACATCTACGCCATCGACTACGACCGGGGCGGAGAATGGAGCGGCCGCTCCTTCATGTGCACGAGGGAACGGGAATTCACGATCCGCGGCACGGAGGACTGCCTCGCCAGAGGCTACGATCGCAGCGGCTTCTTCGAAGTCGATACGGGTGAACAGAAGAGCTGGACCATTCAGCTCACCGAAACGAACCGCCCAGGGGGGCAGTAAGCATGAGACGCGCACGGCGCACGAAAATCCTCGCGACCCTCGGACCGGCCTCCGAGTCCCAGGAGATGATCGAAAAGCTCTTCGAGGCAGGCGCCGACGTTTTCCGTCTGAACATGAGCCACCTGCCGCGCGAGCGCCTGAAGGAGCGGGTCGCCATGATCCGCGCCGTCGAGGCCAAGTTCAAGCGCCCGATCGCCATCCTGGCGGACCTCCAGGGGCCGAAGCTGCGCGTGGGCGCCTTCGAAGGCGACAGCGCCATGCTGGTGCAGGGCCAGACCTTCACGCTCGATGAGGACAAGGCTCCCGGCGACACGAAGCGTGTTCACCTGCCCCATCCGGAAATCCTGTCATCGCTCGAGCCCGGCCACACGGTCCTGATCGACGACGGCAAGCTGAGGCTGCGCGTCAAGAGCGTGAAGACCGGCTCGGCCACCACCGCCGTCGAGGTTGCGGGCAAGATCTCGAACCGCAAGGGCGTGAGCCTTCCCGATACGGTCATCCCGGTCGCCGCGATGACCGATAAGGACCGCTCGGACCTGGAGGCTGCGCTCGATGCCGGAGTCGACTGGATCGCGCTCTCCTTCGTGCAGCGCCCGGAGGACGTGGCCGAGGTGAAGAAGGTCGCGCGCGGCCGGGCCCTCGTCATGTCGAAGCTCGAAAAGCCGCAGGCCATCGCCCGCCTCGACGAAATCATGGAAATCTCTGATGCCGTGATGGTCGCCCGCGGGGATCTCGGCGTCGAGATGCCGCTGGAGAAGGTGCCGGGCATCCAGAAGCGTATCGTCCGCACCGCGCGCCGCCTCGGCAAGCCCGTGGTGGTCGCGACCCAGATGCTGGAATCGATGATTACCTCGCCGGTGCCGACCCGCGCGGAAGTCTCGGACGTCGCGACCGCCGTCTATGACGGGGCCGATGCGGTGATGCTTTCCGCCGAGAGCGCCTCGGGCCAGTACCCGGTGGATGCGGTGGCTACCATGAGCCGCATCGCGGAAGAGGTGGAGCAGGACCAGAACTACTGGTCGATCATGCGCACGCTGAACGCCGAACCCGAAGCGACCGGATCGGACGCCATCGCGGCGGCCTCGCACCAGATCGCCGACACACTCAACCTCAAGACCGTGGCCGCCTGGACCTTCTCGGGCTCCACCGCCTTCCGCATCGCCCGCGAGCGGCCCAACTCGACCGTGATCGCCCTCACGCCCAGTCAGGAGACCGCCCGTCGCATGGCGCTGGTGTGGGGCGTACATCCGATCCGGACCAAGGACGCCAGCGACATCGACGACATGGCGTTCCGCGCCTGCAAGTTCGCCGTGCGCGAAGGTTTCTCGCAGGTCGGCGACCGGGTCATCATCGTGGCCGGAATGCCCTTCGGCACGCCGGGGGCCACCAACATGGTGCGCATCGCCTTCGTGAACCAGGAGCACCTGGCGAAGGCCTAAGGCGCTCCCGCCCTGGCCGGCGCAATCCGTGCCGCCAGGGCCTCGATTCTCGGGATCACGAGATCGGGCCGGGCGTAATGCGGCATGTGGCCGAGGCTCGGGAGCACGACCAGCTCCGCTCCGGGGACCTCCCGTACGAAGGAGCGGCTGTGGAGATCGGTCCAGACGATCTCGTCGCTGTCTCCCGCGATCACCAGGACCGGCATGCGGATCTCGGCATAACGCAGGCTCTGTCTTCTCACGGCGTCGTACATGGCGGCGAGGTCCTGCGCCGTGGCGTGGAAGGGCCGAGGCCGCAGATCGACGGGGACGGCCGCCCGCTCCATGAAGTCCGGCGGCACCGGACACGGGGCGAAGGTTTTTCTCAAGGCCTGACGGCGCAGCAGCAGCGTGATCGGAATCCCGACGGTCCAGGAGAGAAGCCGCCCGAACCAGGACGCGGCGATTCGCCGGTACCAGCCCACATAGCCGCCGGGCCAGGGCGAGGTGATGCCTGCCAGGACGACGATGGCCCCCGCCACATCCGTGTGGTCGAGGGCGAAATGGGGCGCGATGGTTCCGGACCAGGAATGTCCGACGACGACGGCGTTGCGGATTCCGAGACGGCGCAAGGCCTTTGCGATCACCTCCGCCTGCCAGGAAGGATCGGCTGTCTCCATGACAAGCCTCCGTTCGCTCCAGCCGAAGCCGGGGCGGTCGAAGGCGATGACCCGGTAGCGCGCAAGCTGCGAACCGAGCCCGAGCATGATCTCGACGAGATTGGAGGACGCTCCATGGAGAAGGACGATCGTCCCGAGCGCCTCCCCCTCCTCCGGCCCCCTTTCCAGGTAGTGAAGCCTGCAGCCGTCGATCTCGATGAAGCGGCCTACCGGCGGATAGAGCCGCGCCACGCGCCGAGCATATAGGTGCGTGAAGACGGCTCCGGCAGCAAAGAGCAGGACGATCAGGCCAACGGCCAGGAGGAGGATGTTCATTCCGGCCCGGAGATCAGAGGTCCTGGCCCCCGACCTCGACGTCGAGGCGGGACACGATGGTCTGGATGGAGGAGAGCTTCGGGTTGAGGGCGAGTGCGCGGCGATAGGCGATCAGGGCCCGCTCCTTGTCCTCGGAGGCCATCAGGATGTGGCCGAGCCCGGTCCAGGCGTTGAAATGGCGCGGCTCGATGGACAGGGCGCGGTAGAGATCGGCCATGGCCCCCACCGGGTCGTCGAGCTGATAGAACACGGTCGCCCGCTTGTACCAGGCCTCGGCCCAGTCGGGTTCGAGCGCCACGACCCGGTCGAGCAGTTCGACCGAGAGGGCGTAGTTCTTGGCAAGGAAGGCTTCGGCCGCGCGACTCAGGAGAAGGTCGGCCGTGTCGGAGCCGGATCGGGAAAAGCGCCGCTCGATGAGGGAGGCTATGCCCTCGGCTTCCCGCTCGGATTCGGCCCTGGCCAGCCGCTCGAAAAGGGTATCGAGGCGCGAGGCGTCCGAACTCGGCCGCGCTGCGGGCGCGGCTTCTCCGGCAGGAGCCTCAGGGCGAACGGCCTCCTGCGCCCCGAGGGGGAACGCGGCGAGGCTCAGCGAAGCGGTCAACAGGCACGCGAAAAAGCGCATGCCGGGATTGTAGGATCCCGGCATGCGTGGTCAATTCAAATTGGTGTGCGGCATCGCCGCAGCGGACTTAGCCCTGACGAGCCTTGTAGCGCTTCTGGGTCTTGTTGATGATGTAGACCCGGCCCTTACGACGTACCAGCTGGTTGTCGCGGTGACGGCCGCGGATCGACTTCAACGAGTTGCGGATCTTCATATCCGGTCTCCTGCGGCCCTTCGGGAAGGCCGGAAAAACAATGGTGGGCGCGGCTGGGATCGAACCAGCGACCCCTACGATGTCAACGTAGTGCTCTCCCGCTGAGCTACGCGCCCGGGAAACGGTGATCCTGTGCAGGTCCCGCTTCACGCGTGGAGGGCGATATACCCACAAGCGGTCGCGGACGCAAGCCGGATAGCCAACCTTTTTCAGGCGGCCATCATTTTATCGACCTCGGTCACAAGATCGCGCAGGTGGAAGGGCTTCGACAGGACCTTGGCGTCCCGGGGAGCCTGGGAATCGGGGTTGAGCGCCACGGCGGCGAAGCCCGTGATGAACATCACCTTGATGTCGGGATCGAGCTCGGTGGCCCGGCGGGCCAGCTCGATTCCGTCCATCTCCGGCATGACGATGTCGGTCAGGAGGAGTTCGAAGGGTTCCTCGCGCAGCCGGTTATAGGCGGCAAGGCCGTTGTCGAACGAGGCCACGTCGTAGCCCGCGTTCTGCAGCGCCTTCACCAGGAAGCGCCGCATATCGTTGTCGTCTTCGGCAAGAAGGATCTTCATCGGTTGCCAGCCCCGAATCGTGGCGGATTGCTATCAAGCCTTCATGAGGGCTCTGGGTAAATAAGCCGTGAAAGAACGACGCGGTTTCCAGTCGATATTCTCATGGACAGAACGCAGCGCTGCCTTACACTAATCCGACGCCGCCGCCTGTCCAGCACAACAAAGACAAAGATCCTGATGCGTCCAGTCATCGCTGACGAGTTCGATCCCCCCTTCGCCGTGATTGAGCCCGATGGGCAGACGATTCCCTTCGTCTTCAATGTTCCGCACTCGGGGGCGATCTATCCGGCCTCCTTTCTCGCCGCATCCCGGCTCGACGCCATGGCGCTGCGCCGCTCTGAGGACGCCTTCGTGGACGAGCTCTTCGCTCCGGCCGTGGGGCTTGGCGCTCCCCTCATGACCGCGCATTTCCCGCGGGCCTATCTCGACCTGAACCGGGAGCCGTACGAACTCGACTCGCGCATGTTCGATGGGCGGCTGCCGCCCTTCGCCAATACGCGCTCGATGCGGGTCGCCGGGGGCCTGGGCACCATTCCCCGGATCGTCGCCGACGGACAGGAAATCTACCGTTCGCGCCTTCCCGTCGAGGAGGCCCTGCGCCGGATCGAATGGCTCTACAAGCCCTACCACCGGATGCTGCGCCAGCTCGTGCGCCGCACGGCCCAGGTCTTCGGGCACGCGGTCCTGATCGACTGCCATTCCATGCCCTCCTCCAGCGTGAGCCGGGAGGACGGAGCCAAGGCGGACATCGTTCTCGGCGACCGCTACGGCACGAGCTGCGCCACGCTGCTGGTCAATCTGGTGGAGGCGGCCCTGCGCGAGCGCGGCTATACGGTTCTGCGCAATAAGCCCTATGCGGGCGGCTTCATCACCGAGCATTACGGCGAACCGGCCCTCGGACGCCATGCCCTGCAGATCGAGATCAACCGGGCTCTGTATATGGACGAGCGGTCCATGCAAAAGAAGCCGGGTTTCGCCTCCCTGAGCCACGATCTCACCCGGGTCTTCGCCCAGGTTATCGCGGAGATCGACGGGGAGCTCACGGTCAGGCCTATCGCGGCCGAGTAGGTCCGCAGGATTCCGGGCAAGAAAAAAGGCCGCCTTGTGAGCGGCCCGAAGTTTAGGGAGGAAACGCCCAAGAAGGGCTGCGATACGGCGACGCCATCGCCATATCGCACTGCAATATTTACGCCGCGTCGCACAAATTGCAACTATAATTTCGGCTTTAGCCATGCCTAGCGCGCATGTCTGCTCGGATGTAGATCGATAGCCCTTGTGTAGAAGACAAGGCTTAGCAGTAACCAGCCTGCGAGGGCCGCAAAGACGAGACGGTAGCCCTCCGGATCGTAGACCCCGCTTTCCGTTCGGTCCGCCAGGTCCATCAGGCCGCCGGTAGCGCTCTGGGATAGGAAGGCTCCTCCGATGGTGCCGATATTCATGAGCGTGATGCCCCTCCCCGTCAGCTCGGGCGGGAACAGGGATTTGCCGTGCGCCGTCAGGATGGGCGTGAAGGCAATAAACATCCCGAACAGAGCGATCCAGACCGTGGCGGCGGGCAGTCCGAGTGGGGTGAAGGCCGCGATGGCTAGAAGCGTCACCGTCGTCAAGCCCCCGATGAGAACCGGCTTCTTGTAGCTCCCCCAGAACCGGTCCATCGCGCCCCAGAGCAGGAGCCCGCCCATCTGCGCCGTCGCGCCCAGGAGCAGGATGTTGCCCCGCGTGGTCAGGTCCGCCCCGTGGACATCGGTGAGCCAGGGCCCGCCCCAGAGGCCGATCACGGTGACGAAGCAGGAATAGCCCGTCAGGTGCACGAAGAAGACGGTCCAGAAGGAGCGCACCCGGAAGGCGGCGGCCACGCCCCGGAAGGTCTCGGCCCAGCTTTCCCGCGCCTTGGTCGGGGCCGGCTCCTTCGGGACGGCCCAGACGATCACGAGGACGACGGCGACGGTGATCACTGCAACGGCGAGGAAGGATTCACGCCACCCGATCAGCGCGGTCGAGGCTGCGAGCGGCGCGGTGGCGGAGAGCGTGCCGATATTGGCGAGCCCCATCTGCAAGCTCGTGAGGCTCGCGAATCGCACGGGCGGAAAGCGTCGCGCATAGAGGACGAGCGGGGCCATGAAGAAGGTGGAGCAGCCGAGCCCCATGAGGGCACGCGCCGCGATCAGCCAGGGGGCGGAGGGCGCCAGCGCGAAGAGCACCGTGCCCGACACCGCCAGCACCGCCGTCGCCAGCATGGCGCGCTTGGGGCCATAGCGGTCGATGGCGATTCCCACCGGGATCTGAGCCGCCGCGAAGGCGAAGAAGAAGGTGCTGGAGAGAAGCCCCACCTGGGTCGCGGACAGGTCGAGCTCGGCGGCGAGATTGGTGGCGATAACGCCGATGGAGTTTCGCAGGAACTGGCTGATCGCATAGATCGCCACCAGCGCAGCGATCAGGAACAAGGCCGTCTCGGAGCGGCTCGAAACGGTAGTGGGCGCAGTATTCATGGCTGTGGTATTCCCCTGGGACCAAACCGTCCCTTGCCGCACGAGAGGCGGCTGATAAAAGCGGATCGGCGACGGGACGCCAAGGCCGTCCGACAATATTCGAGGGGATTCGCGCATCATGGGGCTCATCGACTTCACGCATTTCGTCAACGAGCTCGCGACCCAGTCGGGCCAGGCGATCCTGCCCTTCTTCCGCACGGCCATCGCTTCGGAGGACAAGTCCCGCGGGGGCGCCTTCGATCCGGTGACGGAGGCCGACCGGGCGGGCGAGGCCACCATGCGCCACCTTATCAAGCGGAGCTTCCCCACCCACGGCATCGTCGGCGAGGAATTCGGCGCCGAGCGTGAGGATGCGGATTACGTGTGGGTGCTCGATCCCATCGACGGAACCCGCGCCTTCATTTCCGGGCTCCCCACCTGGGGCACCCTCATCGGCCTCACCTACAGACGCAACCCGGCCTTCGGCATGATGCACCAGCCCTTCACGGGCGAGCGCTTCTTCGGCGACTGCGGCAGCGCGACCTATCGCGGTCCCGGCGGCGAGCGCAAGCTCAGGACCCGCCGCTGCGCCTCCCTCAAGGAGGCGGTGATTTCCACCACGAGCCCGCGGCTCTTCGCCGGCGACGAGCTCAGGGCCTATGACCGGGTCGAGAGCGTCGCCCGTCTCGCCCGCTACGGGTGTGATTGCTACGCCTATTGCATGCTGGCTGCCGGCCACATCGACCTGATCGTGGAATCGGGCCTCAAGCCTTACGACATCGTCGCCCTGATCCCGATCATCGAAGGGGCAGGCGGCGTGGTGACGGCCTGGGACGGCGGCTCAGCGGCCGAGGGCGGGCGCATCGTCGCCGCCGGCGACCGCCGCGTCCATGCCGCCGCCGTCGAGCTCCTCAGCCGGTAGGCGCTCCGCCGCCGGCTCCGGTTCGGCCTCCAGGACCCTGTCCGGCGTGCCCGGAATGAAGGCGTCGAAGGCGGCCCAGAACTGCTCGCGGATCTCGTCCCGCTCCATCAGGATCTCGTGCTTCGCGCCGGGAATCACGATGGCATGGCCCGCCTTCAGATGCGCGGCGAAGCGCTCCGTGGCCGGCGTCGCGCAGATCGGGTCCGCGCCGGCCGCCACGATCAGCGTCGGCAGGCGGATCCCGAGGGCGTAGCGCGGATCGGTGAAGCGGCTCATGAAGCGGAAGGCGGAGGAGAGCCACGCGACAGTCGGCGCACCGACGGCTCCCGCGCCGATGGCGGTCGCAGCCTCGGCATTGCGGGAATAGCGGACGGGATCGGTGGTCAGCCGGTTTCCCTTGAAAGGCATGGTCGAGATGGAGGTCTCGCCGCCGCCCGGGATGAAAGACTTGCCGAAGCCCAGCATGTGCAGGAGGCGCGCGAGGAACGCCGCGGATCGGGTGCGCTTGACGATGCAGAGCGCGATCATGGGGGTCGTGGTGACGAGGCGGCGGAAGGGCAGCCACTCGTCATGGGCAGCCCCGAGCGCGATGGCGCCGCCCATGGAATGGGCGAGGCCGAAATGCGGCTCCGGCATCAGCGGCACCAGGACCTGATCGCGGATCGCCTCCAGGTCGCGGCGGTAATCGGAGAAGCGCCGGACATGGCCCTTGCGGTGATTGCTCACCTGCCGGCCGGAAAGGCCCTGCCCGCGCCAGTCGAAGGCGACCACGGCGAAGCCCCGAGCGAGCAGCTCGCCCACCACTTCGAAATATTTCTCGATGAACTCCGCCCTGCCTTGCAGGAGACACACGGTGCCCCTGGGCTTCTTGGCCTCCGGCATCCAATAGGCCACGCGCAGCGGAATGCCGTCACCCGTGGTGACGGTCAGAAGCGTCGCCTCGCCGGGCGGGGGATTGTCGGGCGTGATGATGAATTCCACGGCAGGTCTCGAGGTACGGGCTTGAGCTCTTTATAGAGCGTTTCCGACAGGGAAGACGAGCCTCTTGAAAGCAACTTTATCCATTCCCACATGGATATCGTGCCGGCCATGACGGCGGCGCGACACCCGGATCCAGCCTGATAAGGTGGATCTTCATTGATGCATGTCGCTTCAAGCGGAGGATATGCCATGCGACAATTCGATCTTTCCCCCCTCTACCGCAACACGGTCGGTTTCGACCGCCTGTTCTCGATGCTCGACCAGATGGTCGGCGTCGATGCGGCTCCCAGCTACCCGCCCTATAACATCGAGCGCACCGGCGAGAATGCCTATCGCATCTCGATCGCGGTGGCCGGCTTCACCGATCGCGACCTGACCATCGAGGTCAAGGAGAACACCCTCTCCGTGCGCGGCGAGAAGAAGCCCTCCGAGGATCGCAAAGCGGAAGTCCTGCACCAGGGCATCGCGGCGCGCAGCTTCGACCGGCGCTTCCAGCTGGCCGACGGTGTCCAGGTCACGGGAGCGGCCCTCGAGAACGGTCTTCTTCATGTGGACCTCGTGCGCGAGATCCCCGAGCAGAAGAAGCCGAAGCTCATTCCAATTTCGTCGAACGGCGCCCAGACCATCGAGGCTCAGCAGGCCGCGTAACGGTTTCGCGTCGAACGCCCAAAAAGAGAGCGCCCCGGTTCGTCCGGGGCGCTTTTTTTATGTTTGAAACCTGGTCCTTTGGTCCCGCCGGGGTTGGAGGAGCCCCGTTGGCTTAAAGGTCTCGTTGCGGCACAGATCACGGGAGAATGCGGCAAGGATAGGGCAGGATCACTCCGCAGCCAGCCGGGACATGGCCGAACGGGCAATCTCCACGACCTTGTGAACGTCCTCCTCCCGGGTGGCGAAGGAGACGACGAGGCGGATCAGAGCCTCCTCCGCACCAACCGATTCGCCTTTCGGCAGGCTCGTTCCCGGCCAGGGGTGATAGATGACTCCGGCATCCTTCAGGGCCTTGTCGAGGACCTGCGGGACGATGGGGAAGACCTCGTTGGCTTCCGTCGGCCAGCCCATGCGTACGCCGGGGATTCGGGCGAGACCGTCGGCGAGCAGCTGCGCCAGCCGGTTGGCATGGCGGGCATTGGCGAGCCAGTGCCCGTCCGCGAAGTAGCCCTCGAACTGCGCCGAGGCGAGGCGGCCCTTGGAGATGACCTGTCCTGCGCGCTTTGCCCGGTAGTCCAGCGCCTCCGCGAGTTCCGGCTTGACCACCACGATGGCCTCGGCCATGAGGCAGCCGTTCTTGGTGGCGCCGAAGGAAAGAATGTCGACGCCCTGCTTCCAGGTCAGCTCGGCCGGGGTGCAGCCGAGCGCGACCAGCGCATTGGCAAAGCGCGCCCCATCCATATGGAAGTGAAGGCCGTGCTCGCGACAGACCCGGCCGAGGGCCGCGATTTCGTCGAGGCCGTAGACGAGCCCGCATTCGGTCACCTGGGAGATCGAGAGCGCCTTCGGCGGCATCTGCTTGATCGACTTCGACAGGCCGTGGAGATAGGCCGACACGTCTTCGGCCCCGAGCTTCGCCCCGGCGCCGGGCAGGCCCGCGAGCTTCGCGCCGCCCATGTAGAATTCAGGGGCGCCGCACTCGTCGTCGATCACATGCGCCTCCTTGTGGCAGACGCAGAGCCCGTAGGGCGGCACGGCGGAAGAAAGCGCCAGCGCGTTGGCGGCGGTTCCCGTGGTCACCAGGAGAACGGTGACGTCCTTCTCGAAGATTTCGGAAAAGCGCGCCTTGACCCGCTTCGTGATGTCGTCCGCCCCATAGGCCGCCATCGCCCCGTCATTGGCCTTTACCAGAGCCTGGAGAACGGGGTCGCTGGCGCCCACGATGTTGTCGCTCGCAAAGTTCATGAATCAACTCCTCGGGGGTGAAGCCTCGCGACTGGGGCGCACATGTCAAGATCATTGACCCATCGGCGCAGACTTTCGTCTCCAGTGGCTGAAATGTTGTTTTTGTTACACGCCGCAGGCCTGACTTGTAACTTTTGTCTAAAATTATTCCAAACCCTCTTGTGCCCTTGGGCGAAGTCTGGCAATTTGAGCCCATTAGGACAGCGATACTGTCCCATTTGGGGTGCCCGCACCCCTTCGGCCCCGAGGTTTTCTTGATGCTTCGCCAGACGCGAACGAAACGAGATACCAAAAAATCCGCCCGCAAAACGTGGGCGGAGCGGGCGATGCTGGGCTGACACAAGCCCAGGATGCCCGCGAGGAGCGGGCTTCCCTGACGGACCCAACCCTCGAAACAGCGCTGGAAGCGGCGAGCATCCGGAGATCCGATCATCCGGCAGGCCCAAAAGCCGCCTCAAAGCACCATAATGACGTGTTCGGATGTGAGGATCTGATATGAGCGACGTGCCGATGAAGAGACTGGACGATGGAGCCTCGACCCGCACGGCCGCCAAAACGGATACGCTGAAAATCGTCCGGGACCCAGCCCTGCCCGCATCCCAGGGTCTCTACAATCCCGCAAACGAGAAGGATTCCTGCGGCGTCGGCTTCATCGCCGACATGAAGAACCGCAAGTCCCATTCCATCGTCCAGCAGGGTCTCGACATTCTGGAAAACCTCGACCATCGCGGCGCGGTGGGCGCGGACCCGAAGATGGGCGACGGCTGCGGCATTCTCGTCCAGATCCCGCACAAGTTCTTCGCTGCCGAATGCGCCAAGCTCGGCATCTGGCTGCCCGAGGAAGGCCAGTATGGCGCCGGTCACCTTTTCATGCCCCGCGACCCGGAGGGCTTCAAGCTCGTGGAGGAGATCGTCGCCAAGGCGATTGCCGACGAGGGCCTGCAGTTGCTCGGCTGGCGCGACGTGCCGGTGGATTCGAGCGACCTCGGCGAGAGCGTGAAGGCGTCCGAGCCGCAGCACCGCCAGATCTTTGTCGGCAAGGGCAAGGGCATGGACGACCAGGAGACGTTCGAGCGTCGCCTGTTCCTCGCCCGCAAGGTGATCTCGAACGCCGTCTATGACATGAAGGACCCGCGCACCGCGGGCTACTACCCGGTCAGCCTGTCCTCGTGCACCATCGTTTATAAGGGCATGGTGCTCGTGCGCCAGCTCAGGCATTATTACCTCGACCTGCAGGATCCGCGCTTCGAGAGCGCCATCGCGCTCGTGCACCAGCGCTTCGCCACCAACACCTTCCCGACCTGGCAGCTCTCGCACCCCTACCGGATGGTCGCGCATAACGGCGAGATCAATACGCTGCGCGGCAACGTGAACTGGATGGCGGCGCGCCAGGCCTCCGTCGATTCCGAGCTCTTCGGCAACGACATCTCGAAGATCTGGCCGATCTCCTACGAGGGCCAGTCCGACACTGCATGCTTCGACAACGCGCTCGAGTTCCTCGTGCGCGGCGGCTACTCGCTGGCGCATGCCATGATGATGCTGATCCCGGAAGC
Source organism: Microvirga roseola (assembly GCF_020866965.1). GTDB lineage: Bacteria > Pseudomonadota > Alphaproteobacteria > Rhizobiales > Beijerinckiaceae > Microvirga > Microvirga roseola. The sequence goes on from NZ_JAJATX010000009.1 coordinate 63,162, forward strand.
ATGGGCCGGCAATCCGCTCATGAACGACGACCGGCGCGCCTTTTACGAGTATCACGCCGCCCTTATGGAGCCGTGGGACGGCCCCGCCGCCATCTGCTTCAGCGACGGCAGGCAGATCGGCGCGACCCTCGACCGCAATGGCCTGCGTCCCGCGCGCTACCTCGTGACGGAGGACGGGCTCGTGGTGCTCGCCTCCGAGATGGGCGTACTGCCGATTCCGGAAGAGAAGATCGTCGAGAAGTGGCGCCTGCAACCAGGCAAGATGCTCCTCATCGATCTCGAGGAAGGCCGCATCATCTCGGATGACGAGATCAAGCAGCAGCTTTCCGAGGCCCATCCTTACAAGGAGTGGCTGAAGCGCACGCAGATCGTGCTGGAGGACCTGAAGCCCGTTCAGGCGCGCGAGTCCCGCACGGACGTGTCGCTCCTCGACCGCCAGCAGGCCTTCGGCTACACGGCGGAGGACCTCAAGCTCCTCATGCAGCCCATGGCCGTCACGGGTCAGGAGGCGGTCGGCTCCATGGGATCGGACACGCCGATCTCCGCGCTCTCCGACAGGCCGAAGCTACTCTACACCTATTTCAGGCAGAACTTCGCGCAGGTGACGAACCCGCCGATCGATCCGATCCGCGAGGAGCTCGTCATGAGCCTCGTGTCCTTCATCGGTCCGCGTCCGAACATCCTCGATCTCGAGGGCACCTCGCGCCGCAAGCGCCTCGAGGTGCGCCAGCCGATCCTCACCAACGAGGACCTGGAGAAGATCCGCTGCATCGGCCATTTCGAGGACCGCTTCGACACGAAGACCCTCGACATCACCTATGATGCGGAACTCGGCGCGGCCGCCCTCGACGGCGCGGTCGACCGGCTCTGCGACCGCGCGGAGGCGGCGGTTCATGGCGGCTACAACATCATCATTCTCTCGGACCGCATGGTCGGTCCGGACCGCATCCCGATCCCGGCCCTGCTCGCCACCGCCGCCGTGCACAATTACCTCATACGCAAGGGCCTGCGCACCTCGGTCGGCCTCGTCGTCGAGTCCGGCGAGCCGCGCGAGGTGCATCACTTCGCCTGTCTTGCGGGTTACGGTGCGGAGGCGATCAATCCCTACCTCGCCTTCGAGACCATCGAGGCCATGCACGAGGCGGGCGAGCTGCCGCAAGAGGTGGACGCGGACGAGGCGATCAAGCGCTACATCAAGTCCATCGGCAAGGGCCTGCTCAAGGTCATGTCGAAGATGGGCATCTCCACCTATCAATCCTATTGCGGCGCGCAGATCTTCGATGCGATCGGCCTGAAGTCCACCTTCGTGAACCGCGACTTCTTCGGAACCGCGACGACCATCGAAGGCATCGGCATGGACGAGGTGGCGGAGGAGAATGTCCGTCGCCACCGCGACGCCTTCGGCGACGCGCCGGTCTACCGCACCGCCCTCGATGTCGGCGGCGAATACGCCTACCGCCAGCGCGGCGAAGTGCATGCCTGGAACCCGGATACCGTCGCGACGCTTCAGCACGCCGTGCGCCTCAACGCGCAGGAGCGCTATCGCGAGTTCGCCCGCCTCGTGAACGAGCAGGAGAACGAGCTCAAGACCATCCGGGGCCTCTTCCGCATCAGGACGGCGGAGGAAAGCGGCCGCGCGCCCGTTCCGCTGGATGAGGTGGAGCCCGCGCAGGAGATCGTGAAGCGCTTCTCCACGGGTGCCATGTCCTTCGGCTCGATCTCGAGGGAGGCGCACGAGACGCTGGCGCTCGCCATGAACGCCATCGGCGGCAAGTCCAATACCGGCGAGGGCGGCGAGGAGCCGGAGCGCTTCCGGCCGCTCGCCGACGGACGCTCCAAGCGCTCGGCGATCAAGCAGATCGCTTCGGGCCGCTTCGGCGTGACGACGGAATATCTCGTTAATTCCGACATGATGCAGATCAAGGTCGCCCAGGGCGCGAAGCCCGGCGAGGGCGGTCAGCTCCCCGGCCACAAGGTGGACGTGAAGATCGCCCGCGTGCGCCACTCCACCCCCGGGGTCGGCCTCATCTCGCCGCCGCCGCACCACGACATCTATTCCATCGAGGACCTGGCGCAGCTGATCTTCGACCTGAAGAACGTGAACCCCGGCGCGGACGTGTCGGTGAAGCTCGTCTCGGAAGTCGGCGTCGGCACCGTGGCGGCGGGCGTCGCCAAGGCGCGCGCCGATCACATCACGATCTCGGGCTTCGAGGGCGGCACGGGCGCGTCTCCCCTCACCTCGCTCAAGCATGCAGGCTCGCCCTGGGAGATCGGCCTCGCCGAGACCCAGCAGACCCTCGTGCTCAACCGCCTGCGCGGACGCGTGGCGCTGCAGACGGATGGCGGCCTGCGCACGGGGCGCGACGTGGTGATCGCGGCGCTGCTCGGAGCCGACGAATACGGCTTCTCGACCGCGCCGCTGATCGCGGCGGGCTGCATCATGATGCGCAAGTGCCATCTGAACACCTGCCCTGTCGGCGTCGCGACGCAGGATCCGGTACTGCGCAAGCGCTTCAAGGGCCTTCCCGAGCACGTCATCAACTACTTCTTCTTCGTCGCCGAGGAAGTGCGCGAGCTGATGGCCGAGATGGGCTTCCGCTCCATCGACGAGATGGTCGGCCAGTCCGACGTGCTCGACAAGAACGGCGCCATCGACCACTGGAAGGCGAAGGGCCTCGACTTCACCAAGCTCTTCCACAAACCGGAAGTCGGGCCTGAGGTCGCGATCCGCCACACGGAGCGGCAGTCACACCCGATCTCCGACGTGCTCGACCGCCAGTTCATCGCGCAGGCCCTGCCCGCGCTGGAGAACGGCGAGGCGGTCGTGATCGAGGCGGGTGTGCGCAGCGCCGACCGCGCCGTGGGCGCGATGCTCTCCGGCGAGGTCGCCAAGCGCTACGGCCATGAGGGCCTGCCCGACGACACGATCACCGTGAACCTGAAGGGCACCGCAGGCCAGAGCTTCGGCGCATGGCTCGCGGCGGGCGTGACGCTGACGCTCGAGGGCGAGGCCAACGACTATGTCGGCAAGGGCCTTTCCGGCGGCAAGCTGATCATCAAGCCGTCGCCGGACTCCAAAGCCGTGCCGGAGTGCTCCATCATCGTGGGCAACACGGTGATGTACGGCGCGATTGCGGGCGAGGCCTATTTCCGCGGCGTCGCGGGAGAGCGCTTCGCCGTGCGCAACTCGGGCGCCATCGCGGTGGTCGAGGGCACGGGCGATCACGGCTGCGAGTACATGACCGGCGGCCTCGTGGTCGTGCTCGGCCAGACGGGCCGCAACTTCGCGGCGGGCATGTCGGGCGGCATCGCCTATGTGCTGGACGAGGACGGCACTTTCGCCAAGCGCTGCAATCTCTCCATGGTCGATCTCGAACCCGTCGAGGAGGAGGAGGACCTCATGCGCCGCCTCCACCACCATGGCGGCGACCTGGAGACCAAGGGCCGCATCGATATCCTGGCCAACATGTCCGGCCCGGATGAGGAGCGCCTGATGCAGCTCATCACCAATCATCACACCTATACCGGTTCCGTGCGCGCCAAGGAGATCCTCGACAATTGGACGACCTACCGCACGAAATTCGTGAAGGTCATGCCGGTCGAGTATCGCCGCGCGCTCCAGGAGATGGATCGTCTCCGGAACCTGCAGGCGGCGGAATAAGGATTAAGGGGCACACCCATGGGCAAGGTCACAGGCTTTCTCGAATACGACCGGCAGGAGCAGAAGTATCAGCTCGCCGGTGAGCGCGTGCGCCACTTCCGCGAGTTCACGCTGCCGCTCGACGACAACGATCTGAAGAAGCAGGCGGGGCGCTGCATGGATTGCGGCATCCCCTTCTGCCACGGTCCGACGGGCTGTCCGGTGCACAACCAGATTCCGGACTGGAACGATCTCGTCTGGCAGAACGACTGGGAGGAGGCTTCCCGCAACCTCCACTCCACCAACAACTTCCCCGAGTTCACCGGGCGCATCTGTCCGGCGCCCTGCGAGGAAGCCTGTACGCTCAATCTCGAGAACCAGCCGGTCACCATCAAGACCATCGAGCAGGCCATCGCGGACAAGGCCTGGGAGATGGGCTGGGTGAAGCCGGAGCCTGCGGAGCTGCAGACCGGCAAGCGCGTCGCCGTCATCGGCTCAGGCCCCGCCGGCATGGCTGCCGCCCAGCAGCTCGCCCGCGCAGGCCATGAGGTGCATGTCTATGAGCGCCAAGCGAGGCCCGGCGGTCTGCTGCGCTACGGCATCCCGGACTTCAAGATGGAGAAGTACCACATCGACCGGCGCGTGAAGCAGATGCAAGCCGAAGGCGTCGTCTTCCATTGCGGCGTCAATGTCGGCGTCGACAAGAGCTTCGCCTCGCTTCACAACGAGTTCGATGCCGTGCTCTTTGCCGGCGGAGCTGAGGATCCGCGCAACCCGAACCTGCCGGGGCAGGATCTGGCAGGCGTTCACTACGCGATGCCCTATCTCACCCAGTCCAACAAGCGCCTCGGAAACGAGGAGGTCGTCGACGAGCCGATCCTCGCTTCGGGTAAGCATGTGGTCGTGATCGGCGGCGGCGACACGGCGTCCGACTGCGTCGGCACCGCCTTCCGTCAGGGCGCGCTCTCGGTGACGCAGCTCGATATCCGCCCGAAGCCGCCGGAGCGGGAGGACAAGCTCACCGTATGGCCCTATTGGCCCACGAAGATGCGCACCTCGTCCTCTCAGGCAGAAGGTGCGGAGCGCGAGTTCCAGGCGGCGACCCTTGGCATCGAGGGCAAGAAGGACCGCGTCACCGGTGTGCAATGCGCCCGTGTCGATGAAAAGCGCCAGCCGATCCCCGGCAGCGAATTCGTCCTCAAAGCCGACCTCGTTTTCATCGCCATCGGCTTTGTCGGCTCGGTGAAGGAAGGTCTTCTGGAGGAATCAGGCGTTGCCATGGACCGCCGCGGCAATGTCGTCGCCACGGACAAGGACTACCGCACCTCGAACGACAAGGTGTTCGTGGCCGGCGACATGCGCCGCGGCCAGTCCCTCGTGGTCTGGGCCATCCGCGAGGGCCGTCAGGCCGCGCGCGCCATCGACACCTACTTGGTGGGTTCGAGCAACCTGCCGGTCTGAGGCGGGTCCCCTATAGGGGCTTCCAATCGAAAATCATGATGAAGCTCACCTCTCCCCGGCGGGGAGAGGTGAACGCCGCGTCGATCAGGGATTCGGCCAGCGGAAATCGTCTGCCCGGCCCGGCTGGGCGCTGGGGGCAACCCCGGCCCGCAGGGCGCGCTGCACGGAATGGGCCTGATCGCCGTTCAGCTTCGGTGCCCCGGTGACCAGCGTGCCGCCCGGCGCCGTGTCCTGACGGGTGAGCGGCAGGACGGGCCCGACCAGCGGCTTGACGGGCACCACGGGCGTGGCGGCATCGGGCGGCGCGGGAATCGAGGCCTCGATGGAGGCTGCCTCCTGATCGCCGGCAGGGATCGCCGGTGCGCGTACCTGCCGGGTCTCCAGGATATGGTCGATCTCCTTGTCGGCGAAGTGGGCGACCTTTCTCGCCCCGGCCCGGGTGAAGGAGATGCCGTTGCTGGCCCGAAGCTTAGCGAGCTCGCCGCGAACATCGGGGCCGGTCGCCGTATAGCGGTTCTCCTCGTCCACAAAGCCCGGCCAGATGTCCACATACGCTCCGCCGAAGCGCTCCACGCTCTCCCGGTAGATCTCGTTCAGGGTCACCATGTCGGCCGAGGCGGCGCTGTTCTTCATAGGCGGCAGGCCGATCCAGACCACGGGAATGGCGCGCTCCCGGAAAACCTGCAGGATCGCATCGACGCGCTGACGGTACAGCTCCTTCCAGCGCTCGGACGGGAGTTCGACCCGGTCATCGCCGTCCTTGAGGGGCTGCCTGTCGTTCCTGCCCATCATCACGACGGCGAGCGTGATCTTCTGACCTCCGTCCAGGGTCGTCTTGACGAAATTCGGCCAGTCGGCGGGATCGCTCCTGACGAGGCTTGCATCCCGCGCCTTGGTGACGACCGCCACGTTCTCGTTGTCGGCGAAGAGCTCGTCGAGGCCCCGGCCGGCATCGTTGGCGAAGGCATCGCCGAAGACCACCAGATGCGTGGCGGCATTGGCTTTGCGCTTCTCCTGCCGCGCGACGGAAGCGGCCGGCGGTGCGGCCCGGCGCGGACGCACGACGGGCCGCGGCGCCGGAGGCGGAGCGTCCGGGACGCCGAAGAGGCGGCGGAGGCTGAACCCTTGCGGCGGCGCCTGTGGACCCGGCTGGACCAGCTTGCCCGGATAGTAGCCGGGCGGGTAGGCCCTGGGATCGCGATAGGCCGGCTGCGGAGGATAGCCCTGCGGGGCATAGCCTTGCCGTGGCTGCGGATAGCCTTGCTGGGCAACGGCCGCGACGCCGCTCCCCGCCACGAGGAGCAGGGCCATGACCAAGCGAATAAGGGCTGTCGCCAAACTCATGAGCGGCTCCCTGTCGTTTGCGGACCCACTCTTTATAGGGCTTGTTGTCGGATCCGTCAGCGGGCAGCGCGCAATTCGCGCAAGACTGCGTAATCGGCATAGCCGTCAGCAATCAAGCCGCGTGCGAGCTGGAAGTTCCGCACGGCCTCTCGGGTCTTGGAGCCGAACTTGCCGTCTGCCTCGCCCTCGTAAAGACCCATGGCCATGAGGCGCTTCTGCAGTTCCTCGCGCTCGTCCTTGCCGAGCATCGGCTCGTTCTTCGGCCAGGCGCCCTGGATCGGCTTGCCGCCCATGAGCCGGTCGCCGAGATGGGCCACGCCCATGGCATAGGCGTCCGAGGAATTGTAGGTCTTGATGACGTCGTAGTTCTTGGTGACGAGGAAGGCGGGCCCCTGTGCCCCGCCGGGCAGGAAAAGCCTCGCATTGCCCGCGGAAGGCATCGCCTTTCCGTCGACCCGGCGCAGGCCCAGGGTCTGCCATTGCGGAAAGTTCAGCTCAAGATACCGGAAGTCGAAGCCTTTTGGCAGCTGAACCTCGAATCCCCAGGGCAGCCCCGGCTGCCAGCCCTGCTTGCGCAGGTAATTGGCCGTGGAAGCCATGGCATCCGGCACGGAGGCCCAGATGTCGCGCACCCCGTCCCGGTTGCCGTCGACGGCGAATTTCATGAAGCTGGAGGGCATGAACTGGGTCTGGCCCATGGCCCCGGCCCAGGACCCCACCATCTTGCTGCGGTCGATGTGGTCCGCCTCAAGGATCTGGAGTGCGGTGATCAGCTCGTCCCTGAAGAAGTCGCCGCGGTAGCCGGTATAGGCCAGGGTCGCCAGGGCCCGGATCACATAGATCGAGCCGGTGAAGCTGCCGAAATTCGTCTCCATCCCCCAGATGCCGAGAATGACAGAGCGCGGAACGCCGTAGGTCTTCTCGATGGCGGTCAGGGTCTTGGGCCACTCGGCCACCATCTCCCGGCCGCGCTTGAGGCGCTGGGCCGAGACCGCCCCGTCGATATAATCCCATATCGGGCGCACGAATTCGGATTGCTTCTTCGTGAGCGCGATGATCTTGGCATCGGGCTCCACGCCGCTGAACGCGGCGTTGAAGGTCGCCCGCGAGACGCCGCGCGTCTTGGCTGCGGGCCAGAGGCTTTCCACAAAGCGGTCGAAGCTCGCCTGGGATGTCTGCTGGGCCTGGGCTGGAGCAAAGGCTCCGCTCAGCGGCAGAGCCAGGCTCAGACCAAGGGTAAGGGCGCCACTGAGGCGGCGCACCGATCGAAACGGCTGGCGCATAGGAAACGCTCGCAAGGACAGGACTAGGTTCATTCCCCTATTGCGACACTAAGAGGGTTAACGGGCCGTTGAAAGAGGGGCCGGATGCGGCGTTCCGTTGCGCCTCAAGATCTTTGTGGGCTAAGTCCTTTAACCGAAAAGCTTCAGCTTCAATTCATGTCCGGGAACGCAAGGAGGAGCCTGCGGCGGCGCGAAGGGATTACCCCTCAGCGAAGCTTGCCGGGGAGAAGCTTGGCCGTACAGGTTTCCTTTTCGCCCACGTGACTTAGATTTCCAGCACACTATGTCCTCCACGACCCCGATAGACCCATGGCTCGTTCAATGAAGCGCATCCGCAAAGCAGTCCTTCCCGTCGCAGGCCTTGGAACCAGGTTTCTTCCGGCCACCAAGGCCGTTCCCAAGGAGATGCTGTGCGTGGTCGACCGCCCCGTCGTCCAGCATGTGGTGGACGAGGCGCGAGCCGCCGGGATCGAGCATTTCATCTTCGTCACCGGCCGCAACAAGGCGGTGATCGAGGACCATTTCGACATCGCCTACGAGCTGAACCGCACCCTCGAGGCGCGGGGCAAGACCAAGGAGCTGGAGCTCCTGGCCAAGGACCAGCCCCAGGCCGGCCAGACGAGCTTCACCCGCCAGCAGGAGCCCCTTGGCCTCGGACATGCGGTCTGGTGCGCCCGGGAACTCGTGGGCGACGAGCCCTTCGCGGTCATCCTCCCCGACATGCTCAGCCGCGGCTCCATGGAGCAGATGATCGCGGCCTACGAGAAGCACGGCGGCAACGTCATCGCCGTGGAGGAGGTGCCGGAGGACCAGACGCACCAATACGGCATCGTCTCGGTGGGCCAGGAATTCGGCCAGACCTTCGAGATCACCGGCATGGTGGAAAAGCCCCCGAAGGGCACCGCCCCCTCGAACTACATCATCTCCGGCCGCTATATCCTCCAGCCCAAGATCTTCGATCTGCTCTCCAACCAGGAGCGCGGCGCGGGCAACGAGATCCAGCTTACCGACTCGATGATCCGCCTGATGAAGGACCAGAAGTTCTTCGGCATGAAGTACCGGGGCAAGACCTACGACACCGGCTCCAAGGTCGGTTTCCTCATGGCGAACGTCGCCTATGCCCTGGAGCGCGAGGATCTGGGCCCGGCCTTCCGGCAGGAGCTCGAGGCCTTCCTGCGGCAGAGTTAAGCAGAGCGGCAAGGGTTCCGCAGGGCCGCCCCGATATGCTAGAGGGCGGCCATGGCACTCGCACAACCGACCCCCTCCCCGTCCGATCAGGCCGTTTCCTCGGCCCTGCGGACCCTCGCCACCGAGCGGGATGGCCTGACCATCCTCATGGACGCCATCGGCAACGGCCTCGGCGCCCTGTTCACGGCGGCGGTCGAGACCATCGCCGCCTCGCAGGGCCGGGTCATCGTCACGGGGATCGGAAAGTCGGGCCACATCGCCCGCAAGATCGTCGCCACCCTCGCCTCGACGGGAACTCCCGCCCATTACGTCCACCCGGCCGAAGCCAGCCACGGCGATCTCGGCATGGTGCAGGCCGAGGACGTGATCGTCGCCCTGTCCTGGTCCGGCGAGACTGCGGAGCTCGCCGACATCATCGGCTATTCCAGGCGCTTCCGGGTGCCCCTGATCGCGCTTACCTCCAATGCGTCCTCAAGCCTTGGCCACGCGGCGGATATCTGCCTGGCGCTCCCCAAGGCGAACGAGGCCTGCCCCAACGGGCTCGCCCCCACCACCTCGACCACCATGCAGCTGGCGCTGGGTGACGCGCTCGCCATCGCGCTCCTGGAAAAACGCGGCTTTACGGCGGAGCATTTCCGGGTCTTCCACCCCGGCGGCAAGCTCGGCGCGCGCCTCAAGCTCGTGCGGGACATCATGCACAAGAACGAGCGCCTCCCCATCGTCGGCATCGAGGCGCGCATGGACGAGGCCATCGAGGAGATCGGCCGCAAGGGCTTCGGCTCGGTCATCGTCGCGCATCCGGACGGGACGCTCGCGGGCATCGTCACGGACGGCGACCTGCGCCGCAATCTCCGGCCCGATCTCGGCACGCTCCCCGTCTCCGCCATCATGACGAAGACGCCGCGCACCATCGCGCCGGACGACCTCGTGGCGACGGCCCTGGAGATCCAGGAGACCTCCAAGATCACGGCGCTGATCGTGGTCGAGAACGACAGGCCCGTGGGCCTCGTCCACTATCTCGATCTGCTTCGCGCAGGCGCTGCCTGACGTCTGAACGAAAATGGCCGCCGTGGATCATCCACGGCGGCCGCTCTCCAATCTCCAGGATTGCTTAGGCAGCCTTGACGCCGGAGAGGAAGTTCGCGACCTCGCGGCCGAGATCCTCGGAGTGGCGCGCCAGCTCCTGGGCCGCGCCCAGAACCTGGGCCGCGGCGGATCCGGTCTCGCCTGCACCCCGACGAACCTCGCCGATATTGCCGGTCACCGCTTCCGTGCCGCGCGCCGCCTCCTGCACATTGCGCGAGATTTCACGCGTGGCCGCGCCCTGCTCCTCGATGGCGGCCGCGATGCCGGTCGAGATCTGAGCCATCGAGCCGATCGTCTGCGCGATCTCCTGAATGGCCCCGACCACGTCCTGTGTCGCCTGCTGCACCGAGGCGATCTGCGTGCCGATCTCCTCGGTCGCCTTGGCGGTCTGGTTGGCCAGCTCCTTCACCTCGCTCGCGACAACGGCGAAGCCCTTGCCGGCCTCGCCTGCCCTGGCCGCCTCGATGGTGGCGTTGAGCGCGAGCAGGTTCGTCTGGCCGGCGATGGTGTTGATGAGCTGGATGACGTTGCCGATCTTCTCCGCCGTCTCGGCGAGGGCCTGGACCGTGACGTTGGTGCGCTGGGCGCCTTCCACCGCCTGGTTGGCGATCTGGGAGGACTGCGTCACCTGAGAAGCGATCTCCTGGATCGAGATCGACATCTCTTCCGTGGCGGCGGCGACCGTCTGCACGTTGGCCGAAGTCTGCTCGGCGGCAGACGCCACCTGCACCGACTGGCCCGTGGTCTGGTCGGCGATCCCGGTCATGGACTGCGCCGNGGCGGCGGCGACCGTCTGCACGTTGGCCGAAGTCTGCTCGGCGGCAGACGCCACCTGCACCGACTGGCCCGTGGTCTGGTCGGCGATCCCGGTCATGGACTGCGCCGTGGCTTCCATCTCAGTGGCCGCACTGGAGAGGCTCTGCGTCAGAGCCGAGACATTGGCCTCGAACTGCTTCGTGAGCTGGTCGAGTCTCTGGGCGCGGCGCATCTTGGCCTCGTTCTCGACCTCCTGCTCGCCGGCGAGACGGCGGGCCTCAATGGCATTGTCCTTGAACACCTGCAGCGCACGGGCCAATTGGCCGACCTCGTCCTTGCGCTCGGCCCCGCTCACGTTCACCGTCAGATCGCCATTGGCGAGACGGCTCATAGAACCGGTCATGCTACCCAGCGGGCGAACCACACCATAGAGGGCAATCGCCCCGAGCAGGCCCACGGCGATAAGAATACCAACTGCACCCGACAAGATGAGCATCGTTGAGGTGCTTGAGGCGAGGTCTTCTGCCTCGTGCTTGGCGTTGTCGAGCAACTTCTCACTCGCAACAATGTTCTCGCTCAGAATATCGCGCACCTTAATCCGCCAGTCCCGACCTTCCCCATTAGAGATCACGATCGCCTCGGCGTCGTTGTCTTTAGCCGCAAGCGCGACACTCTTGTCCATAAGCTCGAAATACTTGGATACCGTTGCCTTGATATTCTCGTTGATAGCGCGGCGCTCGGAACTCCTCGAGAGTGCAACCAAGTCTTCCAGGTGCTCATGCGCCTTCGCCCTGAATTCCTGATAGACATTGAAGGTTCGCTCGATACGGTCCGGCTGGGCCGCCGACAGCATGATCAGGTTCTTTTCCTGAATGGTTGCCTCGTTCACCTCAGCATTGATCTGCAGAATCCCGGTCAGGCGAGCTGCATCGTACTCGACCAATTCCTGGGTGTCGGCCGACATTTCGTCCAAGCCGATTTTCGCAAAAGCAACCAGTCCGACGGTGATGGCAATAAAGATTGCGACCGGGATCGCCAACTTTGTGATGAGCTTGAGATTGTTGAGAAGCTGCATTGTCTTTCGATGGCCTGCCCGCATCGCCGCGGGAAGCGCGCGCCCCCTGACGCGACATTTCCAGGCCCATCAATATCTGCGAGGAGAAGGTGAACAGTTCCTTTCTGGAAGTATTCAAAATAAGCAAAAAGCTGAGGTAAATTCTATTACTTAGGCATTTATCCTTTGCCGGCGTAAAAAATCAGAACAATATTCCTAACGCACAGCATCTACAACCCTGCGTATACATTGAACAACTTTTGCGAAACGGCTTATGCGCTTCCGGCAGCTACGACAACTTGAAGTATTCCTGAGAATAGTCATGCATCTCCGAGTGCGGGAATGTGTCATCCATTCTCGGAGCACCAAACGCCCGCTATGCTCACGATGCATTTTTTGGTGAACTGAATCCGGTTCGCCGCCAGAATGCTCTGCTGTAGAGAAGAGAGCCGAAAACCGAAGGCTGTGACCATGCCCCGCATCTTCTGTCAGGACCATCCTGACGTGCTCGAGCTTGCAGCAGAAGTGCTGGACGCGCATCCCGGCGCGGTCCTGCTCGACCGCTCGCCCTTCTTCCCGGGCGGCGGCGGCCAGCTGGCCGACAAGGGTAGCATCGAGTGGTCCGGCGGCATCATCAGGGTCACTCGCATCCAGGCCGACAGTGGCGGCCTATGGCATGAGTTCGAGGGATCGGCCGAACCGCATAGCAGCGTCCTGGCCAAGGTCGATCCGGACTTCCGGCACCTCATGTGCGAGCTTCACACCCTCGCCCATGTAGCCAACAGCATCGTCTATCGCGATTTCGACGGAGCGCTCCTGACGGGAGCTCAACTGGCAGAGGACGGCACATTCCGGGTTGATTTCGATCTCTCCGGCGGCGATGCCGAGCGGCTTCGGCAACTGGACGGCCCGATCAACGACGTGATCCGCGCAGACTACGAAATCCGGACCCATTCCATGCCCTGGGCGAAAGCGGAGGCCGAGCCCGGCACGTTCCGCAGCAAGACCGTCTCCCCTCCCCCGCAGGAAGACGGGACGGTCAGGATCGTGGAGATCGCAGGCCTCGACCGGCAGGCCTGCGGCGGAACGCATCTGCGCTCCACCGGGCAAGCCCGCCTGGTTAAAATCCTCAAGGTCGACAACAAGGGCCGGCAGAACCGGCGCATCCGTGTCGGATTCGCGCGATCCCTCTAGCGCCTAGTCTCAGAGCCAGCCCTGCAGCTCGCGGCGCACGATGTTGCTGATCACCCGCATGCCATCGTCGCTGTCATTGAGGCAGGGCAGATAGGCGAACTCCTCGCCGCCATTGTGCATGAAGATCTCACGGTTCTCGCCATCGAGCTCCTCCAGCGTCTCCAGGCAGTCGGCGGAGAAGCCGGGCGCGACGATGGCCATGCGCTTCACGCCGCTCTGCGCCAGCGCCTCGACGGTCTTGTCCGTGTAGGGCTGCAGCCATTCCGCCGTGCCGAAGCGGGACTGGAAGCTCATGCGGAACTTGTCCGCCGGCCAGCCGAAAGCCTCGCGCATGAGACGCCAGGTCTTCACGCAGTGACAATGGTAGGGATCACCCTTCAGGAGATATTCCTTCGGCACCCCGTGGAAGGAGACGAGGATCACCTCCGGCTCGAAGGGCAGCTTCGCCAGATCCCGCTTCATGGAAGCGACCAAGGCGTCGATATAGACCGGGTCGTCGTGGTAGGGCGGCGAGACGCGGATCGTCGGCTGCCAACGCATGTCCATGAGCGCGCGGAAGGCCTGGTCGCAGGCCGTGGCCGAGGTGGCGGCGGAATATTGCGGATAGAGCGGCACGAGGAGAATGCGGTCGCAGCCCTGGTCGAGGAGGGCCTGGATGCGCTCGCGCACCTCCGGCTTGCCGTAGCGCATGGCCCAGTCGACCGTGATCCTGTCGCCGGCGACGGCCTTCAGGTCCGCCGTCAGCTTCTCGGCCTGGCTGCGGGTGATGGTCTTGAGGGGCCCCTCGTTGCGCTCGTTGTTCCAGATCGAGGCATAGTCGCGCCCCTTGGGACCAGGCCGCTTGGTGAGCACGATGAGGTTGAGGATGGGCCACCAGATCAGGCGCGGGGTTTCGATGACGCGCCGGTCGGAGAGGAACTCCTTTAGATAGCGGCGCATGGGCCAGTAGGTCGTGCCCTCCGGCGTGCCGAGGTTGAGGAGCAGGACCCCGATCCGCCCGGTCTTGATGGCGGGATGGTCCGCCGGGCGAACGCCCTGACGAATGTCGGTCAGATTCACTCTCTCGTTCATCGAAAAGCCCCTTGGCAGCGGACCCGTCCGGGATCCCGCTCATTGATGCGGTTCTAAATAGGGGTTTTCCATGAATTCCGCCAACGTGATCCTGTGTCACGTTGTCGAGATGCCAACACGTTCCTTAACCGGACGAGGGATCAGGAGAGCGTATCGATGAGGGTCGTCGGCTTGAGCACGGCCTCGATGGCGACCTGCAGCCCTTTCGGCCGGTAATCCACATCGACCTTGGCGCTGAGCTGCGTGGCGAGGACCCTGTGGAGCAGACGAGAGCCGAAGCCCTGCCTCTCCGGTGGCGAAACCTCAGGCCCGCCACTTTCACTCCAGACGAGCCTGAGCCGGTAGCCGTCAGCCTCGGGCTCGGAAGTCCAGGTGACGGAGACCCGTCCGGTGCTGACCGAGAGGGCGCCGTATTTCGCAGCGTTGGTGGTGAGTTCGTGGATCGCCATGCCGATGGGCACCGCTGCCTCGGAAGGCAGTTCCACGATGGGTCCGTCGAGCACGATCCGCTCGCCGCTTCCGTCGCTGTAGGGGCTGAGCTCCTTCTCGAGAATCTCGCGCAAGGACGCGGTCTGCCAGACCGCCTCGGTCAGCAGGGAATGGGTGTTGGCGAGCGAGACGATGCGGCCGACGAAGGCCTTGTAGAAATCGTCGATGCTGGAGGTCGAGCGGGCGGTCGCGCCCACTACGGCCTGCACCGTCGCCAGAGTGTTCTTGACCCGGTGATGGAGCTCGCGGATCAGGAGGGATTGCTGTCTCTGGGCATGCCTGCGGTCGTCGATCTCGCGCTGCGCATCCTGGTAAAGACGGCCGTTTTCGAGCGCGATGGCCGCCTGCGCCGCAAGGCCCGCCATCAGGTGCTCGGCGCGCTCGGTAAAGATCCCCGGCTGCTCATGGGCAAAGAGCAGGACGCCGCCGACCGCGCCCGCGCGGGACAGCACGGGCACCGCCATGAAGCTTCGAGCGGGGCAGCGGCTCAGGAACGCCGCGCCGAAAGACCTCTCCGTCGCAAAGCGCGGATCCGCTTCGATGTCCTCCGACCGCAGTACTTTTCCATTCGCAAGCTCGACGGGGAAAGGCGCAGCGTCGAGGTCCTGCGCCGCCTCGGCGAAGGAGGCGCTGGAAGCACCCGACAGGGCCTGGAGGGCGAGACTCACGCCATCCTCGCTGCGCCGCGTGGTCACGAAGAACGCGCCGATCTGCGCATGCGTCAGCTCGACGCCCGCATCGGTGACGTTCTGGACGATCCGGCCGACATCAAGTTCGCCGGCGAGCGCGCTGCCGGTCCGGTTGAGAATTTCGAGCGCCCCCGTCTCGGCCTTCAGCTCGGCCGTGCGGGCAGCGACCTCCCTCTCCAGCAGAGCGGAAGTCGCCGTCTGTTCCTTGAATTGCTGCGATGCGAGCGCAGTGAGCGCGGCCAGCGCGAGAAGGGCGATGAGCGCGAAGGCGCCGTAGAGCCGCGCCTGGACGACCCACTGGTTCCAATAGGCGTCTTCCGGCAGGCTGACATGGATGTAGAGCGGCTTCGTGCCGACCCGGTGATAGGCCCCGGCGCGCTCGCCACTGTTGCCGATGAAGGAATAGATGCCGGACCGGGCATCCAAGATCAGGGCATCATAGAAGGCATCCTCGTTCAGCGGCACGAAAGACAACCGGTCGGCAGGCGGAGGATACTGCGCGATGATTTCCCCGTCACTGGCGCGCAGGAGACTGATCCGGCTGCCCTTGGGCAGACGCAGCTTGCCCCAGTATTCATCGAAGTAGGACAAGGCGACCGTGACCGAGACCGTGCCGGCGAAAGCCCCGTCCGGATCGGACAGACGGCGGCTGATCATGAAGGTCGGCCTCCCCATGACACGTCCGACGATCGGCTCGCCGATGAAGAGCCCCTGATCGGCCAGGGCCTGCGCATCGAAGGCATCGCGGCCCGCGACGTTCGAGGAGGGGGTGGGGAACGCCACCGACGTCAGGCGCAGATTGCCGGTGGCGTCGTTGAGCCAGACGTCGTCGATATAGGGCAGAGCCTCGTTGATCCCGCGCAGCTGCTTCCACAGCGGCCGCGATCTCTCGATCCGGTCCCAGCTCTCCCCCTGGATCTCCGCCGCCGTCTGTTTCAGGGAGAGATCGGTGACCTCGAGCAGGCGGGCGATATGGTCGGCGAGGAAAAAGGCATTGCCAGCGATTTCGTTGAGGTTGCGCTGAATCAGGCGGTTGCGCTGCTCCCAGGCGATATAGCCGAAGGTGATGAGGATGAAGGCGACGCCGAACAGGCCCATGACGAACGTCAGCCGACCGCGGAAGCGTGACTGGCGGCGCTTGCGCGACGAATTCGCTAGGTCTGAACGCGGAGAGGCCAACAAGGACGAATCGCTTTTTCTTCGGGCTTCGCTGCGCGTCGAGAATGGCATGGCAGCGCCGGGGGAGAATATACCTGCCGGGGGCATTTCCAAGCACCCGGTGCAGCGCGCTGAGATAATGCCTTCCAGGCCCGAATTGGATGCGCCGCAAGGTCACGTGTCAACCGGGGCGCTGCTTCGGCAAAAGAAAACGCCGGGGCCCGAAAGGACCCCGGCGTTCGAACCACGTTGCAAGTATCAGCGCAGGACGACGCGGCCTTCGACCTTCGGCGCGACCTTGCCTTCCTTGTTGATATAGTCGATCACTTGGCTCGCCATGAGCTGGCTGGCCGAAGCGTCGATCAGCGACTTGGCGTCGGCGAAGACCTTGTAGCCGTCGCCGCCGCGGGCCACGAAGTCGTTGGTCGCAAGCGTGTAGGTCTTGGCCGGATCGAGGGGCTGGCCATTGATCTTGACCGACTTCACGCGGCTGCCGACGGGCTCCTTCACGTCGACCTCGGCCGTGATGCCGGAGACCTGCGGAAAGCGGCCGCCGAGCTCGCGCACCTGGCTGACGCCGTTCTCGAGCGCTTCCTTGATCTGCGCGCCGGTGACCTCGAGCAGCACCGTCGTGTTGCCGAAGGGCATTTCGGACAGGATATCGCGACGTGTCAGCTTCTGGCCCGCATTGTACTGCTTGTCGGCCCGGATGCCGCCGCCATTGGTGATGGCGACGTCGGCGCCCACCGCCGCCTTCATGGCGTCGGTGATGAGATTGCCGATGGCCGCCTCGCCTCCGCGCACCGTCGCGCGGCGGCTGTCGAGGGGTGTCTCGGTCATGCCGATCTCGATATCGAGCTCCTTGGAGAGCTTGTCCTCATAGCCCTTCACCACGGCCTCGATCTCGGGATCGGGCTTCACAGTGGCGGTGTCGATGATGCGGAAGTTCGGCGACCAGGAAACGGTGGTCTTGCCGTCCTTCGTGGCCTTCTTCACCGAAAGCTCGACGACGTTGACGAAGTTGGCCTGGGACTCGGATTCCGATAGCACGACCTTGCCATCGTAGAAGGCGAGCAGGTGCTCGTCATGGCCGCCGATGATCACGTCGACGCCGGCGGAGCGGGCGATGATCATATCCACTTCCAGGGGCGTGTGGGCGATGGCGACGACGATGTCGGCGCCCTTCCCGCGCAGCTCCTTCGCCTTGGCGCGGGCCGTGTCGATGGTGGAGGAGAACCTGATGTCGCCGGGGCTTGACGCGATCGGCGTGTCCTCGGTGGTCAGACCGAAGAAGCCGACCTTCACGCCCTGCACGTCGACGATCTTGTCCGCCTTGGTGTTGGCGGGCAACCCGTTGCCGTCGACGATGTTGGTGGCGAGCACGTCGAACTTGGCCTCGGCCATGCGGGCGCGGAAGGCGGCGGGGCCGAGATCGAACTCGTGGTTGCCCGGCGCCATGACGTCGACGCCCATGTGGTTCAGGATGTCGATGATGTGCGCGCCCTTGTCGAAGCCCGAGAGCAGGGAGGGCGAGATCGTGTCGCCCGCATGGATGAAGAGGGCGTTGCCCTTGGCCCGCTCCTCCTTGATCACCGTCATGAGCTTGGCAAATCCGCCGCGTCCCTTCGCGGGGCTCATCCGGTCGATGTCGTTGGTCTGGACGAAGCGGATGGTCACGGCCTCCTGGGCGAGCGCAGCGCCCGACAGGAGCATGGACATTCCGAGAAAGCCGGCGCGCAACGCGGCGAAGGAGCGGCTCTGAAGCATAGTCGTTATTCCCCACTAAAGGCTTGATCCACAAGGCAGCCTCATGGAACCTAGACCAGCAACGTGTCACAGAAGTAACAAGCTGTCGATTCCCGCAGCGGTCGGTTTCGGGGCATCCCTTGACGCCTTTTTCGGCGTCGGCCCGGCGGCTGCTTAGCCTGGGAAAACATGTTGTTAGCCGGCATTGGGCAAAACCCGGCGGAAAGGTGCATTTACCCATGACAGGTCCCGTCAGCCAAGCCCTTGCGGAATTCCGCTCCCGTCCCGAAGCGGCGGGCTGGCTCTCCCTGCCCTTCTTCCGCGACGGCAGCGCCGAGGCGGTGGCGGCGAAGGTCGATGGGGCGATCGGCGCGGGCGCCCATGTGCTGCCGCCCCCCGAGGCCGTGTTCACCAGCATGTCGCTGACCCCCCTGGACAAGGTGAAGGTGGTAGTGCTGGGCCAGGACCCCTATCCGACGCCAGGGGATTCCCACGGGCTCGCCTTCTCCTACCGGGGCTCGCGCCGCCTGCCCGCATCGCTGCGCACGATTCTCGCCGAGATGGCGGAGGATCTGAGCCAGCCCATGCCGAAATCCGGCGACCTGTCCCAATGGGCGCATCAGGGCGTGCTCCTCATCAACACGGCGCTGACGGTGGAGGCCGGAAAGTCAGGAGCCCACATGAAGTTCGGCTGGTCGGCCCTGGTCGATCAGGCCGTTTCCGCGATCTCCGAGCATCAGCCCGCCGTCGTCTTTCTTTTCTGGGGAGGCCCCGCCCGCAAGCGCGCCGCACTGGTGGATCGGGACAAGCACCTCGTGATCGAGTCGGGCCACCCCTCCCCGCTCAACCGCCTCAACGACTTCCGCAGGACCCGCCCCTTCAGCCGGGCCAATGCCTGGCTCGCCGGGAAGGGCCTGGAGCCGGTGGACTGGCGGCTGGAGGCCTGAATACAGGTTTGTGCAAGGAAAGTGCGGGCTTCACGAAGAGCCTTGCGGGACCGCCGACCGAAGGGATAGGTCTCGAAGGGAGCAAGCGATGCTATCGCGGACGCAGGGCCACGACAGGCTTGGAGACCAGCAATGACGGAATCACTGTTTGGACGCGTAGAGGCTTTCGCAGGCGACCCGATCCTGTCCCTCAACGACAACTTCAAGGCCGATCCTCGGCCCGAAAAGATCAATCTCAGTATCGGCGTCTACACGGACGAGCATGGCCGCATCCCGGTCCTGGATTCGGTCAGGGCCGCCTATGAGCGCATCGGCTTCGCGGAGCGGCCCTATCTGCCCATGGAAGGGCATCCTCTCTACCGTGAAGGCGTGCAGAAGCTCGTCTTCGGAGAGAAGCACCCTGCCCTGGCCGAGAAGCGCACCGCAACGATACAGACCATCGGGGGAACGGGCGCGGTCGGCATCGCAGCCGACTTCCTGGCCAAGCATTGCCCCGGCCGGACCGTCCTCGTCAGCGATCCGACCTGGGAGAACCACCACGGGCTCTTCCAGCGGGCCGGCTTCACAACGACGACCTACCCCTATTGGAACCACAACGGCCGCTCCGTGGATTTCAACGGCATGGTGCAGGCGCTCGAGGCGGCGGAGCATGGCTCCATCGTCGTCCTTCAACCTGTCTGCCATAACCCGACCGGCGTCGACCTCGACGAAGGACAACAGATGGCCGTGACCGAGGTGCTGCTGGCCAAGCGCCACATCGTGGTGTTCGACATGGCCTATCAGGGCTTTGGAACCAGCCTCCACGAGGATGCCGCCTTCGTGCGCCGCTATGCGGAGCGCGCAAGCTGCCTCGTGGCCAATTCCTTCTCGAAGAACTTTTCGCTTTATGGCGAGCGCTGCGGCGGCCTGAGCGTCGTCTGCCGCGACAAGGACGAGGCGGAGCGCGTGCTCGGACAGCTCAAGCTCGCGGTGCGCCGCAGCTATTCGAGCCCGCCGATGACCGGCGGCCTCCACGTCGCCACAGTGCTCGGCAACGACCACTTGCGCGCTCAGTGGACGCGCGAGGTCGAGACCATGCGCAACCGCATGGACTCCGTGCGCAGGCTCCTTGCCGACGAGATTCGCGCCCTGTCGAACGAAGTCGATGTGGGATTCCTGCTGAACCAACGCGGCATGTTCAGCTTCACGGGCCTGTCAGAGCAACAGGTTACCGCCCTGCGCAAACGGGACGGCGTTTATCTGGTGGGCTCCGGCCGCATGTGCGTGGCGGGCCTCAACGAGGTGAATGTCCCCAAGGTCGCAAGGAGCTTCGTCGAGGTAAGCCAGGCGGTTCGAGGCTGAACAATCTGCTCCGTGGGGCAGTCTTTCCGTTCACCGGCGAGGGGCAGGATGACCTGCTCCTCGATCCTGCTTCGACGGTGAGGTTCGACTACGTGCGCAGATAGTTGAAGCACCCCGGCGGCAGGCCTGCGCCGCTCACCAGGATCGCGCCCTCGCGAAACAGGCGCCATCCCGACATCCCGTCCGCGAGGCGGATCACCACGAGCTCTCCGGATGGATCCGTCCAGACCACCTGCCCTCCGGCAGAGGAAACGGCTCTCATGGCTCCGGCCGGTCCGGTTCCCGAGGCGAACAGCACGGCCGTCAGCCCGTCCTCTTGAGGCTGCATGGCCTGAAAGCCAGCCGCGAACGTTAGGAGTGCCGCCAGCGCTTGGGCTTTCGTGGCGGATCGCCGGATCCCGTCACCATGCCTGTCGATCCTGCGCAGCATTAGCCAGCCCAGGAGCCAAGGGGCGAGGCCGAAGACGGCAAACCACAAGAGATCCCAGAACAAGGGATTGCCGCTGTCCATCCGAATGCGATGAATGCCGAGGAGCCAATGCGACAGAAAACTGTCCGCCACATGCCAGGCGCCGAATCCGATCAGGATGCAGGCCGCCAGCAAGCGGGGGGAGACATGTCTCGATATCGCGAGCATCCAGAGGCCGAGGCCTGCAATCACATACATCGCAGCATGGAAGTAGCCGTCCGCGGCGACCTGGAAACGGACATCATCGGAATTGATGGCGCTTAGAAGATGGTGCCACTGCAGGATCTGGTGCAGCAGAATGCCGTCGAAGAAGCCGCCGAGCGCAAATCCAAGACAGTAGCCGGACCACCGGGCACGATGACGGGTCTCGGCTGCGGCCATCGCTCTTCTCCATCGTGAACCGTTCCTGCCTTCAAGCCGAACGGCACGACGATGTTCCAGAAATGCCTGACCCCGGCCAATGGCCGGGGTCAGGGAGTATCTTACTCCGCTGCGACCGGGAGCGGTTGCTGCGGGGAGCGGAAGCGGGCGAGGAGGTCGGCCTCTTCCGCCTTGGCCGTCTTCAGGTTCCGCTCCTTGATGTGGCCGAAACCGCGGATCTTCTGCGGGATGGAGGCGAGCCCCACGGCCGTCGCATGGTTCTCCGCGTTCAGCTTCTCCACGATCTCGGCGACGAGCGCCTCGTAGTCGCGGATGAGCTGGCGCTCGGTCTTGCGCTCGTGGGTGTAGCCGAAGACGTCGAGCGGGGTGCCGCGCAGGCCTTTCAGGCCGGCGAGCACCTTGAAGCCCTTCATCATCCAGGGGCCGAAGGTCATCTTGCGCGGAACGCCCGTCGCCGGGTCTTTCCGCGCCAGGATCGGCGGCGCCATGTGGAATTCGTAGCGCAGGTTCTCGCCCTCGAAGGTCGAGGCGACCTGACGCTCGAAGTTGCCGTTGGTGTAGAGGCGCGCAACCTCGTACTCGTCCTTGTAGGCCATGAGCTTGAAGAGCGAGCGGGCGACGGCCTCCGTCAGCGCGGTAAAGCTCGGCGACACCCTCATCTCCGCCGTGCGCACGCGCTCGACGAGATTGCGGTAGCGCTTGGCATAGCGCGCGCTCTGGTACTCGGTGAGGAAGCCCACGCGCCGCTCGATCACCTCGTCCAGGGTCTCGGAGATCTTGCGCGCTTCCGTCGGGGCCTTCAGTTCGCCCATCATGCCCGCGATCACTTCGGGCTGGGCCGCCGCGCGGCGGCCCCACTCGAAGGCGGATAGGTTCATCTTCACGGCCTCGCCGTTCAGCTCGATGGCCTTGCGGATGGCCTCGCCCGAGAGCGGCACACGGCCGGTCTGGTAGGCGTAGCCCAGCATGAACATGTTGGCCGCGATCGCATTGCCGAGAAGCGCGGTGGCGATCGCCGTCGCGTCCACGAAGGCCGCACCGTCCGCGCCCGCAGCCGACTTGATGGCGCGCTTGATGCGCTCCGTCGGCAGCGAGAAATCAGCGTTGCGCGTGAACTCACCCGGCATCACCTCTGCGGTGTTGACCACCAGCGTGGTCTGTCCCGACTTCACGGAGGCCAGCACCTTCTTGGTGCCGGTGACCACAAGGTCGCAGCCCAGCACCAGATGGGCCGATTCCGCGCTCACGCGGATCGCATGGATGTCGTCCTGGTGGTTGGCCAGACGCACGTGGCTGTAGACCGCGCCGCCCTTCTGCGCCAAGCCCGCCATGTCGATCATGCCGAGGCCCTTGCCCTCGAGATGCGCCGCCATGCCGAGGATCGCACCGATGGTGACGACGCCCGTGCCGCCCACACCCGTCACGATGATGTTGAAGGTGCGGTCGATGGAGGGGATCGTCGGCTCGGGGAGCGGCTTGAACGTCATGCCGTCCGTCGGGACGGTCTCCGGCACCGCCTTCTTGGTCTTCGCCCCGTGCACTGTGACGAAAGACGGGCAGAAGCCCTTCACGCAGGAGAAGTCCTTGTTGCAGTTCGACTGGTCGATCTGCCGCTTGCGGCCGAATTCCGTCTCCACCGGCTGCACGGCGACACAGTTCGACTGCACGGAGCAATCGCCGCAGGCCTCGCAGACGAGCTCGTTGATGATGACGCGCTTGTCCGGATCCGGGAACTCGCCCCGCTTGCGGCGGCGGCGCTTCTCGGAGGCGCAGGTCTGGTCGTAGATCATCACCGTGACGCCGGAGATCTGGGCGAGATCCCGCTGCACCGCGTCGAGCTCGTCGCGGTGGTGGATCGTCATGCCTTCCGGCCAGCGGACCGACTTCGGGTACTTGTGCGGCTCGTCGGTAACGAGGGCGATGCGCTCCACGCCCTCCTCGCGCACCTGGCGCGCGATCATGTCGACGGTGAGCCCGCCCTCATGCTTCTGCCCGCCAGTCATGGCGACCGCGTCGTTGAAGAGGATCTTGTAGGTGACGTTGGTCTTGGTGTGGGTCGCCCAGCGCAGGGCCAGCACGCCCGAATGGTTGTAGGTGCCGTCGCCGAGGTTCTGGAACACGTGGCCGCGATTGGAGAACGGCGCCTCGCCGATCCAGTTCGCACCCTCGCCGCCCATCTGCGTGAAGCCGTCGGTGGAGCGGTCCATCCACTGCACCATGTAGTGGCAGCCGATGCCCGCATAGGCGCGCATGCCCTCGGGCACCTTCGTGGAACTGTTGTGCGGGCAGCCGGAGCAGAAATGCGGCACGCGAGTCGCCACGTCGCCGGTCGCAGCCAGCACTTCCTGCGCATGGCGCAGGCGCTGGACCCGTCCGCGCAGGTCGTCGTTGTTGTGGTAGGCGAGAAGCCGCTCGCCGATGACGATGGCGATGTCGTTGGGATCGAGCGCGCCCTTCACCGGGAAGAGCCAGTTGCCCGCCTCGTCCTTCTTGCCGATGCAGAGGGGCTGGTTGGCGGTGCCGTAAAGCTCCTCGCGCAGCTGCACCTCGATGAGGGAGCGCTTCTCCTCCACCACGATGATCTTGTCGAGGCCCTGCGCGAACTCGAGAAGCTCGCGCTGCGAGAGCGGCCAGGGACAGGCGACCTTATAGAGGCGAAGCCCCATGTCGTTCGCCTTCACCTCGTCGAGGCCGAGCTCGTCCATGGCCTGGCGCACGTCGAGATAGGACTTGCCGACCGTGATGATGCCGATCTTGGGATTGCGCCCTCCGGAGAGGACGATTCGGTTGAGGTTGTTGGCGCGGACGAACGCCAGCATGGCGTCGCGCTTGAAGTCCTGAAGCCGCGCCTCCTGGTCAAGCACGCCATCGCGGGCGCGGATGTTGAGGCCGCCGGGCGGCATCATGAAGTCATCGGGCATGATGATCTTCACGCGATCGAGTGATCCGTCGACGGAGGCCGTCGATTCGATGTTCTCCTTCACGCACTTGAACGCCGTCCAGCTGCCGCAGAAGCGGCTCATGGCGTAACCGTAGAGGCCGTAATCGAGGATCTCCTGAACGCCCGCCGGGTTCAGGATCGGGATCATCACATCGACGAAGTGAAACTCGGACTGGTGCGCGACCGTGGAGGATTCCGCCGTGTGGTCGTCGCCCATGAGCGCCAGCACGCCGCCATGCTTCGAGGAGCCGGCCATGTTGGCGTGGCGAAAGACGTCGCCGGAGCGGTCGACGCCCGGACCCTTGCCGTACCAGAGGCCGAAGACGCCGTCATACTTGCCGTCGCCGCGGATCTCGGCCTGCTGCGAGCCCCACACGGCGGTCGCGGCCAGCTCTTCGTTGAGGCCTGGCTGGAAGACGATGTTCGACTGCTCCAGCCACTTCCGGGCCCGCCAGAGATTCTGGTCCAGGCCGCCGATGGGCGAGCCGCGATATCCGGACACGAACCCGGCCGTGTTCAGGCCCGCCAGCCGGTCCCGCTCGCGCTGCATCAGCAGCATGCGGATGATCGCCTGCGTGCCCGTGATGAAGACACGGTCCTTGGTGAGATCGTACTTGTCGTCGAGCGTAACGTTACGGAGCGCTACATGACCTTCGGTCATTCTTCACTTCCCTCCTGGAGCCCTCGCCCCATTGCCGGTCGGCCCGGTCTTCTTGTTTTTGGAAATATGTCAGTAATGCTGACATAAGTACCGGAGCCCGTCAATCAACCGTCATCGTTTCGCCTCTGTTAACCATGAGACCTCATGCTCTATTTCCTCCGGCATGCCCAAAGCGTCGCCATAGAAGTGAAACGCATGACAGGTCGTCTTGGTCTTAAACTCCTCCTCACGTCTGTGCTAGCGGGGCTGGCCTCGCCCGCTCTGGCCCATCCCCACGTCTGGGTCACGGCCAGGGCAGAGCTGATCTATGATTCGAGCGGACAGGTGACGGGCGTCCGCCACGCCTGGACCTTCGACAAGGGCTATTCGGCCTATGTGACGCAGGGGCTCGACGCGAATAGCGACGGGAAATTCACGCCCGAGGAGCTGAAGGATCTCGCCAAGGAAAACACGGAATCCCTGGTGGAATTCGACTATTTCACCTCCCTGAAGGCCAATGGGAAGAAGCAGGATTTCGCCCCGCCCCGAGACTATGCCATGTCGTACGAGAACGAGGCGGCCACCCTGACCTATTTCCTGCCCCTCAAGAGCGCCGCCACCGCCAAGACCCTGGCGCTGGAGGTGTACGACCCAACCTATTTCGTCGCCTTTTCGCTTGCCGAAGGGGACGACGCGGTGAAGCTGGCGAGCGCGCCGAAAGGCTGCGCCACTACTATCTCCCGGGCCAAGCCCGCCGACCCGTCCAAGCAGCAGAACATGTCGGAGGCCTTCTTCGAGACCCTCACCGCAGCCTCCGATTTCGGCACTCAGTTCGCCAACAGGGCCATCGTCGCATGTCCGTAAGCGCCGAACCCTTCGGCCTGCCCGAACGAAGGCAGAGCCGCCTCTGGCCACGCCTGGGCTTGGCTGCCGCCGCCATCGCCCTGATCGCGGGCGCATTCGCCCTCCTCGCCTGGTGGCTTGCTCCGGTGACCGCGCCTCCGGTCCGCAATCCCTTCGGCATGGGCCTGCGGGAAGCCGCCCCCTCCGGCGGGATCGGGGCCTATCTCCTGGCGGTCCAGAGCGGCTTCTACCGCAGCCTGCAGGAGGCGGTCTCCGCCCTGAAGGACCAGGGATCGGCTCTCTGGACCCTGCTCACCATCGGCTTCGCCTACGGAATCTTCCACGCCGCCGGTCCTGGCCACGGCAAGGGGGTCATCGCCGCCTATCTCGTCGCCGACGAGAAGGCCCTCGCGAAGGGCTTCGGCCTGAGCCTGGCGGCCGCCCTCGTCCAGGCTCTGGTCGCGATCCTGATCGTCGGCCTCGTCGCCCTTCTCTTCAAGGCGACCGCCGCGACCATGAACCAGGTCACGAAGGGGGTGGAACTAGCGAGCTTCGCCGCCGTGGCGATTCTCGGTGCGGTCATCACCTGGCGCAAGGCCGGGAAACTCATTGGCACCTTCGATGTGACACGCCATGCCGGTGTTCTGTCGGAGGATTCCTGCGATCACGTCCACATGCCCCCGCCCGAGGAGCTGCGCCGCCTCACCCGCTGGCGGGATATGGCGGGCGTGGCGCTGGCTGCCGGCATCCGCCCCTGCGCCGGGGCGCTCGTGGTCCTCGTCTTCGCCCTCTCCCAGGGCCTCTTCGCCGCCGGAATCGCCGCCACCTTCGCCATGGCGCTCGGCACGGCGCTCACGACCGGCGCCATCGCGGCCCTTGCGGTCTTCTTCAAGGCGGCTGCTCTGAAGGTCGCCGGTGGACGCGGCGCTGCGGGCGAGATTGCCATGGCCGGAATCGAACTCATTGCCGCCGCCTTCGTGCTGGTGCTCGGAGCAAGCCTGCTCTTCGGCCTTTGGACGTCCACGGCAGGCAGCTAGAGGTGAGCGCCCCTCCGGCATGAGGGGCATGCTCACGCCGCATCCCTGCGAAACCTTGGCATTGTGGCCTCTGAAGCGCCTCGCTATAGCGGGCGCGCATCCAAAAAGCCGCAGGGAACCCAATCGTGTCCGAGCCATCGTCGACGAGCGTTCATCGCCCCCACGAGGACCTGATCGCCGGGCTCACGGGCACCCTTCTCGTCGCTCTCGGCGTCACCTTTTATTCCGAAACCACTTTGCTGACGGGCGGCACGGCAGGGCTTGCGCTCCTGCTGCAATACGCGACGCCGTTCGAGTTCGGACCTCTCTTCCTCGTCCTGAATCTCCCCTTCTACGCCCTGTCTATCCTGCGGATGGGCTGGAAGCTGACGATCCGGACGTTCCTGGCCGTGCTCATGGTCTCGGTCTTCTCCAAGCTCACGCCCAGCTGGATCGGCCTCGGCCACCTGGACCCGATCTATGCTTCGCTGGCCGGCGGCATTCTCATGGGCGTCGGGCTGCTGATCCTGTTCCGGCACCGGACGAGTCTTGGCGGCGTCAACATCCTGGCCCTGTACGCCCAGGAACGCTACGGCCTGCGCGCCGGCTATGTCCAGCTCGTCATCGACGCCGCAATTCTGCTGTCGGCCCTGCTGGTCATCGATTTCGGGAAGGTGGCCCTTTCCCTCGTCGGCACGACGGCGATCAATCTCGTGATCGCGACCAATCACAAGCCCGGGCGCTACATGGGCGTCAGCTGATCCTCCGGCTTACAATCCTGCCGCACCACCGTCGGAACGCGGATCGTGCGCTGCCTCCACACGGCCGTTGCGGGAATGACGCACCAGCATCCCCGCATGGCCGAATGTGTCGGCATAGGACTCGTCCATCTCCTCAACCTGATGGCCGAGCTGCAAGAGGCCCCGGATAAGGCCGGGATCGAACTCGCTTTCCACCTTCAGCATGGCCCCGGATCCGCGCATGCGCTTGTCGATCAGCCAGCGGGATGCCTCCAGGGCATCTGCCAGCCCCATGCCGAAGGCATAGCGCGTGAAGATCTGGCCAAGGAACTGAGGCTGGGTTTCGCCGCCCATGGTGCCGAAGGAGAGGACGCGCCCATCGTCGAACACGGCGAGGCCCGGATTGAGGGAATGGAAGGGCCTGTGGCCCGGCTCCAGCCGGTTGGGGCTTGCGGGATCCAGCGAGAAGGCCGAGCCGCGGTTGTGCCAGAGAATGCCGGTTGCCGGCAGCAGGCAGCCGGAGCCGTAGGCCCAGAAGATCGACTGGATGTAGGAAACGGCGAGCCCGTCCTTATCGATGGCTCCCATCCAGATCGTGTCCCCGTCGATGGGGCGTGGGAGCGGAAAGGAGGCGGCCCGGCGCATGTCGATGAGCGCCGCCTCCCGTTCCAGCACGGAGGCCTCCAGGAAAGCGGCCGGGTCGTGGACGAGGTTCATCGGGTCCGCCACCGCCCGGTCGCGGGTGGCGAAGGCGCGCTTCGAGGCTTCGATCAGGGCGTGATGGTGCTCCGGCGTCTCTGCCTTCGCGACCTTCAGGCGCTCGAACAATCCGAGAATGAGAAGGGTCGCCAGCCCCTGGGAGGGCGGCGGGAGATTGTAAACGGTGGAACCCTTGAGCCGCAGGGATAGAGGCTGCACGACGCGGGCCCGATAGGTCTCCATGTCGCGCCGTGCGATCGGAGCGCCAAGCCGCTCCAGATCCGTCGCGATCTCGCGCCCCACATCGCCCCGGTAGAAGTCGGAGAAACCCGTATGAACGAGTTGCTCCAGGGTATCTGCAAGGCGCGGAGCTCGCCGGATCGTGCCCGCAGGCGCCCGCTTGCCTTCGACGAGAAAGGCCTCCGCGAAGCCAGGAACCGCATAAAGCGCAGCCTCCTCGCTCGTCCTGAACCGGGCCTCGGATCGGGAGACGGGATAACCGTCGCGGGCGAAGCGGATGGCATCTCCCAGGAGCAGGTCACGAGGCATCTGGCCGCCGAGCGCTTTTGCGAGTTCGAGCGCCAGTCCCCAACCGTTTACGGCACCGGCCACGGTCAGGGCCGCATCCGCCCCACGGGAGGGAACGGCATCGTAGCCTTTCTCCCGATAGCGCCTGAGTGTCGCGAGCGAACCGGCAGGCCCGGAGGCATCGATGGCGTGAAGACGGCCCTTCGGCTCCCGCACGAGCCAGAACCCGTCCCCGCCGAGACCGTTCATGTGGGGGTAGACGACGGCGATCGTCGCCGCCATAGCGACCATGGCCTCGACGGCATTGCCGCCCGCGGCAAGGATCATCTGGCCGGTTTCGGCGGCAAGCCTGTGGGGAGCGGCAACGGCGGCAGTCGAAAAGACGGGTGTCTCGGGCATGACCGGATTTGTGCGTAGCAGAATGAGGAACGGGGAGAACTTGCACCGGAGGGGGCGTTTAGGGTAGTCCCCTTCTTCAAGAACGGAGTAAGCGACCTTGGCTCAGGCGAACCGCACCAACTGGCGCAATGTCATCACCATCGTGAGCATCATGATCCTGATCGGGACGGAAGTCTTCGGGATTGCTGTCGCGGCTGGCTGGGCCGTCGCGGGACTGTTCGAACTCGGCGACCCCGTAAGCTATGTACTGATGGTCTTGTTCAGCCTGTTGGGCGTCTACATCATGCTTGGCCTCTGGCGCCGCAGCGTCGCCATCGAGCCGCTGACCGAGTAGGCCTAAGAGCCCTCGCAAACCTTCATCGTGACAGGATCGGCCTCGGCCGGCACGTAGGCTTCCATCGGGCGGCAGGCGCCCGAGATGCAGATCCGCCAGTCTGCCGTCGCTCCTGAGCGCCGCATGACGACCTCCTGCTGCTGCGGGAGATTCGGATGCCAAATCCAGGCTCCGTTCACAAGCCTCGCTTCAGGCGGCGGCTCCATCCCGGCCCCGGAACCCCGTACCCGCGCCTCGACGAGTTCAAGCCCCGCAGGACCGGCACGCCATTCCTCCTCCCAGACGATCTTCTCGACCGAATGCGTCCAAGCCAGGGTGATCGCGCCCGCCATGAGAGGCGCGATCTTGGAACCTGCGAGCAGGCAGATCATCGGCTGGCGACCGCCACCCTGGACTTGCGGGCTCGCCAGAAATGCGCGCCGAGAGCAACGATGGCGAGACCGAAGCCGATCTCGTCGGTGATGGGCAGCGCCAGAACGAGGCTTGCGGCGGCGGCGACAGCGATAATCCGCTCCCACCACAACATCTTCACCTGGAGATAGCCCACGGAGGCAGCGCCCCACAGCACTACGGCGAGACCGGCCTTCACCACCATGTAGGCGACCTTGAGCCAGAAGGTTGGCCCTCCGTCGGCAAACTGGCCCACCGCCTGCATCATGAGCGCCGGGTCATAGACCGCCATGTAGGGGATCACGAAACCAGGAAGCGCGATGCGCAGAGCAGCAAAGCCGATCCGGAAGCCGGAAGCCTTCGCGATCGGGGCGGCCGCAAAGGCGGCCAGCGCCACCGGAGGCGTCAGGTCGGCCATGATGCCGAAGTAGAAGACGAACATGTGCGAGACGATAAGCGGCACATCGAGCGTCAGGAGAGCCGGCGCGGCGAGCGACGAGGTGATGATGTAGTTCGGGATCGTCGGGATGCCCATGCCCAGGATCAGGCTGACGAACATCGTCAGGATCAGGGACAGGATCAGCGAGTCCTCGCCGATGGAGACGACCCAGTTACCGAAGATCGTGCCGATGCCGGTGAGCGTCATCGTGCCGATCACGATGCCGACGACGGCGCAGGCGAGACCGACCGGCAGCGCCTGGCGGGCGCCGTCAGCCAGGGCGTCGCGGCAGGCTTCCAGGGTTTCCGTCCCGCCACGGGTGAGCAGGCTCAGAAGCACGAGGACGGCCACCAGAACCAGGACGAGGGTGACGCCGACCCAGAGGAAGGCTGCCGCGAGCAGGCCGAGGCCGACCCAGAACACGAGGCGCACCGTCTCGCTCACGAGGCCCAGCGCAAGCGCGCCCGCCAGGATGAGCACAACCGTGAGCGCGAGTCCGACGGAGCCTGCGAAGAGCGGCGTGTAACCTGAGAACAGGAGATAGACGAGAACCGCCAGCGGCAGGATGAGGTGCCACTTCTCCCGCAGGGCGCGTCCGGCGCTCGGCAGTTCCGCCTTCGATAGACCCATCAGGCCGGAGCGGCCGGCTTCGAGATGCACGGCCAGGAAGGCGGAGGCGTAGTAGAGGATCGCCGGGATGATGGCGGCCTTGACGATTTCGACGTAAGGAACGCCGATGGTCTCGGCCATTATGAAGGCCACCGCGCCCATGACCGGAGGCATGATCTGGCCGCCCATGGATGCCGTCGCCTCGACACCGCCCGCGAACTCGGAGCGATAGCCGAAGCGCTTCATCAGGGGAATGGTGAACTGGCCCGTGGAGACCACGTTGGCCACGCCCGAGCCCGAAATCGTTCCCATCAATGCGGAGGAGAAGACCGCCACCTTGGCGGGCCCGCCTCTCGCACTTCCGAACAGCCCCATGGCCACGTCCGTAAAGAGCTGGATCATGCCGGCGCGCTCGAGGAAAGCCCCGAACAGGATGAAGAGGAAGATATAGGTGGCCGAAACGAGGGTCGGGGTGGCGTAGAGTCCCTCCGTTCCGAAGGACATGTGCTCGATCACCTGCTCGAGGGGATAGCCACGGTGATCGAAGGGAGCCGGCAGGTAATTCCCGAAGAGGCAGTAGGCGAGGAAGAGGCCGGCGACGATGGGCAGCGCCGGTCCCATGACACGCCATACGAGATAGAACAGGATCGCGATCGCCGTGACGCCCACGATGAAATCCGCCTGTGTCAGCTCGCCTGCGCGGATCACAAGTTCGTCATAGAGCGCCCAGTGATAGAGCCCGACGCCGAAGCCGGCGAAGCCGATGATCCAGCCGATGGCGCGCGTGACGGAGTTTCCGGCCCGGTGGTTCGCCAGCATGGCGCCGGCGACGAGGCACAGGAAGCCTACATGCAGCGCTCGCACGACCTGGCTCGGCAGGCTCCCCGGAAATTTGAGGATCAGGCCGTAGACGACCGCAAGCGACACAAGGGCCAGCACCCCATCGGTGACGCGATGCCCCTTCATGGCGCTGAAGACGAGCCAGCCCGCCCATGTGACGAGGACTGCGCCGATGAGATAGATCAGCGTGACGTTGCCGAAGAACGGCCGATCGAGGGGGATGCCGAAGGCGGTGATGATCTGGAACGTGGAGAACGCAATTGCGATCCAGAACAGAAGGCTGCCGAGGATCCCTCCGCCGAAATTCTCAGGCAAGCCATGCTCGGGATTCGCTTGCGGCGTCGACGGCGCCTCCAGCTCTGCGACCTCAGATGCATTCACACCGTGACTCATGGTGCGTTGTCTCCCTCGAGCGTTGTTGCCGGCTCACATGAAAAAAGGCCGGAGCAGTTCACCTGCCCCGGCCTTTTTGTCAAATGGATTAAGGCTTACGAGCCCTGCTTCTTCACGCCCTTCTCGTCGAAGTAGCGCTGCGCGCCCGGATGCACCGGCACCGGCATCCCCGACAGAGCGTTCTCGAGCTTGATGTCCTTGGCAGCCGAGTGGGCCGCCGCCAACTCGGGCAGGCTCTCATAGAGGGACTTGGTCATCTTGTAGACGGTGTCGTCGCTCACGCCGGAATGCGTGACGAGGTAGTTCACCACCGCTGCGGTTGGCACGTCCGCGCTCTGGCCCTCGTAGGTGCCGGCCGGAATCGTGGACTTCACGTAAGGCGAGCCGACCTTCTCGACCACGGACGTGGGGATCTCCACCACGGTGATCGGAACGGAGGTGGCGAGGTCGCGGATCGAGGACACGCCGAGGCCTGCCGACTGCAGGGTCGCATCGAGCTGACGGTTCTTCATGAGCTCGACGGACTCGCCGAAGGGGAGGTACTCGACCTTGCCGAGATCCTTGTAGGTCATACCGGCGGCTTCCAGGATCGCGCGGGCGTTGAGCTCGGTGCCGGACTTGGGCGCACCGACGGAAACGCGCTTGCCCTTCAGGTCAGCCAGCGTCTTGATGCCGGAGTCCTTCGTGGCCACGATCTGGATGTGGTTGGGATAGATGGCCGTAACGCCACGCAGCTTGTCGAGCTTCGACCGGAAACCGGCCTCCTCGTTGCCCTGCCAGGCGAGCGCAAGGCTGTCGCCGAGCGTGAAGCCGAGCTCGCCCCGGCCCTGCTGCAGCAGGTTGAGGTTCTCGACGGAAGCCTTGGTGGCCTGGACCGACGGACGGGCGCCCTCGATCTTGTCCGTGTAAACCTTGGAGATGGCCACACCGAGGGGGTAATAGACGCCGGAGGTGCCGCCGGTCAGGATGTTGATGAAGTCCTGCGCCTGGGCGGGAAGGCTCGCACCCGCGAGGGCGATGGCTGCTGCGGCACCGATGAGCCGGCGCGTGAGTTTTTGACGCATGGCGTACTCCCTGTTGTGAGGCGCCGCACATGTGGCGCCTGTGTGTGAGGCTAGTTTGGCGGCTGACGCCGAATTCTCAAGAGGCTAAGAGGGACTTAATCCTGCCATCTTGGTTGGTAGGGGTCCGCACTCCACAAATCAATGCGTTTTTCCATGCTCAATCGCCGTCAGTTCCTTCACGCCGCAACAGCCACAGCCGGCATGGCCGCCGCCGGGTTCCCCCACGATGCCCTGGCGCAGCAGGGGCTGAAGATGGGCTCGCCCGCTCCCTTCTCCTTCGCGGCCCTGAAGAAGCGCGCGCGGGAAATGGCTAGTGCGCCCTATACGCCACCTCCCAGGCCCGCCTCCGAGGTGCTCCAGCAGATCGACTATGACGCCCATGGCAAGATCAAGTTCAAGACGGATCTAGCCCTGTGGGCCAATGGGCCCAGCGAGTTTCCGGTCACCTTCTTCCATCTCGGGCGCTACTTCCAGAAGCCCGTGCGGATGCACGTGGTGGACAAGGGACAGGCCCGGGAGATCGTCTACGACTCCGACTACTTCGAGATGCCGGCGGATTCGCCGGCCCGGAAGCTGCCGGACAATTCGGGCTTTGCGGGCTTTCGCTTTCAGGAGGCGCGGCGGGGTAAGCTCGACTGGCGCAAGAATGATTGGGTCGCCTTCCTCGGCGCCTCCTATTTCCGAGCCATCGGCCAGCTCTACCAATACGGCCTCTCCGCCCGCGGCCTCGCGGTCGATGTCGCTGTCTATGGGAAGAACGAGGAATTCCCGGACTTCACCCACGTCTATTTCGATACGCCACAGCCCGGCTCGAACACGGTGACGGTTTATGCCCTCCTCGAGGGGCCGAGCGTGGCGGGAGCCTATCGCTTCGTCATGCAGCGGGCGGCCTCCGTGATCATGGAGGTCGAGGCGGCCGTCTTCCTCCGTCACGACGTGAGCCGCCTCGGTATTGCGCCGCTCACATCCATGTACTGGTACTCGGAGAAGGCGAAGACCACTGCCATCGACTGGCGCCCGGAGATCCACGATTCCGACGGCCTTGCCATGTGGACGGGCTTGGGCGAGCGTATCTGGCGTCCCCTCAACAACCCGCCCCACATCATCACCTCGGCTTTCTCGGACGAGAACCCGAAGGGTTTCGGCCTCCTCCAACGCGACCGGAACTTCGATCACTACCTCGACGGCGTCTATTACGACCGCCGCCCCTCGCTCTGGATCGAGCCGCAGGGGTTCTGGGGCAAGGGCACCATCCAGCTCGTCGAGATCCCGACCGACGACGAGATTCACGACAACATCGTCGCCATGTGGGTGCCGGCGGAGCCCGCCCGGGCCGGACAGGCCTATGAGTTTCGCTATCGCATGCACTGGTCGGCGGACGAGCCCTATCCGACACCGCTCGCCCGCGTCGTTGCGACCCGTTTCGGCAATGGCGGGCAGGCCGGAACCGTGCGGCCGAAAGGCGTGCGCAAGTTCATGGTGGAGTTCCTCGGCCCTCCCCTCGCCCGCCTGCCGAATGGCGTCATTCCGCGCCCGGTCCTTACCGCCTCCCGCGGCGAGTTCTCCAACATCCTGACAGAGGCGGTGCCGAACGACGTGCCTGGCCACTGGCGGACCCAGTTCGACCTGACCGTCGCCGGAGCGGAGCCCGTGGAGATGCGCTGTTACCTACGCAGCGGCGACTTGGTTCTGAGCGAAACCTGGCTGTACCAGCACCAC
Source organism: Microvirga roseola (assembly GCF_020866965.1). Taxonomy (GTDB): domain Bacteria; phylum Pseudomonadota; class Alphaproteobacteria; order Rhizobiales; family Beijerinckiaceae; genus Microvirga; species Microvirga roseola. The sequence continues at coordinate 98,053 of NZ_JAJATX010000009.1, forward strand.
CCGATCGCCTAAAGGTTGCGGCGCAGTTGCACTGCAATCAAAAAATGCGTATAAAATACTGTACGCCCTCTGGAAACGGCGGAAATACCGGTTTATCTGGGTGGTATGACGCATAGCGACCATCACCACGAGCACCGTGCGATTGCCGCCGCACCGACTTTTTCGCTCCTTCGCCTCTCGGCGGGGCAGCGCTTGGCCGGCGCGGCTGCCGTGATCACCGGCATGTGGCTGCTGGTCTTCCTGGTAGTGGCCTGAGCCATGACCGCGCCCGCGACCGCCATCCGTTTCGATGAAGTGACCCTCGGCTATGGCCGCAGGCCCGCCGTCCACCATCTCGACGGTGAGATCCCCGCCGCGAGCCTGACCGCAGTGGTGGGCCCGAACGGGGCCGGCAAGTCGACCCTGCTCAAGGGCATCGTCGGCACGCTCAAGCCTCTCGACGGCCGCATCCGCCTCACGGGCGCCGCCTCCAGGACCCCGATCGCCTATCTTCCGCAGGCGGCGGAGATCGACCGATCTTTTCCGCTCTCGATCTACGATCTGGTGGCCATGGGCCTCTGGTCCCGTTCCGGCCTCTTCGGCGGCATCACCCGCAAGGACAACACCCGGATCGAGGAGGCGTTGGCCGCCGTAGGGCTGACCGGGTTCGAGCGTCGCCCGATCTCGACCCTCTCGGGCGGACAGATGCAGCGCGCGCTCTTCGCACGATTGCTCCTGCAGAACTCGCCTGTCATTCTCCTTGATGAGCCCTTCACGGCCATCGACGCCAAGACGACGGCCGATCTCCTGGAGCTCGTCCAGCGCTGGCATGACGAGTCCCGCACGGTCGTCGCCGTGCTGCACGACCTCGACGTGGTCAAGCGCGTCTTCCCGCAGACCCTTCTGATCGCCCGCGAGCCGGTGGCGTGGGGCGAGACGCAGGAGGTCCTGAAACCGGAGAACCTTCTCAAGGCGCGCCGCATGGTCGAGGCGCACGACCCCCATGCCGCCGCCTGCCATCGTAATGTCGCGTAAGGGCGCACGGGCATGATCGAGGCGCTTTTCAGTCCCTTTGCCGAATTCGAGTTCATGCAGCGCGCCCTGGTGGGCGTGATCGCCATCGCCCTGGGAGGCGGTCCCGTCGGCGTGTTCCTGATGCTGCGGCGCATGAGCCTCACCGGCGACGCCATGGCCCATGCGATCCTCCCCGGCGCGGCCGTCGGATACCTGCTGGCGGGTCTTTCACTCCCGGCCATGACTGTCGGCGGGCTCGTCGCAGGCGTCGTGGTCGCCATGGCGGCCGGTCTCGTCTCCCGCCTGACGGCGCTGAAGGAGGATGCCTCGCTCGCGGCCTTCTACCTCCTCTCCCTCGCGCTCGGCGTCACCATCGTCTCTCTCCGGGGCTCGAACGTGGACCTACTGCACGTTCTCTTCGGCACGGTCCTGGCGCTCGATGACAATACGCTGCTGCTCCTGGGCGGAATCTCCACCCTGACGGTGCTGGCGCTGGCCGTCCTCTACCGCCCTCTCGTGCTCGAATGCGTGGACCCCACCTTCCTGCGGTCTGTCAGCCGGGCCGGTACGCCGACGCACCTGATCTTTCTCGGCCTCGTGGTGATGAACCTGGTCGGCGGTTTCCATGCCCTCGGAACGCTGCTTGCCGTCGGCATGATGATGCTGCCGGCCGCCGCCTCCCGCTTCTGGGCCAGCGACATCACCTTGATGATGATCCTCTCCGTCGTCATCGGCATCGCCTCCGGTATTTGCGGCCTTCTGCTCTCGTTTCACCTGGAACTCCCGGCGGGTCCCGCCATCATCCTGGCGGCCGGTGTCGCCTATGTGATCTCCCTCATGCTGGGGCGTGAGGGCGGCCTGCTCTGGCTCGCGTGGCCCGGCAGGCACCTGGAAGCCTGATACCTCTCAAGAAAGGATCGGTTCATGCTGACGAGAAGAACTGCCATCTCCCTCCTGGCGGGCGGCCTGGCCCTGGCCGGCGCGATGGTTCCTGCATCCGCGCAGACTGCCGAGAAGCTCAAGGTCGTCGCCACGTTCTCGATCCTGGGCGACCTGGTGCGCAATGTGGGCGGCGAGCGGGTCGAGGTCGTGACCCTCGTCGGCCCCAATGGCGACGGCCACGTCTATTCCCCCACGCCCGCCGACGGACGCCGCCTGACCGAGGCGAAGGTCGTCTTCGCCAACGGTCTCAAGTTCGAGGGCTGGATCGACCGCCTGATCAAATCCTCGGGCACCAAGGCCGCGAAGGTCGAGGCTGCCAAGGGCGTGGAGCCGCTTGAGGGCGAGGAGGATGATCACGGGCACGGGCATGACCACGGCCATGGCGCCGTCGATCCCCATGCTTGGCAGAGCATCGGCAATGCAAAGAAGTACGTGGCCAATATCCTCGATGCGCTCATTGCCGCCGATCCGGAAGCCAAGGCCGCCTACGAGGCCAATGCCGCCGCCTATCTCAAGCAGCTCGACGAACTCGAGGCCGAAGTGAAAAGCCTCGTCTCGCGCATCCCCGCCGACCGCCGCAGGATCATCACCTCCCACGATGCCTTCCGCTACTTCGAGGAAGCCTACGGCATCGACTTCATCTCGCCCCAGGGCGTCTCCACAGATGCGGAGGCCTCCGCCAAGGACGTTGCGAAGATCATCCGGCAGATCAAGCGCGAGAAGATCGGTGCGGTCTTCGTGGAGAACGTCTCCGATGCCCGCCTCATGGAGCGGATCGCCCAGGAAACCGGTGCGAAGATCGGCCCACAGCTGTATTCGGACGCGCTCTCGGAGCCGAACGGCCCAGCCGGGACTTACATTGACATGATGCGACACAATATAAGGGCCTTCAGCACGGCTCTGTCGAGCTGAAAGCTCCCTCTTCGCGAGTTCGCCGGGATATCACTCCCGGCGGGCGGAGCGAGGGAAGGGAATGCAGATACGGCTCAACCCGAAATCTGGATCCCCTTCCCGGCCTGAAGTCAGGCCGCCGGGGACGACACCCACACCATCGCCTTTTGGATCACTCCGATGACCGACAAGCTTCCCGTTACCGTTCTCACCGGCTATCTCGGCGCTGGCAAGACCACCCTCCTCAACCGCATCCTCACCGAACAGCACGGCAAGAGATATGCGGTGATCGTCAACGAGTTCGGCGAGATCGGAATCGACAACGAGCTCGTCGTCGGCGCGGACGAGGAGGTGTTCGAGATGAACAACGGGTGCATCTGCTGCACCGTTCGCGGCGACCTGATCCGCATCCTCGACGGGCTCATGAAGCGCAAGGGCAAGTTCGACGCCATCATCGTCGAGACCACAGGCCTCGCCGACCCCGCCCCCGTCGCCCAAACCTTCTTTATGGACCAGGACGTGTCCGACACCGCCCGCCTCGACGCGGTGGTGACTGTGGCCGATGCCAAGTGGCTTTCCGACCGGCTGAAGGATGCGCCCGAGGCCAAGAACCAGATCGCCTTCGCGGATGTGATCATCCTCAACAAGATCGATCTGGTCTCCGCGCAGGAGCTGGAGGAGGTCGAGGCCCGCATCCGCGCCATCAACCCCTACGCCAAGATCCATCGGACGCAGAACTGCGCCATTCCGATCACGGAGGTGCTCGACCGAAAAGCCTTCGATCTCGACCGCATCATCGAGATCGAGCCCGCCTTCCTGGAGGAAGGGCACCATCATCACCATGACGAGGAGATGCAGTCCGTCTCGGCTCAGATCGATGGCGAGGTCGATCCGGAAAAGTTCATGCCGTGGATTTCAAACCTCACCCAGGTCGAGGGTCCGAACATCCTGCGTTGCAAAGGCATCGTGGCCTTCCCGAACGAGCCGAAGCGCTTCGTCTTCCAGGGCGTCCACATGATCCTCGACGGCGACGTGCAGGGTGAGTGGAAGCCGGGCGAGAAGCGCACCTCGAAGGTCGTCTTCATCGGCCGCGACCTGAACGAGACGGCGATCCGCGAAGGCTTCCAGGCCTGCGCCGCCTGAAAGATCGCAGCGTCTCCCATGATGCAGCTGGGCCGCCCTTCGACGGCCCAGCGCGTGTATTTATCCCCTCATCGTGCCGTCGGGATTGAGCTCCACCCAGCTCCCACGCTCGGCCGAGGCGTAGATCGCCCTGATGAGCGCCACGTCGCGAAGCCCCATCTCGCCCGGCGTATCCGGCGTGAAGTTCTCGATGATGGCGCGGGAGAGATGGTCGATCTCGCCCGTGAACTGCCGCAGGGATGAATCCTGCACCGGCACCTTGCGCGTCCCCACATCGGAACCGGTCTCGTAGAGCGTGTTCCCGACATAGCTCGTCGCCGGGTTCAGGAGCCCCGTTCCCTCGGAGCCGAGGATCTGGATGCGGTTCTCGTTCATCGTGTAGGAAGAGGACAGGTTGGCGAGCGCCCCCGAACCGAAGCGCAACTGCACCGTCACGAGATCCTCGACCTGCCGGAAGCGGATGTCATCCGGCGGGTTCGAGATTGAGGCTACGAGCGCGACCGGGCTCTCCTCCAGGAAGTACAGGGTTCCGTTCAGGGCATAGATGCCGATATCCATCATGCTGCCGCCGCCGGCGAGGTCGCGCAGGACGCGCCATTCGTCGCGCGGGCGGGAGAGATCGAGCGGGCGCATGGTATCGCCGATCACGAGTCTGATATCGCCGAAGGCTCCCTCCTTCTTCATGCGCAAGGCGCGCTGGTTGTGCGGCTCGAAGTGTGCGCGGTAGGCGATCATCAGCTTGCGGTCCGCCTCCTGCGAGGCCTGGATCATGGCGCGGCATTCCTCGACCGTATTGGCCATCGGCTTCTCGCACATGACATGCTTGCCGGCCTCGAAGGCGCGGATCGTGTATTCGGCGTGCAACCCGTTCGGCAGCACGATGTAGACGACATCGATGGAATCGTCGTTCGCGATATCGTCGAAGCTCTCGTAGTCATAGATCCTGGCGTCGGGCACGCCGTAATGAGTCGCCACGCGCCGCGCCTTCTCGGCATTGCCGGAGACGAGACCGGCGAGCCTGCAGGTCTGCGAACGGGTGATGGCGGGAATGACGTGGTTCAGGGCGAATGCGCCGAGGCCGACCACGCACCAGCCGAGCCGCTGATCCGGCGGCAGGGGCATCTGGAGATCGGCCTCCGGAAAGGGGCGGCCCACGGCATCGTCGGGAATGTTCGGCAGGTTCTCCGGCTGTTGCGCCTGCGCTCCGGATGAAGCGAGACCTGCCCCTGCAACGGAGCCTGCCGCCGCGGCTAGAAAGCCCCGGCGCGAGAGGTCGAGGAAGGATTTTTCTGAAGGATCTGTCATGCCGCTACCCTGCTGAAGTGATTGCCGCCAGGAAGAACGGATGGGTATGCCGCCTCGGCAGGTCGTTCAGAGCTTGCCATCGGTGCTGACTGCCGCAGATTCCCGGTCACGAACCTTGTGAACACCCTGCCCCCGGAGCGGTTCCGAATGCTCCGCTTTCGCTGGAATGGAGCCGGCTGAACAGCTGGCGTGGGATTTCACCCGCCGCCTCTTGCCTTCGATCCGCCAACATATGCTATGCCTCCCTTGAAGGGATTGCCTCAATGAGTTCTGGAACCGCCCCGTCTCTCACCCAAAGCGTCACGCCCGTCGATGCGGGGGCCCACGTGACGGCCATCGGCTGGCTGAAAGGCACTGTCGCCTTCGGCCTCGGCGATGGTGGCGTGGTGCTGGCCAAGGATGGCGAGACTCACCGGGTCGAATCGCACCCGGATGCAGGAATCCTGACGGGCGCCAGCGACGGGGAGCGCTTCGTCACTGGTGGCGACGACGGCCGTGTCGCCGTGACCGGTGCCGACGGCTCCACGAGGACGCTCGCTGAGACCAAGGGCGCTTGGATCGACGCGCTCGCGATCAGTCCCGGCGGGGCTTTCGCCTACAGCGCCGGCAAGCGCGTGATGACCCGCGACGACAAGGGGCGGGAGAAGACGCTGGAGGTTCCTACCACCGCTCGTGGGCTCGCCTTCGCTCCCAAGGGCTACCGCCTCGCGATCTCACATTACAATGGCGCGACGCTGTGGTTTCCCAATGTGGAAGCCAAGCCCGAGGCGCTCGAGTGGAAGGGCTCGCATCTCGACGTAACCTGGTCGCCGGACGCCCGTTTCGTCGTGACCTCCATGCAGGAGAATGCACTCCATGGCTGGCGGCTCATCCCCGACAAGGGCCATATGCGCATGAGCGGGTATCCGTCCAAGACCCGCTCCTTCTCCTGGTCTCATGACGGAAAATGGCTCGCCACCTCCGGCGCGGAAGCCGCGATCATCTGGCCCTTCGAGTCGAAGGAAGGCCCGACGGGCAAAGCCCCGCGGGAATGCGGCGTGCGCCATGCGAAGGTTAGCCAGGTCGCCTTCCACCCCAACACCTATGTGCTGGCGGTGGGCTACGAGGATGGCTGCATCCTGCTGATCCGCTTGGCCGACGCCTCCGAGCTTCTGGTGCGCCCGGCCGTGAAGGAAAGCGGCATCACGGCCATGGCCTGGGACAGGTCCGGCCGCCGCCTCGCCTTTGGCTGCGAGGACGGGCAGGCGGGCATCCTGACGCTTCCCGCATGAGGTCGCCCGTGGCCCTGTTCGGCGCGTTCTTGAGAGGTTCGTTCGGCCTGCCCAAGCCGGACAAGCAGGCCGTCGACCGGGTGAAGGACATGGCGCGGGCCGCCCTTCAGGTCTCGCCTGAGACGGCCTTCGCCGTCAACGAGATCGCATGCAACGATCCTGGCTGCCCCGGCATCGAAACCGTGATCCTCGTCATGGAGCCGGGCCGCAAGACGAAAGCGCTCAAGGTCACCAAACCCCTGGATGAAGTCACGGAACAAGATATCCGCACCGCGCTTGACTCCTAGGGAGGTCAAGCTTGTTCCGTATCGCGCGCATCTTTGCTTTCGGACTTGGGCTGCTGGGCGGAATTGCGGCCTCGCAGTTACCTGAATTCGCGCAGCAATACCGTCAGCGCCTCGGTGGGGCGGTCGACGAGTTGCGGATCGTCGTCAGGCGCTTCGAGGCGGATGCCAGCGCCAGCGGAGAGACGCGGGAGAGCGCGATCGCCCGCCTGCGCTCCAACCCGGATGTTCTTGTGAGCAATCAGGGCGCAGCCATGCAAACCCATGTGGAGCGCCTGGGCCGCCTCGAAACCCAGCGCAAGGCCATGATTCAGGCAGGCCCCTTCAAGCGTATCGCCGTCCTCATGCGCGAGGGCGATGGCGGCGTGATGCGCGCGGCCTACCGTGATTTCGAGCCGGCCGTGCCGGTGACGCAGGAGGGCATCATCTCGGCTGCCGCCGGGTTCTTCGCCGTCTGGGGCGGCGTACTCCTGTTGGCCGGCCTTGTCCGTACCCTCAGGCGGTCGCGCCGCCAGCCCCCGGCCGCGGCGCGGGCCTGAGTTCAGCCGGTCCGCTCCGGCTTCCCTGCCAGGATGACATAAAATCCGAGACCGTCCTGCGCGGGCAGAGTCTGCAGGCGGTCGATCCAGCCGCGCTTCTTGGCTTCGAGCAGGGCCTTGCCAACGGGCTGGAACAGGGTCTCGCCGCCACCCTCCGGCGGCGGAGCAAGGCGGATGGCGACGGACTTTCCTTGAGCGAAACGGCTGCGCTCCAGCATGTCCTGAATCGAGGCAGCCGCCTGCTCCCGCGAGGCGCCGCGCAGGTCCAGCACGGCCTCCGCATCCACGACCCCGAGGGAGCCGCGCAGCTTGTTGGCGTAGAATTCCTCGAAATGGGGCATCGCAGCTCTCCGTTCCTTGCGCCCAGGCCTCATCCTGAGCATCCACGCCTCCGCTCAGGCATGAAAGACGGCGATGGCCGGCTCAAGGCCGGCCGTCGCCGGTGTGATCAACGCACCAGGATGTTCCGGAACTGCCAAGGATCGGAGGTGTCGATGTCCTCCGGGAAGAAGCCGGGACGGTCGTCGAGGGGCGTCCAGTCCGTATAGACGCCGACGACGGGACCGAGATAAGGCGCCTGCACCTCGAGGCAGCGGCGGAAGTCGATGTCGTCCGCTTCCACGATGCCCGCATTCGGGTTCTCCAGAGCCCAGACCATGCCCGCAAGCACGGCCGAGGATACCTGGAGGCCGGTGGCGTTCTGGTAGGGCGCGAGTTTGCGGGTCTCCTCGATGGAGAGCTGCGAACCGTACCAGTAGGCATTCTTGCCATGGCCGTAGAGAAGCACGCCGAGCTCGTCGATGCCGTCCTGGATCTCGTCTTCCGTCAGGATGTGGTGCTGCTCCTGCACCTTGCCCGCACTGCCGAACATCTCGTGCAGCGACAGCACGGCGTCGTTCGCCGGGTGATAGGCATAGTGGCAGGTGGGACGGTACACGACCTTCTCGCCTTCGCGGACGGTGAAGTAATCCGGGATCGAGATCGCCTCGTTGTGCGTCACGAGGAAGCCGTATTGCGGTCCGGGCGTAGGGCACCAGGTGCGCACGCGGGTATTGGCGCCGGGTTGGAGCAGATAGATCGCGGCGCCGCAGCCGGTCTTATGGGTGCGGCCGTTTTCCGGCATCCACTTCTCGTGCGTGCCCCAGCCGAGCTCCGCCGGCTGCATTCCCTCCGACACGAAGCCCTCCACGGACCAGGTGTTCACGAACACGCCCATGGGCTTCGGGTTCTCGGAGCGCTGCGTGTCGCGCTCGGCGACGTGGATGCCCTTGACGCCCACGCGCTGCATGAGGCGCGCCCACTCCTCGCGGGTCTTCGGCTCGTCGTATTCGAGGCCGGCATCGTTGGCGATGTTGATGAGCGCCTGCTTGACGAACCAGGAGACCATGCCGGGATTGGCGCCGCAGCAGGATACGGCCGTGCCGCCGCCGGGCGACTGGCGACGCGCATCGAGGATGTTCTCGCGCAGCATGTAGTTGGTGCGGGAGGCAGGGCCCGCGCTCTTGTCGAAGTAGAAGCCGGCCCAGGGCTCGGCGACAGTATCGATGTAGAGCGCGCCGAGCTCACGGCAAAGCTCCATGATGTCCCGCGAGGAGGTGTCCACCGACAGGTTCACGCAGAAGCCCTGGCCGCCGCCTTCGTTAAGCAGGGGCGTGAGGATCTCGCGATAGTTCTCGCGGGTCAGAGCCTTGTGGACGAGGTCGATGCCGCGCACGTCGAGCATGCTGCGGTCGGCATCATTGGGATCGATGACCGTGAAGCGGTTCTTGTCGAACTCGAAATGGCGTTCGATCAGGGGCAGCATGCCCTTGCCGATCGAGCCGAAGCCGATCATCACGATCGGGCCAGTGATGCGGCCATGGATGGGCCAAGTGGTCATCGGATCTGTCTCCTTGCGAAAGCAGAGATGGGAACGTCAACGCCGGACAACGGTTGCGGGCGCATCTAGGATTGAGGAGACCCTTGGGTCAATGCCTGCGGCCCCTCCTGACGACAGGTGAATGTTCTTCCACGGATTTCGTGCGGTCTGCGCTCAGGTGAGCCCTGCCATGTTTCTCGGGCCTCGACTTCGCGAGACAATGCTCCATGATCGGACCTCCCGACATGTTCCATCATCTCCCCGGCCGATGACATTCCAACAACTCCTCGCCCGCCATGGCCGCATCATCGGCATGGGCTTCGCCCTGACCTTTCTCTCGTCCTTCGGCCAGACCTTCTTCATTTCCCTATCGGGACCCAACATCAGGGACGCCTTCGGCCTGTCGAACGGAGGCTTCGGCCTCATCTATTCCGCGGCGACGCTGACCTCCGGCCTCCTGATGATCTGGATCGGGAGCATCATCGACCGGGTCGATATCCGCCTCTATGCCACGGCGGGTCTCGTCGGGCTTGCAGCGGCAACCTTGAGCCTTTCGCTCGCCCCCAACGTCATCGTGCTCGGCCTGAGCCTCTTCGGCCTTCGCCTCTTTGGGCAGGGAATGCTGAACCATGCCGGCGTAATGAGCACCGCACGTCTGCCCGAGGGCGTGCGCGGCCGGGCCGTCGGCATAGCGACCCTGGGGTTTCCGGCTGGCGAGGCGACCCTTCCGGGCATCGCCGTCGCCCTGATCGCGGCTCTCGGATGGACCGGCCTCTGGCGAACCGCGGCGCTCGTGATTCTCGCCTGTCTCGGGCTCGGCTGGCTTCTGGGCTTTTTCTTGAAGCGCAAGGACCCGGCCCTGAGCGGGACGGTGCGGGTGCAGGGGACCTCGGATGCCGGCCCGCGCTGGATCGACATCCTGCGCGACTGGCGCTTTCTCGCCCTCGTGCCGACAATGGTCGGCTATCCTGCGATCGTGACGGCCTATTTCTTCCACCAGCGCTTCATCGCCGAGGTGAAGGCTTGGCCGCTCGAGCTTCTGGCCAGCAGCATCACCATCTTCGCGCTGGTGTCCGTGGTGGTGGCGATGCTGGCAGGCACTCTTGTGGACCGGTTCGGCGCCATCCGCCTCAGCCATTTCTATCTGCTGGGCCTGACCGTCGCGTCGCTGGCTCTGGCGGCCTTCAGCGGTCCTCTCCTCGCGCCGGTCTTTTTCGGGCTCATCGGCCTGTCTGCTGGCGCGACCAACGTGATCGTCGCAGCCGTCCTCGCCGAACTGTTCGGCACGCAGCATTTGGGGAAGATACGGGCGCTGGCAGGCGCGATCATGGTAGTGGCCTCGGCAGCCACGCCTGGCATCATCGGATTATTGCTCGACGCGGCCGTCGGCCTGGGGGCAATCGGAATCGGCTTTGCAGCCTATCTCGTGCTCGCAGCGGGGATCACCTTTGCACTACCCAATCCGAGGGCCCAGCGTTCAGGGCCCTCGGACAAGTAGGACCGGAGATTCAGGCCGCCGGACGAAGCCCGGCGAGCTGGCCCTGAGCGGACGCTGCGACCAGCACCGCGAGATCCGGCTTCTGTGCGAGCGCTCCCGTTGCGGTGACAAGGCCGTTTGCGCCTTCGAGATAAGCGGCCTCGAATTCGAGCGCGAGGAAACGCTCGCGCTCGACAGGTCCCGGCAGCCAGAGGGCAGCCGTCTTCTCCGTGGAAAAGCCGAAGCGCTGGTAATAGGGCGCATCGCCCACAAGCAGCACCGCCCTGTGGCCGAGATCGGCCGCGCGTCCGAGCGCCTCGCGCATGAGCTTGCCCCCGAGACCGAGGCTCTGGCAGGCGGGATCGATGGCAATCGGACCCAGCATCAGCGCAGGGCAGTCAAGGCCGGCGGAGATGTGCCAGAGGCGCACGGTGCCAATGACCTCGCCGCCCCGGTCGATCACGAGCGACAGGCCGTCGGCCGGCATCCTGCCCTCGCGCAGGCGTTCGCCGGTCTTCAGGAACCGGGCGGGTCCGAAGCAGGCATCGAGCAGCGCCTCGCGCGCCGGTACATCGCGGAAGGTTTCTTCGCGGATCGTGATCATGGCCGTGGCCTCCCAAAAACACGTGGGGTGAGCGACAGCCCTCGCACCGGCCCAATACTGGGCAGGCCGTCCGGGACAACTCTTGTTGAGGTTGATGCCTGCCCCATGGAGCGGGACAGGCGGGACGTGAGTTAGATCACGTAGGACTTGAGCGGCGGGAAGCCGTTGAACGCGACCGCCGAGTAGGTGGTCGTGTAGGCGCCCGTACCCTCGATGAGCACCTTGTCGCCGATCTCCAGCGAGACAGGGAGCAGATAAGGCTCCTTCTCGTAGAGAACATCGGCCGAGTCGCAGGTGGGACCCGCGAGAACGCACGGCACCTTGCGGTCGTCGTCGCGCTCGCTGCGGATCGGATAGCGGATCGACTCGTCCATCGTTTCGGCGAGACCGCCGAACTTGCCGATGTCGAGATACACCCAGCGCACCTCGTCCTCGTCGCGGCTCTTCTTCGAGACGAGGACGACCTCGGCCTCGATGATGCCCGCATTGCCGACCATGCCGCGGCCCGGCTCGATGATCGTCTCAGGGAGACGGTTGCCGAAGTGCTTCGACAGCGCCCGGAAGATCGACTCGCCATAGGCTTCCACCTGAGGCACGCTCTTCAGGTACTTCGTCGGGAAGCCGCCGCCGAGATTGACCATCGAGAGATGGATGCCGCGGTCGGCGCATTCCCGGAAGATCGCCGAAGCAGAGCCCAGCGCCTGGTCCCAGGCTCCGGTGTTGCGCTGCTGCGAGCCGACGTGGAAGGACACGCCATAGGCTTCGAGTCCCTGCCGGTACGCATGCTCCAGCACGTCCACGGCCATTTCAGGCACGCAGCCGAACTTGCGGGAGAGCGGCCACTCCGCTCCGGCGCCGTCGCACAGGATGCGGCAGAACACCTTCACCTGGTCAGCCGGGACGCCCACGAGCGCCGCCGCACGGGCGATCTTCTCGACCTCGGCCTCACAGTCGACCGCATAGAGGCGCACGCCAAGCTCGAGGGCGCGCGCGATGTCGCGCTCCTTCTTGATCGTGTTGCCGAAGGAGATGCGGTCCGGCGTGGCGCCGGCGTCGAGCGCAAGCTGGATCTCGACGACCGAGGCCGTGTCGAAGCACGAGCCGAGTTCGGCGAGAAGCTTGAGTACCTGCGGCTCCGGGTTGGCCTTCACGGCGTAGAAGACACGCGTGTCAGGAAGCGCACGGGCAAACTTGGCATAGTTGTCGCGCACGACCTCGAGGTCGACGACCACGCACGGGCCGTCCTCGCGTCGGTTGCGCAGAAAATCACGGATGCGCTGCGTCATGGCGCTCTCCCCACCAAAGGTTCAATGGGGCTCTTCAGGCCCCGGATTGAAGTTCAGACGGTCAGGAGTTCCTGCCGCCCGGCGTCAGCGAGGGAAGACGCATCCCGCTTCGTGCGATGGAGACACGAGAAGCGTAGATGGGCTCTTCACCCGACGATGCTGCCTTGGATTGGAAGGGTGATTCCCCGTCCGCACGCCTGGCAATGAGAAACAAGCCTCTTCGGTGCTGACCTTTGGAGGGCCAGCGAGACCAAAAAAGCCCGTTCGTCGTTGCTTTAAGCCACGTCCCCCGCTGAGAGCGAGGTGCGCCGGTTTCGCCTCCGGCTGCCGGTTAGGGGTATCGAGAGCTAGGTTGCTCTCGGGCGGCTGTCCGGCCTCTTGTCCGGATGCCCACCAACCGGCACGCGACCACAGGCACGTGCGAAATTGGGCACGACTCAAATAGGCGGAATGAGACGGGATCACAAGACCTTTTGAGCCCCTCGGAAGGATTTTTTTGATCCGGCTCCGTCCCTTGTCCTAACGGCCGCGGCATTCAGCCTGTATTAAGCGGCAGAGCTACACGGGAGAGGGCTGCAACCCCATATTCCGTTTTCGCTTTATCCCTCTTTTCAGCCCGGAAAGACCCGATTCCCGTCATGACGAACCTGTCCCGCCGTGTCCTCCTGCAAAGCCTCCTCGCGGCGACTGCGCTTCCCGCCTTGGCGCAGCAGCCCCAGCCTACGGGAGTGCCGGCCCCCAATCCCTTCGACTACGAGGATGTGGTGCGCCGGGCGCGCGAGCTGGCCGCCGCCCCCTACGAAGCTTCCCCGGCCCAGCTTCCTGCCCCCCTGAACCGGCTCAGCTTCGACGATTACCGGGATATCCGCTTCCGGCCGGACAAGGCCTTGCTGGCAGCCGGCGGCGGACCGTTCCGCATGCAGCTTTTCCACCTCGGCTTCCTCTACCAGCGCCCGGTGACGGTGAACGTGATCCGCGAGGGCGTGCCGACGCCTGTGCCCTACCAGCGGGAGCTGTTCGATTACGGGCGCAACCGGATCGAGAAGCCGCTGCCGGTGAATCTCGGCTTTGCGGGCTTCCGCCTGCACCATCCCCTGAACGATCCGAAGATCATGGACGAGCTGATCGCGTTCCTGGGAGCGAGCTACTTCCGCTTCCTGGGGGCCGGCCAGAAATACGGCCTCTCGGCGCGCGGCCTTGCCATCAACGTGGAGGGCGGAGAGGCGGAGGAATTCCCGTTCTTCCGGGAATTCTGGATCGAGATGCCCAAGCGCGACAGCGACCGGGCCATCGTCTTCGCCCTGCTCGACAGCCCGTCGGTGGCAGGCGCCTACCGGTTCGAGATCTATCCCTCGAAGGAAACCACCGTCGAGGTCATCGCCACGCTGTTTCCCCGCCAGCCCATCGAGAATGTGGGCCTCGCGCCCCTGACCTCGATGTACTTCAAGGGAGAGAACGATCAGAAGCATACGGAGGACTTCCGGCCAGAACTCCACGATTCCGACGGCCTGCTCATGCATACAGGCGCGGGCGAGTGGATCTGGCGACCCCTGCGCAACCCGCAGCAGAAGGCAGTCTCCTCCTTCAGCGACAACAATCCGCGCGGCTTCGGCCTTCTGCAGCGGGATCGCGTCTTCGAGAACTATGAGGACCTGGAGGCCTACTACCATCAGCGGCCGGGCTACTGGGTCGAGCCTGTGGGTGATTGGGGCGAGGGCCGGGTGGAGCTCGTCGAGATCCCGACGCCCGACGAGACTCACGACAATATCGTCGCCTATTGGCAGCCGGCCCGCCCCTACGAGGCCGGACAGGAGATCCTCGTCTCGTACCGCCTGCGCGCCGTCTCGTCGGAGGCCGGAATGCATCCCGGCGGGCGGGTCGTGAACACTTTCCAGGCCCCGGCCCGCGCCAGCGGCTCGAACGCGCCGAGCGATCCCACCCTGCGCCGCTTCATCATCGATTTCGCGGACGGGAACCTGCCCTATTACTTCACCGATCCGAGCAAGGTGGAGCTGGTCCCCTCCACCTCCGCCGGACGGATCACCCATACCTTCCTGGTCCCGAACGATCACACGAACGGCTTCCGCGCCGCCATCGACGTGAAGCTCGAGCCTAGTCAGTCCACGGATCTCCGCGCCTTCCTCAGGGCCGGCACCCGAACGCTGACGGAGACTTGGACCTACCCCTGGTCCGCGCCGGCCGCCTCCTGAACGGCGCCTGCCGCCCGGGCCTTGCCAAATGCGCTTGAACCGCACAGAAGCAAGCCTCGGGCGGCGGGCTCCTTCCTGCCGGGGCGAAAGGAATGCAGATGAAGCTGAACGCTTTCATGGCGGGACTGTTGGCCGCCTGTCTTGGCGGGAACGCCTTGGCCCAGCAGCCGCTGACAGAGGTGACCTTCGGCACCAACTGGATCGCCCAGGGAGAGCATGGGGGCTACTATCAGGCTCTCGCTGACGGAACTTACGAAAAGTTCGGCCTGAAAGTCACCATCGTGCCGGGCGGCCCGCGCGCCAACAACCGCATGCTGATGACCGTCGGCAAGCTCGACTTCTACATGGGCGGCAGCATGATTCAGGCCTTCTCCGCCGTTGAGAAGGACATCCCGACCGTTGTCGTCGCAGCCCACTTCCAGAAGGAGCCGCAAGTCCTCCTCAGCCATCCGGGCCAGGGCTTCGACACGTTCGAGGATCTGAAGAAGTCGAATGACATCCTTCTCTCGAAGGATGGCTTTGCGACCTTCTATCAGTGGATGAAGGCCGAGCATGGGTTCAAGGACGACCAGATGAAGCCCTATGGCTTCAATCCAGCCCCCTTCATCGCCAACAAGGCCGCCCTCCAGCAGGGCTACGTCACATCCGAGCCCCTGACCATCGAGAAGGCCGCTGGCTTCAAGCCCAGCGTTTTCCTTCTCGCCGATCATGGCTTCAGCACCTACTCCACGACCGTGGAGACGCGCCGCGAACTCATCGAGAAAAGCCCCGATCTCGTGCAGCGCTTCGTCGATGCATCGACCATCGGCTGGTACAACTACCTTTACGGCGACAACGCGAAGGCGAAGGAACTCATCAAGCGCGACAATCCGGAAATGACGGATGAGCTTCTGGCTTACTCGCACGCCAAGATGAAGGAGTACGGCATCATCGATTCCGGCGATGCGGAAGAGCTCGGCATCGGCGCCATGACCGACGAGCGCATGAAGGATTTCTTCGATAAGATGGTGAAGGCCGGCCTCTTCAAGCCCGACCTCGATTACAAAAAGGCCTATACGCTCCAGTTCGTGAACAAGGGTGTAGGCTTGGACTTGAGGAGATAAGGGGAGCGGCGCTTCCTCGGAAGCGTTGCCGCGCGCCATGACAGAGCCAGGATCCACGCTCATCTCGGTCAAGAACGCGACCAAGGTGTTCGCGAACGGCGTCACGGCTCTCGCAGGGTTCGATCTCGATATCTGCGCCGGCGAATTCGTATCGCTGCTCGGTCCCTCGGGGTGCGGGAAATCGACGGTGCTGCGCCTCATCGCAGGCCTGAGCCAGCCGACCGAAGGGCGCGTAGTCTGGCCGGATTCATCCGGCGACGATCACCGTAGCGAGATCGGCTTCGTTTTCCAGGAACCGACCTTGATGCCCTGGGCGAACGTGGCGGACAATGTGTGGCTGCCTTTGCGCCTGCGCGGCGTCTCCCGGCGGGACGCGAGGGAGCGCATCGCAGAGAGTTTGGCTCTCGTCGGCCTGGAGTCCTTCGCCAAGGCCTACCCGCGAGAGCTTTCAGGCGGCATGAAGATGCGCGCGTCGATTGCGCGGGCGCTCACGGTGAAGCCTCGCCTCCTCCTGATGGACGAGCCTTTCGCCGCCCTGGACGAGATCACGCGCTTTCGGCTCAACGACGATCTCCTGAGGCTCCAAAGCGAGCTGCGCTGCACGGTCGTCTTCGTCACCCATTCGGTCTATGAGAGCGCCTATCTCTCAAGCCGGATCGCAATCATGTCCCCGCGCCCCGGCCGGATCGTTGCCGAAGTCGAAGGGCAAGCTCCAGGCCCGCGGGCTCAAGATTTTCGCACAAGCCTGCATTATACCGATCTCTGCCGGCGCATTTCGACGGTGCTCATGGATGTGACAGCGGAGGAAAGCCTCCGATGACACCCGCTTCCGGCACACGACCCCCGGCACGCAGGAGCCCGCTCCAGATCCTCCTGCCCCTCGCCGTTTTCGCAGCTGCGATCGGGGCCTGGGAGGCATATGTCCGGATCGAGGCAGTCCCGCCCTACATCCTGCCGGCCCCGAGCCTGGTTGCGGCGACCCTCCTGGCCGATTGGCAGGTTCTGTCCGCCTCGCTTCTCACGACCCTGAAAACGACCCTCCTCGGCCTCGTCCTGGCCGTTCTGGGGGGCGTGACGCTCGCCATCTGTCTCAGCCTGTCGCGGATCGTCGAGTATTCCCTCTATCCCTTTGCCGTCGTGCTGCAGGTCACGCCCGTCATTGCGATCGCGCCCCTGCTCCTGATCTACATGCCGCAGGATCTTGCAGTGCTGGCCTGCGCCTGGCTCGTGGCCTTCTTTCCCGTTATCTCGAACACGATGCTGGGCCTGCAGTCGGTCGACAGAAACCTGATGGAGCTCTTCGAGCTTTACGGCGCGCCCTCGGGACAGGGGCTCAAGTCCCGCATCGTGTCGCGGCTGAAGGCCTTCTGGTATCTGCGCTGCCCGGCAGCCCTGCCGGCGTTCCTGACAGGCCTTCGGATTGCGGGCGGCCTGTCCCTCATCGGTGCCGTCGTGGCCGAGATGGCTGCGGGCTCTGCAGGAGCAGGTTCAGGCCTTGCCTACCGAATCATCGAAAGCCAGTACCGGCTGAACATCCCCCGTCTCTTCGCAGCCCTTGTTCTCCTGGCGGCGACGGGTGTCGTCCTGTTTCTCCTCCTGTCGGCCGTCACCCATCTTGTCCTGCGGCGCTGGCATGAAAGTGCTCTTCGCGCCGAAAGCTGATGTTCCTCGTTTTTCGCCTGTTATTTTTTGCCGGCTTGTCATCTAACCGTCACGACTCCACGTCCATGCTGCCTAAAGCAAAGCTCCGAATGGCGGGGGAATGGATGGACAAGGACGTCACACATCCGGGCGTGAAGAGCGTCGGCTGGGCTCTGGTTCAGGCCTCGCGCCTGCATCGCAGCCGTACAGGAGACAAGTTGTCCGAGCTCGGCCTCTTCGCTGGCCAGGAGCAAGTTCTCCAGGCTCTGGCGAATGCAGCGGGCCCTATGACCATGGGAGAGCTCGCCTCCATCCTGCGGGTGCGCCCGCCGACGGCCTCCAAGACTGTCTCGCGCCTCTCGACTCTGAAGCTCGTCGAGCGCCACACCGAGCCCGGCGACGCCCGGATCGTCCGCGTGAAGCTCACCAAGGAGGGCAAGCGCAAGGCTGCCGCCATCGACGCGATCTGGGACGAGGTCGAGGCCGAACTTCTGGCCGGCTTCGACAACAAGGACCGCAAGCGCCTGAGGAAGCTCCTGCGCAGGGCCGCCAAGAACCTCGCCGGCGTTACCGGCGCGGATCAGACCGGCTTCGAGACCGACGATGAACCCGACGAGCTAGAAATCTCGGAGCGGGAACTGGCCGTCACGGCTTGAAATAGTCCTTTTGACCTCTGTCCGGCGCGCAGGAGGGCTGTGCGCTGTTAGCACTCGCCGACGGGATGCCGGACCGCTAGCATCCCGACAATGGCCGATACCGTCCCCTCCTCTGTGCCCGTGCGGACCTCAGCCCACCGGGAGCGCCTGACCGGCATCGCTCTCATGTGTGGGGCGCTGCTTTGCTTCTCGTGCCTCGACGCCACCGCGAAATGGGTCAACCGCTCGGTCGACCCGCTGGTCACCGTCTGGGCCCGCTACGTCTCGGCGGCCGTCCTTACGTCGCTGGCCCTCAATCCCGTCACGAAACCCGGTCTCCTGAGGACCCGTCGGCTGCCGCTCCAGCTCATCCGGTCTCTTCTTCTCTTCGTCTCCACGCTCTGCAACTTCATTGCCCTGCAATACCTGCAGCTGGTCGAGACCCTCTCGATCATGTTCTCGACCCCCCTGATGGTGGCGCTCCTCGCAGGGCCGATCCTGGGCGAGTGGGTCGGGGCGCGGCGGCTCATTGCCATTGGGATCGGGTTCATCGGCATCCTTGTCATCACGCGGCCCGGCCTCGGGACCATGCATCCTGCGATCCTGCTCTCGCTGGCAGGAGCCATCGCCTATGCCTTCTATGGGATCGTCACACGGATGCTGGCGGCTACAGATTCCTGGGCAACGACCACCATCTATTCGAGCATTGCGGGCATCGCCCTGATGACGCCGCTGCTGCCCTGGATCTGGACGACGCCGCCATCGGCGCTCACCTGGTTTCTCCTGGCGATGACGGGCGCCTTCGGGGCCTTCGGGCACTGGCTCCTGGTGCTCGCCCACATCCGGGCTCCGGCGGCGATCCTCTCGCCCTTCATCTACACCCAGATCGTCTGGATGCTGGCCCTGGGCTATATCGTCTTCGGCGACTGGCCCGATTCATGGACCTTCGTAGGTGCAAGCATCGTCATCGCCTCCGGGCTTTACCTGATCTATCGTGAGCGCGTCAGATCCAAGGGATCCCCTCAATGAGCGATCTTCCTGTCAGCTCTCTCCCCGGCTTAGGACCCGTGACCCAGGTTTGGCTGGAGGAAGCGGGCATCCGTACCGTGACGGATCTCCGCGCCATCGGCTCGACAGAGGCCTATCGGCGGCTCAAGTTTATGTTTCCCCGCCGCGTCAGCGTCAATGCCATCTATGGCCTTGAGGCAGCTCTTCGCGGCTGCCATTGGCTCGACTTGCCGCAGGATGTGAAAACAGCTCTTCAACACCAGGCCAAGGACATCAACGAGGCCCTTCGCCGGGGGCATCGGCCCGGTGCACTCTTTAAAAAATCGAACGACAGAAGGAAACGCCATGACGACAGCCGACATCCTGATGACAGCGCCGATGATGCCGGTGGTGATTGAAGGCCTCGATAAGGCCTGCAGGCTCCACCGCCTCTGGGAGCACGAGGACCGGGATGCCTTCCTGCGTGAAGTCGGCCCCCGCATCCGTGGCGTCGCCACCAGCACCCTCTATGGACGCCTCGAGGCATCCCTCTTCGACCGCCTGCCGAATCTGGAGATCGTCTCCAGCTTCGGCGTGGGCTACGACAATGTAGATGCGGTGGAGGCAGGCCGTCGCGGCATCGTCGTCACCAACACGCCCGGCGTTCTCGACGACGAGGTGGCCGACCTCACCATCGGGCTTCTTTTGGCGACATTGAGGAAAATCCCGCAGGCGGACCGCTACCTGCGCGAGGGGCGGTGGCTCAAGGGCCCCTTCCCTCTCTCGCCGACCCTGCGCGAGCGCAAGGTCGGCATCGTGGGCCTCGGGCGCATCGGCAAGGCAATCGCACGACGGCTGGAGGGCTTCGGCGTCAGCATCGCCTACCATGGCCGCACCCGGCAGGAAGGCGTCTCCTATGCCTATCATCCGAGCCTCCTCGGCCTGGCGGAGGCTTCGGACGTGCTGATCGTGATTACGCCCGGCGGTGTCTCCACGAAGCATCTCATCAATGCCGAGATCCTGAAGGCGCTGGGTTCGAGCGGGGTGCTGATCAATGTGGCGCGCGGCAGCGTCGTGGATGAGCAGGCGCTGATCGAGGCGCTGAAAGCGGGCACGATCCTGAGCGCAGGCCTCGATGTGTTCGAGGACGAGCCGCGCGTGCCGCAGGAGCTGATCGAGATGGAGCATGTGGTGCTCCTGCCCCATATCGCCTCCGCATCCGTCCATACACGCAACGCCATGGCCCAGCTCGTCGTCGACAACCTGGTCTCGTGGTTCGAAGGCAGGGGGCCTCTGACCCCCGTTCTGGAGACGCCTTATCGAGGTCGCGAGGCCTGACGCGTCCACGGCCGCGGCCTGAGGTTAGGCAGAGCAGGATGAGAACAGGAGGGCTTGGGCCAGCGAGGGCAAGGCAGCCCTAAAAGCTCAAGTCCACCTTACAGTCGCATCAGGCGGAATGGGTCTTGGCTTTGAAGGTGGCCGAAGCGGATATTCGGTAATTTGGTGGAGCCAGGCGGAATCGAACCGCCGACCTCTTGAATGCCATTCAAGCGCTCTCCCAACTGAGCTATGGCCCCACGTTGGCCGCGGCATTTGGGGGCGCCGCGGTGGGTCGCTGCGTCAAGCAGCGGCGTCTCTATAGTCGGGTCCGTTGCGAGGTTCAAGCCTCTTCGTCGTCTTCGAGATCGCTGTCGATCAGATCCGACACGTCGTCGTCACCTTCTTCCTCGTCCTCGAGGAAGGTGTCGTCGTCGCCGACATCCTCGCCCACGTCGATATCGTCGTCGACCGGGATGTCCTTCTCCGATTCGGCAGCCTCGACCTCGTCCAGGGAGACCATCTCCGGTCCGACGGCCTCGATCTCGGTCTCGTCCTCGTCAGCCGCAGCCCGGGCAACCGCGGGCGCAGCCACACGGCTCAAGGCGGCAGCCTGGAAAGCAGTGCCGCATTTCGGGCAGACCGCAGGGTCCTTGTTGAGATCGTAGAATTTCGCGCCGCAGCTCATGCACTGGCGCTTCAAGCCGAGTTCCGGTTTGGCCACGGTCAATCGCCTTCGAGTTGAATGGTTGGGAAAGCTCCGTTAGTCGCGAGGACTTGGCTTGTCAAATAGGAAAATTCAAGGGCTGGCTGCACTTGCGCCAGCTTGCGCGTGACGGCATTGCAGCCTCGTGTTAGGAGCCCGCCCTAAGAAAAGGTAAGGAATGCAAGAATGTCGCACGCCCATGGTCCGGCCTCGCCGGCGTCCAGCCGGTCTGGGAACCCCCTGAAGGGGCGCGTGCGCGTCCCCGGCGACAAATCCATTTCCCACCGCTCCATGATCTTCGGCCTCCTCGCCATCGGCGAGACCCGGGTCGAGGGTCTTCTCGAAGGCGATGACGTGCTGCGCACGGCCGAAGCCTGCAAGGCGCTCGGCGCCGGCATCACCCGGGAGGCTCCCGGGCGCTGGCGCATCCGGGGCGCCGGGATCGGCGGCCTGAGTGAGCCTGCGGGCATCCTCGACTTCGGCAATGCGGGCACCGGCTCGCGCCTGATGATGGGCGTCGCCGGAAGCCACCCGATCACTGCGACCTTCGACGGCGATGCTTCCCTTCGCAAGCGCCCGATGCGGCGCATTCTCGACCCCCTCGCCAAGATGGGGGTCACGGTCGTCAGCGAGGCCGAGGGCGGACGGGTTCCGCTGACCCTGCGCGGCCCCAAGGAGACGATCCCGATCACCTACGAGACCCCGGCGGCCTCGGCCCAGATCAAATCGGCGATCCTGCTCGCCGGCCTCAACTCCCCTGGCCGCACCACCGTGATCGAGCGCGAGGCGACCCGCGACCACACGGAGCGGATGCTGCGCCACTTCGGGGCGACCGTGGAGGTCGCGCCCCATGGCGCCGACGGCCGCGCCGTCACCCTGCAGGGTCAGCCGGAGCTGCGCGGGACCGATATCGTCGTGCCCAGCGACCCCTCCTCTGCCGCCTTTCCCCTGGTTGCGGCGCTCATCACTCCGGGCTCCGACATCGTGATCGAGGGCGTGATGATGAATCCCCTTCGCACAGGTCTCATCACCACGCTCCTGGAGATGGGAGCCTCCATCGAGCGCCTGAACGAGCGCGACGAGGGCGGTGAGACCGTGGCGGATCTCCGGGTTCGCCACAGCCGTCTGTCCGGCGTGACGGTTCCGGCCGCCCGCGCTCCCGCCATGATCGACGAATATCCGATCCTCGCGGTTGCCGCTTCCTTCGCTCAAGGGACGACCCGGATGCAGGGGCTGCACGAGCTGCGGGTCAAGGAATCGGACCGCCTCGCCGCCGTCGCTGCGGGACTGGCGGAAGCCGGCGTCGAGCATGAGATCGAGGGGGACGACCTGATCGTCCACGGTTCCAGCAAGGTCCGCGGGGGCGGTCGACCCGTCGCGACGCATCTCGATCACCGGATCGCCATGTCGTTCCTGGTCATGGGGCTCGCGAGCAGCGAAATCATGACGGTGGACGACGGAGCCATGATCGCCACGAGCTTTCCCACCTTCATCCCGCTGATGCGGGAGCTTGGCGCCACCATTCACGATTAAGTCTGTCATGATCATCGCCATCGACGGCCCCGCCGCATCGGGCAAGGGAACCCTGGGCAAGCGCCTCGCCCAGCATCTCGGCTATGCCCATCTCGACACCGGCCTGCTCTACCGGGCCGTCGCCCGGGTGCTCTTGGACCAGGAAACGGCCCTGACCGACCGTGATGCGGCCGCACATGCCGCCCGGACGCTGGACGTGACCCATCTCGACGATGCCCGCCTGAGGGGAGCCGAGATGGGCGAGGCCGCCTCGGTGATCTCGGCCTACCAGCCTGTCAGGGACGCTCTTCTGGCCTTCCAGCGCCAGTTCAGCCGGCAGGAACCCGGGGCCGTCCTCGACGGGCGGGATATCGGGACCGTGGTCTGCCCCGATGCGGACGTGAAGCTGTTCGTCACCGCCACCCCGGAGGAGCGGGCCCGGCGGCGTCACCTGGAAATCCTCAACCGGGGCGAGACGGCGGATTACGAGACAATCCTCGCGGATATCCGCCGCCGGGACGAGCGCGACATGAACCGCAGCACCGCTCCCCTGCGGCCTGCGGAGGACGCTCTCACGCTCGACACGACCCAGCTGAACGCCGAAGCGGCCTTCCGCGCCGCCCTCGACCTCGTGGAAGCGAAGCGCCGCTAGGCCTGGAAACCGATGCCAAGTTGACCTTGCGTCATTGTCAGAAGCTGGCACACTCCTAAAACCATTTCGGCTCCCGAAGGAGACAACGATGGTTCGTTCCGGCTTTGCTCGTCTCGCTGCAGGACTTGGCCTCGCTCTGGCCCTCCTAGCCCCGCCGGTTCGGGCTCAGACCGAGAACGAGGTCGATCTCGCCCTCGTCATCGCGGTCGATGTCTCCTTCTCGATGGACACCGACGAACAGGCCCTGCAGCGGGAGGGGTTCGCCGAAGCCTTCCGGTCACAGCCCGTCCACGACGCCGTTCGCGGCGGCATGCTGGGCCGGATTGCGGTCAGCTACATGGAATGGGCCGGCTCGCCCGACCAGAGGGTCATCATTCCCTGGACGATCCTCGACAATTCCGAGAGCCTGATGGCCTTTGCGGACAGGATCGCCTCGGTTCCCTTACGCCGCGCACAACGGACTTCGATCTCGGGCGCCATCGATTTCGGCGTGAAGATGCTGGAGGACAGCGGCGTGACGGCGACGCGGCAGGTGCTCGACATCTCGGGCGACGGGCCGAACAACCAGGGCCGCTACGTCATCGAGGCGCGGGACGAGGCGCTCGCCAAGGGCATCATCATCAACGGGCTTCCGATCATGCTGCGCAAGCCCGGCTATCTCGACATCCCGGAACTCGATGTCTACTACAAGGACTGCGTGATCGGCGGTCAGGGAGCCTTCACGGTGCCGGTTCGCGAGCGCGACCAGTTCATCGAAGCCATCAAGACCAAGATCCTGCTCGAGATCGCCAATCTCATTCACGAGGAACCCAAGATCACCCGCATTCAGGACGCTCCGCGCACCAACTGCCTCGCCGGCGAGATGCAGTGGCGGGACCGCTGGAACAACTAAGTCATACCTCCCATGAAACAGATGACGCTGGCGCTCGTGGCCCACGACGCCAAGAAGGACGACATGGCCGATTTCGTGGCCATGTACGAAGAAGACCTCCGCCCCTTCGCCCTGGTCGCGACCGGCACCACGGGCGGGCGGGTCATGGAACGTTGTCCCGCACTCTCCGTCACCCGGCTGAAGAGCGGCCCTCTGGGCGGCGACCAGCAGATTGGCGCGATGATCGCTGAAGGCCGGATCAACGCGCTGTTCTTCTTCGTCGACCCTCTCTCGCCCCATCCCCATGACGTGGACGTGAAGGCGCTGATGCGCGTGGCGCTCGTCTACGATATCCCGATGGCTCTCAACCGCGCCACGGCGGGACGGTTGATCGAATCGTTCCGGAGTTAGGTGCCTCGCGGCTTGGCGCGCCGGGTCGGCGGCGCAGCCAGCGGATCCTCGGGCCAGGGGTGCTTGGGATATTGCCCGCGCATATCGGCCCTCACCGCCGCCCACGAACCGCGCCAGAACCCGGGCAGATCGCGGGTGATCTGGATGGGGCGCTGGGCCGGCGAAAGCAGATGCAGCACGAGCGGCACCCGCCCCGCGGCGATGGCGGGATGCTTGTCGAGGCCGAACAGTTCCTGCACCCGCACGGCGAGGACAGGTCCCTCCTCCGCCCCATAATCGACAGGAATCTGGGAACCGGTCGGCACTTCAATATGGGTCGGCGCCTCCGCATCGAGCCGCCGCTGAAGATTCCAGGGCAGGAGGCCGCGCAGGGTCTCGCTCAGGAGGTCGGGACCGATGTCGGACAGACCCGTCTTGCCCACGAGATGCGGTGCGAGCCATTCCTCGGCATCCGAGGCCAGCGCCTCGTCGGAAAGGTCGGGCCACTCGTCGCCCTCCGCCCGGCGGAGAAACATCACCCGCTCACGCCACTGGGCCAAAGCCTTCGACCAGGGCAGGACGTCGAGGCCGAGCGAGACCAGGCCTGCCGCGAGTGTGCGGGCTGCTTCCTCGGTCGCCGGAACCTTCAGGGGGCGCTCGTTCAACACAAGGACGCCGTATCGGCGCACTCCGCGGGCCCGTAACGCCCTTGCTTGGCGGTCGAAGGCAACCTCGTCGCGCTGTTCGATGGCGCTGCCGAAGAGCGCATCGATCTCGTCAGGTGAAATGGCGGAAGCCGCGAGGATCCGCGCCGAGGCCGCGCCGCCTGCAATCTCGGCGATGGAAAGGTAAGGCTCCTTCGCCAGCCGGTCGTACGGCTCAAGGCTCGCACCCCGCCCGTTCGCCATCAGGTACTCGCCTGCCTTGCCCCGCGCCTTCGCCAGCCGGTCGGGATAGGCCAGCGTCAGGAGCGCGCCGATCGAGCGCGGCTCGCTCTTCATCGAGCCATTGCTTCCCTTCGCCCAGCCCTCCGCCATGCGCCGCATGTCATCGGCCCGCTTGGAGCGGTCGCGGCGGAAGCGCTCGACGCGCTCGGAGAGGTCGACCGCGTCTCCGCCGAGGCCGCGCTCGACGAGTACGGCGGCAAGGTCCGCCGCATCGCGCGCCTGTCCGCTCTCGCCTGCGAGCAGCACCATCCGCGCAAGGCGTGGCGGCAGGGGCAGGTCGCGTAGCTTGCGGCCCGTTTCCGTGATGCGCCCCTCATCATCAAGTGCGCCGAGTTGCTGAAGCAGCGTCCCCGCCTCCTTCAGCGCCGGCGCAGGCGGCGGGTCGAGGAAGGCCAGCGCCGTCGGATCGGTGACGCCCCAGGCTGCGCAGTCGAGGAGCAATGGCGCGAGATCGGCCGAGAGAATTTCCGGGCGTCCGAACGGCTCCAGGGCCCCGGTCGCTGCCTCTTCCCATAGCCGGTAGCAGACGCCTGGCTCCGTGCGGCCAGCACGCCCCCGGCGCTGATCTGCTGCGGCGCGGGAGACGCGGACGGTCTCCAGGCGCGTCAGGCCGATATTCGGCTCATAGACGGGCACGCGGGCAAGTCCCGAGTCGATGACCACGCGGACGCCCTCGATAGTGAGCGAGGTTTCTGCGATGGAGGTGGCGAGCACCACCTTGCGGCGGCCCGGCTTCGCTGGACTGACTGCCAGATCCTGCTCGCCTCTGTCGAGCGCGCCGTAAAGCGGCGCGATGTCGATGGCGGCGTCAGTGATGCGTTCGCGCAGGGCGGTTTCGACCCGCCGGATCTCCCCCTGCCCCGGCAGGAAAACGAGAATGGACCCGCCCTCGGCGCGCAGGACCCGCGTCACGGCCTCCGCCGCCTGCTCCTCGATGCGCCGGTTCGGATCGCGCCCGAGATAGCGGGTCTCGACCGGATAGGCGCGCCCTTCCGATTCGATGACGGGCGCATCCCCTAGAAGCCTTGCGACACGGGCGCCGTCCAGGGTCGCAGACATGACGAGGAGGCGCAGGTCCTCCCTCAGCCCTCCTTGGGCATCGAGGGCGAGAGCAAGGCCCAGATCCGCGTCGAGGGAGCGCTCGTGAAACTCGTCGAAGAGGACGGCGGCGACGCCCTCCAACTCCGGATCGTCGAGGATCATGCGGGCGAAGACGCCTTCGGTCACCACCTCGATCCGCGTCCTGCGGCTGACCTTGGAGCCGAGACGCACGCGCAGACCGACCGTTTCTCCCACCGCCTCGCCCAGCGTCTGCGCCATGCGCGCCGCAGCGGCGCGGGCTGCCAGACGGCGCGGCTCCAGCACGATGATTTTGCCGTCTTTCACCCAGGGCTCGTCGAGAAGCACCAGCGGTACGCGCGTGGTCTTGCCCGCGCCTGGTGGCGCGACGAGAACGGCGCTGGAGCGCGCCCGCAGGCTCGCCGTCAAGTCGTCGAGGACGGCATCGATGGGAAGGGAGGTGTCGAAAGCGCGCATGCCGCCTGATGGCTCAAGCCGCCCGAGAGAGCAAGCCGGTCATCAAGCCGGGAAACCGTAGCGGCAAAGCTCCGCAGCGAGATCCATCGGCTCGGCATAGTGGATGGCATACATGCCCACGGCGCGGGCTCCTTCCACATTGGCTTTTGAATCGTCGATGAAGATGCAGTCGCCGGCCTCCAGCCCATAGCGGTCGAGCAGGAGGCGATAGATGGCGGGATCGGGCTTCAGGAGGCGCTCGTCCCCGGAGACGACGATGCCGTCGAAGCCTGCCAGGAATGGAAAGCGTTGCTGCGCCAGGATGAATTTGGGGCCGGAGAAATTCGTGATGCAGAAATTCGGCACGCCCGCTTCCCGCAGGCGCTGGAGCAGGGCGACGTGCTCCTCGAACACGCCGGATACGGTCTCGCTCCAGCGCTCGTGAAAGGCGCGAATCGGCGCTTCGTGCCGGGGATGGTCCTTGATGAGGAGAGCCACCGCCTCGTCCCAATCCCGCCCGCGATCCTGCTCCACGTTCCAGTCATGGGTACAGACATTCGACAGGAACCACTCCATCTCCGCCTCGTCGTCGAAAATGCGGCGGTAGAGATTACGCGGGTCCCAACGCAGCAGGACGTTGCCGATATCGAACACGACAGTCTTCGGATTACCCATAGTCACGGTTTACTTTCTTAAGCCCAACCCGGCGCAGCAGTAGCGCACCCGATGTGGTAAAGCCATCCATGCCAACTTGGCCGAGACCATCGGAATGGAAGAAGTCACGGTTCTTCAATATGCCGCCGTCGCCCTCTGCGCCCTTCTAGCAGGCACGATCGGCGGAGTCGCCGGCTACGGCACGGGATTGCTGATGCCGCTGGTACTCGCTCCCATTGCGGGCCCTGAGGCTGACGTTCCGATCATCGGCCTTTCCGTCCTCTTCACCAATGCGAGCTGTGTCCTCGCCTTCCGGAATGATGTCGATCTTCGACGCGCCGTTCTGATCGGCGGCGTGGCCTTTCCGACCTGCCTTCTCGGTGCATACGGCTACACCTTTCTCACCGGCCGGGGAGCAGCCCTCGTCATCGGCACCTTCCTGGTTCTCATGGTCCCTGCAAGGCGCCTGCTGAAGCGGCTTCGTACGCAGCTATCGGAAGGCTCTCTGGCGGCAGCCGGCGCCGGTTACGGCTTGCTCGTCGGCGGAACGGCGGGCTCGGGCGTGGTCCTGCTGTCGATCCTCATGGCGGCGGGGCTGAACGGGCGCGCCGTGATCGCGACGGATGCCGTCGTGTCCATCGTTCTCGGTTTTGCGAAGACGGGCGTCTTCCAGATCTTCGGGGCCCTGCCCGTCTCTTCGTGGATCATGGCGCTGATCGTGGGCTTGTCGGCCACGCCTGGGGCCTTCATCGCCAAGCGGCTGACAGAGACCCTGCCCGTTCACATTCACAATGCCATTCTCGACGCCGCCATCATCTGCGGCGGCGTCCTCCTGATCGCGCAGGCGCTGTTCTGATTCACCCGCCGATGTTGTAGGCGGCCAGCGCAGCCATGTTGACGATGTCGTTGTCGGTTGCGCCGAGCGACACGATCTGGACCGGCTTGTCGAGGCCCACCACCATGGGGCCCAGCACCATCGCGCCGCCGAGTTCCTGCAGCATCTTGGTCGAGATGGAAGCGGAGTGGAACGCAGGCATCACAAGGACATTCGCCGGTCCGGTGAGACGGCAGAACGGGTACTGCGCCATCAGGTCCCGGTTGAGCGCCACATCGGCCGCCATCTCGCCGTCATATTCGAAATCGACGCGCATGCCGTCGAGGATCTCGACAGCGTCCTGGATCTTCTCAGCGCGTTCCGCCTTCGGATGGCCGAAGCTCGAGAAGGACAGAAGCGCTACGCGCGGCTCGTATCCGAGACGGCGCGCGACGCCGGCGGCCTCGATGGCAATCTCGGCCAGTTCCTGCGCGCTCGGCATTTCGTGAATCGCCGTGTCTGCCACGAGCACCGTGTGGCCGCGTGCAAGGCACAGGGACAGGCCGATGACGCGGTGGCCGGGCTTCTCGTCGATCACGTGCCGCACATCGGCGAGAGCCGTGGAATAGTTGCGCGTCGCGCCCGTCACCATGGCGTCCGCATCGCCGAGCGCCACCATGGAGGCGGCAAAGTGGTTGCGGTCCTGGTTGATCAGGCGCTGACAGTCCCGGAACAGATAGCCCTTCCGCTGCAGGCGCTCGTAGAGGAACTGCGCATAGGTCGCATTGCGGTCGGACAGGCGCGCATTGTGGATCTCGATGCCCTCGCGTCCTTCCAAATCGATGCCGGCTGCCGTTGCCGTCTCGTAGATACGCTCCTCGCGTCCGACGAGAATGGCGCGCCCGAGCCCCTGGTTGATGAAGGACAGGGCGGCGCGGATCACCTGCTCTTCCTCACCCTCCGCGAAGACCACGCGCTTCGGGAACTTGCGCACGCGCTCGAAGATGCGGTTGAGCGTGCCGGCGACAGGATCGCGCCGGGCGGAGAGCTGGGCCTTGTAGGCGCGCATGTCCACGATGGGACGTCGTGCGACGCCCGTATCCATGGCAGCCTTCGCGACAGCCATCGGGATCGTGTGGATCAGGCGCGGGTCGAAGGGTACGGGGATGATGTAGTCGCGCCCGAAGCGCGGACGCGCACCTTGGTAGGCTGCCGCCACTTCGTCCGGCACGTCCTCACGGGCGAGTTCCGCTAGAGCCTGAGCGGCGGCGATCTTCATCTCCATGTTGATCGTGGTCGCCTGCACGTCGAGCGCGCCGCGGAAAATGTAGGGAAAGCCGAGGACGTTGTTGACTTGGTTCGGATAGTCGGAGCGGCCCGTTGCGATGATCACGTCGTTGCGGATGCGCGCAACCTCTTCCGGCGTGATCTCCGGATCGGGATTGGCCATGGCGAAGATGATCGGATTGGGGGCCATCGAGCGGATCATCTCATCCGTGAACGCCCCCTTGGCCGAGAGCCCGAACACCGCATCGGCGCCGTTGAGCGCATCCGCCAGGCTGCGCGCCTCGGTCTGGGCCGCATGGGCCGATTTCCACTGGTTCATGCCCTCCGTGCGGCCCTTGTAGATCACGCCTTTCGTATCGCAGAGGATCACGTTGTTGGGCGCGAAACCCATGGCCTTGAGGAGTTCCGTGCAGGCGATGCCGGCCGCGCCTGCGCCGTTCACCACGAGCTTGGTTTCGGCCATGTCGCGGCCCGTCAGGTGCAGCGCATTGATGAGGCCCGCCGCCGCGATGATGGCCGTGCCGTGCTGATCGTCGTGGAATACGGGAATGTCCATCAACTCCCGCAGGCGCTCCTCGATGATGAAGCACTCGGGAGCCTTGATGTCCTCCAGGTTGATCCCGCCGAAGGACGGACCGAGATAGCGCACGCAGTTGATGAAGGTGTCGGCATCCTCGGTGTCGACCTCGAGGTCGATGGAATCCACATCCGCGAAGCGCTTGAACAGGACGGACTTGCCCTCCATCACGGGCTTGGAGGCGAGCGCCCCGAGGTTGCCGAGGCCGAGAATCGCCGTGCCGTTCGAGATCACCGCCACCATGTTGGAGCGGGTGGTGTAGTCGAAGGCGAGGGACGGGTTCTCCGCGATGGCCTTCACCGGCACGGCCACGCCCGGGGAATAGGCGAGCGAGAGGTCCCGCTGGGTCGCCATGGGCTTGGTGGGCACGACCTCCAGCTTCCCGGGCCGTCCCTGAGCATGGAACTGCAGCGCCTCCTGGTCCGTGAAGGTCGGGCGATTACGGCGGTTCGGGCGCTGTTCGTCGTTCATGTTTTGCGGCTTTATGGTTAAGGCGTTTCCTGAAAGGGGATGCGACCTTAAGACATGGTGCCCGCTTTCCTCAAGACTTGTCCACATTCCGGCTCCGGACCCCATGACACGGGTGTAAGGACGCCCGCGCTTTGCTAGACAGGAGGGATGTCGTCCCAAGCCGCCTACCAGCCCCTCGAAGCCGCCGAGCCGAACGCTGCACCTGGGTCCAAACCTGTCCAGGACAGCCGCGTCACGCCCATGATGGCTCAGTATATCGAGATCAAATCCGCCAATCCGGACAGCCTGCTGTTCTACCGGATGGGCGATTTCTATGAGCTTTTCTTCGAGGATGCGGAAATCGCCAGCCAGGCGCTTGGGATCGTGCTCACCAAGCGCGGCAAGCACCAGGGACAGGACATCCCCATGTGCGGCGTGCCCGTGGAGCGGGCCGACGACTATCTCCAGCGCCTGATCGGCCTCGGCCACCGGGTCGCCGTCTGTGAGCAGACGGAGGATCCGGCGGAGGCGAAGAAAAGGGGCCCCAAATCCGTGGTGCGGCGGGATGTCGTGCGCCTCGTCACCCCCGGCACCATCACCGAGGAACGCCTGCTGGAGCCGGGCCGCGCCAACTACCTGCTCGCCATCGCCCGCCGGCGGGTCTCCGAGACCCAATGGTGCTACGGGCTGGCGGCCGTCGACATATCCACAGGGCACTTTGCTCTGAGCGAGACGGACGGGGCCGGCCTCTCCGCCGAGATCGCCCGATTCGAGCCCCGCGAGATCCTCGTTCCGGACGTCATTAACGACGATCCTGAACTGAGGGCTTTCTGGCAGGAGACACGGGCCTCCATCACGCCCCTCTCCCGCGAGGGCCTCGATCCGGCCTCCGCCGAGCGGCGGCTCAAGGATTATTTCGGGGTTGCGACGCTCGATGCCTTCGGCGCCTTCAGCCCGGCGGAGGTCACGGCGGCGGGCAGCGCCCTTTTCTACATCGAGAAGACGCAGATCGACAGCCGCCCGGTGCTCAACCCGCCCTCGCGGGACAATGTCGGCGCAGCGCTCGCCATCGATGCGGCGACCAGGGCCAACCTCGAACTCACCCGCACCCTCTCCGGCGAGCGGACGGGCAGCCTGCTCGCCACCATCGACTGCACGGTGACGCCCGGCGGAGCGCGTCTGCTGGCGGAGCGGCTGGCGGGTCCTCTCACGGAACCGAACCTCATTCGCGACCGGCAGGATGCGGTTGCGGCGCTCGTCGAGAACGGCGACCTGCGCGAGCGCCTTCGGCGCACCCTCAAGCGCTCCCCCGACATGGCCCGGGCGCTCTCGCGCCTCGGTCTCGGACGCGGCGGCCCGAGGGACCTGGCCTGCGTGCGCGACGGGTTGTTCGCTGCCCGCGAGCTCGGTCTCGAACTCGCCATTGCGCCCAATCTGCCGCGGGAATTGTCCGAGGCGGCGCAACTGCTGCAGCGCCTGCGCACCGATGTGGCCGACAGGCTGGCGGCCGCCCTTGCCGACGAACTGCCCCTCCTCAAGCGCGACGGCGGCTTTATCCGTGCGGGCTTCGATGCCAATCTCGACGAGTTGCGGGAGCTCCAGCAGGATTCCCGCCGCTTCATCGCCGCACTTCAATCACGCTATGCCGCCGAGACCGGCTGCCGGACCCTTCGCGTCAAGCACAACCACATGATCGGTTACTTCGTGGAAGTGCCGCAGAATGTGGGCGAAGACCTGCTCAAGGAGCCGTGGAAGGACACCTTCGTCCACCGCCAGACCATGGCGGGCGCGATGCGCTTCTCCACCATGGAGCTGGGCGAACTCGAAGCGAAGATCGCGTCGGCCGCCGACCGGGCGCTGAAGATCGAGCTCGCCCTGTTCGAGGAGATGGTGCAGGCGCTGCTCGAACTCGCCGGCGATGTGGCCGCGGCCGCCGACGCCATCGCCGTCATCGACGTGACTTCTTCCCTTGCGGATCTGGCCGTGCGCCTCGACTGGACGCGGCCCCTCGTCGACAGCAATCTTGCCTTCGAGATCAAGGGCGGACGCCATCCCGTCGTGGAGGCGGCCCTCAAGCGCGAGGGCACCCCATTCATTGCCAACGACGCGGATCTTTCGGGCAAGGAGGCGGGGCATATCCAGCTGATCACCGGCCCGAACATGGGCGGCAAATCCACCTATCTGCGCCAGAATGCGCTCATCGTCGTGCTCGCGCAGATGGGCTCATACGTGCCTGCAAAGCAGGCCCATATCGGCATTGTCGACCGGCTCTTCTCACGCGTCGGCGCCGCGGACGATCTGGCGCGCGGTCGCTCGACCTTCATGGTCGAGATGGTCGAAACCGCCGCAATCCTCAATCAGGCGACGCCGCGCTCGCTCGTCATTCTGGATGAGATCGGTCGCGGCACCGCCACCTTCGACGGCCTCTCCATCGCCTGGGCCGCCATCGAGCACCTGCACGAAGCCAATCGCTGCCGTGCGCTCTTCGCCACCCATTTTCACGAGCTGACGGCTCTTGCCGACCGCCTGCCGCGCATCTCCAACGCCACGCTCAAGGTCACGGAATGGAACGGCGAGGTCGTCTTCCTGCACGAGGTCGTGCCAGGTGCGGCGGATCGCTCCTATGGTCTGCAGGTGGCGCGCCTGGCGGGCCTGCCTTCGGCAGTGGTCGAGCGGGCGAAGACGATCCTGAGCGAACTGGAACGGTCGGATCGCGAGAGCCCGAAACGGGCGCTCCTCGACGATCTGCCTCTCTTCGCCGTTCCCGTGCGCACCGAGCCTGTCAAAGAAGCGAAGCCGGATCTCCTGCGGGAGGCGCTCGAAGCGCTCGATCCCGACCAGATGACGCCGCGCGAGGCGCTCGACGCGCTCTACCGGCTGAAGGCTCAGAAATAGCGGGTGAATCAGGACAGCTGGGAGCTGTCCTCGCGGCTGCGCCGGCTGAAGGGGATGAACGTCATCGTCCGACTCTCATCAGCATCGCGGTCCTGCTCGGCCATCACATAGGCGAGCGCCTCGCGGACGCCACGCTCCGTGTAGGGCTTGGCGATGACTCCGCGCGCTCCCGCGAAATCCTCGGGGATGCGCTTGGTGTTCGCGGTCATGAAGAGAACGGTCACATCCCGCTCCGCCGTTAGCCTGCGCGCGACATCGACGCCTGTCGGGCCATCCGCCAGATGAATGTCCACAAAGGCGAGGTCGGGCGCGAGTTCGCGGCCCAGATCCAGCGCCTCTTCGGAGGAGGCCGCGACCCCGACGACGTCGTGACCGGCATCCTGCAATAGGCTCTCCAGCTCCATTGCAATCAGGATCTCGTCTTCGACGATGAGGATCCGCAGAGGCTTGTCGCAGCTCACGCTGCGCCTCCCCCAGAAGCGCGGATAAAATGGCCATTCATGATAAGCGCAGGACACCTTGAGAGAGTCGTGTGTGACCGATCATGGCGGGCATTCCCGCAGCCGGCTTCCGATAGGTGAGATGGGGCTAGCACGACAGTCCGCTCTTCACAACAGGCCCAGTGTTGCTTCCGCGGCACAGCCCCCCAGCGGCAGATCGGCTCGATACATGATGCTGCACCCCCATCGCACAGGACAGCCCAAGGCGCCCCGAGATCTCTTTTCCCCATATAGTCGGACTCAACGCACCCGTTGCGGCAGAGTTCCAGGAAGATACGGAAGGGGCTGGAGCTCCCCCTGAGTGATACATAAGAAATGATATCTCGTTTCAAATAGCTGCGCTAAAATCGGGCTTCCATCGGGGAGCTCACATCATGGTCATGCGCGTATCCACTGTCGCCTTCGAGGGTATCGAGGCGCGCATGGTCGATGTGCAGGTCCAGATTTCCCCCGGCAACGTCGTCTTCATGATCGTCGGCCTTCCCGACAAGGCGGTGGCGGAATCCCGCGAGCGGGTCCGCTCGGCTCTCATCGCCTCCGGTCTCGCCCTGCCGGCCAAGCGCATCACGGTCAACCTCGCCCCCGCCGATCTGCCGAAGGAGGGAAGCCACTACGATCTTCCCATCGCGCTCGGCGTCATGGCGGCCATCGGAGCCATTCCCGCCGACGCCCTCAACGGCTTCACGGTCCTGGGCGAGCTCGCCCTCGATGGTTCGATCACCCCGGTGGCGGGCGTTCTGCCCGCCGCCATGGCGGCCAATGAGCGCCAGCACGGACTGATCTGCCCCGAGGCCTGCGGTCAGGAAGCCGCCTGGGCCAGCAGCGACATCGAAATCCTGGCGCCCCGTTCGCTCATCCAGCTCGCGAACCACTTCAAGGGCACACAGGTCCTGAAGCGGCCGGAGCTTGGGATCGTGCCCGCCTCCGGATCCTTGCCGGACCTGCGCGACATCAAGGGTCAGGAGAGCGCGAAGCGCACGCTCGAAATCGCCGCGGCCGGCAGCCATAACCTGCTGATGAACGGCCCTCCCGGCGCGGGCAAGTCCATGCTGGCCCAGCGCCTGCCCTCGATCCTGCCGCCGCTGATGCCCCGGGAGCTGCTGGAAATCTCCATGATCCAGTCCGTGGCGGGCCTCCTGGCGGATGGCGCGCTTTCCAACCGACGCCCATTCCGGGCGCCCCATCACTCCGCCTCCATGGCGGCCCTGGTCGGCGGAGGCCTCAACGCGCGGCCGGGCGAAGCCTCGCTGGCCCATAACGGCGTTCTCTTCCTCGACGAGCTTCCGGAGTTTCAGCCCCAGGTGCTCGATTCCCTGCGCCAGCCCCTGGAGGCCGGCGAGATCCTGATCGCGCGGGCGAATCACCGGGTCACCTATCCGGCCCGCTTCCAGCTCGTGGCGGCCATGAACCCCTGCCGGTGCGGTCAGGCCACCGAGCCCGGCTATGTCTGCCGTCGCCAGCCGAGCGAGCGCTGCATCGCCCAGTATCAGGCGAGGCTCTCAGGTCCGCTGATCGACCGGATCGACCTCGTCATCGACGTCCCGGCGGTCACGGCCGCCGACATGATCCTCCCACCGCCGCTGGAGGGATCGGCGGACGTCGCCACCCGCGTCGCTCGGGCGCGGCAGGTGCAGGAAAAGCGCTATGCGGCCCTGAAGCTCGAGGGCATCACCACCAATGCGGCCTGCCCGCCGGCGCTGCTGGAGGAGGTGGCGAAGCCCGATTCGGACGGCTTGTCCCTGATTCGCGATGCCGCAAACGCCATGCGGCTCTCGGCGCGCGCCTTCCACCGGGTCCTGAAGGTCGGCCGCACCCTGGCCGACCTCGACGGGGAGGAGCGGGTCCGGCGCATTCATGTCGCCGAGGCCCTCTCCTACCGCTCCCAGGCGGACCGGAGATCGGCGGCGGCTTGACCGTTGAGAAGCAAGGGAAAACGAAAATACGGCGGATGAACCGCCGAAGCAGGCTTAATGTTTTCCATCGCAAACCTTATATTTTCTGTCACAAAACAGTTTGAAATGAGCGCTATGCCAAGGTCACAGAGAGCGGGTCCGGAGACCGGCTCGAGATCCGGAACGCCACCCTGCGAGACGCCAATGAACCTCTCCTCTTCACCTGAAGCGGCTCTCTCCTCCCCGGTGGCGTTGGCGCCAGCGCCGGCTCCTGCCTCGCTGGACTGGCGGCCGAAGGGCATGACCAAGTTCATCCCCGGTATCCGCAAGATCGTGCGCAACCATGGCGGGCTCGATCCGGTGCTCGGCCGCATCGGCTCCCTGGAAGTGCGCCTGGCCACCACGACCCAGGAGATCCGGCAGGCGCAGAAGCTGCGCTTCAAGGTCTTCTACGAGGAGATGTCGGCGGCTCCGAACGGCGCAGCGCTGCTGTCGCGTCGCGACGTCGACGCCTATGACGCGATCTGCGACCATCTCCTCGTGCTCGACCACGACGTGAAGGCGAAACCCTTCCGTGCGGCGAAGCCGAAAGTGGTTGGCACCTACCGGCTGCTGCGCCAGGAGGTGGCGGACCGTCACCAGGGTTTCTACACCGCCGGCGAATACGATATCGCTCCCCTCCTCAAGATTCACCCGCATCTGCGCTTTCTGGAGCTCGGCCGCTCCTGCGTGCTCAAGCCCTACCGCAACAAGCGCACGGTGGAGCTCCTGTGGCACGGCATCTGGACCTATGTGCTCCACCACCGGATCGATGTGATGATCGGCTGCGCCAGCCTCGAGGGAACGGATCCGCGGCAGCTCGCGCTGCCGTTGAGCTTCCTCCACCACTACGCGGCAGCGCCCGCCGAATGGCAGGCCCGTGCTGTGGCGAAACGCTTCACGGCCATGGACATCCTGCCGAAGGACCAGGTCGACCCGAAAGCGGCGCTGCATGCGCTTCCGCCGATGATCAAGGGCTACCTGCGCCTGGGCGCCACCTTCGGCACCGGAGCGGTGATCGACCGGCAATTCGGCACTACGGACGTGCTCGTCGTGCTTCCGGTCTCCGCGATCAATCCGCGCTACATCGACCATTTCGGCCCAAGCGCGAACCGTCACGCGGCTTGAGCGAATTCTCCCGCCTCGTGCAGGGCCCGCAGCCCTTCACGATAGGTTGGATAGCGCAGCCCGACATCCAGCTCGCTCCTGATGAGCCGGTTCGAAACGCGCTTGTTCTCCCCATAGAAGGTTCGCGCCATCGGGCTGAGATCCGCCACCTCGAAGGCGATCTCCGGCGGCGGCTCGACGCCTGCGAGGCGAGCCGCATAGGCGACCACGTCCTGCTGCGGCGCAGGCTCGTCATCCGTCACGTTGTAGATCGCGCCGGCACGCGGGCGCTGCAGGGAAGCCGCAAGCGTTGCTGCGATATCCTCCACATGGATCCGATTGAAAACCTGGCCCGGATTCTGGATCCGTCGCGCCGTTCCCTGCGCCAACTGGATCAGCACGTTGCGCCCTGGCCCATAGATGCCGGTGAGGCGGAAGATATGGACGGGGCTCTCTGTCATGCCGCCTAATGCGAGCCAGGCCTGCTCGGCGGCCAGGCGCTGCACGGACGAGCGGCTTTGCGGATGGGGAGGTGTCTGCTCGTCGACCCAGGCCCCGCCGTGATCGCCATACACGCCCGTGGTGGAGAGATAGCCGATCCAGGCGCAATGGGCCGCCGATGAGATAGAGTCGCCGAAGCGGGTCAGCACCGGATCGCCCTCCGCCGTCGGCGGCGCGGAGATCAGGATCGCATCCGCACGGCGGATCTCCTCGAACAGCGCGCGCTCGTCCGCCCGATCGTCCAGCACAAAGGCGGCGATGCCATCGCGCCTCAAATGCTCGGCCTTGTCGCGACGCCGGACTGTTCCGGCAATCCGGGACCACTGGGATCGATGCGTCTCAATGAGGGCTTGCGCCGAATAGCCGATCCCGAAGGCGAAAAGCCTCACTGCGCCGTCTCCTCCGCATGGGCCGGGGACAGGGCCCGCCGCCATTCCTCGCGCACGTCCGCGTCGAGTTCCCGTTCAGCGCGGCCATGGGCATGGCCAGCGACATCCGCGGGCGGCAGCAATTGCGCCATTGCCCAGACGGCCATGGCGCGGACGAGAGGCGATGCATCGTCGAGGAGACGCACGGCTTCCTCCGCAAGCTCGGGCTTGTTCGAGTTGCCGATGGCGATGAGCACGTTGCGCACGAACCGGTCGCGGCCGGTGCGCTTGATGGGCGTGCCCGAGAAGCGCGTGCGGAAGGACGGATCGTTGAGCCTTGCGAGATCCGCGAGCGGCAAAGCCGCCAAGTCGTCCCGCTGCATGAGCCGCGCTTCGCGCCCGGTCTGCGCGAACTTGTTCCAGGGGCAGACGGCGAGGCAGTCGTCGCAGCCGAAGATGCGATTGCCGATCCCGGTGCGCAGCTCCGCCGGAATGTGCCCCTTATGCTCGATGGTGAGATACGAAATGCAGCGGCGGGCATCGAGCTGGTAGGGCGCCGGGAAGGCCTCGGTCGGGCAGATATCGAGACAGCGACGGCAGGAGCCGCAATGGTCGCGCTCCGGCTCGTCCACCGGCAGTTCCGCCGTGGTGAAAATCGCGCCGAGGAAAAGCCAGCTCCCGAACTCGCGGGAGACGACGACCGTGTGCTTGCCTTGCCAGCCGAGGCCCGCGGCCTGGGCGAGCGGCTTTTCCATCACCGGAGCGGTATCGACGAACACCTTCACGTCGGAGGATGCCTTGGAGGCGAGGAAGCCCGCCACCTCCTTGAGCTTACCCTTGATGACATCGTGATAGTCGCGGTTGCGCGAATAGACGGAGACTGAGCCGTGGCCCTTCATCGCGAGCGCCGCGAGGGGGTCGGTGGCGGGACCGTAATTGAGCCCGAGCAGGATGATGCTGCGCACCTCTGGCCACAGGGTGCGGGGATCGGAGCGGCGTTCCGCCGTCTCGACCATCCAGTCCATTGCGCCGTGGTGACCGGCCTCGAGCCAGGCCTTCAGCCGCTCCGGGGCAAGCGGAATGGAGTCGGGGCTCGTCACGCGGATGGTGTCGAAGCCCAGAGCCTTGGCGCGCTCGACAAAGGCGCGCTTGAGTGCGTCGGATGTCAAAAGTCCAGATTGTCGTAGTGGTCCGCCGGCGCCATGCCCGGTACCCGGTCCGTCAGGAGCGCGCGGAAGGACGGCCTGGACTTGATCCGGGCGTACCAGTGCTTCGCTGTTTCGTTCTCGTCCCATGGCACGTCGCCGAGATAATCCACCACCGAGAAATGGGCAGCCGCCGCCAGATCGGCATAGGTCATGTGGTCGCCCGCCAGCCAGTTCCGCGTCGAGATCAGGAAGCCGACATATTTGAGGTGGTATCGCACATTCGTCCGGGCCGCGCGAATCGCCCCCATATCGGGCGAGCCGCCGCCGAGATCGGAGGGCATGAACCGCTTGTAGATCTTCTCCGTGGCGAGATAGTCGGTGACTTCCTCGTGAAACTTGACCAGGAACCAGTCGATGAGCCGGCGAACCTCGATCCGCGCGTCGAGGGGCTGGGGCAGCAGACGGCGGTCCCTCATGTCCTCGCCGCGGGTCTCGTCCAGGTAATCCGCAATAATCCTCGGGCCCGGCACGGCGAGCCCGTTATCATCGACCAGCAGGGGCAGGTTGCCGGCCGGGTTGATCTCCAGATAGGGAACGCGCCGGTCCCAGGGCTTCTCCTCGACCAGGTCCGGCTCGACGCCGAGCTCCGCCAAGGCCAAGCGTGCGAAGCGCGACTGCGGGCAGAAGGGATAGGAATGCAGGGTGGCCATGGACAACGAGAAACGTGAAACAGACGGCGAGAATAAGGCCGGGCTTTGTTAAGGGGCGGTAAGGATTCGTGGTGAATCCCATGCCTCCAGCGCAGGCAGGCGGCACCGGGAGCGCAAGCCTTCCTTGACACGGCCGGAGCGCTCCTGCATCTGGCGCCGGCTTGAGGATTTTCAACGATGCCGCAAATCATCGAGGCGCTTTTTCTGGGCCTCATCGAAGGCTTGACCGAGTTCCTGCCGGTCTCCTCCACGGGCCACCTGCTCCTTGTCGGGCACTTCCTCGGCTTCGAGTCCAAGGCTAAGACCTTCGAGGTCCTGATCCAGCTCGGCGCGATCCTCGCGATCCTCTCGGTCTATTTCAACAAGCTCTGGTCCATCGCGAAGGCGCTGCCGCACGATCCGGAGGCGCGCCGCTTCGTCGTGGGCGTGTTCATCGCCTTCATGCCGGCGGCCCTGATCGGCGCGCTGATGCACGGCTTCATCAAGGACGTGCTGTTCGATCCCTGGATCGTCTGCATGACCCTGATCGCTGGCGGCTTCGTGCTGCTGATGATCGACCAGATTCCCCTCGAGGCGACGGAAAAGGACGCGACGCGCTTTCCCCTTCCGATGTACCTCAAGATCGGCCTGCTGCAGTGCCTCGCCATGGTGCCCGGCGTGTCGCGCTCCGGCGCGACCATCGTGGGAGCCATGCTGCTCGGCGCATCCAAGCGCGCGGCGGCGGAGTTCTCGTTCTTCCTCGCCATGCCGACCATGGCGGGCGCCTTCACCTACGACCTGCTCAAGAACTACAAAATTCTCTCGACGGACGACGTCACGATCATCGTCGCCGGATTCATCGCCGCCTTCTTCGCGGCGCTCATCGTGGTGAAGACCCTTCTCGACTACGTCTCGCGCCACGGCTACACGCCCTTCGCCTATTGGCGCATCATCGTCGGCGCGGCGGGCCTTGCCGGCCTCATGGTTTACGGGTGACGATCACGGGATCGTCTTGTCCGGGTAGCGGCAGAGATCGTTGATCGGGCAGCGCCAGCATTCGGGCTTGCGCGCCTTGCAGATGTAGCGCCCGTGCAGGATCAGCCAGTGATGGGCGTGAAGCCTGTATTCGCCGGGGATGATCGCCTCGAGCGCTCCTTGAGTGTCCAGCGGCGTCTTAGTGATCGCGAGCGGGATGCGGTTCGTGACGCGGAAGATGTGCGTGTCGACCGCGACCCGCGGATCGCCGAAGGCGATGTTGACCACGACGCTCGCCGTCTTGCGCCCAACCCCCGGCAGCGTCTCCAGGATCTCCACGGAATTGGGCACCTCGCCGCCGAACTCCTCCACGAGGCGCTTCGAGAGCGCAATGACGTTCTTCGCCTTGGTGTTGAAGAAATTGAGCGTCCTGACGTGCTCCTTCAGCCCCTCCTCGCCGAGCGCCATCATCCTCTCGGGCGTGTCGGCGA
The DNA here is from genome assembly GCF_020866965.1 of Microvirga roseola. GTDB lineage: Bacteria > Pseudomonadota > Alphaproteobacteria > Rhizobiales > Beijerinckiaceae > Microvirga > Microvirga roseola. Next base: position 139,519 of record NZ_JAJATX010000009.1, read on the forward strand.
CGGGAAACAGGTTCCGGGTCGCCTTGTTCACGCCCACATCGGTCGACTGGGCCGAGAGCGCCACGGCGACGAGGAGCGTATAGGGGTTGGTGTGCTCCAACTCTCCCTTCGGCTCGGGATTCGCCGCGTGGAAGCGCCTGAAGATCTCGACCATCGTCGCCCGGTCGACGGGCTTCGGCGTGCGGGCGCGCAAGGTCTTGCCGACGGCCTTTGCAGGCGCGGCAGGTTTTGCCTTCGGCTTGGAAATGCGGCGGGATGGCTGCTTCAAATCGGACATTCGTGCGTTATAACTGGACCATGGACGTCAGCAAGGCGACAGATGAGCAGGCGGAGCGCTCCGAGGAGCCGGTCTTCTCGGCCGTGATCCGACCGCACCGTTCCCTGAGCCCGGAAGGTTTCCGGCTCGTGATGGTGCTCGTGTGCCTCACCTCGACGATTGCGAGCGTGCCTTTCCTCGTGATGGGCTTCTGGCCCGTCGCAGGCTTCTTCGGCCTCGATTTCCTGGGCCTCTACATCGCCTTCCGCGTCAGCTACCGCCAGGGCCAGGCCTTCGAGATCCTGGAGCTCACCCCGATCCGCCTGCTGTTCCGGAAGGTGGGCCACCGGGGCGACGTCAGGGAATGGCTGTTCAATCCGCTCTGGACACGCCTCGACCGGGAGGTGGACGACGAGTTCGGCATGCAGAAGCTGGCGTTGACCTCCCGCGGCGAGCATGTGGTGATCGCCCGCGAACTCTCCCCGCCGGAACGGGAAACCCTGGCCGAGGCCCTCGGCCGTGCGCTCGCGGATGTGAAGCGGGGCTATTGAAGCCATCATGCATCCTCGTTCCCGGCCCCTGGTCGGAGCGAGGGAATGTCGGCTGGTCCTGGCTTGC
>NZ_JAJATX010000090.1 GCF_020866965.1 Microvirga roseola
GCATTTCGAGTGCGGTGCATTCAACCACTCTGCCACCTCTCCGGGTCGCGAAGGGCATCCGGTTGAGATCGGGTGGTTCCATGAATGCGTATCCGAAACAGCTTGAAAATCAGGCCGTTACCCTGAGAATTCTACCGATCTACTCGTCGGACACAAGGACTTTCAGCAGAGATCGTTGTGAGGTCGGAGGAGTGCCTTAGATAGGCTTCATGCCTCTCCTCCTGTGACAGCGCTGTGACAGAGCGGTGCGGCGATTCCACTCGGATGGACCCTGCGAAAAGGTAGGGGCTACACTGGCGTAGGGTATCAGATATGGACAGGGTCAGTCCTGCCAAACGCCGTGAAAATATGCAGCGGATCAAGGCGAAGGACAGTGTTCCTGAGCTGGCAGTCCGGCGCACTCTCCGGGCATTAGGCGTCCACTATCGGCTCCATGTTCGTAACCTGCCAGGATCTCCGGATATCGTCATACGCCGCCGTAGGCTTGTTATCTTCGTCCACGGGTGTTTCTGGCATCGGCACCCCGGCTGCCGTCGCGCGTACGTTCCAAGCACAAGGACGGAGTGGTGGCTCCACAAGTTCCAGACGAATGTGGATAGAGATAATCGGGCTATTGCAGCCCTGTTGGAAAAGGGGTGGAAAGTCTTTGTAATTTGGGAGTGCGAAACCAAAAATCAGGAGATTTTGGACAAGGTGGTTCGGAATATCCTTGCCGAGTGTCCGATACTGGCGGACGAAGGGACCCAATGAACGACGTAAGCAGAAAAAGGCTCTACGCTGCCCGTGGTACTGATGCGCCGTGGTATAAAGGTTGGGATCTGACCGAGGCAGAGCGGGAGAGATTCCGCCAGATCAGCCTCGCATCGAAGGCCGCCAAGGAACGAGCTACGAGGGGGGAGTGTGATGCCCCTAAGCACCCGATTCCTACGCCGCGTCTGGACCCTGAGGACCTCATGCCGCAAAAGCCGTCCAATGGCCTACGCGCATTGAGCCTATTCAGTGGCGGAGGGGGACTGGATCTCGGATTTGATCGGGCAGGGTTTCGCCATATGGCGTCCTTCGACATCTTGCCCGAGACCGCTGCTGTCCTGAAAGCAGCCCGCCCGGATTGGGAGGTTCATGCCGGTGACAACGGGGATGTGACGCGGATCGACTGGAAGTCTTACCGAAGTAAGATTGACGTTCTTCATGGAGGCCCTCCCTGTCAGCCCTTCAGTCATGCCGGGGGGAGGCGAGGTGCTGCGGATGTCCGAGATATGATCCCAGAGTTTGGACGGGCTGTTTTGGCAATTGAGCCGAAGGCGTTCATTCTTGAGAATGTACCTGGATTGGCCACGAAGAAGTTCGCTCCGTACGTCAAAGAAATGATCCTGGATCGCTTGGGCAGCCGCTACCAAATCCAGATGCTCGTGCTTGAGGCTGCGGATTTCGGAGTGCCACAACGCCGGAAGCGCGTGTTCTTCGTGGGTTTCCGTAACCGCGCTGTCGCCAAACGCTATAAAGTGCCATCTCCAACCCACGCTCGTGATCTGGGAGCGGGGGAGGGCCTTCCTGTTGTTATGGGTGCGCGACAGGCGTTGGGCCTTCCTGATATTGGACTGGATGGGTTGGTTCCGACCCTCCGCAGCGGGCTGACAGGTCCTCGTCACAGCACAAGTGTGGTGAATAGTGCCACTGCTATGCGCCAGTGGGAGGAGCTTCAGATTTGGCCAAACGGAGTGGCACCGGATCGGGACGCTGCATCACGCTTTGCTGCTAAGAATGGCACTTTCCGTCTATCGATCCCAGATTGCCTGCTGCTCCAAGGCTTTCCAGCGGATTGGCCAATTAAGCCCCCAGTGTACAAGGCCTTGGGGTTAATAGGGAACTCTGTTGCGCCTCCAATGGCTTATGCGGTCGCCTGCTCTGTAGCGGATGTGCTGGCAGGGGGTTGAGACACAAGCCATGCTCGGATGAGTTCCCGAAGGATACCTGCGTGATCCTTTGTGATCGATGGCCAACTCATAAAATACTCGGGCGTGATCTTAGGATTGTTCAAGGTAGAGCCTCGCTCGATGAGGTATTTTGCTCTATCGCGGAAGATATCAAGCATCCTCTCCTTGCTGTATCCTCCAGCCAGATCCATGAGGTTCCGGTATTCTGCGGCGCTGTACTGCAGCTTGTGGAGCTTCTTGGCATCCTCAAGAGAATAAAAAGCCTTATCGCCTATGACCGCAATCATCTCCTGCTCCGTGATTACTGGAGGGAGGTGTTCCGCGACCTCAAAGTCTGGCGCGATGTAGGTCCAAACCTTATCTATCCATGGGGCCATCGCATCCGGCGTGCCATATTTGCACTCAAGGAGCTTATCGCCAGAATAGATGCCAATAATCCAATGTTTCTCTCGCCATTTCTCAATATGAGCTTTTCCTAAGTCACGTACTGTCGATATGCCGCCTTTTGCGATAGTAGTAGACTTGAGTTCGAACTCCAGTATTCGACCGTCAATCTCAAGGATAGCATCCGTGCCGTGCCTTACACGATTTGCGGGGCGGTCTAAATTGAAAAGATCAACAATTCGATTTTCGCGGGCATCGTCCTGCGCTGGCACGGTTTTCCCTCATCCCTGCTGGAGCTGGACCCGAGGTGCTGGCGTCAGCACCCGAATCACTGAAGTGGCGTCAGGAAGGATGCGTAGCCAATAACCCTATCTGGAGTCGAGCTGCCGTTCATTTGGCGCGAGTAATGTCCACCAGCGCTCAGACGCGCTCAAAACGACTCCGGTTTCCACGCCCGCCTCCAGGCATGTAGACCCACCCACGTGCTTTCATGGCCTCTTGCACAAGTGGATTCTGAAGTAGTCGTCCAGAGTGCTTCCCGACATCCACCCCTGCTTCCTTCTGTATGTCCCAATTGGAGATGGATTTCCGATCGGCCGAGGAGAGTAGGATGCGGGCGAGTGCTTCCGTGCCATTGCCAGTTCGTTCAACAGGCTCTTCAACCACGAACACGGCGTCAGGAAAGAGCTTATTGACATTGGGGAAGAGGCGCTTGAACTCAGAACATATGAAGAGCCTCTGCTCTCCACATGTCCCATGAGGCGTTATGTTCCGAGCATTGCCTCTCATAGCTAATTGCTTCTCCCATCGCAGCAGGTGGCCATGCTGAAGGCGCAGGAGATCGTCGTCCACGGAGTTCGGGCTTTGTAACTTCGATAGGCCGTATTCGGTGACAGGCTGGTCGAGCAGGGCAAGCATTTGGCCCATGGTTATCCGTTTAGGGAGGTGAAACTCGCCAAAGAGGAACACGCTGGTTGCAGTCTTCCATCGGTTCGAGCCAATGCCGTATCCCCAGTTGATGAGAGCGACCCTTCTGCCATCCAGATCGTACGCGTCCTCCCCAAGGCTGTCTTGTTTGGGAAGGTGGTTGCCTTCGAGCATTGCCTTATGAACGACCACCAATACCTTCTCGCCGGGAGATGTGTTTCTCACCACCGTCTCTCTGATCCACGATGCATAAGCCTTAGCCCGCTCAGAATGCCTGACGATCTCCGTGATCCTTTCCCCAGGCTCAACGACATCAAGAGGAGGGGTGATGTGGGTTATGGTCAGGTTCTCATAGGAGACCTGAGGTGAAGACACGGCTATCCGCCACGACACCAGCTCGGAGACACCATCAATGTTGCTGGTCGCATCCAGAAGCACAGTCCCGGGGAACACTGGCAGATCCATCTTGTAGCCCACGAAGCGTCCACCTTTTGCGCCTCTCTCAAATCGGGACATGAAGGCATAGCCTTCGCTAAGGGCTTGAGCAAAACCAATGACCTGCCCTGGGATGCTGTCGCTGCTTTTGATCAGAACACCGTAAGCCTGATGTGACAGGAACCACGAACTGCAAGACCATTGAAGGGAGCGAAAGCTCTTGTTCCCTTCCGATTCCCACGCCCCATTGAGATAATCGTGAAGTCCTTTGAAAGCCTCCACGGCTCTGCTGTCATAGCCATACTGACCGACAGCCCAGTCCCGCGCCTTGAGGACATCACCCTGGTCCACATCGTAGATGGACACCTCCTTGGGCCGCTCATCAACGATGGTCAGTATCCGGTGATTGCCACCATAGAGCCTTGCCAGAGATCCCCTTGGTCCCCTGTAGAAAGCATGAGTGACCACAACAACACGATGACTATCGAGATCATCCACCAGAAACTGGGCGCTGGGCCTGAAGCCATCCTCAGCCTCCACGTCTTCTAATGTCCGCCTTTTGTCATGAGAGGTGGTCCAGACGGCGAGGTCATGAGGACCAAGGAGCTTCACCAGTTCTCTGTAGGTGTCCTCGCACTGGTCTACGGTCTCGCAGAGGAACACAGCCGAGGCTCCATCCACAGCATCAATAACAGCCTTGATCAGCGCAAAAGCATACGAGGACTTGCCAGAGCCGGTCGGAGCGGAGACCACACGATACTGAGGGATACCAGAGGCAAAGTCCTCAAGAGCCAGAAGGCCTGCATTGAGGATGGTCTCTGCCACGCTCCTGTTGAATGGTGTAAGAGGCTGTCTACGATGTTGAGCTTGAGTTTCCAAGGCATGCCGAAAGGCAGCGCAAAGGCTGTTATTATAGATCATTGATGCTTCAGAATAAAAGCCCCCGGCGTGCTAAAGTATAATCAGCACTGTGGGGTGGTTTCTCAGTGATGTGCCGGAGAGACGCTAGTACGTAAGAGGCTAAAGATCCTCAAGTAGGGTATTTTTGGAAATTATTATAGGTGTTCATCAACAAGTTGTCCTTTGCAAGTTGTCCTTGGCTCTTGAGGCAACTTGTCGGATTTTGATGGGCATGTGAAGTCGGTCACGTTGCCATCTTGATTGATAGCGCCAATTCCCCTAAGATTGCAAATAATGCAAACGTATTCGTATGTAATAGTAATTGGCATGCTTTAGAATTTTACTGTTTGTGGCATAAGTGTGGCAAATGTACTTGAGACCACAGCCAGCTCATGATTGGTGTTTTCCTGTGTTTCCTCTTCTCGATTGAACAATGGCAGATGGCTTATCCTGTACTGGCGTATCGTGTGTCTTGATTCTGGTCGTTGTTCATGGGCTTCACCAGATCGTCCTCTAGTATCGACCGGAGCCTCAGCAACACATCATGATGCCTCTGATCCAAGCGCGATGACCGGAGCTTCTCGTCGATCAGGTGGATCAGGTCGTGAGCATCCTCTTCCGGCATGACCCAGCCACGCAGCTTCTGCATCGTTGTGTACCCTGCGAAGAATCCTGGTCCAAGTGGAGATGGATCGTGGCGCAATCAAGAGCTTGGCTTTAGCTCTGGCTGGTTTGTCGGCGTTATCGATCTGGTCCGTCCTTACCTGCCTGATCTGTGATCTTGTTGCTCTTGCGGGAATTGCAGGAAAAACACAGCGGCTGAAGGTTCTCGATGCTGTTTCTGCCTCCCTTGCTAACTGGGATGATGTGATCAACTGTGACTGCCGTCTTCCTGCCCTTGGAAAGCGGGATGTCCGCCCAAAGCCGCCTGCAGCCGGGACAATGGGGATGCTGCGCTAACAAATCCAGCCACTCACGGAGGGTGTATTCTCCTTCTGCTTGGAGCAGGCGTGCCCGACGCCGCTGGGCAAATACATGCCTGTTGCACTCCTTACAGGCCGAGAAGTAGGTGCCGTTGCTGCGTCGTGTGAATTCCGAGGCCGCGAGTACTCTCCGACACAGATAACAGATCCGGTGAGTGTCAGTGTGCGGGAGCCGTCGCTTGCCGCTGGCCCTGAGAGTGAGAATCTCAGATAGGCAATGCCTGCACATGCCATAGTGCCGGTCGTCCACCCTCTGGATGAAATCAGCCTTTGAACGCTCTTTCAGGCACCGATAGCATGTGCTTGTATTGCCCATCAGCCCTCCGCACCTTCAGTCTCAGAGTCGACCTTGAACAGCCTGATCGAACGCCTGCTATCACCTGATCGTCTGTATAATGCATCGGAAGTTCTCGGACGCCAGAGTGTGGTTCCAGCGAGTGCTGGTGTCTACGCCTGGTACTTTAGTCAGGTGCCGGGTTTTGTGGATGCCACGGCCTGTCACAGGTTTGGTGATCATACCCTCCTGTACGTGGGCATTTCGCCCAAGGCCCCACCCACCAATGGCAAACGTCCAAGCCAATCCACGCTTCGCAAGCGCCTCCAGACCCACTACGGCGGGAATGCAGAAGGATCGACCCTGCGCCTGACTCTTGGATGCCTCCTGAGCGAACACCTCGGTATCAAGCTGCGGCGGGTTGGAAACGGCACACGTCATACATTCACGAATCCTGGCGAACAGGTCTTGGATCGGTGGATGCAGAACCATGCCTTTGTCACTTGGGTGGAGACTAATCGGCCGTGGGAACTAGAAAGCCAGATACTGGCATCCGGACTGCACCTGCCGCTCAACATTGATGGCAATTGTCAGCCAGAAACGGTAGCTGCGCTCAGTGCCTTACGATCCAAGGCAAAGCAGCAGGCCAAGGAAATGGACATCATTGCGGACAACGGTGGCCCACGAAAGGCGCTAAGGGTGCAGGTGTAACCCGCAGGTTCTGTCGCAGAAGCCCTTAGTCAGCCTTACGAACAAGACTGTTGAGCCACATTTCGCTTTGCCTGCTCGGCCGCACATCCCCCGTGCGCCACAGTTCAATGACCTGAAAGCCTCCGACCTCAGCGAGTATCTCCTGAAACGTCTCCTCCGTCAGATCAGTGAAGCGGCGACCATCCTTCTCGCGCTCTCCTGAGCCATACTTGAATGATGTGTACAGGATGCCGTCCTTCCGAAGCGCCTGATGGCAACGGGTCAATACGCTGGGAAGCGCCCCCCGAGGGACATGAAGGAGGGATGCGCTTGCCCAGATCCCATCGAACTCCTCACTCCACACCATGTCATCAAAGGTCATGTGAAGCACAGGAAGACCTGTATGTTGGGCCGCACGCCTGACCATCTCCGTTGCCGCATCGAAAGCCGTCACATGGAAACCGAGATCCGCGAAGGCCTTTGCATCACGGCCAGAGCCACAACCTGCATCCAGTACATGAGCTGAAGGCGGCAACTCACGAACGAACCGCGCCTGAAGCAGGCTTACATCTGCTGCGACCGTGTCAGCGAAGAACTGGTCGGCATTGCGCTCATAATAGTTGATGGACATCTCAAAACACCGGCGGGGCACGAAGAATGGGCTTCCAAGTCGCGATACGGTTCGTAAGGGCCGCAGTGAAGCAACTCTGGAGAAAGCCTGCCCGAGCCGATGGCGATTTTCCAGTCTGCCGCACAATAGTCTCTCCGAGTGGGTGTTTGCTCCCGATCAGGAATTCATTGCGGGTGTAGAGCCGCTCCACAAGTTCCAGTGCTGGGGCCAGATCGGATTTGCCACTGATCCCTCTGTTGCAGTCCCGGCAGGCCAGAACCAGATTCCAGATCCCGTTCACGTTCCCGGGCAGGCGTGGCCCCAGCACATGGGGGAACACATGGTCCACATCTGCCAGATCACTGGCCCCTGCGGTAATCCGGATCTGGGTAAAACAATAAAAGCAGTGGCCCTTCTGGTAGCCATTCAGGGCGTCACGGGAGGATGTGACGCTGATCCGCCGACGCCGCTTGAGCCCCTCCGGTTGCTCCTCACCAAAGAGTGCAACGAGCCGTTCACCGTGGTCGTCAGTCTCAATCAGCGGAACAGTGACTCCAGCCTCCCAAGCTGTCTCCACCAGACGCCAGCGACCCTCAACCTCCCTCTCCAGATCGGAAGCGACACTCTCATTGGCCAGACGGAAGAACTCGGAGGTCAGGCGGATGCCCTTCTGGGGCCGCTGTTCCTTATAGAAGAATCGGACGCTCTCGCGACCTCCACCGAGGTTGTGAAAAGCATCCAGCACATCGCCGAAACCATGCTTTACCGTGGCATCGCGGAGTCGATCATCGGAGTATTCTCGGTCAATCCACTTCTGGCATTCCTGAAGGAATGTACTCTTTTTGAACGTCCCCTGCTTCGGAGCCTGCTTCAGGTGATCACACAGGACTTTCGCATACGGGATGGCAAGCTCGTCGAGGCGGACGAGGTCATTCTGATTCCGGCCCAGAGACAGTAGGGCCTGCCCCAGAGCGAACTTGTACGATGCGGTGTTCTTCCCAAAAAGGATCACTGCACGCCAGTTGTCCTCAAGAGACGGAGTGGATGTCAGGAAAGTCGGCACGGCAGCTTCATATGGTCTCGTTCTATTTTAGCTGATTGATACCAGCACAAGGATTTGCCGTCAGCCTGCGGCAGGCAAAGGCTCCAACAGAATACGGTCGTTATTCTTGGGGCTGTTCACCTGCGTGGACACTTGCCATCTGATCATCCCTTCAGACGAATGCGGCTTCAGGAGATCGCCGGAATGCTCCTCCTCGCTAATCCAGCGGCCACGGTTCTTTGCCTCAATGATCAAAGGCATCCTGTTGTGAAGATCCGACAGAAGCTTATTACTCTGTGTGGTAAGAATGACAAACGTGCGGACCCATGCGCCGTCCGGTCTCTTCCAGTTTTCCCACAGTCCGGCAAGGGTGAATGGCTGACTACCTTCCATACCAATCGCATAGGGCTGCCTGCCCACTGACCATACCTTCTTCCACTCGTAGAAGCCGTCAACGGGGATCAAGCATCGGCGATAACGATAGGCAGCACGGAAGTTGTCTGTGGTCACAACCGTTTCGGCAGGGACGCTGACCAGATCCCGTCTGATCTTTGGGACCGCAGCCCCGCTCGGGATAAAGCCCCACTGCGATGTACTGAATACTGGCTGCTTCGTCTCTGGGTCGCGCCGGATCACCAAGAAGTCGTGCCCTGGCGCACCATTAAAATGGGCCGGGATGTTGGGGAGGTTGTCATCTGGACAGCTTAGACTAAGTGAGGCCGCATACTCCTCCGGCGTGCGATACTGTATAACACGTCCGCACATGCCCGTTCCTCCTCCAGGCAGTTATTCTCTGCCCAGCGTAGACGAACAACAACAAACGAGACTTTAAGGTCTTTTTTGAAGTGCGCCCGGCAGCTCCGGCAGATAGACTTGGAAATCGATGGGACTCCTGAAATTCTGTCCCGAGATTGATGCAAATGGGCTGGGAGCCTGACACAGGCCAAGCTCCCTTTAGCTGACTGCCGGTGGTGTCAGTCCACGTCAGAGGTAGAGCGAGGCAACACACCGACGTTCCGTTTTCGCTCCGCAACTGCAAGCTTCTCCGCTACCGCCTCGGCTCTTGGATGGGTGTATCGAAAGAGCATGCGCGGATCGCGATGGCCGCTGATGAGGGCAACCTCGGGGACATTGAGACCAGCCTCGAAGAAGCGACTGACAGCCTCATGACGCAGGTCGTGAAACCGGAGGTTGCTCAAGCCAGACCGTTGGATAAGGCGATCCCATGCTTGCCTCACCGCTGTAGCCTTTGCTGGGAACACCCTATCATGGCCGTGTGGTAGCTCATTCAACGTGCGTATCGCCTTTGGTGTCAGCGGGATTACGCGAGGATGGCCGTTCTTCGTGGTCAGGATTTTGATGGTCCTCGCGGAGGCGTCAACATCATCCCATCGGATCGACAGGAGTTCGCCACGGCGCATGCCTGTTTCTACGGCCAAGATGATTAGGGGTTTGACGTACCAGGCCCGTGCGCGATCCACCGCTGCCCAGAAGCGCCCGATCTCCTCTGGTGCCAAGCGGCGCTGACGGGCACGACTCGGCTCGGGCAGAGTGATCTGACGCACAGGGTTGAGGCCGATCGGGAAATCCCATTCCCGCCGTGCAACCTCGAAGCAGTGCTGGAGGATTGCCAGTTCACGCCGTACGGTGGCACTGGTCACGAGCTTGAGGCGGTCATCGCGGTATCGGGCGACCATTGCGCCTGAAACTTTGTCCAAGCTGGCCTTGGCAATGCTGTGAGCGCTGATCACGCGAATCTTGAAACGCTCTCGGTCCGCCCCTCGCTTCTTGGTGGTGATCTCCAGTTCGTACCGTTTGAGGAGGTCGCGAACGGTTGCGCTTTTGAGTTCCCGATGGCCGACGGGAAGCTCTGCCCGGTCAATCGCTCGTTCCGTGTCTCGCGCCCAGATGGCTGCATCGGTTCGTGAGGAAAAGGTTTTGGTAAGGGGAGGGTAGCCCTGACGCCGTATCTGAACGTGCCAGGAAGAACCGCGCTTGCGGATGGTCGCCATAATGATCTGTCCGTCTGTGTGCCACGAATGTGCCGGACTGATCTGTTGGGCTGGTTCGGACGCTCTGGCGGTCCTCGGCCTGAACCTCAGAAATCCTTATGGATCAGAGGGTTAACTGGCGGAGAGGGGGAGATTCGAACTCCCGATACGGTTGCCCGTAT
>NZ_JAJATX010000092.1 GCF_020866965.1 Microvirga roseola
TCCAGGCGCAGGCTCAAGCTCATACAACGTCACAACAGGACCGGGATTGACCTTGGTGATGGCGCCCCGGACGCCGAAATCCTCCAGAGTGCTTTCGAGCAGGGTTGCGTTCTGCTCCAGTGCCTCCGCGGAGACGATGGGGCCTGCAGGCTTCTTCGGTTCGCTCAGCAGGTTCAGCGCCGGAAGCTGGTAACGCTCCTCGTCGAGGAGCGAGGGCTGGGCTTCGCGCGCCATACGCTTGCCGGGCTTGGGCGCGGTGGGAAGAGGCGCGACGCGGGAGGGTGCAGGTTCGTCCCGGCCGCGGGTCACGACCTGGGGCAGGGGCTCGTCGTCCCAGGGCTCCTCGTCGCCGTCAAGCAGGGGAGCGGAGACAGGGGCGGGGCGCGTCCGCGCGGGAGCGCCGTCGAGAACCGGCTCGCGCCGCAGGGGCTGCGCCTCGCGCATGGCGCGGCGGGGTGCCGGGGCCGGCTCGTAGTCCTCCTCGAATTCCTCGCGGCGGCCCTCGCTCCAGCGCCGGACCGCGCTCTTCAGGCTCATGACGCCATGGGCAAGTGCGCCGAGCGAGACGATGCCCCAGCCGGGCTCGTCCTGGGCTGTCTCCTCCGCCTCGTCCCAATCGGCGATCCTGCGCCGCCGGACCGGCTGAGGCTCGTCGTCCTCCGCCTCGTCCCGGTGCTTCTCTTCCGAGAGGCCGAGACCGCAGGCGGCGGTGAGGCTCAGGATCGTAATGCCCGCGAAGAGCAGGCCGAGAAGGGCGCTGGCCGGGCCGTTGGCGAGCCCCGTGATCGCCTTCGCGCCCGCCAGGATCGCGTCGCCGACCACGCCGCCGAGACCGGTGGGCAGGGGCCAGCGGTCGGTGGCGGGAAGGGCGCTGGCAAGCGCCGTCGCCGCGCCAGCGCCGATGATCCAGAGGGCGAAGCGCAGCTGCGCGCGGCCGAGCTCGCCCGCCTTCATCAGCCGCCAGCCCCAGAGCGCGAGCGGCAGCAGCATCGCGATGGCGCCGAGGCCGAGAAGCTGCATGAGGAGGTCGGCCACGATGGCCCCGGGCCAGCCCAGCAGGTTGTGCACGGGCCGGTCGGTGGCGTTGTTGAGGCTGGGATCGTCCACGGACCAGGTCGCGAGCGCAACCGCCACGGCTCCTGCGAGCGCGATCAGGGACAGGCCGGTCAGCTCCTGCGCCCGCCGTGCGAGAATGGACCGCAGGGCGCTGAAGAGCCCGTCATAGGCTGAGGATGATCGGCGGACAGTACGCATCGGACGACTTGGGACCTCGGAGCAAGACTGTTTCACGATGCAGTTTAGAAGGGGCGGGTTAAGGGTCCTTTAACCCTGACCGACGGACCCGGAACCCGTATTCACTTTTCCGCGCGAGCACCCCGGGGACCTTTTGCGCTGTTGACGGAAAGGACCGGAAAGAGGAAGTGTCCAGCCCATGTGGACATGGGCCTTCAGGACGAGAGGAATGCGCAGCGCCGTTGCGGCGGTGCTGGCCTATGCCCTTGCCCTGCAGGCCATCCTGTTCGCTTTCGGGGGCGCATACCATGCGGTCGCGGCTCCCGGACCGCAGGCGATCCTCTGCGTGACGAATGGTGACGTGGGTCCCGACAGGCTGCCTGCGAAAGCCCATGACGGCCTGTGCTGCACCTTGAGCTGTCACGGCTCGGGTCCGGCGGGGCCGCTTCCGGCCGCCATCCACGCCGAGCGGCTTTCGTCGGATCAGGCCGTTATTGCCACTGCCGGCGAAGCGCCGGTTTTCCGGGCTTCACATGGTTTTCTGCCTGTCGGCTCGCGCGCGCCGCCTCGCCTCGGTTGATCCGCTCCTCGCTTTCAACCGAACCACAGGACTTCCCATGTTTTCGTCTCGGTCCGGCGGCGCGCTCGCGGCGGCTGCCCTCATCGCCCTTTCCTCGTCCGCTCTCGCGCATGTCACCTTCGAGACGGCGCAGGCGACCCCGAACTCCACCCACAAGGCGGTTCTGCGCGTGCCCCATGGCTGCGAAGGGCAGCCGACGCTCAAGGTGCGCGTGCGCATCCCTGAGGGCATCGTGGCCGTCAAGCCGATGCCCAAGCCCGGCTGGGCTCTCGAGACCGCCAAGGGCTCCTATGTCCGCGCCTATCAGGTCCACGGCGAGACGGTCTCGGAGGGGGTGACGGACATCGTCTGGTCGGGCTCGCTCGACGACGGCCACTACGACGAGTTCGTTTTTCAGGCGCATTTCACCGATGCCTACCAGCCGGGCGCCACGGTCTATTTCCCGGTCGTGCAGGAATGCGCGAAAGGCGTCGCGGAATGGATCGAGGTTCCGGCCAGCGGGCAGGATCCGCACAGCCTCAAGGCTCCGGCTCCCGGCATAAAGATCCTGGCGGCCGCCCATGCCTCGCCTGCTTCCATCAAGAAGGGTGCAATCTCCATCGAGCAGCCGTGGTCGCGGGCGACGCCCGGCGGGGCCAAAGTCGGCGGCGGGTACCTGCGCATCACCAACACCGGCACGGAGCCGGATCGGCTGATCGGCGGATCGCTTCCGCTCGCCTCCAAGGTGGACGTGCATGAGATGCGCCTCGAAGGCGACATCATGCGCATGAAGCCGGTCGAGGGCGGCCTCGAGATCGCGCCGGGCGCGACGGTCGAACTGAAGCCCGGCGGCCACCACCTCATGTTCATGGACCTGAAGGAGCCTCTGAAGGAGGGCCAGACGGTGAAGGGCACTCTCGTCTTCGAGAAGGCCGGAGCCGTCGAGGTCGAGTACGTCGTCCGCTCCATGGGCGGCGCCGCGCCTGCGGAACACAAGCATTAACCGGAGATCGACATGGCTCTCAAACGCTCCCTTCTCGTGCCGCTCCTGGTCTTTCTCGTTGCGGCGCTCACGCTCCTCGCCACGCTTCTCATGATCCTGCCGGGGCCGCAGCAGGGCGCCTCCAAGGTGCCCATCGGCGGGCCTTTCCGGCTGACCAGCCACGAAGGCAAGGTCTTCACCGAGGAGGATCTGAAAGGAAAGCCCTTCGCCGTCTTCTTCGGCTTCACCCATTGCCCGGAAGTCTGCCCGACGACCCTTTACGATCTCACGCAGGATCTGCAGACGCTGGGCAGCGACGCCGACAAGCTGCGCGTCGCCTTCATCACCGTCGATCCTGCGCAGGACACGCCGGAACTGCTGAAGACCTATCTCGGCTCCTTTGATCCGCGCATCGTCGGGTTGACCGGGACCGAGGAGCAGATCGCGGAGGTCGCGAAGGCCTACAAGATCTACTACCGCAAGGTTCCAACCGATTCCGGCTACACCATGGACCATTCGGCGACGATCTTCCTGATGGATTCGAAGGGCGAGTTCTACGGCACGTCCAACTTCCAGGAATCGCAGGACGTGCGGCGCTCGAAACTGAAGCAGCTGATCAAGAACGGGTGAGCCTTGAACCCGGCCCATCCCCGGCGGCGAATGACGCGGGAGAAGTAAGAAAAGCCCCGGCCTGCGAGCCGGGGCTTTCCGCTTTCGAGCCTCTGGAAGGCTTCGTTGTCAGGCTTAGTAGTTGTAGGCGCGCTCGCCGTGGTCCGCGAGGTCGAGACCCTCGCGCTCGGCATCCTGCGTGACGCGCAGGCCGACGATCACGTCCACGAGCTTGAACAGGATCACCGAGCCGATACCGGTCCAGAGCAGCGTGACCACCACGGCGATGATCTGCGTCCAGACCTGGCCGCCGATGGCGTATTCGCCTGCGCCGTAGCCGCCGAGCGAGGGAGCGGCGACGATGCCGGTGCCGATGGCGCCGATGATGCCGCCGACGCCGTGGATGCCGAAGACGTCGAGGGCGTCGTCATAACCGAGCGCATTCTTCACCGCGGTGACGGCGAAGTAGCAGACCGCGCCGGCGACGAGGCCGAGCACGATGGAGCCCATCGGGCCGGCGAGACCAGCCGCCGGGGTGATGGCGACGAGGCCTGCGACCGCGCCCGAGGCGATGCCCAGCAGCGAAGCCTTGCCCTTGCTCATGGCCTCAACGGTCATCCAGGAGAGGCCCGCGGCGGCCGGAGCGACGATGGTGTTCAGGAGCGCGAGCGCCGCGCCGCCGGTGGCTTCGAGGTTCGAGCCCGCATTGAAGCCGAACCAGCCGACCCAGAGCAGACAGGCGCCGACATAGGTGAGCGTCAGCGAGTGCGGAGCCATGAGGTCGCGCCCGTAGCCGATGCGCTTGCCGATCAGCAGCGCTCCGACGAGACCGGCCACGCCCGAGTTGATGTGCACCACCGTGCCGCCTGCGAAGTCGAGGGCGCCCAGCGCGAAGAGATAGCCTTCGGAGAACCACACCATGTGGGCGATGGGCAGGTAGATGAAGGTCACCCAGAGACCCGTGAAGACCATCACGGCCGAGAACTTCATGCGTTCGGCGAAGGCGCCGACGATGAGGGCCGGCGTGATCGCCGCGAAGGTGAGCTGGAACGCCACGAAGGTGAGCTCCGGAATCGCGACGCCCGCCGTGAAGGTGTCGGCGGTGGAATCCGTCGTCACGCCGGCGAGAAACGCCTTGGAGAAGCCGCCGATGAAGGCCCCGATGCCCTCGCCTCCGGAGGTGAAGGCGAGCGAGTAGCCGTAGATCACCCACAGGATGGCCACCAGGCTGAAGACGGAAAACACCTGCATCAGCACCGAGAGCATGTTCTTGGTGCGCACGAGGCCGCCATAGAAGAGCGCAAGACCGGGAATCGTCATGAGGATCACGAGGATCGTCGAGACGAGCATCCAGGTGGTGTCACCCTTGCTGACCGTGGGGGCGACCGCGGCAGCCGCTGCGGGAGGGGCCTCTTGGGCCAACGAAGAGTCGACGGCGAGGAGGCCTAAGCCCAGCGCGCCGAGCGCAGTCATGAAAAGCGGACGGAACTTCATCGGATTCAAACTCCGGGAGTAAATTGGGGAATGGGGATTACAGGGCGTCGGCATCGGTCTCGCCCGTGCGGATGCGAACCGCCTTTTCCAGCGACACGACGAAGATCTTGCCGTCGCCGATCTGGCCCGTGCGGGCAGATGCGGTGATCGCGTCGATCACCTGCGGGACGAGTTCGGTCGCGACCGCTACCTCGATCTTCAGCTTCGGCAGAAAGCTCACGGCGTATTCGGCGCCGCGATAGATCTCGGTGTGACCCTTCTGCCGCCCGTATCCCTTCACCTCGGTCACGGTGAGGCCGTGCACGCCGAGGGCATTGAGCGCGTCGCGCACTTCCTCCAGCTTGAACGGCTTGATGACCGCCATCACAATCTTCATGGGCCTGGCCCCCTTTGAGACGTTAGCCTGACGCGATCAGGCATCGGTTTCGATCTGAACCCGTCCTTTTGGGCGGGTGTCGCAGGGGATTAAGCAAGAAGCATGCCATGCCTTGTCCCGGCACGGTTCGGCGACTCTGCCTCTTTCATGAGCAGGCGCAATTGGCCCGAAAACAGGCTCGATGATTAAAGTTTGTGCAGCTTGGCGGCAGGCCCGGTCTCAATCTCCTGGAACCGGGTCCCGCTTGCGGCAAATCAGGCGCTGCGGTCGCGGATCAGCCCTTCCTGGGCGACGGAGGCGACGAGGGTCCCGTCCTGCCTGAAGATCAGGCCGCGGGAGAAGCCGCGGGCGCTGGAGGCATTCGGCGTATCCTGGGCATAGAGCAGCCATTCGTCGGCCCGGAAGGGCCTGTGGAACCACATGGCGTGGTCGAGGCTCGCCGCCTGGATCGTCGGATCGAAAACCGTCCGCCCATGAGGGATGAGCGAGGTGTCGAGCAGGGTCATGTCGGAGGCATAGGCCAGAACGCATTGGTGGATGGCCGGGTCGTTGGGCAGGCGGCCCGTGGTCTTGATCCACACATGGAAGCGCGGCTCTCCCGGATCGCGGGACATGTAGCGCTTGATCTCCACGGGGCGGATCTCGAGGGGGCGCTCGCGCTCGTAATAGGTGCGCATGGGCTCGGGCATCTTCAGGATCAGCCCGCCTTTCACCTCCTCCTCGCTCGGCAATTCGTCAGGCCCCGGCACCTTCGGCATCTCGGCCTGGTGCTCGAAGCCGCCCTCGTCCACCTGGAAGGAGGCCGACATGGAGAAGATCGCCTGGCCGTGCTGGGTCGCCACCACCCGGCGCGTGGTGAAGCTCTTGCCGTCGCGGATGCGGTCCACGTCGTAGATGATCGGGATCTTGGGGTCGCCCGGCAGCATGAAGTAGCAATGCATGGAATGGGGGTGCCGCCCGTCCACGGTGCGGCTCGCCGCCACGAGCGACTGGCCGATCACCTGCCCGCCGAAAACGCGCTGCCACCCGCTCTTGGGACTTTGCCCGCGAAACAGGTTCACCTCGAGCTGTTCGAGGTCGAGGATCGCGAGAAGGTCTGCAACGGCGCGGGACATGGATTTTCGATCCTTTGAAGAAGCGTCCTCCTCCGGCTCAGCTCTGGCTTGACGCTGGCCGGCGGATCGCTGACACCGAGATAGGGCGGGGCGCCGGTCGATCGAACCGGCAGCCCTCCGTTCAAAAATGCTCTATAGCGGATGGTGTCGAGGAGAAAGAGCCATGAGCGCAGCATCGGGCATGCAAGGTCCGCGGATCGTCATCGCGGGAGGAGGCCTGGCCGGACTGTCCTTGGCGCTGGCCCTGAAGCAGGCGCTGACTGACGGGGTCGACGTCACCATATGCGATCCGGTCCTGACCCGCGATCCTAATGGCGACAAGCGCGCCTACGCCATCGCCGCGGCGGCAAGGCGAATGCTGGAGGCTCTCGGCATCTGGGACAAGGTGGCCGACAAAGCCCAGCCCATGCTCGACATGGCCGTCACCGACAGCCGCCTGCAGGACCCTGTTCGTCCGACCTACCTCACCTTCGAAGGCGATGTCGGGGCGGGCGAGCCCTTTGCCCATATGGTGACTTCCGGCGACCTCACTGCTGCCCTGATCGAGGCCTGCCGCACGGCGGGCGTGACCCTGAAGGCCGTAGGCATCAAAGGCTTTGCCGTGCAGTCGGCGCGCACCGGTGTCACAACGACGGAGGGGGAGACGCTTTCCGCCGCCCTTCTGGTGGCTGCCGACGGGGCGCGCTCGCGCCTGCGGGAGCAGGCCGGGATCGGCTGGATCTCCTGGCCTTACCGCCAGTCGGGCATCGTCGCGACGATCCACCATGAGCGCGACCATGAGGGCAGGGCGGTGGAGCATTTCCTGCCCTCCGGCCCCTTCGCGATCCTGCCCCTGAAGGACGAGGTCCTGCCCGATGGCAGCGTGAAGCATCGCTCCTCCATCGTCTGGAGCGAGCGCAGCGAGAACGTTCCCGCCCTGCTCGGATCCCATCCGGAGGACCTTCTCGCCGAGCTCGAAAAGCGCTTCGGGCTTCAGCTCGGGCGCATCGCCTTCGAGACGAAGCCCCAGGCCTATCCCCTGTCCTTCGGCGTGGCGCGCTCCTTCGTCGCCGAACGGCTCGCGCTCCTGGGCGATGCGGCCCACGTCATCCACCCGGTCGCCGGCCAGGGGCTCAATCTCGGTCTGCACGATGCGGCGGCGCTCGCCGAGACCGTCACCGACGCCATGCGTCTCGGCATGGATCCAGGCGGCGCGGACGTGCTCGATGCCTATGAGCGCGCGCGCAGGGCCGACATCACCGCCATGGGCGTGATGACGGATGGGCTGAACCGGCTGTTCTCCAACGATATCCTGCCCGTGCGCCTCATCCGCGACCTGGGACTCGGCCTCGTCGACCGGATGCCGGGCCTCAAGCGCTTCTTCATCCGCGAGGCCGCGGGCCTTCGCTCCAATACGGCGCCGCGCCTGCTGAGGGGGCAGGCGCTCTAAGTGACCCTGCCGTGCTCGTGACGGCACTGATCGTGGTCGGCGAGAACCTGGATGATCCGGCATTCGCGCACCGGGCCGTGGCTGCAATCGTCCAGCATGTGCCGGAGCTCCGCGCGAAGCAGGGTTAGCCGTTCGATCCGGCGCTCGACGCTCTCCAGATGCCGGAGAACGATGCGGTCGGCCGCCTCGCAGGGCTCGTCCGGCCGGGCGCTGAGGCTTAACAGTTCCCGAATCGCCTCCACCTCGAAGCCCAGATCCCGCGCGTGGCGGATGAAGCTGAGGCGGGCGACATCGTCCGGCCCGTAGCGCCGCTGCCTGCCTTCTGTCCGAGGCGGTGAGGGCAGGAGGCCGATCTGCTCGTAGTAGCGGATGGTCGGCACCTTGACCTCGACCCGGCGCGACAATTCCCCAATCGAAAGATCCGTCACTTTTCCCCTTGAACCTCTAGTCGTTAGAGATTTTAGGGCCGCCCCAGCATGATGAAAAGGAGCTCGATATGACGGAGAGCGAGTGCAGTCGGCACGACGGATGCTGCGGCGGCCATCAGGTCCACACCCGAACCCGTGATCGCGAGCCCCGCACCGGCCGCCGGATGCAACAGCGCAGCGAAGGCCTGCGGCTGCCATGGCGGCGTGCCGGTCTTCGACGGGGTCGACCCGCGCTACAAGCGGGTACTCTGGACCGTGATCGCCATCAACGCCGTCATGTTCGTCACGGAAATCGTGGCGGGCCATCTTGCCCGCTCGCAGGCCCTGCAGGCGGACGCCCTTGATTTTCTCGGCGACACGGTGACCTACGGCCTCAGCCTCGCGGTGATCGGCGCATCCTTGCGTATCCGGGCAACGGACGCCCTGTTCGAAGGGGTAAGCCTTTCTCTCATGGGTGCCTGGGTGCTGGGCTCGACCCTTTATCACGTGCTCGTCCTCGGCCTGCCACGGGCGGAGCTCATGGGCGCGGTCGGCCTTCTGGCGCTGGCCGCCAACGTCTCCAGCGTGCTCCTGCTGATGCGCTACAAGGACGGTGACGCCAATGTCCGCTCGGTCTGGCTCTGCTCCCGCAACGACGCCATCGGCAACATCGCCGTGACGGCCGCGGCCGGAGCGGTCTGGCTCACCGCCCGCCCCTGGCCCGACCTCCTGGTCGCCGGCATCATGGCGGCCCTGTTCCTGTCCTCGGCGGTTCAGATCCTGCGTCAAGCCTATGCCGAATACCGCAGCGCCGGTCCGGTGCTAGTGGTCCCGGCGGAATAGCTCGACAAAGAAGGCCAGGCGATCCCTGGCCTTCATCGCTAGTGGGCGCAGAAACTGCATCCCCCGATGTTTTCTTATTCAACTTTATAACGTAAAGAAAGGGTATCCTGCTGTCTCAATAATGCGGATGCCCCACGCCGAATGTGATCTATGACGCCGCCAATCCCCTTCCCGGCACCAGCGGCACGAATGCCCGCCTGGAGCTGACTGGAGGCGGCACCGCAATCGTCGATCTTGCCGTCACCAGCGAGACCCTGACAGCCAACCTGGCCTTCGATCCGCAGCGCATCTTCATCGGCAAGAACGGGAGCGCGGTTGGCGAAGTCCACGGCCTCGAATTGCGGGGCAACGGCAGCACCGTCCATAACGAGGGCACGATCCGGTCGAATACCAGCACTGCCATCGTCATTTCGGGAGCCGGGACCAATACCATCACCAATCTCGGCTTTATCGAAGGGGCAGGCCTCGCCATTCAGGGCAATGCGGGCCATGACCGGATCACCAATGCCGGCACCCTGAAGACCACGTCCGTCGCAGCCGGCGCCGTGCTCCTGGACCTGGGCGCGGGCGACGATTTCTACGAAGGCGTCCAGGGAATCGCGACCGGCGGCATCATCAAGCTCGGCCTCGGCAACGACAGGGCGCTCGGCGGCGCACGGTCGGAGATCTTCTCCGGCGGAGAGGGGAACGACTATCTCAGCGGCGGCGGCGGAAGCGATACCGTCGACTATTCCGAAGCCACCGGCGGGATTAGCGTCGATCTCAGCAAGATGACGTCGCAGGCCATCGGCGGGGGACAGGGCACCGATACGCACATCGACATCGAAAATGTCGTCGGAGGCGCGCACAACGACGCCATCGTCGGCAGCACCGGCAATAACAGTCTCCAAGGTGGTGACGGGGACGACACGCTGGAAGGCGGATTAGGCAGCGATACACTGGACGGCGGTGCCGGCATCAACACGGCGCGTTATTCGAGCTCAGTCGCGGCCCGGGTCGATCTTACTCTCACGGATGCTCAGAACACCAGCGGTGATGGCTTTGTTACGCTGATCGGGATTGCGAACCTGGAAGGCGGTTCCGGCGCGGACCACTTTGAAGGCAATGACGGCAGCAACCGGGTGATCGGCCAAGGCGGGACCGACACCCTAGGCTCAGGACCTATTAATTTGGGCTGAGGTGTGATTCAGA
>NZ_JAJATX010000094.1 GCF_020866965.1 Microvirga roseola
AATCAACGAGTCCTGATACCTCAATTAACGAGTCCTGAGCCTAGGTCTTGGAACCGCACCAGACCATACTCTGTCTGTCGGCATAAAGTGGGCCCACCGCGGTTCTCAATGATGAACTTTACTACTGTATGCCCCGCTTCCCGCCAGGTTGCAGCAGCTTGAACCCGACGAGGTATCGTTGAGAGCTACCCCACATGAAGCTGCCGCTCGAGACACCCAGCCATGATCAGGTCAATTTGGCCCGTCTCCATACGTTAAAGGCTAGAGCCGGACTCAGCAATTCGGAAGTGATCATGACTGACGAAGAACTATTCGCGACGTTTCTGAACCTCGTTAAGAGAGCCGGGGGCGTAGAGGCCTTGGCCGAAGCTCTTAAGAACGAGGGGGAGGAGCATTTGGCAGAGAGCGTCCGCCAGTATGCTACCTGCACGACGGCTGCCGAATTCATGGCACTTGAGCACTGATGGCTCTCAGGTCCACGCCCGAGCTTCCTGCTGTCTTATGCCCGATGATTTCGCTCCCGCTCCTTGCGGCGCAGGGCAAGAAGTAGATCAAGCTGCTCGTCGGATATCGGACTACCATCGGTTGGGAAATAGACGCTTCTCATTAACCTCGCGATACGGTCTTTGGCGTCGCGATTGATGCTTGGAGCTTCGGACTTTCTTTTCTGATCAGGCATAGGCATTCACCTCTGGTACGCAAGGTATTCACCATGAAGACTCAGAGGATACGGTTAACAGCAGGTTAAAGCATCGGACCCAAAAGTGGACTTGCACTTTTGGGATCCCATCCGATGCTTTCTCTTATGATGAGAGCATCGTTGAGTGCGGAAAACCGAATCCACTTTTCCGCACGATGCTCTAACCTTGGAGCGGCTTGGGGTTGGACGGAATCGCGGGGTCTGACTCGACGGTGGTCAGGAGCATGAGCACAGAGGGTCATCATGATCACACTGTCTCAGGATCTACGCCAGCGCATTTTCTGGCCTTCAACCCTGAGGAGGATCTAGGTCCAGACGGCTTGGCCCAGGCCGCCCTGGCTGCGCGCTCCTCCTGAGCAAGCAGACGCCCTGCGCCCAAAAGGCTGAAGAACCGCATGCCCGTGGATTGTCCGCTATGCCGTCTCCTTCGACGGCGTCAGCGGTAGCCTGACGATCACGGTTGCAACATTCCGCGCCGGGCACGGCTGACATTGACCCCGGAACGAAACCGGGTGCGACCTGTTAACTCTGGTTTAACTTCCGGCTTGAGCCTCCCGGCTATGCTGTGTCAGGCTTCATGAACAAAACCTTAACAACACAGAGGCGGGGGCAATGCGGCAGTCTCTCCTCGGGTATCTGGAGGCCCGTTCCTCTCTCCGGAACACGGCACGTCGTGCGGGCCTCGCCCTGGCTCTGGTCATGATCGGCAGCGGGGCGCAGGCACAGACCGTCGCTGCCCTCCCGGCCGCCTCCCAGCCGGTGGCGCAGATTGGTGCGGCCAAGCCCATTGTCGCCTGAGCGCGCTTTTGCAAGCAGAGCCCGGCCGAGTGCGCCGTCGATACCTCCCAGCCCGCCACCATTTCCCTTACCGCACCCGAGTGGCAGACGATCAACCGGATCAACCGCCAGGTGAACGCCGCGATCAAGGCGAAGACGGATGAGGATCACGGGGGGGGTGGAGGACCGCTGGGACTTTGCCGAGGACGGCTATGGCGACTGCGAGGACTACCAGCTTGTGAAGCGCAAGCTTCTCGTCGAGGCAGGCTTTCCGCGCCGGGNGGGTGGAGGACCGCTGGGACTTTGCCGAGGACGGCTATGGCGACTGCGAGGACTACCAGCTTGTGAAGCGCAAGCTTCTCGTCGAGGCAGGCTTTCCGCGCCGGGCGCTGCGCATGACCGTGGTAATCGACGAGCTGGGCGAGGGCCATGCCGTCCTGATGGTGCGCACTGACCGGGGCGACTACATCCTCGACAACAAGACGGATGCGGTCCTGCCCTGGCACAAGACGGGCTACACCTACATCAAGCGCGAGGGCAACAGCGGCACCGCTTCGGCCTCGTTTGGCCGCCAAGCCTCTCCCGTCATGACGGCGAACCGTTAAGGGGCTCCTCGCCGACTCAAGCGGGGCGGACCCAGAAGACGATCAGGAAAACCCACACGACCGGGACCGCCAGAAGGGTGACCACCTGCCAGCGCTTGAACCCGTGCTCGCTCCCGCCGAAGTGGATGAAGGCGGCGTAAAGCGACGGCACCAAGGCCACGAAGACAAGGTTCACCTGGAATAGCAGCGGATTCATCACGTAGGTGGTAACCAGCGCCAGCGGGAAGAAGGCGATGGTCATCGTCACCGCATGGTCGCCGATGACGCTCGTCACCGCGGAGGTGACCTGGCCGCTGCGCGCTACGTACCAGGTGGCGAAGACCTCCGGCAGGGCCGCCACCGGGGCAGTGATGAACAGGCCACCGATGATCCGGGGGACGCCGAGACCCTGCACGATGTTCTCGGTTGAGAGAACGGTGAAGTAGGCCCCGACCACCAGTGCCCCGACCCCGGCCATCGCCTTCCAGATCTCACCTTTCTTCCACTCGACCTTTTCGCTCTTCTGCCGCCCCCGCAGCAGGGCCTGCGCCAGGTAGACGGCGTAGGCCGCGAGCATCACCCAGCCGTCGATTGGCTGGAGCCCGCGGCCCGGAACCGGAAGCGTGAGCAACGCCGCGATCCCGACGATCACCAGATACGGGATCGCCTGGACGGTAACGGCCGTGCGATCGACCGCGAGGATGCCCTGTTCGACGTGCTCCCCGTGGTTCTGGTGACCGCCCGAGCCGCCACCCTGTTTCCGATCCGAGTGTTGGCCGCCCTCCTTGCTCGCGCGCTCGGCCCTGCCCTCCTCCTGGCTCTGTTTGCTGCCGCCGTCATTGCCCTTCCCCTGTCCGAGATCCCGCTTCCGGGTGGCGAAGTAGGCGACCGTAACCATGGTCGGGATAGCGAGGATGTTGGAGCCCAGCATCGCACCCAGGCCGATGTCGGTTACGCCCCGGATCGCGCTGGTGGTGTTGATGGCGATCTCGGGCGAGGCGGCCGCGAGTCCCACGAACGAGCCGCCCGCCGCCACCGAGAAGCCCCACTGGCGGCGCAGCTTCTTCAGCGGCTTGGACAGGTGCTCCGCTCCCCAGTGCGCCGCCCAGACAGCGGCGAGCAGAACCGGCACCCAGAGAAACCAACCCATGCGGCCTCCATCGGAACGAAGCCGACGCCTTGCTGTTGCTCGACAAACGCTTCGGCTTTCCGGGAGTTCAGGAATGCAGCAAACCCTGGTCCTTATCGTCCGGACCGCCGCGATCCTCGCCCTGTCGCACGCGAGCGCCCTCGCGCAGGAGGATAAGGGGATCGCCATCGCCCCCGGCGAGCTTCCGCCGACGGCGCCCGCCGCCGGTGTCGAGATCAGCGCGTCCAATCTGATGGGCACGCCTGTGGTCAGCGCCACGGGAGCGAGCCTCGGCCAGGTTGCGGATGTGATCATCGACGGGAACACGGGCCGGGTGATCCGGCTCGTGATCAGCAAGGGCGGGATTGCCGGCTTCTTCGACGACAAGGTCGCGATTGAGGCCAGCGCGGTGCGGCTGCTGCCCGTGGAGGGCAAGATCGTGGCTCCAGGCCTGACGCCGGACGAGATCGAACGGATCGCCAACTCCGGAGGCGGGCGGTAAAGAACCTTCACCCGCGATCGACAGCATTGCCGTCGATGGCAGGCGCCGTGCCCGAACTCCTGCGAAGTCCGATCCAGCGTGGCACCATGACATGGTATCGGTCGTAGGCGGCTCCATGCATGCGGCCGAGATGCTCCTCTTCCATGCGGATCTGAACCGAGAAGGCGATCCAGGCGGCGGCAAGCGCAACGGCCGTAACGGCGGTTGGAACCACAAGGAGGGCGCCGAGGACCACGGCCACCATGCCGAGAAAGGTCGGGTTGCGCGACCAAGCGAACAGGCCCGTCGTGACGAGGCCGGTCCGCTCCTGGTCGAGGCCGATGCGCCAGGACGCTCCTATGCCCACCTGGGCGGCAAGGATGACGGCGCTGCCCATCACCATGGTCACCAGACCGAACCAGGCGACAGCCGGGTGGACCAGGACCGGGATCAGGCCGGCGGCCATGTCGGTCTCCCCTGGCCAGACGGCCCGGACGATCAGGAAGAGGGACAGGACGCCGCCGCCGATGCGGTAGACGCGCCCGACGAAGTCATGGGCCGTATCGTCCGCGCCGAAGCGGTTGGGCGAACCGCCGATGCGTTGCGCCGCTCGCCGCGTCAGCACCGCGAATGCGATGCTGACAATGAGCAGGATGAGGACCGGAAACCAGGGCGACGGCATTATACGCTCCGTCCGGCCCCGAGCAGGCGCATGGCATTGGCCGTGACCAGCACCGTCGCGCCGGTGTCGGCCAGGATCGCCGGCCACAGGCCTGTGATGCCGAGGACGGTGGTGACCAGGAACACGCCCTTGAGGCCCAGCGCCACTCCGATGTTCTGGCGGATGTTGCCCATGGTGGCCTTCGAGAGCGATATCATGCGGGCGATGTCGAGAACGCGCCCGTGCAGCACGGCCCCGTCGGCGGTTTCAAGCGCCACGTCGGTGCCGCCGCCCATGGCGATGCCGACATCGGCCACAGCCAGCGCCGGAGCGTCGTTGATGCCGTCGCCGACCTTGGCGACCACCAACCCCTGGCTCTTCAACTCGTTGACGATCTTCAGCTTGTCCTGCGGTAGTAGGTCGGTCCGAGGCTCCACGCCCAAAGTGCGGGCGATAGCGGCCGCGGTCCTCGCGTTGTCGCCGGTAAGCATGATCGGCGCGATGCCGTGGGCCCTGAGCGCCCTCAGGCCTGCGAGCGCGTCCTCACGCGGTTCGTCCCGCACCGCGATCAGACCGGCGGGCTGATCGCTCACCAGAAGCACAGACACAGTCTTGCCCTCCTCCTGCAACGCGCCGATCCGAACCTCAGTCTCGGGCGGTAGCGGCGCGATGGCGGCGGCCGCCTTGGGCGAACCCAGGAACAGGCCGCGGCGGCGGGCGCGACCCTTCACACCTTTGCCGCCGAGCGCCATCACGCCGACAGCCGGGACGACCTCGATGCCGTCCGCCTGGGCCCGGGCTACGATGGCCTTAGCGATGGGATGCGAGGACGTGGCATCGAGAGCCGCGGCATCCTCCAGCACCTCCCGTTCGCTCGCCTCGCCAAGAGCGATTACGTCCGTGACCTGCGGTCGGCCTTCCGTGAGCGTCCCGGTCTTGTCGAGGGCAACCGCGGTCACCTTACCGAGGGTCTCCAGCGCGGCTCCGCCCTTGATCAGCAGCCCGCGCCGGGCGCCCGCTGCCAAGCCCGCAGCGATAGCCGCCGGGGTCGAGATCACCAGAGCACAGGGGCAGCCGATCAGCAGCACCGCCAGCCCCTTGTAGATCCACTCGCCCCAGGGCTCACCCGCAACCAGCGGCGGCAGGATGGCCACAAGCGCACCCACTACCAGCACGGCCGGGGTGTAGTAGCGCGAGAAGCGGTCGATGAAGCGCTCGGTCGGGGCCTTGGCTTCCTGAGCCTCCTCGACCAGACGCACCACCCGCGCGATGGTGTTGTCCTCAGCCGCAGCTGTCACCCGCACGCGCAGCGTGGCATCCGTGTTAATGGTCCCGGCAAACACCGTCTCGCCCTCGCCCTTGCGCTTCGGGGTGCTCTCGCCGGTGACGGGCGCCTCATCGATACCGCTCTCGCCCGAGAGGATCACGCCGTCGGCCGGGATCCGGTCGCCAGGGCGGACGGCGATCACGTCGCCGACGGCGAGAGAAGCCGCCGCGACCTCCTCCAGGCCACCGTTGCGCTCGATGAAGGCGGTCTTGGGCACGAGGTTCGACAGGGACCGGATGCTGGCGCGGGCCCGCCCTGCGGCAACGCCCTCCAGGAGTTCGCCGACGAGGAAGAGCAGCACCACAATGGCGGCCTCCTCGGTCTCGCCGATGATCACCGCGCCGACGGCGGCGATAGTCATCAGGGTCTCGATAGTGAAGGGCGCTCCGGCGAAGGCTGCGGACACCGCCCGGCGGGCAATGGGCACCAGACCGATAGCCATGGCGGCGGTGTAGAGCCAGGCCTCATAGCCCGGCAGGATCCAAGCCAGCAGCCACGCGGCCGCAAGCCCAAGGCCTGAAAGGATCGTCAGCCGACCCTTGGCCGAGCGCCACCAGGGACCGTCTGAGGTCCCATGGTCGTGGTAATGCCGTGTCCCCTCCTCCACGGGCGTGATGCCGTAGCCGAGGTCGCGAACGACCTTTTCAACCTGCTCGCCGGTGCCGGTGTCGACGGCCCGCAGGCGCAGGGTTTCCGTGGTGGTGCTGATGGAAATGTCCGAGACGCCCGGCACCCGGGTAAGCGCGGTCTCGATCTTGCGGGCGCAGCTTCCGCAATCCATGCCTTCGACGCGGTAGCGCAAACGGTCAGTCATTGCCAAAATTCCGTTTCGATCTTATCTGCCGGGCACGCTACAACCTCTAGCGGCTAGAGGATCAAGAGGTTTTTCGATGGATCTGACGATTGGCGACCTGTCGCGGCAAACCGGGGTGAAGATCCCGACGATCCGGTATTACGAGCAGATCGGCCTCCTGCCTTCGCCGGTCCGAACCGAGGGCCAGCAGCGGCGCTATGGCCCGGCCGAGGTGCGCCGCCTCAACTTCATCCGCCATGCCCGCGAGCTCGGGTTCGAGGTTGATGCCATCCGGCAACTCCTGAGCCTCGCGGACGATCCTAGCCGTTGCTGCGGTGAGGTACATGACATCACCAAGGCCCATCTCGGTGAGGTGAAGGCCAAGATCGCTCGCCTGATTGCCTTGCGAGATGAACTTGAGGCCATGGTCGCCTGTGACAACCGACGGATCTCCGAGTGCCGGATTATCGAGGTTCTGGCAGATCACGGCGAGTGCCAGCACCGTCAGCACTAGGTCGTTTGGCTTGACGACACTTCGGGATGGAGGATCTGGTGCAGGTTGTACCGGCCGTGCTTACCGGCACACCCATCATGAGAGGGGCGCCCAGCACGAGGATCTGAGCCATGCCCGAAGCTCCGCTTCAGCACGATGCCACCGTTGGCATCGACATCGGCAAGAACAGCTTCCACCTGATCGGCCTGGATGCGCGTGGCGCCACCGTTCTGCGCCAGAAGCTCTCTCGCGGACAGGTGGAGGAACGCCTTGCCAATATGCCGGCCTGCCTGATCGGCATGGAAGCCTGTGTCGGCTCCCACCATCTCAGCCGTCAGTTGCTGGCGCTCGGCCATGACGTGAAGCTGATCCCGGCCCAGTTCGTGAAGCCCTTCCGCAAGAGCCACAAAAACGGTTTCCGCGACGCTGAAGCTATTGCCGAAGCCTTCCAGCGGCCGACCATGCGCGTCGTGCCGATCAAGACGGTTGAGCAGCTCGAGCTGCAAGCTCTCCATCGCGTTCGTGCGCAATTGGTCAGGCAGCGGACGGCAGTGATCAACCAGATCCGGACCTTTCTGCTGGAACGGGGAATTGCAGTGCGACAGGGGCTACGATTCCTGCGGCAGGCTTTGCCAGACATCCTGGCCAAATGAACCGATGTCCTACCCCGCGTATTGTGCGTTTGATCAAAGGGCTATCGCAGGATTGGCATCACCTGGATGACACCATCGACAGGGTCACAAGCGAGATCGAAGCTCTCGTGGCCGCCGATGAGGCCTGCCAGCGCTTGATAGGCGTACCAGGGCTCGGACCGATCATCGCCAGCACCATGATAGCCGCCTTCAGCCGGGGGTCCCGCAAGGCTTTGGTGCCCCGTGTGAACCGACGGAAATCGGCTTGGTCGGCACGATGTTTCCGAATGGCTCCGCCCGAACTTCCGGCGGCTTCGGCCGTTGGTGGTCGTCCTTGAAACCGAACCACCTGAGAGGTCGCCATGAAGTCTCGTCTTCTCCCCGTCGCTCTTGCAGCCTGCGTGCTTGCAGTGCCGGCCCTGGCCCAGCAGGCCGCCAGCCCCTCCGCTTCCAACCAGCAGACGTCCCAATCCGGTCAGGGCTTTGTCCCCGGTGCCGCGCAGAACAGCATACACGAGGTGATGGTGAGCAATCTGGCTCTCTCAAAGTCCGAGAACCCGCAGGTCGTGAACTTTGCGGAGATGATGATCAATCACCATGGGCAGGCCGCCAAGGAACTCGCCAAGCTGACGCAGGATGGCAACACGGCCTTCCCTGTCATGCCCGATCAGGAGCAGGCGCAGGTCATCCAGCGCCTCCAGGGCCTCTCCGGAGCGGAGTTCGACCGGGCCTTCATGCAGCATCAGTTGCAGGCGCACCAGAAAGCCGTCAACCTTTACCAGCAGGGTGTCCAGTCCGCTCAAGACCAGCAGGTGCAGATGTTTGCCCAGATGGGCCTGCCGCTGATCCAAGCGCACCAGGAAATCGCTCAAGAGTTTGCACAGGGCGGCGCGGCGGCCACCGGCTCAACCAAACACAACCCGGGGACAGGAACGGGAAGCGGTTCCACGGGGCAGACGAACCGCTAAAGCGCCACGTTCCACGTAGGCATCCGTCACAATCCAGACGGCTGATCGCTGGCATGCCAGCGATCAGCCGCTGAAAGAGGCAGCAATGCCCATCCGCCTTCCTAACCACAAAAGGTCTCGTCCCATCATCTGAGCGGCAGCCGAGCTCACCAATGCGTTCGACGAGGAAACCCACCGGTCCTTTCTGAGATCGGCCGGCACGTCGCCGAACCGGGGTTTGGGACGACCTTTACACGGGCGGTGATCGCCGGCTGGCTGATGGCGCTCATGGTCTGGCTTCTGCCGGCCGCGGTCTCGGCACGGTTCCTGGTGATCGTGACTCTCACCTAACCTCATCGCGGTGGCGAATCTGGCGCAGGTCATCGCAGGCTCAACGGAAGTCGCCTTCGCCGCCATTGTGGGAGCCGTAACCTGGAGCGAATACGCCGTCGGCTTCATCCTTCCGGCCCTTCTGGGCAATATCATCGGCGGGGTAATGTTCGTGGCCGTCCTCAACCACGCCCACGTCGAGCAGGAGCTCTGATTAGCGCTGCGGCGACTCACGCTGGAACTCCGGTCGCCAGGATCGGTTGACGATATCTACCCCGACCCTGTGAGGAGACGACCATGGCCGAGAAGAAACCGCATGACCAGAACGACTTCACAGGCACGGTGAAGCCAGCGACGTCCGACTCGTCAGGGTTCGGTGTTGCCACCGGTCCGGATGCCAGTCCTGGCGCCGGCGACAATGCGGCACCCACCGACGACGCCACGGGCGGCGACGGAAAAAGCACCCAAACACCGGGACCGACCGGGAGCACGGGCGAGCAGTCGCCTTGAGGCAGCCCTCTCCCCGCTGATCACTTACACCGAGTTCTTGCAGCAGCGAATGATGCCTGATCTCGGCCCGACGCAGGGCACCCTAAGGTCGCAGCATGCACCGTGTTGACCGTCGGAACTGACCGCCCGAATGGCTGTTCGGACCAGGATACCTTTTGGAGAGCAGCCATGGCCAATGTCCAGTATGAAATTGTCGACCACGATGGCGGGTGGGCCTACAAGGTTGAGGATGTCTACTCGGAACCCTACCCTACCTATGACGAGGCAAGAAGCGCCGCAGAACGGGCCGCTGCAGAACAGAAGGTCCCCGGCGAAACCGCGGCTATCGAATACCAGGGTGAAGACGGCCGCTGGCATGACGAGATTGCCGGTGGGCAGGATCGGCCCGCGACGGATGTCAAAGGGTAACCTGCCTCGCAGCACCGGGCGCCGGATTACGCAGGGGCCTCACAGTCGTCCCACCTGCTGGTGGCCGTGGCCTGATCTACTGAAGGCCTTGGGCGGCCCTCACGGGTAGGCTGCAGTGTCCAAAGCCCACGAGCCTTCGGCCTCTGCCAAGGATTTTCGGCCAGATGCCTTCCACCTCGCTTCTACGGATCTAGCCGTCGGCCTTGATGTCAAATCAGGCTCCTCCTCGGCCTTGGCCACGCGATCTCGCTAGAGGAGCCTGCGATAGCCTAAAGCATCGGACGGTTAAACGGACGCATAGCCGGCAGCCCT
>NZ_JAJATX010000096.1:0-3025 GCF_020866965.1 Microvirga roseola
ACTCTGCTGCTGAGCCATGGCAGACAGCGGAACCAGGGCCGACGTACCGAGCAGAACCGCCAATGCTGCGAGTCTCATCACATATCTCCTTCGTTTGATCCGAGGTCCTGACCTGAGGAAGTCCGGAAGCGTGAACAGTCCAGAGCGGCGGAGCATGCAATCCGCACCCGGGTCAAAACCGGTCAAAAGAAGAAGCCGAACGAGAGCGCCTGGTTTCCTGCGCGGGCGTCAACTCTGTACGGTGCAGAACGGAGTCTCGCTGCAGATGATGGCACTGCGATCAGACTGCACCAATTCCGGTTCTCCAGCGTACCGGAAGAAGGTCGCGGATGAGAACCAGGGCGTCGTCCTACCGTTTCCGAAGTGTGACAGCAGGGCCCCTGCGCCTGATGTTTGTCGCGGGGCAGCAGCGTGCAGGACAGATTTATGCCTAGAGATGCTGCCGCGTTTCATCATGTACTCTCCTGACCAACTAGCCCCGCCTGTCTTTGCGGACAGGCGGGGCCTCTCCAGGAACGAAACGGCAGCAATTGGACAATCAAGGACGTTGAACCAGGATAGCGAACCGCCATTCGCCCGCAGGCAGTCAGCAAACTTTCGGCTCTAAAATGTTCGGGTCTGCGGCTTGCAACTGGAGACGCTGTCGCAAGCTCTCCCTCCGGTGCCCCGATCAAGGCAGCAGGCAGTGACCTGCTCAGCCTCGTTGCGTCGCGCCTTGATTCCGAATTGCCCACCCGGCGAACCAACCGCCGAGTGCTGCGCCAATCGTATCCATGACGAGATCGACGACCGTGTCGGTCACGACCAGATTGAGGAACAGTGCCTCCACGATCTCCCAGGCGATACCCAGCCCCAGTCCGATCAGGGCCGCCTTGAGGATGAGGCCGCCGCTTCCAGGAGCATTGTCGATCGAGCCGCCGGTCCAGAGGCGATACATGATTGCGGAGACCACCGCAAAGGGTGTGAAGGCATGAACGAACTCGTCGTACCAGACAAACTGGTTGAACCAGTTCCAGGCCCAGCCGCCCGCATTCAACAGAGCCGCACATACGACGAGAAAGCTCATCAGGCTCGGAATGCGGTCCTTCATCAGCATGAAGGCTAACGACAGGACGAAGAAGCCGCCAATGGTCCACAGACCGTTCCAGCGCTGAAGCCACCAGACTGCAACGAATGCTGCCGCCTGCAGCACCACGCCGAACCACGCCAGCGCTCGCCACGCGCCGCTGTTCACGGCCGACGATGAGTGGGCATAAGCAGTGGCCATCGGCCACTCCTTTCAGTGAAAATTCGATACAGCGCTGCAAGATCCGCCATGACGACTCGCATCGTTGCGGACCGGTCCAATCAAGGCATCGGGAGGGGCCAGCGGCCCCTCTCCATCGCTTTGTGTCTGAGGGACTACTGCCGCCGCGGGGTAAGCGTAATCGTCCCACCCTGCTGCTGGCCGGCCGATAGACCCTGCTGGCCGCCGTAGCCTCCCTGCTGCCCTGAGCTGCCGAAGCCAGCGCCCTGCTGCTGGCCCATGCCGCCCTGGAAGGCGCCGCCCTGCTGGCCCATGCCTCCACTCCCGAAGCCGCCACCCTGGCCGACGGTCCCGGTGGCGCTGGGCGAGCCACCGCCCTGCACCCAGTTCGTCATGCCGAGTTGCGCCATGAGGCTGGTCGTCAGCGTGCCCGTGGGCTCGAGCCCCTGGGCCTGCTGGAAGTTGCGCGCGGCCTGCTGCGTCTGGTCCTGCCAGCGGCCATTGATGTTGCCGGCACTGTAGCCGAGGTTGTTCAGAGCCTGGGTGATCTCACGCACGGTCGCCGGGCTGGCGTACAACGGCGTGCCCTGCCCCACCGAGGTCTCCTGCGCCAGGCGCTGGCCCTGCAGGCCGCCCTGGGCCTGGCCTTGCGCACCGCCGGCAATATCCGGGTTGAACACCTGATTGGTCAGGCCAAGGGCGTTGAGAAGAGCCACATCGAGCCTGCCATTCGGCTCCAGGCCCTGGGCCTGCTGGAAGTTACGCGCGGCCGACTGGGTTTCCTGGTTCCACTGGCCATCGACATTGCCCACCGAATAGCCGGCTTGGTTCAGGGCCTGCTGAACCTGACGAACCGCAGCCGGGCTGACGTAGAGCGGCGTACCCTGACCCTGCGCGGTCTCCTGCGCCAGGCGCTGACCTTGCAGGCCGCCCTGCCCCTGCCCCGAGGCGGTGCCGTCGTCGCCCGTCAACAGATCGTCCATGCCCAGGGCAAAGAGGGTGCGCACGGTGAGCGTGCCGGTGGGCTCCAGACCGTTGGCCTGCTGGAAGTTGCGGACGGAGGTCTGAGTCTGCTGATTCCACTGGCCGTCTACGTTGCCAGCGCTGTAACCAAGATTGTTGAGCGCCTGCTGGATCTCGCGCGTGCCGGCGGTGCTCACAAAGATCTGCGTGCCTTGCGCCTGGGCCTGCTCCTGGGCCAGGCGCTGGCCTGGGAGCCCACCCTGAGCCTGACCGGCCGACATGCCTTGACCTTGCTGGCCTTGACCTTGCTGGCCGCTGCCCTGTGCGTAGGCTTGGCCAGCCATGAGAAGGCCTGCCAGAGCCGTGGAGAGAAGCAGATGTCTGGTTGCCATCATTGTCTCCATTTCAAACATGAAAAGGGCCGCGCACCCGAAGCCATATAGGGGTGCGCAGCATTTGCCTCTTGCGAGGACAGGGCGGGCCGCAGACAGGCGGCTCGGGCCTGTCTCAAAGGAACATGCGGCTGTGTGATTGGGTCCGGGTAAATCCAGCAGCAACAAACGTCTGGGTACGCCTCCGGACAGACTTCATCAGCAAAGCTCAGGGCGGCGGATTGGTGCGCAGGAAGCGTCGGCGACGAAGCTCACGATTGTCGGTTTGGCAGCGTACCCGTAGCAGGCTTTCCGGCTGGACATCTGCCAGAACTCGACCATCCTCAGGATGTGTCACAGGCATTGCGAGCGTCTGCGGACACGCGCATCACAATCTCCATCTCTGCGCCGAGTGCCCCGCCGGCCCAAGCGGCCGGCGGGGCAC
>NZ_JAJATX010000096.1:3091-9947 GCF_020866965.1 Microvirga roseola
TCGGCGCCGTGGGCCCCGCCGGCCCAAGCGGCCGGCGGGGCACTTCGCGTTTCCTGGAGTCGTGGCGACTCGTGAAGCGGCGAGAATTTTTCCGGATCCCGTGCCGCACGCATCCGCATCCTGCCTGGACCACAATGTGCCGGTGAGCAGCCGGCTGGAGAGACTGCCTGGCCAGTAAGGGGCGGCTTTCTGCTGCGAATGAGCACGACCTGGAGTGTCCACCGCCGAACAGAGTCCTTGCGGAACCGATGTCCGACCGTCGGCATGTTTCAGAGGACCCCACGCGGCACCGCCTGCCGCCACACGGGAGGGAAAGATGCTGAAGAAGACTCGCCTGTCTGGCGCCGCACTTGCAGGTGCGATCGCCATTTGCGCAGCACCCGTATTCGCTCAACAAGGCCCTGACTGGCAGTATCCCGCCGTGAACGGCGCCGGGCCTGTAGTGCCGGTTCCGGATGCAACCTCCAAGCTGCCTGAGGGACAGACCTAAAGGTGGTTTTCAACGTCACCCAGGGAATGCCCGGAGACGGGCGCGTCAGCGCCGATCTCGCCTCCGTGGCGCGCTTCGTCAATCTTCTCGCTTTGGACGGCATGGATCCGAAGAAGGCCGACATCGTCGCGGTCGTCCATGGCTCGGCGACCGCCGCCATCATCAGTGACCGGTATCACCAAGCGCGTTTCGGTGCCGCGAATCCCAACACCGATCTGGTGCGACAGCTGGAGGAGAACAGAGTCGAGGTGATCGTCTGCGGGCAGGCTGTCGCCGGAGCGGGCTTTCCATTCGAGGCCGTGATGCAGCCCGTCGAGATCTCGACCTCGGCCATGACGGAGTTCGCCAAGCGCCAGCTGCAGGGCTACGCCTTCGTGCCCGGGTGAGCCGGGTCATTGAGGCGCTCCACGCGCGTCTAGCCGGTTCAAGAGATCAATCGATCGTCACGGACCCAGTCAAACGTGGGCGGCCGAATGCAGGGTTGGCCGCAGCACTCGTCGCATCGGCCGAGGTCACGGGACTCCAGTTCACCGATCCCAGCCGTCGATCAGATGTCGTTCGCAGTCTCCGGGCGCCGAAACGGCCTAGCGCCATTGCCAGGGCTTGGAGTCTGCCTTCCATCGGGCATTAATATAACTTGTCGGCCAGCGCAGGAGGCAAGCCAATGGCACGAAATGCGCAGGAAGGCGGGGGAGGGCGTAGGCGTTGGAGGGTTACGCCCTGGATAGTCGCGGCGCTCATTTTGCTGCTGCCCCTGATGGCGATGCAGTTCACCGAGGAGGTGGTCTGGGATATGACCGATTTCGCTGTCGCCGGCGCGATGCTGTTCTGTGCCTGCGGCGTCTACGAGCTGACGGCAAGGAGGACCGGCAACCGTGCCTATCGGGCCGGAGTCGGTATTGCGGTCGTGGCCGCATTTACCCTCGTCTGGATGAGCCTTGCCGTGGGCATCATCGGATCTGAAGATAACCCAGCCAACTCGATGTATGGCGGAGTGCTCGGAGTCGGGATCCTCGGCGCACTCCTCGTGCGCTTTCAGCCCTCTGGAATGGCGCGGGCACTGGCTGCGACCGCGCTCGCTCAGGCATCCGTCGGCGTGATCGCCCTGATCACCGGATCGGGCTCCGCTGGGGCGAACGGGCCAGGAGCGGTCGTGGTCCTGACCGGGTTTTTCGCTGCCCTGTGGCTCGTGTCGGCCTGGCTGTTCCGAAAGGCGGCGCGGGAGCAGGTCGCCACAGGCCCAGCATCGTAGATTGGCGATCCCAATGCGGAGGAACGGTGTAATCCCTTAAATCTGATTGAGGCGACCTCGGCGGAGCCCTAAATATGTTTCAGCGCTCCACATTAGCCGAGGAAGATACATGCTCTCGCGCAGACGCTTTGTACAGCTCATCGGAGCGCTTCCCTTCCTGAGTACCGCGTCTCAAGCTCGCGCCGACCAGGGAGGCTTCTACTACAAGGGGCCGCTGAGCGATCACTTCGACGGACAGCGCTTCTTCAACCCTGGCGGTGAGCGCTCCCGCAGCTTCGTCGACTTCCTGCACTGGCAACTGAGCAAGCGTGCCGTGGCCTGGCCTGAGGCCTACCCCAGCCCGTTCCAGGACACACCCCCGGCGCGGGTCGGGAAGCGCGATCTGCGTATCAGCCTCGTCGGGCACGCGACCTTCCTGATCCAGATCGCCGGCCATAACATTCTTACCGATCCGATCTGGTCCGAGCGCGCCAGTCCGGTACCGTTCGCCGGTCCGCGACGGTACAATCGGCCGGGTGTTCCGCTCGATCGCCTGCCCCGGATCGATGCGGTGCTGATCTCGCACGGCCACTATGATCACCTTGACCTTCCCACACTCGCATCCCTGTGGAAGCGCGACCAGCCGGTGATCATGGCGCCGCTCGGTAATGACGCCATCATTCGAGCCCATGATCCGAGTATCGCCGTGACAGCACTGGATTGGGGAGATCGCGCTGAAGCGGTTCCTGGTCTTGAGGTGATAGTCGAGCCGGCCCATCACTGGTCTGCGCGCGCCACCAACGACCGCAACCATGCGCTCTGGGCCTCCTTCGTGGTGCGCAGCGGCGGCCGCTCGGTCTACTTTGCCGGTGATACCGGGTTTGGCGGCGGCCTACACTTCGAGGCCATAGCCGCCCGGCATTCTGACCTTGATGTCGCCCTTCTGCCCATCGGGGCTTACGAGCCGCGGTGGTTCATGGTACCTCATCACATGAACCCAGACGACGCGGTTCGCGCCTTCCGCATTCTCAAGGCCAAGTCTGCATTGGGCTATCACTGGGGCACGTTCAGGCTCACGGATGAAGGCGTCGACCAACCGCCTCGGGATCTTGCGACCGCCCTTCAGGCGGGAGGGATCCCAGCCCGGCGCTTCATCGCCATGCGCCCCGGACAGGTCTGGACGGCCTAGTGCCCGTGCAGCGCCTGCTCGGAACCCGACCGGGAAGTCCCCTGCCCTTCGGGAGCGTCTGGCGGTCTCGTCCTACAGGAATGGTTCAGGCCGGCTCCAAGACGAGCAATGACCGAACCGTCAAATCGCAAAGCCTAGCTGGTGATGAGCGGCGCCTTGTGCAGCCAGTCATTTCCCGTGAGCTGCTCGACTACGAACTGAGCGACATCCCTCCGCGGGATGGTGCCGCCATGAAACGCTGAAAGGTTCGTGAGAGCGCGGATCTGTCCGGTGCCAGGCTTATCGTTCAAGACTGTCGGGCGTACAAGCACCCAGTCCATGCCGCTGGCGCGTATCAGGGCTTCTTGACGGTCCTTGTCCTCATACACCTCTCGCAGCAAAAGCGGTTGAATCAAACGGTCGTAGAGAAAGCCGCCATGCCCCCGGCTGTCGCCGGCTCCCATTCCTGTGATGCAGACAAGACGCCTGACGCCTCGAGTCCGCATGGTAGGGATCAGTGCGTTCGTTGCCGTCGAAAGCAATGTGACCTCCCTGAACGGACTTATGCCTTGTGCCCAGGGCGCTGATCACCCCGTCGCACTCCTCGAGCGCCTTGAGGAGTATCGGTGCGTCACAGGCATTTCCTGCCACGAGATGAACACCCGACAGACCCTGCGCACGCTCCGGCGACCGAACGAGGGCGGTCACTGCATGCCCCTGCGCCTGTGCCTCACGAACAATCTCGCGACCGGTGCCTCCGGTCGCGCCGAGTACCAGAACTCTCATGATGTTTTTCCTCAGAACATCGCCGTCATCGGGGCGACCCACACACGCGCGTATAATCAGGCCTGCCGCCAGATGGCTGCAGTGCGCGTGGCGAACTCCCTGTAGGAGTGCAGCGGCCGCCCAAGACGTTGCACGAGCCTGCTGACATCCTCGCTGTCTGCGAGCATGCCGTCGGTCTGGAAGCGCTCCACCATCAATCGCATGTCATAGGCCATCCAGCCTGGCGTGAAGGCCTTCAAGGTCTCCTCGAACGTTCTTACGTCGTCGCCGCCATTGCTGACGGGCTGACCGAGGACCTCCGACCAGATGGAAGCGATGGCCTTGCCGGTCAGACGGTCGGGACCCACGACCGGAATGATCTCCCGGGGCAGCGGGGCTGCCCCATGCCCACGCCTCAGGAGCTCGGCGACTGCGAGATCGGCGATGTCCCGGCTGTCCACCATCGACAGTCCCAGACTGCCGACCGGCATCGGGTACACGCCATATTCCAGAAGCGGCATCTTCAAGCTTGCGTCGTTATCCATGAAGTAGGCAGGCCGGAGGATGGTGGCCGGGATGTCGAACTGCTCGATCATACGTTCCACCGTATGCTTGCCGGCGAAATGCGGAACGTTCGTGTAGCGGTCGCTATGGATCACGGAGAGATAGACCACCCGCTCGATGCCCGCCTCGCGGGCGAGGTTGAGGGCGATCAGCGCCTGGGTCACCTCGTCAGGCGTAACGGCATTCAAGAGAAAGAGCGTGCTCACTTCCGACAGGGCCGCACGCATGGCCTCGATATCCATCAGGTCGCCGCGGACGACCGCGACCTTCTCCGAGAATTTCGCCTTCGAGGGATCCCGTACGAGAGCGTGAACGTCTGCGCCCTGCTGGACCAGTCCGGCAACAACCTGTTTGCCAATGGTTCCTGTGCTTCCAACTACCAGTATCGTCATGTTGAGGCTCCTGACCAAGGACGGCCATTTGCCGTCTCGCCTCATGAACTAAGTGTTTCATCCGGAGCGAAATAGACGCATAAATGGGACAGACCGTCCCATTGGTGAAACGATCATGGACCTTCTTGCAATCGCTGACTTCAACCTCGTGGCGGCCCATGGCGGTGTCGGACGGGCAAGCCGCGCCAGCGGCCGCCCCAAGGCTACCTTGTCGCGGCGCGTGACGGAGCTGGAGGACAGCCTGGGCGTCCGGCTGTTCGAGCGAGGCGCGCGCGATCTCCGGCTGACGGAGGAAGGCCGTGCACTTCACGAGCGCACGACCACCCTTCTCACCGAGATCACGCAGGTGACCGAAGACATCGCGTCTGGCACCGAAAGACCGAGGGGCCGCTTGCGCATAAGCGTACCTTCCCTTTTCTCCCATCTGGCCATGGGGCGCATTGCGGCTGGGTTTGCTTCTGCCTTCCCGGATGTGCGCCTGGAGGTGACTGTCGAGGATCGCCCTGTCGATCTCATCGAGGAGGGCTACGATCTTGTCATCAGGGTCAACCCAAGCCCTGACGAGGTGCTCGTGGGCAAGCGCTTTCTACGCGACGAGGTTCTGATGGTCGCGGCGCCTGCCTTCGCACCTCAGGTCAGAGGGAGCAGCACCATCACCAATCCCGTACCAGCCGTCGTGCTGATCGCGGCCCGCGAGAACGATGAATGGGCGATCGTGGATCACCCTGGCCGCCTGATATTCTCGCCCAAGCCTGTCCTGCGGCTGGGGACGCTGACGATGGTGCGCGACGCTGTGGTGTCTGGCGCAGGCGCCGCCCTGCTTCCGCGTTCACTCGTGGCTGACGACCTGGCGAAAGGACGGCTGGTCTCCTGGGCAAGGCGTCGAAGAAGGACACCGAGATCTGGGTGCTCTACAGCTCCCGCCGCCTGCTCAGCAACAAGGTCTCCGCCTTCGTCAATTATCTCAGCGCCATCTTCCCTGAAGGCTCACCTGACGAGTTGGGGGCGATGCGGCAGGCATGAGCTATCCAGCCGTGGCCATCATAGTCCATCACCAGCATTCCCAAGCGGAACGTCCATGGTGCATACGACGCCTTCAGGTGCGTAGGTCAGACGCACACTGCCACCGAGATCCTGCGCCAGGCCCCGCTCAATAAGGCGCGTGCCGAAGCCTCGGCGGGTCGGGGTCGCCACGGGCGGTCCATTCCTTTCCCGCCATCGCAGGGTAGGGTGCGGTGTATCACCCGGAGTGACTGTCCAGGTGATGGCCACAGTCCCTGCTGGCACGGAGAGCGCGCCATACTTCGTTGCATTCGTGGCGAGCTCGTGCACCGCCATCCCAATCGCCAGCGCCCGTGGCGGGCTCAGACGGAGATGCGGCCCCTCGATTCCGAACCGCTCGGGATTCCCGCGCGAATAGGGTTCAACGACCTCGTTGACGAGTTCCCGCAGTTCCGCTCCTTCCTAGTTCTCGCGGGTCAGCACGTCATGAGCCCGTGCCAGTGCGAACAGGCGATCCTCGAAGCTTTGGAGCTTCGGGCGGCTGTCTTCGCTGACCTGCCGCAGGCTCTGGGTCGCCATCGCCTGCACGGTGGCGAGCGTGTTCTTCACCCTGTGGTTCAGCTCGTTGATCAGCAGCTGTTGATGCTCCTCCCAGCGCTTGCCCCCGGTTATGTCGAACGCGATCCCCGTCGCTTTGATCTGCGGAGGACTGCCGGCGACAGCGGTGACCTCCAGCTCGGCGCGGACGAGCAAGCAGTGATGGGAGCCGTCAGGCCAGATAACCTCCAGCTCCCCCTCGGCGTAGCGGTCTCCGCGCTGAAGCGCAGCCGCTGCGGCCGCCTTCAGGCCTTCCCGGGCACCCGGTGCATAGCGCGACCTGATCTCTTCGGTGCTCGGAGAGGCATCTGCCGGAAATCCGAGCAGAAGGTTCAATTCAGGGGATGTGGTGATCGTATCGGTGCGGGTATCGCTCTCCCACACCGCCATCCGGCTTGCATCTCCAGCGCCAGTCTCAGGCGGGCCACGCTCTCGCGTAGCGCCGCTTCGGCCTTATGCCTTGCGGTGAGGTCGACCGTGACAGCGAGCAGCGTTTCGGCCTGTCCCGGTGCCGGGCTCAGGCGTGTGATGCTGCTGTTGGCCCACACCAGGGTGCCGTCAGAGCGCAGGTAACACTTGTCCAGCGTCACGGGCCCTCCGCTCTCTAGCACTACTTTGGCAGGTATGAGGAACCGGGCGGGGCCTGC
>NZ_JAJATX010000097.1 GCF_020866965.1 Microvirga roseola
CGGCAGGCCCCGCCCGGTTCCTCATACCTGCCAAAGTAGTGCTAGGCGAGGGTGTCGGTCAGGTGGCCTTGCAGCGTTGCTTGAGGTCCGTTCCGCCGGCGCAGCACCGGGATCAGAAGGCCGAGACCAGCGCCGGGTCCGCGACGTCACCTCCTGCTTCCAGCCGGTCGCGCGTCGGGGGCAGGACGGGAAGGGTTGAAATGGGACATGGACGATTGCCGGCATGCCGGCCGTTGCGGCTCAATGCCTTCCGTAAGGGCATGTCGATTCCGACGGTCCAATTCTTGG
Organism: Microvirga roseola; assembly: GCF_020866965.1. Classification (GTDB taxonomy): domain Bacteria; phylum Pseudomonadota; class Alphaproteobacteria; order Rhizobiales; family Beijerinckiaceae; genus Microvirga; species Microvirga roseola. Next base: position 289 of record NZ_JAJATX010000097.1, read on the forward strand.
TAGGAACGGCGAATTTCCAATCCGAAAAGCCCCGCATATACCAAGCCTTAACCTTACTCTGCGCCTAACAGGTGATGGTGGGAAGGATCCTGCGTCGTTAAGTCTGCGCCCTTATTTTCGACAGATTCGCGGGCGAACGAGCAACGGCACGACGACAAGATTTTCCTAAACCGAATGCGGGACCCCGCAGGCCGGGGTTGCTCGAAGAGCGAGGGCGAAATTCATGAATCCGGCCGATGTGGCTCAGGCTGCTCCTGTGGCGCACGACATGTCCCTGTTCGGGTTGTTCTGGCAGGCGCATTTCATCGTCAAGCTCGTGATGGTGGGACTTCTCGCGGCCTCGGTCTGGTGCTGGGCCATCATCATCGACAAGACCCTGCTCTATGCCCGCACTAAGCGCGCCATGGACCGTTTCGAGGACATCTTCTGGTCCGGCCAGTCGCTGGAGGAGCTCTACCGCTCGCTCCAGAGCCGCCCGGCCACGGGGCTTGCGGCCGTGTTCGTCGCTGCCATGCGCGAGTGGAAGCGCTCCTTCGAGGGCTCGGGACGCTCGTTCCAGAGCCTGCCGCAGCGCATCGACAAGGTGCTCGACGTCACCATTCAGCGCGAGGTGGAGCGGCTCGACTCGCGCCTCACGGTGCTGGCCTCCATCGGCTCCGCCGGACCCTATATCGGCCTCTTCGGCACGGTGGTGGGCATCATGAATTCCTTCACCTCGATCGCAGCCTCCAAGAACACGAGCCTTGCTGTCGTCGCGCCCGGCATCGCGGAGGCCTTGTTCGCCACCGCCATCGGCCTGTTCGCGGCGATCCCGGCGGTGCTCGCCTACAACAAGCTGCAGAGCGAGGTCTCCAAGATGCAGTCGCGGCTCGAGGGCTTCGCGGACGAGTTCTCCGCCATCCTCTCGCGCCAGATCGACGAACGCCTCGCGCACGCGGCTTGATGGAAAAGGCTTGAGCCATGGCAATGATCGCGGGAGCGGCAGGAGGCGGCGGACGGCGGCGCAGGCGCGCACGGCGGGCGGGCGCGATCAACGAGATCAACATGACGCCCTTCATCGACGTCATGCTCGTGCTGCTCATCATCTTCATGGTCGCGGCGCCGCTGATGACGGTCGGCGTGCCTCTCGACTTGCCGCAGACGAAGGCCGCGCCGCTCAATATGGATTCCAAGCCCGTGACCCTTTCGATCCGGTCCACGGGGCAGGTGTTCCTCGATGAGGCGGAGCTGACCGACGAGGCCATCGTCGGCAAGCTGGCGGAAGTGGCGAAGCAGGGCTTCGACGAGCGCATTTTCGTGCGCGGCGATAGACGAGTCGATTACGGCCGCGTGGCCCAGGTCATGTCCATCGTGACGACCGCGGGCTACAAGCGCGTCGCTCTCGTCACAGAACCCGATCAGCGCTGATCGGGAGAGCTTAAGGGGCGGAGCAGGTGGCGTTGAAATTCAAGTTCAACCCCTCGGAACCGGGCTTCTGGATTTCCGGCGTCGCGCATGTGGCGCTGATCGCTGCCGCCATGTTCGGCCTCTCCGTCGCCAGCGAATTCCCCGAGGCGCAGGAAGGCATTCCCGTCGAGGTCATCACCGACAACCAGTTCTCGCAGATCACGAAAGGCGAGACCACCGCAAAGTCCGTGCAGCCTGCTCCGAAGCCGCGCGCCGACCGCATCGCCGACAAGGTGGAGCAGCGCGAGCCCGGCGAGGACAAGCGCGATACGCCCGCTCCCCCGAAGCGCCCGGAGGAGATGAAGGTCGCCGACAAGGAGGAGCCGGTTCCGGCCCAGCCTCCGCCTCCGCCGCCCCCGGCGAAGCCTTCCCAGGCCGAAGCCGAGGCAAAGGCCGCGGAAACGCGCAGGCTCGCCGAAGCGAAGGCGGAAGCCGAAGCCATCGAGCAGGCGAAGGCCGCCGAGAAGGCCAAGGCCGAGGCTGAAGCAAAGGCCAAAGCGGAGGCTGAGGCGAAAGCCAAGGCCGAGGCCGAAGCGAAGAGAATTGCCGAGGCGAAAGCCAAGGCGAAGGCTGAAGCGGAAGCAAAGGCCAAAGCCGAAGCCGAGACCAAGAAGGTGGCTGAAGCGAAGGCGAAAGCCGAGGCCGAAGCCAAGGCCCGCAAGGAAGCGGAACTCGCCAAGAAGCTCGATATGGGCGACCTGAAGCAGTTCCTCGACAACAAGGAAAAGCATCAGTCCTCGGGCTCGACCGGAGCGGAGGTCCAGAAGACCGCCTCGCTCGGCACCGCAACGGGGTCGGCCTCGAAGCTCTCCCCGAGCATGCGCGATGCGCTGATGGGTCTTCTTCGCGACAAGATCCAGGGCTGCTACAGCGCGCCGATCTCAGCATCGGGCGGCGACGCCGTCCCACCCGTTCTTGATATTCGTCTGAACCCGGATGGAACGCTCTCGAGCGATCCGAAAGTCATTCAGGCCGGCAACTCGTCGATGGACCGCGCCGTGGCAGATGCGGCGTTAAGAGCCGTGCGACGCTGCGCCCCTTACGACCTGCCTGCCAAATTCGCTCCTTATTACTCGGATTGGAAGATCCTCAACGTCCAATTCGATCCTTCCTGGTAGCCCATCACCTGGGACTTAGCCTCATGATAACCCGTCTCATCTCCCGTCTTCTCGTCGCGCTCGCCGTCGCGGTTCCGATGGCGGCGCTTGCTCCAGCCGCCTATGCGCAGCTCTCGTTCCGCGTCGGTCCCGGCGGGCAGTTCCAGCCCATGCCCATCGCCGTTGCCGATTTCACCGGCGAAGGCGAACTCGGCCAGCGGGTCTCCGACATCATCAAGAACAACCTGCAGCGCTCCGGCTATTTCGCGCCCCTCGATCACGCGCGCTTCCCGGAGCGTCCGTCCTTCGATGCCGCGCCGCGCTTCGACGCCTGGAAGATGGCGGGCGCGCAGGCGCTGGTCACGGGCCGCGTCTCGCGCGATCCGTCCGGCCGCCTCAAGGCCGAGTTCCGCCTCTGGGACATCGATTCAGGCCAGCAGCTCACCGGCCAGCAATATGTCACCGACGCCAATTTCTGGCGCCGCGTCGGCCACATCATCTCGGATGCGGTCTACACGAAGATCACGGGCTTCGGCGGCTTCTTCGACACGCGCATCGTCTTCGTCGATGAATCGGGTCCGAAGGAGAACCGCCGCAAGAAGCTCGCCATCATGGACCAGGACGGCGCGAATGTGCGCTACCTGACCCAGGGCGACAGCCTCGTGGTGACGCCGCGCTATTCGCCCGCGACGCAGGACATCACCTACATGTCCCAGGTCGAGGGCCAGCAGCCGCGCGTGCAGGTCATCAACCTGGAGACCGGCTCGCGCCAGGTGCTCGGCAACTTCCCCGACATGGCCTCCTCCCCGCGCTTCGCGCCGGACGGTCAGCGCATCGTCATGAGCCTGCAGCAGGGCGGCAACGCCAACATCTTCATGATGGATCTCGCCTCCCGCGCCACGACCCGGCTCACCTCCACGGCCGCCATCGACACCTCGCCGTCCTTCTCCCCGGACGGCACGCAGATCGTGTTCGAGAGCGACCGCGGCGGCAAGCAGCAGATCTACGCGATGAACGCCGACGGCTCAAACCAGCGCCGCATCTCCTTCGGCGAGGGCGCCTATTCGCAGCCGGCCTGGTCGCCGCGGGGCGACTACATCGCCTTCACCAAGCAGAGCGCCGGAGGCTTCGCCATCGGCATCATGAAGCCCGACGGTTCCGGCGAGCGCATCCTCACGGAAGGCTTCCACAACGAGAGCCCGACCTGGGCCCCGAACGGCCAGTACATCCTGTTTTTCCGCGATCCGGGCGGACAGTCCGGCGGCAAGCTCTACATGGTCGACATCACCGGCCGCGTTGAGCAGCCGATCCCGACCCCGTCCTTCGCCTCGGATCCGACCTGGTCGCCGCTGCTCAGCGAGACCAGACCGCAGAACTGACCATCGAAGGGGCGCTCCGGCGCCCCTTTTTGCTTTACGCGCCGCGTGTCGCGGTCGTGCCGTAGGCGTCGTTCCTCCGGCCCTTGAGCTTGAAGGCGAGGATCAGCAGGCCGATGCCGAAGACGAGGGCGTAGGCCCCGAGCCACCAGGTCAGAACCACGGCCCCGACCATGGGAGCGATCAGGAGCGCGATCCCGAACAGGACCGAGACCGCGCCGCTGAAGATCAGCCAGCCGCGTCCGAAGGCGGGATGCAGCTTGAAGGCCGCAACGATCATCAGGACGCCCGTGATCAGCGCCCAGACGGCGATGAGGGTCACGAAGAACAGAAGCGTCAGGCCCGGCATGAAGAAGGCGAGAAAGCCGACGATGATGCTGAGGACGCCTTCCAGCACCAGCAGGCCCCAACGCTCGCCGTTGGAGGCCGCGCGGATGCCCGACACGATGCCGAATGCTCCGTCGACCAGCATGTAGGCGGCGAAAAACAGGACGAAGGTGAGAAGCGTGGCCCCCGGCCAGAAGAAGGCGATGAGGGCGAAGATGATCGCGAAAACCCCTCGCAGGGCGACAGCCCACCAGTTCTGCGCCAGGAGGGCGCTCAACGTATCGGTGCGATCGAAGGGGCCGTCGAGATTGGAACTGCCGGTCGCCATGGTCCTCTCCTCGTGAAGTTCCGCTGCCGTTCAAAGCTTGAGCTTCGGACGGGTTCTTTCCTACCCGGCGGATGAGGTCTCCGCCTCTTTGCTTCTCGCCGCCAGACGTCGTCGCAGCGCCATCTTGCGCAGGCGGATGCGGATCCGCCGCTTCAGGCGGAAGGCCCGGATCAGAAGCGCGATGCCGAACCAGGCGAGCGCGATCACCACCGGGGAAATGATGATCACGGGAAAGAGCGTGATCAGCACTGCCAGCGCCAGAAGCGCAGCGCCGATGATGGCGACGCTGGTCGCCTCCATGGAGGTCAGGGAGCGCGAGCGCACCGAGCGGCCGATGGTGCTGCTGAGCGCGAGCGCTCCCGCCGCGAACCGCCGGACGCCGCCCTTGCGATAGGTCAGGCTGCGGCGCGAGCGCAGCTTCCGCGCCTGTCGCCGGCGGGATTGCCAGCCCGGCACGATCTCCGTGGCGTTGGCGAGATCCTCCAGGTACATCGCCTCCATGTCCTTCGCGAAGGCGGTGTCCTCCACCACCACGTCGAGCTCCCAGTTGGTGGCCCAGCTCGCGAGGTTGAGATTGGTGGAGCCGACCCGTGACCAGCGCCCGTCCGCCACGGCGGTCTTGGCATGGAGCATCGCCCCGTTCCACTCGTAGATCCGGATGCCCGCCTCGATGAGCGAGCGGTAGCCCGTGCGCACGACGGGCTGGAGGGCGGGAACATCGCTGGATCCCGGCACGAGCAGGCGCACGTCGACCCCGTCGCGGGCGGCCTCGGCCAGGGCCTGCACATAGGAGGTCGTCGCCACGAAATAGGCGTCCGTGAGCCAGAGGTTGCGCTGGGCCGTGGCGGCGATGAACTGATCGACGCGATAGGTGCGGAACATGCCCGGTTCGCCGCTGATCAGCCGGGCGGCCATGCTGCCCGCCGCCGGGATCGCTCCGGCCTCGGCGAGCTCCGCCCTCGGGATCGGCGGCATGCCGGCAAGCCTCCAGCTCTCGGCGAAGGCGGCGTCGAGATCTGCCACCACCGGGCCCTCCAGGGAGATGCCCGTGTCGCGCCAGGGATCCTTGCCGCCCCAGCTGTCCGAAATGCACAGGCCCGACACGAAGCCCACGCGCCCGTCGACGGTGATCAGCTTGCGGTGGTTGCGGCGGATCCAGAACGGGTCCGTCAGCCGGGGCGGGTTGAACACCCGGGCTTCGATCCCGGCTTCGCGCAGCCGCTTCCAGAAGCGGGGCAGGGCGCGGAAGGACGAGCCGAGCCAGTCGTAGAGCACCCGCACCCGCACCCCGGCGCGGGCCCGCTCCATGAGCGCCTCCGCGAAGAGGCGGCCGGTGTCGTCGTCGGCGATGATGAAGTTCTCGAAATGGATCACGCGCTTGGCGGAGCGGATCGCCTCCAGCCAGGCCGGGTAGTTTTCCTTGGAATCCCGCAGCAGGGTCACCGCGTTGCCCTGGCGAAGCTCGCTGTCGGCGATGCGCGCGAAAGCCCGCTCCAGTCGGGGGTTGTCCGGGGCGTTCGGATAGGGGGAGGCCAACTTTCCAAGCTGGGCAGTCATGTCGTTCATGACCTCCTAACGCGCGAGACCGGCTTTCGGCATCAGGTTAACCAATGATCGTGGACGGTGATCCATGAAAAGAAGCCTTTGCCACCTCTTTGCCGCATTCACTCTCAATTAACCCTGTGCCCAAGTTCTTAAGCTTGGCCTTGATTCACCTCAATCCATCACCTCGCATCAAGGTTGACGGAACCCTCCCTTAACCATCCGACCGATATAAGGACACAACGTTCGGCAGACGTATGTGTAAGGAGTATTGCCATGATGACGTTGCGCGCCGTCAAATTCGCCGCTGCTATTGTCCTCGCCTTCGGGGCGGCGGCGTGTTCGTCCAACAAAGATGGGATGGCCGATGGAGCGGGCGGTTTCGGGGCCGGTGGCGCCGCGACGCCTGGCAGCGCCCAGGACTTCGTCGTCAATGTGGGCGACCGGGTCTTCTTCGAGACCGATTCGACGGACCTGACCCCCACCGCCGTCGCGACCCTGGACAAGCAGGCCCAGTGGCTCTCCCGCTATCCGAACTACGCCTTCCTCATCGAAGGCCATGCGGACGAGCGCGGCACCCGCGAGTATAACTTCTCGCTGTCCGCCCGCCGCGCCCAGGTCGTGCGCGACTACCTCGTCTCCCGCGGCATCAACGGCTCGCGCTTCCGCACCGTATCCTACGGCAAGGAACGCCCGGTCGCCGTCTGCAACGACATCTCCTGCTGGTCGCAGAACCGCCGCGCGGTGACGGTGCTCAGCACGGGAGCGGGCGTCTGAGCCCAGCGAAAACCTGATCGTGATCGGAAAGCGCCGCCACATTCTCGCCGTGGCGGCGCTTTTGTGTTATCGGCACCGCGTCCAAGGCCTCTAAACCCTTATGGTACTTAGCATGTTTCGACGCCTGATCGTCCTAGCCGTCCTGGCTCTGCCCCTTGCCGGTCCCGTTGTCGCGCAGGATGCCGCCGACGTGGTCGTGCGCCTCAACCGGCTGGAAAGCCAGTTCCGGCAGATGTCGGGGCAGATCGAGCAGCTCGAGTTCGAGAACCGCCAGCTGAAAGAGCAGCTCCGCCGGTTCCAGGAGGATGTGGAGTTCCGTTTCCAGGAGGGCCGCGGTGCGTCCAAGCCTTCCTCCGCAACCACGCCGTCCCGCCCGGCGCAGCAGCCCCAGGCCCAGCCGCCTGCACAGCCGCAGCGGCGCAGCGACGTCTTCGATCCCTCCGAGAACCCGGAGGCTCCCGGCGCGCCCCGCCCGTTGGGAAGCACGTCTTCCTCCCTGCCGGTGGGAGCCCTCCCGGAGGACGGCCGCCCCATGCCGCTGCCCGGCGGCAGGCTTGCCGGAATCGGCGACCTGATCGCGGAGGACGAGCAGGCAGCCGGCGCCCCAATGGAGCTCGCCGCCCCCTCCCGCACGGCGGCGATCCCGCAGACCGGCGCGCGCCCAGGACAGAGTGTTGCGGCGACGAGCGCAGGCGATCCGCGCACCGATTTCCAGGCGGCCTACGGCTCCTTCACCCAGAAGCAGTACGAGCAGGCCGAGATGGGCTTCCGCCGTTTCCTCCAGTCCAACCCGCGCGATGCGCTGGCGCCGGAGGCGACTTTCTGGCTCGGCGAGACCTATCTCCAGCAGGGCCGCTACCGCGAGGCCGCCGAGCAGTTCCTCAACGTCTCGGCCGACCATCCCGAGGCACCCAAGGCTCCCGACGCCATGCTCAGGCTGGGGATCTCCCTGAACGGCCTGGGCGCCAAGGATCGCGCCTGCGCGGTCTTCGCCGAGCTCGATCGCAAGTATCCCCAGGCTTCGGCCCCCGTGCGCCAGGCTTCCGACCGGGAGCAGAAGCGCAACAAGTGCAGCTGAGCGAAAGCTGCCGGTAGGGTCGCCGCCCGTGGCCGCGCTGCCGTCCGACGAGGCTCTCGGCGACCTTTTCGCACCGCTGGACGGCGCGGCGGGAGTGCTCGCCGCCGTCTCCGGCGGGCCCGATTCCATCGCCCTCATGCATCTCCTGGCCCGCTGGCGCGCAGGCGGGATGCGACCGCGCATCGTCGTCGCCACGGTGGATCACGGCCTTCGGCCCGAATCCGCGGCGGAGGCTGCCTTCGTCGCCCGCGCGGCGCAGGAGCTGGGGCTGCCCCACCGGGTTCTGGCCTGGACGGGCGAGAAACCCCGCACCGGCCTCCAGGAGGCCGCCAGGGAGGCGCGCTATGCGCTTCTCGTCCGGTGGGCGCAAGGGGAGGGGGCCTCCCATCTCGTGACCGCCCATACCTTGGACGATCAGGCCGAGACGATCCTGATGCGGCTCGCCAAGGGCTCAGGCCCGGCCGGTCTGGCTGGCATGCGCCGGGTGCGGGACCGGGGCGGCGTTCTGCACCTGCGGCCGCTGCTCGGCTGGCAGAAGAGCGCTCTTCTGAGGCTCTGCGAGGAGCAGGGCTGGGATTATGTGAGCGATCCGTCCAATGCGGACGAGCGCTTCGCCCGGGTCCGCTGGCGCCGGATCATGCCGGATCTCGCGGCGGAGGGTCTGACCGCCGAGCGCCTCGCCCGCTTCGGAGCGCGCATGGCGCTGGCCGAGGAGGCCCTGGATGCGAAGGCCCGGGAGGCTTTCGAGCGCATGAGGCTCGTCGCCGGCGAAAGGGAGCTGACCCTGGAGGCCGGTCCCATTGCCGGCGAGCCCTTCGAGATAGCGGTCCGGGTTCTCGATCTCGCCCTCGGCTCGATCGGCCTCGACAACTCCCGCCTGCACCGCCTGGAAGCCTGCGCCGAGCGCCTTCGGGAGGCTGTCCGGAAGGGGGAGGGGCTCGGCCTCACCATCGCCGGGGCCGTGCTCCGGCTCGAAGCTTCGGGAAAGCTGCTGCTCCGGCCGGAACCGCCCCGCCTCCGGGGCCGTTAGCCAAGCCCCGGCCAAGTCTTTTGGATGATGCCGCAGACGCGCCTCATTCCCTTGGCAAGGGGAAAGGGTATGCATACATTGAGTTTAGCCGCGCGGGGAGATTTCCTCACGCTCCATCTCCCTCTCGGGCAGAACTTGATCCGATGAATTCAAATTTCCGCAACTTCGCCTTGTGGGTTGTCATCTTCCTCCTGGTGCTGGCGCTCGTGACTCTGTTCCAGAGCCCCGGGCAGCGCGGCAGCGGCAACGACATCGCCTACAGCCAGCTCCTCAGCGAAGCCGATGCCGGCCGCATCTCGAGCGTGGTGATCTCAGGACCTGAGATCAGTGGCACCTACACCGACGGGCGCACCTTCACGACCTATGCGCCGAACGACCCGAGCCTGGTGAACAAGCTGCAGCAGAAGGGCGTGCAGATCACGGCCCGTCCGCAATCGGATTCGACCCCCTGGTTCATCGCCGTCCTCATGAACATCCTCCCCATCGCGCTCTTCATCGGCGCCTGGGTGTTCCTGTCGCGCCAGATGCAGAGTGGCGCAGGCCGCGCCATGGGCTTCGGCAAGTCGAAGGCGAAGCTCCTGACGGAAGCCCACGGCCGCGTGACCTTTGACGACGTTGCGGGCATTGACGAGGCGAAGGAGGACCTG
>NZ_JAJATX010000098.1 GCF_020866965.1 Microvirga roseola
GTCGAACAAGACCAAGCTCACCGCAAGCGACTTCTTCGTCGTGTAAGGCACCTATCCGGCACCCCGGCTTTTCTGAGAGGCTCCCATGCCCGTGACCGCATCCATTTCTGACGGCGTCCTCCTTCTGAGCGGGACGCCCTCGAGTCAAGTCGTCGTGAACTATGGGCCCTCAGGGCTGGTGACCATCACTGAAGGCGGCGCTGTAGTTGCGATCACAGGGGCGGATCAGCCCGTGCTGTCCATCGACCCGGCAGTAATCCCATACAGTTCGTATGGCGTGACCGTTGTCGGCTCCTCGACGGGCGACGTTCTGAGGGTCAAGCCAGTCGAGAGTGGATCGTCAATCTCCCTCATCATCGATGGCGGCGGCGGTCAGGATGCTCTTGTGCTGCTCGACGATCCGTCCGACACCTCCATCAGAAACTATACGATCACGCGGATCGAGACGCTGACCGGCAGTGCCGGAGGCGATTTCGTTGCCTTGGGCAACGCTGGCGGGAGCCTCACAGTTACAGGCGGTGTCGAATCCCTCCTCGGCGGAACAGGGATCGATAATATCACGCTGGGCCACGGCGATGATGTGCTGCTTACTGTTTCCATTGAGAGCCTCGATGCCGGAGCGGGAAACGATCAGATCACCCTTGGCAACCGGGGCACAACGGTGACGTTCCAGAACGCCGAAACGATCATCGGCGGAGTCGGGATCGACAATATAACGGTGACGGCCGGCGCCACCAGCCTCAACGGCGGTGGTGGCGATGACATCCTGATCTGCACGTCCGCGAATGACACGATCAATGGCGGAGCAGGCATAGACCGCCTGACCGGTGGCGGCGGTCAGGATCTCTTTATCGGAACGAGCTTCGATTTCAGCGGCGATACGATCACGGATTTCTCGATCGGCGACGTGATCACCGTGACTGATGGCGTGGAAGGGCAAATGGCGGCCTCGTTGGCCGGCAGTACCCTCACGATCGACCCCGATGGGACGGGCGGGACCGGGACATCCGTGACGATGAATCTGTCGGCGGTGCCCCTCGGCAGGCTGGAGATCAGGGGCAAGACGATCATCTTCCTGCCGGAGCCGGCTCCCACGGTCTCGGTTGCGGCTGCAGGGCCGCTGGTTGCGGGAGTGCCTGCCACAGTCACGTTCCGGTTCAGTGAGCCGGTGGCGAACTTCTCGCTCGAGGATGTAACGGCGACAAACGGGGCCCTCGCCAACCTGGTCCAGCTGGATGTTGTGACCTACGCAGCAACCTTCACGCCTGCTGCGGCAGGGGAGACGACCATTGCGGTCGCTGCCGGATCTTATGAGGACCTGTCCCAAGATGTAGGGGGTGGATCATCGTACACGGCGCCGGTCATCGATTACATTGCTCCGACCGTCAGCATCACCAGCCCAGCTACTGCTGCCATGGGAGTGCCGGTCACGGTCACCTTCAGCTTCAGCGAGGCGGTGCAGGGCTTCACGCTGCAGGATGTCGTCGCGGCGAACGGGACCTTGTCGAGCCTTGTCCAGGTGGATGCGACGCATTACCGGGCGACATTTACGCCGACCGCAGCCGGGATCGGGAGCCTGCTGGTTGTCGGAGGCTCCTATACGGACGCTTCCGGCAACCTGGGATCGGGTGCATGGAAGGCCGTGACCGTGCAGGCGGCCGGTTTGAACAGCATCGGGTCGAACGGGGTCGAGCGGATGTACGGCACCTCGCTTGCCGATAGCCTTTCCGGCCGCGGCGGGAATGACGTGCTTGACGGCGGCTGGGGTAATGACCGGATCTGGGGCGGCTCCGGGAACGACAAGATGTACGGAGGCCTTGGCCGCGATTTGTTGAAGGGTGAAAGCGGAAACGATACCCTCAAGGGCGATGACGACAACGACACCCTCTGGGGTGGCGCTGGCAATGACATCCTCGCGGGCGGTGAGGGCAAGGACACCTTCGTGTTCGACCTCAAGCCAAGCCGCACCAAGAACCGGGACAAGGTTCTCGACTTCGATCGGGCGGCAGACTCGATCTGGCTCGAGAACAAGGTGTTCACCAAGTTCGGCAAGAAGGGCTCGGAGATGAAGCCGGCCAAGCTGAACAAGAAGTTCTTCACCATGGGCGACAAGGCCAAGGACAAGAACGACTACCTGATCTACGACACGAAGAAGGGTATGCTCTTCTACGATGCCGATGGATCGGGGAAGGCCAAAGCCGTCGAGATCGCTTCGCTCTCAAAGGGGCTCAAGCTCACCGCCAGCGACTTCTTCGTTGTGTAGTCGGGGCCAGCCGAATGGGATGATCGGAGAGGCCGCCTTCGAGGGGCGGCCTTTTCTTTGTCCGCGGCGGGTGAGGGCTGTGATATTGCGATTCCGCAAAGATACGGCCCGGGACTGATCTGGGCCGAAGGGAGCCCGGAGCCTCCTCTGCACGCCCGAGGAGGACAGCGCGCCGTCCTTTCATCTGCTCCCACGCTGCAAGCCCGGGCCCGCTGGTCAGGAATCTGCGGCACCGAGCGACACAGACCCGTACGATCGAGACGACAGGGGCCGAATGGCCCCACGCCTTACGTCAAAGACGTCGCCGGCGTATTCGCCTGGCGCGACCACCGGAATCCGGAGGCTGCCTGTCAGCCGGGCCGAGCCGCTCCTGAGAGCGGCAGAGGCCGATAGAGCTTGCGGACGCATGTCGTCCGCCCGCAGCCGGAGCGTTCTGCGACGGCAAGTATTAAGATAGTAAAAACGATGGACGCGGTTTGAGCGTCCGGATTGCGAGGCGGGGTTGCCTTCAGCAACCGGAAGCCTCGCTCCTACCCGGCCACGATCCGCCTGGATCGTGCGATTTGGCATGGGCCAAAGCGCGCCGGGGCAGCCTCGCAGAGCCCAATGTTTTACGTAGCAGTTTTCGGCGAACCGACAGGTGCGCCAAAACTGCGTTATTGGGCCCTAAAAATTATCCTGCCCCTAAACCTCCCTCTGGACCCCTCCTGTACGGGGTCTGTGAACCTCAGAGGTGTTCCGACAGCCGCAGGCTATGTCCGTCGGCGGGGTAGGGTCATACGGGACGTCAAACGGGGCCTGTGGCCCCTCCCGGGCCGATCGAGGGCCTTTGAGCCTGTCCTGCCTCGCTCGGCCTCCAGGCCGCTCCTGGCGGTTTTGGGGACGCGCACACATGAGCAGCGCGTCTCTCTCTGCCGTTTCAACGTATTCCGGCAGTACAAAATGACATGAATACGCTTCATAAGAATCGCGTGAGCAAGCGCGCTGTTATGCGATACGATGAGCGTGAAGCACAGGACATGTAATCAGGCCAAGTTTAAGGCCCATGGCGTTCTATGAACGCTCCGCAAAGGGGGTTTTACTTCGCACGCATGGAGTTCGGCGGGTGAGCTTGCGAGTCCCGCTGGTGCGCTGGGGAGATCTGGGAGTTGTGGCGACGAGGATCGACCTGTCCTGTCGGCCGGAGGCCGGTAAGGTCATGGACGTTTCCGACCTGACCTTTTGAGGGAAGGTCTGTTGCTCCGGAAACCTGACCTCCCGTTGCGGGATCGGGGCGGCTGTCGGACCACGCGGCCGGAGCTCGGTCTGTCTCGAGAGGGGAGGGCGGCGGCTGCAGGATGCCCATCACTGTCAGGTCCTTTGTGGCTGCGACCTGACGTGGGCTGTGTCAGATCCGGCACGGCATGAGGTGCCAGGCTGCGTGCGGCTGGCAGCCTGGGAAGGACGTGGGGCATGCCTCGTGGCCCATGCGCCTACCTGAGTGGCCCTCCCAGGCTCCATCCGGATTCCTTGATCTACAAGGCGCAAAGGTCAGAGCGTCAGGCGCAGGGCGGGGCCGACCTTACCTCCATATGTAAGATTGCGTGCTCCTCAGACCTAACATTGAGCCGAGGTCGAGCGTCAGGTGAGGCGAGTGTCAAACCTTACCTGTCCGGCGTACTGGAGTGGCAGGTGACCAGCCTTCTGGATCTGCCCGTCCGAATTCGGTGCGGCCCATGCTGGAGCAGGCGATCGGGATGGCCGGGGGGTGGGAGCGCCGTCTGGGTTGCCCCGCGACCTGGCCTCCGCGGTTGGCCGGGATCTTCTGGCGAGCGGCAGGTGGTGTCGGAGACCTGCCCCTGGCCCGAATTCCCGTGTCAGGTCGAATGCTGTGGAAACCTGACATGCCAGAACGTTGGGTAAGGTGGTGTCAATTGTGAACCTGACATCGCTTTTACTTAGGCATGTCAGGTCAACGGCATCGCGTACCTTTCCTTAGGCAGTAAGGTTTTGCGGGCCACGTGACCTTCCCCAGCGATGGCAGGGTGTCATGTGCTGGCGACCAGGGATCTGACAGTTAAGTGTCAGGCCCATGCACCCCTTCCACCTTTCACTTCGTTGAATCTTGGCCGTAAGGGTGATAGCTTCCGGTTTAATTCGGAGGTGTGAGTCTTAATTCGCACCTCGCCATACGGTTATGAGAAGAGGCTTGATCATGGGCGCAGCGGCGGCCGCGACGGTTTCAAACGGCAAGGCGCGTAAGGACGGCAAGAAGTATCGCTGGGGCGCAGAGCGCCCGGGCGTGCTTGAGCGCCGTGTGCAAATTCGCATGAAGCATCTGTCGAAGAAGCTTGCGGAGGCGGAGGAGCGGGCCGCCAAGTTCCGTGCGGCCGAACTGGCAAAGGTTGAGGCTGAGCGCCTGTTCCTTGAGGAGCAGAAAGCGCTTTTGGAGCAGCATCGTGAGGAGGTGAGGCGCAAGCGCACCTTCCGTCCGGTGCATAGCTTTGTGGTCGACGACTCCTTTACGGAGCAGGAGATCGAGGCAATCCAGGCTGAGAACCCGGGCATCGACGCAGAGGAAGCGCGAGTTCTCTTGTCTTTGCGAGCGAGGAAGAGCCTTAGCACGGGCATAGTGTCTGGCCCCTCTAGCGCGGCGGCTTTGCAAGGCGAAACTTTAAGTGAAGATCAGGCGATCGCAGATGTGGCTGCAAAGCCTGTGCCAGCACCCCGGGCGTCCTCCCCGGAAAGGGCGAAACCTGCGTCGGTCCATATCCCGGCGGCAGTGACGATCTCTGGTGGCGCCGACGGGGGCCATGAATGGGCTGACTTCGACCCGGACGCCTGGGAAGAGGGCGAGGAGTATCCGCGAAACCTTTATATCGACGTGCTCACGCGCGATGGGTACCGGGTCCTGGAACGGCGAACTGATCTTGAGGAGCCCGAAACGAAGCCTCTCACGCCGGAAATCGAGGCTATGCGTCATAGCCAGCAGGAGTATGAGGCCAGACAGGCGAAGATTCGGACCAGGCACGGGATCAATCCGATGCTTTGGCCGCCTGAGGTTATCGATGAGGACCGTCGCATCGACGAGGAGCTGACAGCATTGAACATCAAGCTGTGGGACGCGCTCGATCAGCTGTAGCCGGGGTTTGGGGACGCGAGCATGAAAAAGGCCCCTCCATGGGGCCTTTGATTACGGCTCAGCCGAGTTTCCGGCGGTAGAAACTCGCTGCCCACCACCGACTCAGCGCGAGATTGCTGGACTGTCGGAGCAGCAGGCCTCTCCAACGAAGCGGCTTGGCCGAACGTCTAACTGTAAGCGACATTCTCGTGGCCCTTTCTCCTATGCTGCGATAGCGAAACTGCTGTCCTGCCAGACGGGGCAATGGGGACCGCAAGCCCGACAGGGTTGTTCCGGCTGGGCGATGACTTTGGCGACTTCGGCCTCGGCGGCTTCAACCGCTGCCCAGAGCGTGGCGTGGTAGCGGTCCTCTGGGACCCGGCGCGGATAGCAGCCGGTGTTCCAGCAGACCTCCCAGCGTTCCTCCATCCCATCGTCGTGGATGAGATCGCTGCGCAGGACGTAAACGATCTGCTCACCTGGCGTCCGGCCGCCGAAGTAGGTGTGATGGCTCATGCCTGTCGACATCCTGTCGGTCCAGATGAGCGGGGTCGGCTTGTTGAGCGATGCGGCGGTCATGCGTTTTTCTCCGAAACCCTGAAATCGTCGCGATGGGAGGCGCGGGCCTTAAGCGGCGATCTCCTCTTCCCCGGGGATGAACACGTAGTTGGCGGTGACGAGGATGCCGTACTGGGCGAGCTCCTCGATGAAGCGATCGAGCCCTTCTGTCTGCTCGGCCGTGGCGGGTGAAGCGAGCGGCTCGCCGTCTCCATCCAGGGAGTACCAGTTCTCGCCGTTGATCTGGAACTCGCGGGTGCCGTGATCGACGTAGAGGCTGTCGATCAGGTGGATCTCGTCGGGGCCTTCCCACCCGAAGGCGCCTTCGTCCTCGCCCCCGAAGCGGGCAGCTACGGCGATTTCCAGCCGAAGCTTCTTGCAGATACAGGCGAGCTGTTGGGCGAGGCGCTCGTGGAGGTCGCGGGCGAAGGCTGTCCTGCAGGCGATAGCCTGGGCCAGAACCTGGATGCGAATGCCGGACAGGGCCGTGAATTGCTCGAGGGTGTCCATCGCCTTGCTTCCTTTCGGGGATTTTTTGATCATCTCTTCACAATCCCTATCGAGAATTGAGATGAGCCGGGATCAGGGCGATGGGGTTTGCGAGTGCGAGCACAAGAAAACCCGCCCCTTTGGAGAAGCGGGTTGGGATGCGGTCAGATTGTATTCCAAGGGCCGAGCTTGTTGATGCCGCAATCCTCGCAATGGTCATCGACCGCTGCCTGCGGGGTGGCGCCGGCATTGTACAGGGGACGGTACATGCCGTCCTCGATGCAATCCTCCGGAAGGCAGTATGAGCGCCATGCGTAGGAGATCGCCTCCGCCTTCCAGGTCTCATAGCTGCCGGTCGAGGTGTTAGGCTGGGGAAATGCCACCATCTTAGGCTGCCTCCCCTACCGGGAATGCCGGGCGCTGAACGACCCCACTCGCATAAGCCGCTTCCAGGTCAGCGAGAAACTTGTTGCCGTATTGGAGGCAGCCGACCGCATGGACGTAGCGGGCGTAGCGCTGACGGTCGATCTCGTTGTTGAACTCGTGGTCAGAGGCTGTGCTGACGTCGAGGAACTCGCTTACCAAAGTGTCACGGTCGCTGCGGAGGGTCTTTCGGGGTTTTGCCCAATCACTCGTTACAGCGTCATCGTGCCGTTCCTGATCTTCTTCAACGAAACTTGGGGACTGGCTTTCGCCGGGGCGAACGGGGACACATGCCCGATGTCATCGGACTCACCCCGGAGCTCGTGATGAAGTCCTACATCGACTATCAGATCTACCTCCGCGGGTTCGGCCTGATCGTCACTATTCCGGACCGCGCCGATGCGTGGCTCGGCGAGAAGCAGGGCTCGGGATACGACGAGCAGCAAGGCGCAGCCGCTGCACTGGCCGGCGCTGTTGCCCTCGGCATCTCGAATGCCGGCAGGCTCCCCAAGCTCCCCGGCAAGCTCGGGGGAGGCGGAAACGAGCTCGACGGCATCAAGAAGAACCTCACACCCGACAGGGTGCGGGCGCGAGGCATCTGACCGGGAACTATCGCCTGGGTCAGGACCTAATGAGAGCGGGGCCATTCGGCCCCGCTTTCTCTTTGGGGCAATCATGGACGAGATCGAGAGCGCCGTTTCCTCGGCAATCGAGGAGCGTTTCAAGCGGCTGGAGCCGCCTGCCGACGTCGCCGCCCGGCTGTGGGAGCTTGTGGACAACTGGCAGCCGGAAGCCGATCCGGAACGGCCGGAGCAGGCCGAAAATTGTTGACACGCATAGGCCTCCCAATATATGACTACTGTAGTCATATTGGAGGAGTCCAGCATGGACATCATCGAGGAAATCCAACTCAAGGATGCCAAGGCAACCTTGAGCGCGGTCGTGGATCGCGCAATCGAGACGCATCGCCCCCAGGCGATCACCAGGCACAACAAGAAGGTGGCTGTTCTCCTGTCGTGGGAGGATTACGAGCGCCTGTCGTCCATCCCGACATTCGGGCGTCTGCTCATGGCTGCCCCGATCGAGACCGGGGACATCCCGGAGCGGAACCGCGAGCCGGAGTCCCATCGCACGGTGGAGTTCTGAGCCTTGTATCTCGTCGACACCAACATCATCAGCGCGAGGGCACCGACAAAGGTCCCCCGCGCCGACATCGAAACTTGGATGGATGCAGCCTCGCCGCATCTCTACATGTCCGTAATCACTGCTGCCGAGATCGAGGCGGGGATCAGCAAGCTTTTCCGTGACGGTGCCTCCACGAAGGCAGGCAGCCTTGTTCAGTGGTGGGCTGCCGTCAAACACTGGTACGGGGACCGTATCATTCCCCTCGACATTGCCATTGCGGAGATGACGGGGAAGGTGCTCGACAAGGCCAAGGGTAGGGGGCACTCCCCCGGCTTTGCCGATGCGGCCGTTGCGGCAACGGCATGGGTTCATGGCTACACGGTCCTGACGGCCAACGTGAAGCATTTCCAGCCGTTCGGGGTGAAGATCATCAATCCTTTCGAGGGGCTTCCTCCCCTGCCGTGACCGGCCGCGCCGTCCCATGGCGATCCCTGGCATGAGTCCTTTGCGAGAGCGTCGGGCTGCTCCCCGGCGCTCTTGTGCAATGCTACTAGAGTCAGCCGACTGCGTGGATGTAGCGGGCGTACCGCTGACGGCCTAGGTCGTTGGTGAACTCGTGGACGGTGGCCGTGCTGACGTCGAGGAACTCGCTGACCAGAGGCTCGCAATCGCTGCGGCATGTACTCTCGAACGCCGTGAAACGTTTGATCCGCTGCATGTCCGAATCCTCTCGGGGCCGTCCAACCACTGGTTCGTAACATGTCCCGAAAGGAGATAAGCGGGATGAGGCAACGTTTGCACTTTGGCCGGCAGCTCTGGCTCTTCGAAGCTTGAGGGAGCAAGCCATGGTGGCGTCAAGCTAAATGGTTGACGCTCAGTTTGAACTCCTTGAACACGACGTCACCGTTATATTCCAAACGGCCGGTGACAAATGCTGGAATGGTGACGGATCCTTCCGTTTCAAATCCGTCAGGATACTTGACAGGGACATCGACCAGGAGATGTGCGCGCGTGGTAAACTCGCCGCTAGAAAGGATCTCAACGGATTCGGGTGAGGCTTCGGTTACGAAAAGGCTGGCACCAGGGTGATGCCCTATAACTTCACTCCAGACCGGATGGCTTTCAATGTCGAAGTGTTGGACACATTGTGCTATCTTCGCACGAGCCTGATCCTCCGGGGCCAGGGCTCCGGACGTATCCACGTCAGTTTCCTGAAAGAAGGCCGCCTTTCGTACCCTTATTCGCCGAATGTTCTTTTTTCTTGCCGTTGTCGTGAAAGCTCCCGCTTTTGCCATTGGTCACCTCACCTCACACGTAGACGATACTGCCAGGACAAGGTGGCGCATAGCCCGTCACCGACATCTTCATTGAACGTTTAGATCAACCTGGGTGATTTACACTAAGTCGAAGCTCTTTAATCGCGATCTGTCCGTCATCATTACGCGTGCCCTTGACAAAGGCCGGTACAGTTCTCGAGCCGTAGGACTTGGTCCCGTCTGAGCGTACAAAGGGAACGTGAATTACGAGGCGTGCGCGGACACTAAAGTCACCCTCTTTGTCGATCGCAACCGAGGTGGGTGAACACTCGATGCCGTAAAGCGTGGCCTCTGGGTACTCGGCCGTCACTGCTTTCCATGAGGTGTGCTTTTGAGCATCAAGTTCCCTTATGGACTTCGCAATTTGAAGAAGGACATTGTCAACAGTCTTAGGATCAGGGGCAGCCATCAGCTTAGTACCCTCGTGAGTAACCCCTTCAGAGGAGGCTTCCAGCTGACTAGGTGTGAGATCTGAGGAGGTTGTTCATCCCGTCTGA
>NZ_JAJATX010000099.1 GCF_020866965.1 Microvirga roseola
CTCAGGAAATGCGGATATGAGCCCGTCTAAATCGAATCTGCTTTAAGACTCAATCGGCACGGCTGCGGTCGAAGCCGACATCGCGCAGGATGTGGTTGCCCACTTCCCTGCGGAGGTTCTCGATAGACTCCAAGGTCATGGAAGGCGGCTTAGGGTCATTAGCGGGGCGGCGCATCGCCCAGATGACCTCAAAGCGGAATGCGAGCCCTATAAAGGGCAAGGGTAAGACGTACGGTTTCATGGCTACCTACAGCAGAATGCGTTGAAGCGACAGGGAGGGCGGGGTGGCGCGTGCGAGACATGTAAAGTCGTTCAGACATGTGACGCCTCCTCTGGCTGTAGATGTGAAACCGGCGGACCTGCCGTTGAGCAGCCCAAATACATGATTCTCTGCCATGTTGCCAGAGTGTCGCATCCGATTTCATCCGGATCGGTATGGTTGACGGAGCACTCCTTCACTTGGTCTTACAATAGGAGTCTGGCACGGACCGGCCCTGTCAATCGAGGCTCTGAGTGCTGTCTCCGCACTTGAGAAGGCGTCAGTAGCCGTATCCTTGCGGCCGTTCCAGTAGGGGCAAGGAGTGATGCTCCTGTCAGGATTACTGAAGTAGCACTAGCAATCAGATGATCACATTGGCGGAGATGACGGTCGATCTCATCTCTCGGATGGCTCAACGATGTTGATGTTGCTCGCAACTAGGGTCAGAGGCACAACCCGCTCACTAATATCCTCGGGATAGGAAAACGGCAGGATCTTTCTCGAACCTCGATCAGATCATCCAGATCCAACAGCACATCTATCTCCTCGGCCTTTACCGAATCGTGGACAACGATCGTGAGCTCGTACGGGACGTGTTCCAGAATTTCGCTCATGGTTTCCGCCGTCGCGCATGCAATCTCGAGATATCGCCGCTTGGTAACCCTAAGTACACGCCCAGAGGCATCAACAGCGGCCGGGTTGTGACTGTGGCCCAGCGGGCCGAGATCGTCGACGGGAAGAATCCGTGAGTGAGGGAAGTCTGGTGAATTGAATCGGCCCGGTAACTCTCGGTCGCTGCCTTCGCGGACAGCATTACCTGCGATTATCATATTCAACCATCCTTAGATTTTACCGGCGAAATCAACCACCTCCCGATGTAATGTACATATATAGTGATGTACTAATCAAGAATCGCTCGTAGAAATTCTGAAGCAATTTAGTGAGCTACAGTAAGGGAAACTACGTATTATAGTCTTTTCAGCCGGTAGCGGACCATCTTCTTAATCTATTCCTCACGTGATCCACGAATTCTAGCCTTACCCGATTTCGGCACGTCAGGGGGGCGTGCGCTTCTCGCAGCGAGGCGGGCGGGCTGGTGAAAAACAATAAAACTGCTGAACAATCTGACGCTTCTAGCCAAGATCGCGATTCCAGTTGCGATCTTTGTTGCCATGTCTGTCGGTCTGATCTTCATGGCCGACCGCGGACTAATCATCATGGCGGCTGACACGGAGCACCTAGTGAAGAACGAGGTCGCACGCCTGACGAAGATTCTGCAAATCGACGCGGAGGTGAACCAGGCGAGCATTCAAGAGAAGAACCTAATTCTCATCAACGCGGCCGAGCAGGATCGTTTCAAGAGCGGCGAGGCAGTGTATCAGGAGTACAAGGCGGCCACACTTCAGCACACTGAGGAATTGCTGCATCTCTCCGAAACTGCCGAAGGCCGCAAATTCAATGAAGAGGTATTGGCAACGCTGAATGCCTACTTCAGTCTGACGGATAAGAGCGTTGCCGCTGCGATTGAGGACAATGATGCGGTGGCTCTGGCGACCTCCAATGGAGAGGGTCGTGACCTTCGTATAAAAGTTCGTGAGCTATTGAAGGCGGGTATTGAGGCAAATTCTAAGGCTGTTGAAAAGGCAGCAGGCGAAGCACACGAGTTTGCGAGCCAGACATCAGCGAACCTGATCATTGCGGCGGCGATCGGCATTCCATTGACCCTTGGCCTCATTGCAGCCATCATGATTTCCGGTGTCGTTCGCCCCTTGACCCGGATCACGGCGGCGATGGGACGCCTCGCCCGAGGTGATCTTGCCGTCGATGTTAACGGGATCGAGCGCAAGGATGAGGTCGGTCAGTTGGCCCGTTCGCTCGAGGTCTTCAAGGACAATGCTATTGTGGCGCGCCGGCTTGCCGCCGAGCAGGAGGCTGAGAATGACGCCAAGATGCGGCGTGCTCAGGCTCTGGACCAATTGACCAGGGACTTTGAGCGGAAGGTTTCCGCCATGACACAGGGTCTCGCCTCTGCAGCTACGGAGATGGAGGCTGCCGCTCAGACCATGACATCCATAGCAGAACAAACCAACACTCAGACGGTCAATGCCGCATCGGCAGCCGAGCAAACCTCGGCCAACGTTCAGACAGTGGCTGCAGCGACCGAAGAGCTGTCGATTTCCATCCGGGAAATTGCCTCACAGGTAAACCAGTCATCCCGCATTGCGGAGCGTGCGGTTCAGGATGCGCAGCGCACCGACACTATCGTACAGCAGCTCGCCTCCACAGCCGAGCGGATCGGCAACGTGATCGCCATGACCAATGCTCTGGCAGGACAGACGAACCTACTCGCGCTCAACGCCACTATTGAGGCCGCTCGTGCGGGAGAAGCCGGAAAGGGCTTTGCCGTGGTCGCCTCTGAAGTAAAGGAACTTGCCAAGCAGACGGCTAAGGCTACGGACGAGATCTCGGCCCAGATTGCATCCGTGCAGCAGGCTACCCGCGAGGCAGTGGAGGCGATCCACACGATCACTAGGACAATTGGCGAGATGTCTCAGATCTCGGTGACCATCGCGGCGGCCATGGAGGAGCAGGGTGCGGCGACGAGTGAGATTGCCCGGAACGTGCATGAGGCCGCTCGTGGGACTGAGCATGTCACGGGAAACATCAGTGATGTGCGCCGGGGTGCTGGTGAGGCCGGTGCTGCTGCTTCTCAGGTATTGAGCGCTGCCCAGGAGCTCGCTCGCCATTCCAATAGCTTGGGGGGCGAAGTCGGTGACTTTCTTCGCGGGGTGAAGGCAGCCTAACACAGGCACTCTGAGCCAGATGGCAGATACCGGCGGACTGATCTCCACCGGTGCGGCTCTACCCCTCGTGAAGCCTTAACTGAAGAGCGCCCTCTCACGAGGGGCGCTTTTCCGCTTTATACCTGAGGACGCTAAGCACAGAAGCATTTTCCGAGCAGAACAATTTGTGCATCGGTGAGCAGCGGCGAAGTCACGAATGTTTCGAGGGCCTTAGGGTCGCCGCTGACTTCGAATAATCCCGGCTCTTCCTTTGAAGGTGAGACAGTCATGCCTAGGAGCTTGTCGATTGACTTCTCACGCTGCCTCTCTGGTTCGAGACCGATGGGCTTCGGGTAATACATGCATGCTGGCATCCGCGCGAGATCGATATGATGCGTGCATTCACCCACGCCGACGGCCGACTGACGGATCCTGGTGTGTATGCCTCGTTCTCAAAGGGGCACCCGGCACGCATTGCTGCAGAGATCCTGCTGAAGGGCCAAGAAATTCCGCTCCCGGTGGGCGTGTACTTTCTCGACAAAGACGGCCATGAACGCACCAACACGCGTATCCGCTGGTAGGATGATGGAGCGATCAATACAAGACCGCAGCGCTCGTTGATCCGGAGACGATTGCCCAATTCCCCGAGATTGAGATCAGCCCGGACATGCGGCTTGCCTACAACCATGCAAAGCCGGTGATCTTCGGTCACTACTCGCTTCAGGGGCAGGCGCGCATGACAGACCATCGCTGGCTCTGTCTCGACTACTCCGTTGCGAAGGGTGGTCACCTCGCCGCTTACCAATGGGACGGTGAGATGGACCTAGATCCCGCCAAAATCGTCTACGTGAGCTAAGGAAAAGGCCGGCCCTTCGCCCGGCCTTTTCAACTATGCAGCATCGTCGGCGGCATCGCCACCTATGTCATTGGCCTGAAGATCGTGCATAAGCAGGCCTGCGTTCTGTCGAACTTTACCCTCAATCTCGGCTGCGATCTCCAGATTGTCGCGCAGGAACTGCTTGGCGTTCTCACGACCTTGTCCCAAACGCTGGCTATCGTATGAGAACCAGGCTCCCGACTTCTCGACAACACCAGCCTTCACGCCGAGGTCTATGAGTTCGCCCATCTTCGATACTCCCTCGCCGAACATGATGTCGAATTCAACCTGCTTGAAGGGTGGAGCGACCTTGTTTTTGACGATCTTCACCCGCACCTGGTTACCGATCGGTTCGTCCCGATCCTTCAAGGTGGATATCCGGCGAATGTCCAAGCGCACGGAGGCATAGAACTTCAGCGCGTTCCCACCCGTGGTTGTTTCGGGGCTTCCATAGGTCACGCCGATCTTCATCCGAATCTGATTGATGAAGATCACGACCGTATTGGTGCGGTTGATTGAACCCGTGAGCTTACGAAGCGCCTGGCTCATGAGCCGAGCCTGCAGGCCTGGACGGCTTTCACCCATCTCGCCTTCGATCTCGGCTTTCGGCGTCAGGGCCGCGACGGAATCGATAATCACTACATCGATCGACCCCGAGCGTACAAGGGTATCGGCGATCTCAAGCGCCTGCTCACCGTGGTCTGGCTGAGAGATGATGAGATCGTCAAGGTTTATGCCCAGCTTGCGGGCGTAGACTGGATCAAGCGCATGTTCCGCATCCACGAAAGCACAGACGCCGCCCTTCTTCTGGGCCTCCGCGATCGTATGTAACGCTAGCGTTGTTTTTCCTGAGGATTCCGGCCCATAAATCTCGACGATACGCCCCTTGGGGACCCCGCCGACGCCAAGCGCGATATCCAGCCCAAGTGACCCGGTTGAAATCGTCTCGACCTCAACGACCTGCTCCCCGCCGAGGCGCATAATCGAACCCTTACCAAAGGCACGTTCGATCTGAGCAACAGCAGTCTCGATTGCCTTGTTCTTATCCAAGCTCATGGAGGCTCCGCACGTCCGAATTTCGGAATTGAGGAAAGGCTACCCCAAACCGTGCAGAGAAGCTAGAACAAAACAGGAACTGCGGTGAAATGTCAGCAGAACCGCTGGGTTATTCCATGGCTGAAACGATCCATGGCGTCCTAGAATGGGCTACGATGAGAGAAGATCAACTTGGCAGCGGAAGCACCGACATATCAAATTCCAAGGGTCGTTTGAGGGCTCTGCTGCTCTTCGTCCGTGTTCAGCGTGGATAGGGATACGCCCAGGAGGCGCACCGGCCTCGCGACCGGGAGTATGGACACCAAAAGGCCAGTCGCGATCTCCTCCAATTGGCTCCGGATATCGACAGTCCTCATCAAGGTCCGGCTGCGGGAAATCTGCTGAAATTCCGAGAATTTGACCTTAAGCGTGACCTTTCGTCCCCTCACACCGGTTTGACCGCAATACTGCCAGACCTCGTCGATGATTGGCTGCAGAGCCGCCTTCATCGGCGCCAACAGACTTCCGGGTCCGGCCGGCCGGACCGGGCGGTGATCGACGCCTCTGGCGAGCCAGCAATAATAGCTCCCGGCCTTGCTGAAGCGCTCCTGCAAGAAGGGGCCGGAACAAGAACTGATTGGGTCGTCCCAAACGGCCTCGGTGTGCCAAAGTGGAGGTGTTGAGCACCACTTGAGGGCGGCGTCCATGGGAGAGGTTAGCACGATTGGGGTTGATCTGGCGAAAAGCGTGTTTCAGGTCCACGGGGCTGATGCATCGGGAGCGGTGCTTTTCCGCAGCAAGCTGCGGCGGCACCAGGTTCTCGCGTTATTCTCGGCTCAGCCACCCTGCACTGTGGCGATGGAGGCCTGCGGCAGCGCTCATTACTGGGCGCGCGAGATCGGCAGGCTTGGTCATCTGGTTCGATTGATCCCGCCGGCTTACGTGAAGCCCTTCGTCAAGCATCAGAAGAACGATGCGGCCGATGCCGAGGCGATCTGCGAGGCGGCCCAGCGCCCGACCATGCGCTTTGTGGCCCCTAGGAGCGAACAGGCTCAAGCCGCAGCCACCATGTTCCGGACACGCGATCTCCTGGTGGGACAGCGAACTCAGATCATCAATGCCCTGCGGGGGCATCTGGCCGAGTTCGGGCTCGTGGTGGCCAAAGGGCCGGCTCACGTTCCGCACCTCGTGCAGGCGATCGAGGATGGGACTGAAACGATACCGGAACTCGCCCGACCGATCCTGAAGATGCTGGTCGAGAGGCTCCATGGCTTGGACGAGCAGATCGCCCGTCTGGATCGCGAGGTCGCCGAGAGGGCCAAGACAGATGCGACGGCACGGCGGCTGATGACCGTTCCCGGGGTGGTCCGGTCACCGCGGTGGCCCTGACGGCCCTTGCTCCGCCGGCGGATACATTCAAGCGCGGACGGGACTTTGCCGCCTGCCGAGGAGGCGGTGCTGACGGCCGCCATGCTCGACCGCCTGCTGCACCACTCGACGGTGGTGCAAATCAGTGGCGAGAGCTATCGGCTCAAGGACAAGCGGCGCGCTGGCATGGTGGTGAAGCCAAAGGAATGATTGGGATAAGAGCGGGGTGGTTCAGATTTGAATCGGCGCGCTCGCTCAAAGTGGGTCAGAATTCAACCGGCGTTGACACCTGGGTGGGGCTCACACCTCTACAGCATCCGACGGGCAGCAAGCAGAAGCTGGGAGCCACCTCGAAGATGGGCGAGCGAACCTTACGTCGCTTGCTGATCATCGGCACGAACAGTGTCCTGCTCTGGGTCGCCCGCCATGGCGCTCCTGCAGGGTCGTGGATCGCCCGCATGCTGGCACGCAAGCCGCCGATGCTGGTGCGGGTAGCGTTGGCCAACAAGATGGCCCGCATCATCTGGGCCCTGATGGCGCGAGGTGAAGTGTATCGGGCTCCGGCCGCGGCGGCATAAGCAGCTGCGTCTGCGAGGCTGTTGGAGCGTAGGAAGGTCGAAGGAGAGATATGGCGCAACGGTCAACGAAACGGGGTCCCGTCGATGACTTGGTTTCTGTCAAAGGTCCGGCCAGAGCTGCCAAACTCCACGAAGCCCCCCGCCGAGAGCTTCGATAACGCGTCCTTGGAGGCTCGAACCTCAGGAGGTAGGAGCAATGCCTCAAGCTTCTGGAAGAAGGAAACACCGTCCATATCCACCTCGCAAGCCGTTCCGAGAGATATAGGCATCTCTCGATAAATCGCAGGACAGGCCTTACGGAACGCATCCAACCAACTGGGACCCTGAGACCCGGACCGGGTCAAATCTATTGTTCAGGCCCTGTCGAGGCGATGAAGTCCTCAATCGACAACTGAGCCGGATTCCTGGGCTTCGGCTTCGGTCGATGCCGAACCGCTTCTGTGGAGGCGACCGCTTTACGCTGACTGACCGGAGTACTCTCGGCCTTGGCCTTCTCAATCCGAGCCTTCGCCTTGTCGCGCGCAACAGCCTCCTCGGAAGCCGGATTGTCCTCAAGCCATTTCCCGCGCTTGAGCACTTCGTTCACACGCCCCTGATTGACACCCAGCTGGAACGCGATCTCCTGCTGGGTCATATCGGTGGTCTGGTTGAGCTCAATGATGCGTCGGGCGAGCTCAGGCGTCATCTTCTTGCCCGCAATCCGCCGCGCCGGCCGGATCGTCCGATTGGCCCGGTCCCGCTCCTTCAGTTTCTCCAGGATCGCCAGAGCCATGTGCATGCCCTGCTCGCGCAGCGCCAGCTCGAACTCCTTCAGGGTCGTCAATGAGGCACACTCCATCAAGATCAGTTTGGCCCGACAGGTAAGGGACTGTCGTGACAGGCCTCCAACGCCATCCAAATCGGGCAAAAGTCAGTACCCCCGCCCCCATAATCCAGGGAAATCGTGATTTGCCAAGATCACTGCGACTCGATGCACAACGGAGTTTGCAGCAACCGCACCGTTACCGTGCGGCGGCTCGACGACCGCTGACTTGCGCCTGCTGATGAGCCTGCAGGTAAACCTCGCGATTCTTCTTGAAGGTGGCAGCCCGCTCCAGCGATTTGAGGATCTTTTTCTGACTCGGAACTGCCTGCTGTGCATAGCGAGCGCACAGTCGCGCTACCGGGAACTCGATTGTAACCTCAGGGAGATTGCCGGCGATTGCCGCACGGATGGCCTCCACCTGAGCGCCATCGGCTGGGACTTGGCCATCCTCGCCCAGCACGATCATGAGGTCCTTCACCACATCGGCCATGGCGCGGGTCAGTTCCCGACCGGGCTTGGCGCTCGCGATCTCAACGTACTCGAGACGGCTCAAGGTGATCGCGAGGGCCCAACTCACCGCAGATCCAACTTCAGCAAAGCAGGCGCCGCTGCTCTCTCTGCCAACCTAAGCACCGACTTTTTCAACGAAATCTGCCACTACCGGACCTTCCTGTTCCAAGATCTAATCTCAGGAAAGCCCGTTCATGGAACGAGACCGTCTTCCCCAGGCGTGCTCAACCCATAGACCTCAGCGATCCTCTCCAACAGCCGTCCACTTGCTGCATACTCCTGTAAGTCTTGAGCGAGCTGATTGTCGACGATCAGGTGAGAAAGGCCGTGGACCAGAGCCCATGCGCCCAGGGCCGCGTCACGTGGCGATGGCGACCCTCCATCGAGGGCCGCCCGTTGCAGGACACCGAATGCCTTCTGAGCTGCTCGCTCAAGCTCGGGATGTGATTGCCGATCCAACCCGCTGCCGAACATCAGCCGGAACAGACCCGGATGAGCCGAGGCAAAGCGCAAGTAACCTTGGCCAAGGGCCAGCATTCGGTTCTCCGGTGTGGCGGCTGCCGCCGCCTCGAATGCCAACCGCAACTGCCGAAAGCCGTGAGCCGCAACGGCAGCTAGCAGGGCTTCCCGCGTGGGGAAGTGCCGGTAGGGCGCATTGTGAGAAACCCCGGTAATGCGAGCCGCCTCGCGCAGACTGACAGCAGCTGGACCGTCCCGCTCGATCAGTTCCGCCGTAGCCTCGATAAGGGCATGTCTCAGGTCCCCATGATGGAAAGGTTTGTTCGTATCCGTCTCACGTGTTGACAATGTCAACATCCCCTTACATGTTGGCGCCGTCAACTTGGCCGATGACACTCAGCCGTCAAGCCTAGAGCCTCATTATGCTGTTTTTTGTGTTCATCTTGACCGCAACGCTCGCTGCCCGCCTAGTTGTGAGTTCTGATCAGGTTGTTCCGGCGAGAG